>NZ_JBIRJA010000029.1:0-68478 GCF_044329325.1 Streptomyces sp. NPDC017676 | reverse complement strand
GGACGACCACTGCCGTGATCCTCGTAGTACAGCTCGATCGACTCGGAGTTCTCCCGGCCCACCGTCACAAAACCCATGACACACACCCTTCGTCGTAGGAATCCTGACTCCAAGATTCGGCCGGTTTCCCGGTTCCCGCATCGCATGAACAAGTGAATCGCGTCGGAATCCGCCGCAGGCGTGCCGATGTGCGGGCGCCCCTGTCTCACTCTCTGGTCAATCGGTTGCCCCACGGCGCCGCGGTGGTCACCGTGGAGTCACATCTATCCGGACATTTGGGGCGAAAGTCAGGACACAACGCCACCGGACGACCGGCCGAGGAGGTCTCCCCGACATGGCACACGAGCAGTCCTTCGCCTTCGACGCGGAAGGCGCATCAGTCCGGCCGGGGAGCAGAGGACGGCCGGACGATCTCGGGCACGAGTCCGCCCGCCGCTTCTTCGGCGAACTGCTCGACCGGGCGGGCTGCGACGCGTCCGCCGTGCTCCAACTCGACGTGTGGCGTGACACGTCGCACACCCATGTCGCCGTCGCGGGAACCGCGCCCACCGCCGCGTTCGCGCGCGTCCAGGCCGCGTACACCCGCTCGGCCTTCGAGCACGCCGCTGCCGGAATGGAGCTGTACGACGCGGAGTTGAGGGTGCTGCGCAGCAACGCGGCGGCCCTGCGCATCCGTGGCCGTACCGCCGCACAAGTGCTGCACCGTCCCGTGGCCGACCTGGACGGCAGCCTGCCGGCGAGCCGCCTGCTGCGGGAGGTCGTCCAGGGGCCGGACCAGGTGGCCGAGCGCTTCGTCAGCGTGCCGACCAAGGGCGCCGGACACCGGGTCTACCGGGTCACCGCCATGTGCCTGCGGGACGGCGGCACGGTCGTCGGAGCCGCCACGTTCATCCACGACGTGACCGGCGAGTCCCGTTCGCACGCCGCGGAGCGACTGCTGTCGGCCGCGCACCGCCGCATCGGTACGACGCTCAGCGCGGCGCGCACCAGCCAGGAGCTGGCCTCCACTCTCACCCAGGACTTCGCCGATGCCGTGTCGGTCGACCTGGTCGACGGCATTCTGCACGGGGCGGAGCCGCCCGGTGCCCCGTTGGACGCCTCGACTCCCCTGCGCCGCACGGCCTTCGAGAGCCCCGGCGGGCTGGACTGCGTGTACGCCGTCGGCGAGCCCAGCCACTTCCTGTTCCCCACGCCCTATACCCAGGTTCTCGGTGATCTGACTGCCCGGCTGGTCGATACCTCCGCAGCGCCCGTCGACTGGCTCATGCACGACGCGGCCCGCGCGGGGGCGCTGCGCACCGCCCGCGTCCACTCCATGATCGTCGCCCCGCTGGTCCACCAGGACCGTGTACTGGGCCTGGCGTGCTTCTACCGCGGCCCGAGACACCCCGTCCCCTTCGACGCGCAGGACCTGACGCTGGTCGAGCAGGTCATGGCCAAGGCGTCGGCGCACATCGAGAACGCGCGCAGGTTCACGCGCGAGCACACCACGGCGGTGACGCTGCAACGGCGGCTGCTGCCACGGTCCCTGCCGGAGGTGACAGCGGTGACCACGGCGCACTTCTGGCGGCCGGAACGCCGCCGGACCGCCTGGTTCGACGTCCTGCCGCTGTCCAGCGCCCGCGTCGCCCTGGTCATCGGCGAGGTGCCGCAGCAGGGTCTGGACGCCTCGGTGGACATGGGCCTGCTGCGGACCGCGGTGACCACGCTCGCGGGGCTGGAACTGCCTCCGGAGGAGGTGCTCGCCCACCTGGACGACGTGGTCCCGCGCCTGGGCCTCGCGGACACGGCCGGCGTCCCTGCGGACACCCGGACCGCCGACGAGCGGGCCCGCTGCCAGTACTGCGTCTACGACCCCGTCACCGGCGACCTCGCCGTGGCCTCGGCGGGCTGGCCCGGCCCCCTGGTGACCGCGCCGGACGGCGCGGTGCGCGAGCTGCCGGTGCCCCGTGGCCCGGCGCTGGGCAGCGGCGTCGGTTACGAGACCGCCCGGACACGGCTCGCCCCCGGCAGCGTGCTGACCCTCTACTCGGCCTCACTCCTGCGCGAGCCGCCCTGCGGCGAGCCGGCCGCCCGGCTCCGGCACGCGGTGGCCGCCGCACCGGGCGACGCCCAGGGCACCTGCGACACCGTCGTGTACCGGATGATGGGCGGACCTCGCGATCGGGGCGCGGCGGTGCTCACCGCGGCGACGCACCGGCTCGCCGACGACTGCGTCGCGACCTGGACGGGATCGCGGGATCCGGCCGGCGTGGCCGCCTGCCGGCGGTGGGTCCGTGAGCGGCTGGCCGGGTGGGAGCTGACCGATCAGGCCTTCGCGACCGAGACCATCGTGAGCGAGCTCGTCACCAATGTGCTCCGGCACGCCTCAGGGAAGCCGTGCGTACGGCTGATCAAGGACGGCGGCCTGACGGTGGAGGTCTCCGACCGGTCCGCGACGGCGCCGCACCTCCGGCACGCCCGGGCCCAGGACGAGAACGGCAGGGGCCTGCTGATCGCCGCCGCACTGGCCCGGCGGTGGGGCACCCGGTACTCGGACGGTGGCAAAACCATTTGGGTGGAGCAGGACATGACTGACGCAGATGTCATATGACTGCCATGTCTCGCATCATCTCCCTGCACCACACCATGGACCGGCTTCTTGGGCCACGGACTAGGATGCAGTCATGAGTGAACCACTGCGAGCGGTACTCGGAGAAGACCAGGCGATCGTCCGCGAGGGTATCGCGACCATCCTGCGCAGCGCCGGCATCACCGTGGTCGCGGCGGTGGACAACGCGGTGGACCTCGTCCGGGTCACCAAGGAGCAGCGGCCCGACGTCGTGATCACCGACATCCAGATGCCGCCCAATCTGAACGCCGACGGTCTGCAGGCGGCGCAGGAGATCCGGGCCGCGCAGCCGGAGACCGCCGTCATCGTGCTCTCCCAGTTCCTCGACGCCTCGTACGCCCTGGACCTGGTCGGCGACGATCCCAGCGGCGTGGGATACCTCCTCAAGGAGAAGGTCGCCAGCCCGCAGATCCTGACCGACGCCGTGGAGCGGGTGGTCGCCGGCGGGTCCGCTCTCGATCCCGATGTCATCTCCACCCTTGTCGGGCGCAAACGCAAGCAGGACCCGCTCGCGGCGCTGACGCCGAAGGAGAAGGAGGTTCTGTCCCTGATGGCCGAGGGCCACTCCAACAGCGGCATCGCACGCAAGCTCGTCGTTACCGTGCCGGCGGTGGAGCGCCATGTGACGGGGATCTTCATGAAGCTCGGCCTCAGCCAGGCCGGCTCGGACCAGCACCGGCGGGTGCTGGCCGTCCTGCGGTACCTCAAGCAGTAGGTGGGAGCCGGGCGCGGCGGGCTCAGGCCGTCGCGCCGAAGATTCCCTTGAGGTCCGCGTCGAACAGCCGGTCCTTGGCGATGAAGGACTCGATCCCCGCCTGCCGCAGCTCGTCCGCGGACCAGAACGACTGCTCGGTGGAGGTCAGCACGATCCGCGGCGGCTGATCCTCCGCACGCAGCATACGGGCGACGGACACTCCGTCGTGATCCGGCAGATGCAAGTCCAGCAGAAGGCCGTCCGGCCGGTGTTCACGTACCGCCGCCAGGGCCGAAGCGCCATCCTCCGACTCGGCGACGACGCGCATACCGCGCGCCGTCAGCAGCGTCTTCGCGATGCGACGGAACCCAGGGTCGTCGTCGACGACCACGATGTTGACGGACATGTCTATCAGGATGCCCGGGATCGCGAGGGACAGGCCATAGGGGCATCCCCACGATTTGCCGCTCATTCCGGTACGGGAATCTCCGCTCGCACCGAGGTCCCCCGGCCCGGCGGCGAGTCGATGACGAGGACGCCGTCGAAGGTGTCGACACGGTCCCCGAGGCCGGTCAGGCCGCTGCTGACGGCGTTCTTCGGTACCCCGCCGATACCGTCGTCGGCCACTTCGATGCGCAGCGCGTCCTTCAGTTCGATGGAGATGCGGATGTGTGACGCCTCCGCGTGCTTCACCGCGTTGGTCAGTGCCTCGGCGATGACGAAGTACGCGTTCGACTCGACTTCGGCGGGCAGCCGGCGCGGGTACTCCCCCTCCACGGTCGTCGGCACCGCGCAGCGCTCGGCCAGTGACGTCACGGCCGCCATCAGACCCTTGGCCTGGAGCACCGAGGGGTAGACGCCGTAGGCCAGCTCGCGCAGCTCGTCGATCGCGGTCTGCGCGTCGGTGATCGCCTGGTCGAGGAGGCCGACGGCCGCGGTCGCGGAGTCCGGTATCAGATCGCGGGTCAGACGCAGTCCGATCAGCAGGCTGACCAGGCGTTGCTGCGCGCCGTCGTGCAGGTCGCGGGCCGTCTGCCGGCGTACCGACTCGATGCTCTGCATGATCCGCCGCTGCGCGGCCCGCGACTCGTCCGCCCGGATGCGGGCCGCGTCGCGTTCCCGCCGGGCCCGCTCCAGTTCGCGGTTCTCGGTGGCGTCGAAGAAGGAGTAGACCACCCCGCGCCCGTCCGGAAGATCGATGGGGGCGGCCCACCAGGAGGCGGGGAAGAAGGAGCCGTCCCGCCGCTTGAACCACTCGTCGTTGCCGTGCGCCGCCACCCCCGTGACGGCCGGACGGAGCATCGAGCACTCGGCGGCGGGGAAGGGAGTGCCGTCCGGGCGGTAGGGATGCAGGGTCTCGTGGCTCGACAGGCCCACCAGCTCGTCGGCGTTGTCGTAGCCGAGTGCCGCCACACCGGCCGGATTGGTGTAGAGGATGTTCCCCCGGTGGTCGACGACCCAGACGACCTGGGAGACGCTGTCCAGTATGGCGGGCAGGACCATACGGATCGATTGCACTGTAGAACTCCTCTTGCTCAGCCGCCGCGGAAAGGGTGTGTCAGGGCACGATGGCGTCGACGTACACGCCGTCGACGCGCAACGCGCCACCGGTCGTCGCTGACACCTGCTCGGAGCTGAGGTGGACGACCGTGTGCGCGGTCTCGTCGGGCTCGATCAGCCGTTGCAGCAGGGACTGCGGCCGGTACTCGCGCGTGAACGCGCGCTGGGCCTCCTCCCAGGGCAGGCAACGGTCGACGGGCTCGTGCACGAAGCCCTCCACTCGCCCAGTGTGCCTGGGACCGGCGAGAACGGGGTTCACCGTGACGCCCGTACCGACCGCCTTCTCGGCGAAGCCGCGGCCGACCGCGAGCGGGGAGGTCTTGGTCGTGCCGTAGTGGATCGTCTCCGCCGGGATGACGACCGCCGAGTCACTGGCGACGTACTGGCTCCGTCCCCCATCGCGTAGGTTGCTGACCTGGCCATCGAGGTCCGACAGGGCCTCGGCCGGGCGCTCCGCGCCCTCGTCGGTGACCGTCGCCACCAGGTCCGCCTCCGGTCCCCGTTCACCCACCCGGGCGGTGGCCTCCCGTACCCGTGCCTCATCGCGGCCGTGGACCGCCATCCGTGCCCCCGTACGCGCCGGCTCCTGGGCGGTGGCGGCACCGATGCCTTGCGTGGAACCGGTGACCAGGGCGGTACGTCCGGTCACATCGATCTGCATGTCCCGCGTCCTTCTCCCGCTCGTTGGTGCGCCTGGGGCACCTGTTCCCGCGGGAAGTGCCGTGCCTGTCCGCGTCACGGCGAACGGGCTGACAGACATGACGAGCCGACGGACGGCAGGAGGACCCGCACCACGGGAAATGCCGTCCGCCGACCCGCTGATCGCTGGGGCCGGGGCGCCCCCCCACGTGGCGCCACGGCGAACTCAGCGACCGGCGGAACGGCCCGGACGGGGGGGACCGGGTCGTTCCGCCGACATGAGAAGCATACAACTGACAATCACGGACTGAGTGTACGTGATACGTACAGGCACTACCCAGAATAGTTAAGTCATGTGTTTTCAAAATGCCGGATGATGCCTTCGGACAGCACCTCCCACGGGGGCCCATGGGGATGTCCCCAGGCACCACGCCGCACGGCCATGGGGTCTGCTCCATCGCGGCGTGAGGGTCCACGAGGGAATCTGGAGTTCGTCGCGTCAGCCGCGCGAAGGCGTCCGGCCATCGGAGCGTTCCCAGGCCCGGTGGCCGGACGTGACCAGAGAAACGCAAGGATGGATCGAAGGTGTGTTGAAGCATGGCAACTGAACGCGCGCTCCTTGCGGGCGGGTGCTTCTGGGGCGCCCAGGAACTCCTGCGGGACCTTCCCGGCGTCCTGCGCACGCGGGTGGGATACACCGGTGGCGACACTCCGCACGCGACCTACCGCAACCACGGCGACCACGCGGAGGCGGTGGAGATCGTCTTCGATCCGCAGCGTCTGCCGTACCGCGAGCTTCTGGAGTTCTTCTTCCAGTTCCACGACCCCACCACCCGCAACCGGCAGGGCAACGACATCGGACGCAGCTACCGCTCGGCCATCTTCTACACGAACGACGAGCAGCGGCGTACCGCTCTGCGGACGATCGCCGACATCGACGCCTCAGGCCGCTGGCCAGGCAAGGTGGTGACGGAGGTGGAACCGGCCGGCCCCTTCTGGTCCGCCGAGGAGGAGCACCAGGACTACCTGCGCAAGCATCCCGGCGGATACACCTGCCACTGGGTACGCCCGGAATGGCGGCTCTCCGACGCGCAGCGGCACGACCAACGGTCAGGAGCGGCCTGACCCCCCTGTCGGCCGCGGGCCCCGGCATCGTGGGTGGGGCGCCGCGGCTGGTCACCGGGCACTCGTGAGGGATGGGAAGAGTGCCCGGTGACACCCCCCTCGCGTAGCACGCGTCCTCCCATCCGTTCGAAGGAGAGCACAGACATGACGGAATCACGCCCCCCGTTCCCGCCGTTCGACCGGGACGACGCCTGGGCCAAGGTGCAGGCCGCCGAGGACGCGTGGAACAGCCGGGATCCGCACAGGGTCGCCCTGGCGTACACGACGGACTCGGTCTGGCGCAACCGTGACGAGTTCATCAGGGGACGGACCGCCATCATCGAGTTCCTCACCGCCAAGTGGGAGCGGGAACTCGACTACGTGCTGCGCAAGAGTCTCTGGGCGTACGACGACCGTCGCATAGCCGTGCGCTTCCAGTACGAGTGGCACGACCGGGAGGGCCAGTGGTTCCGCAGCTACGGCAACGAGCTGTGGGAGTTCGACGATCACGGGCTGATGCGCAGGCGTGAGGCCAGCATCAACGACGTGGAGATCACCGAGTCCGGTCGGCGCTTCTTCGGCCCTCGGCCGGCGACCGAACGCGGACCCGAGCACGACTTCCCCCTGCACTAGGCCCTGTCGTCGAACTCCCGTCCGCCTGGAGCGCGGCACACGGGAGTTCGACGACAGGGCCTGAGGATTTTCCTTCTCACCGCACCAGGCTGGTCCCACCGAGCCCCGCACCGACTGGAGATATTGCAATGCCCGGCCGCAGACCGAGAATTCCGTGGACCTGGGTGGTGTTCGGCGTCTTCGCCGCATGGCTCGCGGTGATCTGCTACTGCATCGAACGACAGACCGGTCACACCCCGCAGCAGCGCGGGGCCGCCAACTCGTCACAGTTGCTGACCGAGGCGAGGGACGCCGTCCGGGCTCATGACCCGACGGCGTTCGAGCGACTGTTCGGCAGCGACACCGCGGGGCCCGAGTACGCGCGCCGGTACTTCGACGAACTCTTCGCCCAGCCGGTCACCGGGCTGGATCTCACCGCCCTGGACCGACAGGACACACGCTTCCTCGTGTTACGGGCGGTGTCGTCGTACCGCTCGGTGTGTTCGGCCTGGGTGGTCCAGCAGGACGGCGGCCGGAGCGTGCTGACCGCCGTACCACCACTACTGGCAGATCCCTGTGCTCTGCCGACGTCAGAGCCCGATCCGCCCTTCGCCACTGTAGATGTTCATGGAGTCACCGCGGAGGAAGCCGACGAGCGTCATACCCGTCTCGTCGGCGAGGTCACACGCCAGTGACGAGGGGGCGGAAACCGCCGCGAGAACCGGGATGCCGGCCATGACGGCCTTCTGCACCAGTTCGAACGAGGCCCGCCCCGACACCATCAGCACGGACCGGGAGAGCGGCAACAGGCCCTTCTGGAAAGCCCGTCCGACCAGTTTGTCGACCGCGTTGTGGCGGCCGACGTCCTCCTGGAGGTCCAGCAGGGTCCCCTGTTCGTCGAAGAGCCCGGCCGCGTGCAGTCCGCCGGTCCGGGAGAACACCTTCTGTCCTTCCCGCAAACGCTCCGGCAGCGAGGCCAGCAGCCGGGGGGACAGGGTGAGGGAGGGGTCGTCGGCCAACGGCCAGCGGGCGGTGGTCCGCACGGCGTCGAGGCTCGCCTTGCCGCACAGACCGCAGGAGGAGGTGGTGTAGAAGTTGCGTTGCAGCGTGAACCGGTCGGGTGCGACCCCCTCCGCCGTCCGTACGTCGACCACGTTGTAGGTGTTGCGCCCGTCCTCGGTGGCACCGGCACAGTAGGCGATGGTCCGCAGGTCCTCGACCGAGCCGAGCACCCCCTCGCTGACGAGGAACCCGGCCGCCAGCGCGAAGTCGTCGCCGGGCGTGCGCATCGTGATGGCCAGCGCCTCCCCGTTCAGACGGATCTCCAGCGGCTCTTCGGCGGCCACCGTGTCCGCCCTGGACGAGACGTTCCCCTGACGCACCCTGACGACCTTGCGGCTGACCGCTGCTCTTCCCATCGATGAACGTCCTCACCGTGTCCGGATGGCTTGTCACGCACGCGGCCGTGCCCCGCGAGGACCGCGGAGTGAGACAGCGGGCGTCCGGCGCTCACGCGCGTACCTGCCGGACTGGTTACCGCCGGTCTTTTCGGCCGGGGAGGTCGTGGCGTGAGAAGCCTGCCGCACGACCGCCTGCCTCACTCTGAGAAGGACCGCTCCCCGGGCCCTCCGTGGAGCACGAACACTGCGTCGTACCCCTTCAACTTAGACGGGGGCCTGCCGCCGGAGCATCCGTCATTTGACGGCGCGCACTCCTGCGCCGAAACAGCCGGGGCGCCCGCGCCGAAGCACATATTCGTGCGATGCCCCAGGGCGCGGACTCTGAGCACACTGCAAAGCCACGGTGAAAGGAGTCGCGGTGAGCTCTCTGCCCCGCACCGGCACCCAGCCGGACACACAGCAGGCCCCCGGACCGGATCCCTACCGGTGGCACGCCCTCTGGGTCACCCTGGTCGCCGGTTTCATGATCCTGCTGGACGTGACGATCGTGTCCGTGGCCCTGCCCTCCATGCAGCGCGACCTGGGCGCCAGACCGTCGTCGGTGCAGTGGGTGGTGTCGGGCTACGCGCTCACCTTCGCCCTCGCCCTGGTGGTGGCGGGGCGGCTGGGCGACGCCATGGGCCGTCGGCGGATCTTCCTGGTCTCGCTGTCCGCCTTCGTCCTGTGCAGCGCGGCCGTCGGCGCCGCCCCCACGATCGGCCTCGTCGTCGTGGCGCGGCTCGCCCAGGGCGTCTCGGCCGGCTTCCTGGCACCGCAGAACTCCGCCCTGATCCAGCAGCTCTTCACCGGCTCCGAACGAGCCCGCGCCTTCGGCCTGTTCAGCGCCACGGTGGGCATCTCCAGCGCCGTCGGCCCCATCACCGGCGGCATCATCCTCGCCCTGGCCACGGGCACGGACGGCTGGCGGTGGATCTTCTACGTCAACGTGCCCATCGGCGTGGTCGCACTGCTCCTGGGCCGTCATCTGCTGCCGAGGTCTGCTCCCGGCGAGCGCGGGCACTTGGACCTGGTCGGAGTGGGCCTGCTGGGGGCCGGGGTCCTGGCGCTGATGCTGCCGCTCGTCGAGGCCGATGCCGGCGGGCTCCGCCGCATGTGGTGGCTGTTTCCCGTCGGTGCAGTGCTCCTGTACGGCTTCGCCCGCTGGGAGGGCCGTGTCTCGGCTCGCGGCCTGGAACCCCTGGTGGAGCCGCAGTTGATGCGCGGGGTCCGCGGGTACGCGGCGGGGACCGCGCTGGCCACCGTCTACTTCGTCGGCTTCAGCGGCATCTGGCTGGTGTTCGCCCTCTACTTCCAGGACGCGCTGGGGTATTCGCCGCTGGAGTCCGGACTGGCCGTGACGCCCTTCGCGTTCGGTTCCGCGGCGGCCGCCGTGGTCGCCAGCCGGCTCGTGGAGCGCCTGGGCAGGCTGCTGACGGTCCTGGGCCTGGTCTCGGTGACTGCGGGACTGACGGCGACCGCGCTGCTGCTGTGGCTGGTCCCGGCGGGCACCGCGATCTGGACGGTGGTACCGGCGCTCCTGGTGAGCGGAATCGGCAGCGGCTTTGTCATCTCCCCCAACGTGACGATGACCCTGCGCGAGGTCCCCGTACGCATGGCGGGGGTTGCCGGTGGCGCGCTCCAGACGGGCCAGCGGCTGGGCGGCGCCATCGGTACGGCCGTCCTGCCCGGGCTGTACTACCTGGCGAAGGGCGAGCACGACGGTCCGTCCGCCGCGGTCGCCCTGTCGGTGGGCGCGGGCATCCTCGCGGTCCTGGTAGCGCTGGTCCTCGCGGTGACGGACTGGCGTACCGACCGGGGGGAGGACCAGCCCCGCACACCACGGACGCCCGGCGGCGAAGCCCCTGTGGACGCCTGAACGGCGACGGCCACGGTCCGCACCCTAGCGGTCGGCCGTGGCCGCCTCGTACTGGTCGACGACGTCCTGTCGGACCAGCCCCCGGGCGTTGACCTCGATGCCCTGGCTCCTGGCCCACTCCCTGATCCGGGCGGCCCTCGAAGCATCACGTCGTACCGATGGCCGGCGCCCCCTGGGAATGAAGCCGCCGGTACGACGGGCCGCTTCGACGAAGGGGGCGAGCGCGTCCAGCAGCTTCTGATGACCCTCGGGGGCCAGGTCTATTTCATAATTGACGCCGTCGATACTGAACGAGTGCGCCGAGATATCGTCGCCTGTCGCACCTGTGAGATCATCCGTATAGACAGTGATGGTAGCCCGCGCCATTGAGCATCTCCTCCGGAGGACCGAGAGTTCGGCTGCACATACCTCGGTTACTCGGTTTCTCCCGAATATGTTAAGCCTCCTGCGCCGATACACGGCCTGCCAGACGGGACGCGATACATACACCCTGTCACAGGCTGAGGTATTCACCTGTACGGAGATTGGGTCTCACAGCGGGAGAGTTATCCCGAGTTCCTGCATGGCGCTGGACGGCGGGCCGCCCTCGGAGCGTTCCGTCTTGTAGCCCTTCACCCGCGCCGACAGGGTGCGGGGATCGACGGCCTCGGCGGGCGCTCCCTTGGCGTAGAGCCCCTCCGGCTCGCTGTCACGGTCGTGGGGAAGCAGCCAGAACACCCGGCGCCTGAACGTCCCCGAGGAGCGCGACGGCTTCGCCTCGGTGCCCAGACAGGCGTAACCGACCATGCGCCCGTCACGGTGGTACGCCGGTTTGCCCCTGCGGGTGGGCAGCCGGTCGAGACTCTGCCGAACGTAGTCCAGCTGTCCGATGTCTTCCAGCCAGACGAGATCCGTCTCGTGGCTGATCTCGTCTTCGGTGATCAAGGAGCTCATGCGACGGCTTCCCTCTCCTCGCCGGTGAGCAGACCGATACCCGGGTAGTACTTCCGCTGGTTGGACAGGATCATCTCCTTCGGCGACGCCAATCCGACGAGTTCTCGGGCCCGTGCGGCGAAGGCACGAGAAGACATGGGTGGCACTCCCTCATTGTGGCACCAGTCCTTGTACGCCTTGTAGAGGCCCGTCTGCTCGGTGCGGAGATCGGCGGACAGGACACAGCACTCCTCGAAGAACCGGCCCGTGTGGTCCTCCGTCTCGGCGTAGGCGTTCGTGGCGATCCTTACCCGCTCCGGGCCCGTGAGATCCCGGGAGCCCTCCAGGTAACGGCGTGCCCCGTCGATGAGCCAGCCTAGGATGCCGGGTCCCTCCTCCGTGACGAGGATGTCGGCCAGGTTGTCGATCTTCCGGTCGTCGGAGACCACCCGCTCGAAAGGGATGAGCCGCATACGGCGCCAGAAGGCGAAGCCACCCGTGCCGACCTCCGGGCGATGGTTGCCGAGCAGCCAGAGCTTGTGAGTGGGCTGGAAACTGAAGAAGTCCTGCCGCATACGCCGGGCCTTGATGCGGTCACCGCCGGTCAGCAGCTTGACCCTGGCCTCGTCGAACTTGTCCCCGGGTTTCACCTCGGAACAGACGATCACCCGACGGCCGTGAAGTTCCGCCAAATCAGTGGGATGACCTTCATAGGGACGAGCCATGAGGAACCCGGGCGGCGCGGCATCGGCGTAATCGCCGAGCAACCGCATCAAAACATCCAGAAGAACCGACTTGCCGTTTTTTCCCGAGCCGAAAAGGAACGGGAGCACCTGCCCACCGACGTCACCGGTAACGGAATAACCGAGCAGTAGCTGGAGAAAATCGATCATCTCGGCTCCTTCGGCGTCGTCGCCGAAGGTGTCGGTCAGGAACCGGTTCCACCGGGGGGTGGCCACGTGCTGGGGACCCACCGTGGTCGAACGGGAGTGGAAGTCCTTGTTCGGGTCGGGGGCCTTGATCAACCCGGTCTTCAGATCGACGATCCCGTCGGGCGTGCACAGGGCGTACGGGTCGGCGTCGAGCCGTGCCGCGTTGAGGACCATGCCGGGGGCCGACTTCGCCTGGGCCAGCATGGCGTTGATGCCCGCCGTGGACAGCGCGCGCTTGCGGTGCTGCTGGAGGGACCCCGAGCTGAACACACCCCGCGGATCCTGCAAGGCGATGTTCTCCGCGAGGTCACCGGCCGCCCACAGGACCGTGTCGTCCTCGTCGATCTGCCAACGGGTGGTGTCCCACCGGTACCAGCCGATGCCCGGGACATGCCGGTAGTCGTTGGCGTACAGCTTCACGAAGAGCTTGGCGTTGCCCCGGTCCGACAACGTGTCGGGAAGCAGTCCCGCGGCGGTGACCCGGGGATCGTTCACCCTGCCCGAGTCGTTCTGCGCCGGAAGCGGTACGGCGACCTGGCTTCGGATCTGGGCCGCTACCGCGGCGGGATCGAAGTCGAACAGTTTCGGGTTGCTCGGCGATGTCACAGGTGTCCCCCGCCGTGGTACAGGGGTCGTTTGGAACCGGCTGTCAGACCGCTGCTGATGATCGCCTCGGCGCGACGGCGTTGTCCAGGCCTGACTGCCTCGGCGGCCTCGGTAAGGATGTGCTCGGCCTCCGCCTTCGTCACGCGTCCGGCCGCCACGAGCCCTCCGAGGGTGTATGCGGCACGGTTCAGGGCTTCCGAGAAGCCGGCGCCCTCCACCAGCCTCCCGCACGCCCACACGGGCGCCAGAACGGCTTTCAGTGCCCGTTCCACACCGGTCGCTCCCCCACCCGCCGCTCGGACCGCCTGCTGGGCCCTGGGCGGCACCGGGCGCGGTGCCGGGATGTTGGGTGCGGGCAAGTGGCCGGTGCGCTCCAGTTCCTGCTCCAGCCACTTGGGAAGCTCCGCGGGTTCCCGGACGCTTCCGATGGGAGTGTACGTGCCCGCGGCGGTCACGGTGCCCGGGGCAACGATGTAGCCACCGTGCGCCCGCACATCGACCTGCCAGGCGAGGGCACGCCCCTTGCCGGACCCTGACGAGCACTGCCAGCGGCGGTAGTCCCCGGCCCGGTACCAGACGTGCATTCCGCCCGACGGGGTGCGTACCCGCAGCGTCGTCTCGTCGTCTGCCGGGCTTTCCCGGTCCCGGAGGGCCGCGAGTACGGCGAGGGTGTGGAAGCCGTTCGACAGGCCGCTGAGATCGACCTGCTCGCCGATGGCGATACCCGGCAGGATGCGGTTCCTGTCCGGCGGCTGAACGGCGTGTGCGTCGATGTCGATGACCACCAGGTTGGCCGGGCCGCAGGCGACTCCCACCCCGAAGTCCGGGCGGGTCCCCCACCATTGGCCGATGCGGTGCTGATCCAGCGTCGCCGCGTGGAAGCCGTGACACCAGCGACCGAGCGGCAGACAGGCACACTCGGCGGCGGAGTGCGGAGTGGCCCGGCAGGCCGCGCAGTTGGCGGCCGGCGTCTTGCGGCCAGGAGCCAGCGGGTGGACGGGCCACCCCCGGCGGGCGCACCAGCGGGCTGTCGCCAGGGCGGAGGCAGCGACTGAAGGCTGCCGGTAGGCCTGATTTGAGTCGCTGGTGGAAAAGCCCAGTTCAGCGGACATACGCACCCCCTACCAGCGACCGAAGCTACCCAGTGACGCACACAGATTAGCGAACGTGAGCGCGGGGAGCATGGAATGCCCACCTGGGGAGACGCGGGCAAGTCGGGCTGCCAGGGAACCGCTGCCACGCGGAGCGACTGAGACTGAACAGCGAGCGACTGAGCAACTTCAGTCGCTGCGGTTGGGTCGCTCAGAAAAGCCCAGGTCAAAGCGGGCACGCCGGGGAGATTAGCGACTGTAGCGACTGAAGGTTTCTATCTATGACGCGCACACGCACACGCATAACCCCTTCATATATGGCAACCGTCGGTCGCTACAGTCGCTGTCAGACGCGGTCTACCCCCTCTGACCTGGGCTTCTGCTGATCAGCGACTCAGCTACCGAAGGGGTCTCACAGTCGCTGAGCTTCAGTCGCTGCGTTTTGGAGCCTGTGCGGCAGCCTTCAGGAGGCAGCGACTGAACGCCGACGGACCAAGAGGGGACGCGCCGGGTAGATGTTCAGGTTCGGTCGCTTCGGTCGCTGGAGTCGCTCCCCCGCCGGGCGTAACCTCCTGGCTCCCCGCACGTTGGTTCCGGTGTGGGGGCGGTCTTGGTCGGGAGTCAGGAACGGGAGGGGCGAGGGGCAGTGCGGGCGTACCGGTGCGGCTGCGTGGCGCTGACTGTGGCGCACCGCCGACTGCGGGTAGCTTGCACAGAAATGGGCGTCAGGATTGTACCACACAGCTGTCCGGATGACATGCCCCGCCCCTGGCTGATCCCATGCATGTCCCAGTCTCCCTGTGCGGCTACCGACTGGACCGCTGCAGGAGCCGTTCTGCGAGTCGGTGTGCCACCCGGATTGGTTACCTGCCGGACACCGCACGATAGTTCATCGTTAATCTTCGCTTCTCCTGGAACGGTCGTTGAATCGGTTCAGGTGGTGGTCGAGCACGGGGTGGGGTGCCCGCCCTGTCTCGGAGCCAGCAGGACGGCCGCTCTTGTGTCGAGGAACGTCGCGTGACGGATCGGTCTCTGGTGAAGATTTCCCTGAACAGCCCGCAGGTGCTTTGTGCGGATGCAGCCTTCGAGGTGGCCGGAGCGGCCTTGTCTACGGACGGGCCAGTTGCCTCGCGGTCGAGCCCCGGCGTGGGAACGGGAGTGATGTACGACGCGGTCAACCAAGGTTGCCCGAGCCAGGCTGCCTGCGCAGACTGCTGGCCTCAACGCCACTGCGACCGTAGCCGGCGGGCGGATCGTCCGGGTGGCCGACAGCAGCGACTGGCTGCGGTCCGACGTCTTCTCCCTGGCACTGCTGTTTTTCCACGTCTATGGGCGGGGTTGCAGCGCGGATCAGGTGATCCCCGATTCGCCCTCCTCCTCCGTCGCCGTCCTGGAGGCCGACGGCCGTCCCGGACCGCTACTGTGCTCCGCGAGGTCATGACTCGGCTTGTGCGAGCGGGGACAGTGGCACCCAGGAGACTCCTACCTTCGCATCGTCCTGGACACCGGCTAAGACGTCAGCTGTCTTGTTTCCGTCCTGACCGACCTGCCCGTTTGAGCCGGTCGGCCGCTGTGCGTGGACCGGGCCACCCTCCTCGCCGCAGGCCTCCGCCGCTCCCCCATGAGGCGGACCGCCCCACGGAACACGGAGACGTCCTCGTCTTCGCCAAGTCCGTAACGTGGCACGGCCCCGCCGCTGTCACGGTTTGTGACACCACCTGCTCCCCTCTTGATCACGGCATGTTGATCAGGCTGTAGGTCGAGCAACTGCCCGGCGACCGCGCCCCGCCAGGGTCTGGCTGTAGTCATGTCGGACTGGCATGACCCGCGCGGACGTCGTTCTCCGCCGACGGGCCTTCCGCCGCGATTCGACTTGAAGAGCCAGACCCTGAGCTGGACGGTGCCGAAGGTCCGCGATCCGCATACCGCCAACCGTGGACCTGCTGATCAGCGCCGCTCACACCCAGCTCCGCCTTGCCCGCGCCCTCGCTGAACATCTGTGCCGTCCTCCTGCCGGATTCGCCGGGGGTTTGGCACCTCCAGATGAAAAGTACGTGTCCCGTCAGCGTGCCGAGACACACGCGGCCTGGACCGGGACAGCCCTCGTTCGAAGAGTTGTAGGCCGGCTCCCTGCCACGAGCCCGGAAGACCGTGAAGCGAGTTGAAGCACGCATTGAGCATGTATGCCTGAAACAGCGGCAAGGTTAAAGATCAAATTTGATAGCTGCCGAGCCAGAGGCGTACTGCCGGGCTCAGCGGGTGCTCGTCCGCTTCGTTCATCGTTCCGTTCCCCCATTCGGCGGCCTGCCGACTCACTTGGACGTTGTGGCGCTGTCAGCTCGGAGGTCGCGCTGGAGGCGTTTGCGCTGTACCCGATGAAGGCTGTGTCAACGCCAGGAGGACCGGCTCAAGACAGCGTGCGAGACGCTGGAGCCGACCTGCGGGGTCTACACGGGCACGACGCCTGCGCCTGACCGCGCGCCCTGATGCAAGAGATGCCACCGGACATCCTGCTGACCACCTACTCCACGTTGGAATACACCTGAGACGACGGCAGGACCGGGAACTCTTCCGAAACGGGCTGCTGCGCCACCTGATCCTGAACGAAGGCCGGTTGATTATTACGTCGTAATAGCCGTCGGTTCCGTCACCGAGTCACATGTTGGTCCGCTTGCGTTCCGAGCGAGAGGGGCGAGCGCGGCCAGGGTGGGTGGCGGCGGCCCCCGCCCTGGCCGCCCCTAGGCGCAGTTGCCTGCCGCCCAGTCGATCGGCAGGGGCGAGGCCAGTGCCCGCAGGATCATGGCGTGGGCAGGTTCGCAGCGCCGCACGTAGCCGGATCGCGGTTGTCGTGAGAGGGCTGGTGCTATGACCACGAAGGTCCACCAGGTTGGTGGTTGCGGCGGTTGAATATGCAGTGACCTCTGATCCGACCCCCGCCGATATCGCACCGGGCTCGTGCTGCCCCGGCGCACGATGGGCGATGATGCTGCTGGTCTCGGCCGACGGGAACCGTGTGCCGGTGATCGTACAGCTGGTACACGCCGACGAGGCCCCCGTCCGGGACGGGAGCCACCGGTTCAAGGAGATCGGCTTGGCCTGTCTGGTCGCTTAGTGGGCGGGAGGCCGTCCCCGCCGGCTCAAGCTTGACGGCGAGGAATTCGTCGTGGCGACGACCACACCCCCAGATCGGCCGAGCTAGGCCAGTCCTTCACCCGCTGGTCACTGCGCAAGCTGGTCGCCTACCTGCACAGAGCCTCCGGCCGGGCCATCCACATCGGCCGCGAGGCATTACGTTGCCTGCTCGCCCGCTGCGGTATCACCTTCCAGCGCACCAAGACGTGCGAGGAATCCCGGGACCCCGAGCGTGACGCCCCGCCCGACCGGATCGAGGAGGTCCTGGACCGCTTACTGGACCGGGTCTCCGCCTTCGACGAGTTCGGCCCGCTCGGCATCCGCCCCCGGCGGGCTCAGGCTGACGCGAACAGGGGCGGCCGACCGGCTGCCCGCCACCTATCACCGCACCCATGAGGTGCGTTACTTCCATGGCTGCTACTCGGTCGACGACGATCGCTGGTGAGGCGTCAACCGCCGCAGAAGGAGTGCCGCCAACACGTTGGCCGCGCTGAAGTCGATCCGTGCCGTCCGGCCCGACGGCGCACCGATCTACGTGTTCCTGGACAACCTGTCCGTCCACAAGGGTGCCGACATCCGCTACTGGGCAATGTCCTGGCCGCCGAACGACGAGAACGCGCCCGCATCTGCAGCGAGAAAGGCCTCCGCTGGGGCGGTCGGCCCCTGTCAGCGGAGGCCCTGAGTCGGTCGGAAGGTGAGTCACCAAGACTGCTGTGCTCTCGCTCCCAAATACGGAATCCGACTAGCAGGACACCGCCACCGAACAGCACGGCCTGTATTGACCTGACGGCCACGGCCCGCTGGCTGTGGCCGTCAGCGTTGCTGTCTCTCTTGCGCACCGGGGCTCCCCTGATCCCTCAGTGCACCGACTGTACTGATGCAGGGGGCCGTCGAGGCGCGATCGCCCCGCGCCCGGCTGGCGTGAGCCGGCGCCTCGTCCTCGCGCTTGTTCGCCAGGCGGGCGCGGTAGGCCGCTCCTTGCTATTACGGCGTAATAGTTCTGGCCGACTCGTGGGAGTGAGAAGCGGCCGGTGGCTGCGGGACAGCGGTGCTGCGGTGGCGGTGTCCTCAAGGCCAGCTGGCTAGACCCCCGCTGGCTATTACGGCGTAATAACTCGCCCCCTCGTCTACGCCGCATCGCGTCTCCAGAGGCCATCGGAGACCGCGCAAGCCGTTCCAGCCCAGCTGCGCGGTCCGCTGGATGACCTGCCCGTTACAATAGACGTGAATAAACCGTATGAAACGAGAGGGTGGGTGGATCGGTGGAGATCATCCTGACTGTCAAGGAGCCCAGCAAGGAGTTTCAGAGGGACTTGCTGGCTTTGTTGGCGAGGCACGCCGATCAGGTGCGGATGGACTCCGACTGGGATGACGAGCGCGCGGCTCGCTTCTATGAGTCGCTGCCTGCACGGGCTCGGCGGATCATCCAGGGTGCAGTGGCAGGAGGGGGCTTTGTCTCCGCGGACGCACTGCGACTCACTCCTGACGCGAGTTTGCGTGGCCACGCTGGTGCGTTGAAGCAGACGCTGGAGCGAGGGGTCCGCATGGGCTGGTGGCCTGAGGGGATGCGTCCTCCAGTCAAACCGGTGGGGCCGGGCTTCGGGAAGGTGCAGGGCTACCGCATGCCGGCTGACCTACTGGAGATCTTCAGCTCTGTGTTGCCGCATGGCGCACAGCCCCCCACCGTTGGCAGTGATTCAGTGGCATAGACAGGTGGCGCTTCACTCAACCGGGGCGCGCCACGGTGTCCTGCTATGGCTCCACCGCTCCTCGACCCCCGCCCACTTCCAGACGAGTAGGGCGACGACCCAGGTGGCGAAGAAGAGTCCGACGATGATGAAGCCGACGGTGTTGAGGTTCACGCCGCCGATCCACTGCCAGAAGGCCCCGTGCAGGTCGAGCTTGTCGGCAAGGAGGCCTAGCAGTTCCACGGTACCGATGAGGAGGGCTACGGCGACGGACATGCCGGTGATGGTGAGGTTGTAGTAGACCTTGCGGACCGGTTTGGAGAACGCCCAGCCGTAGGCGAAGTTCATGAACGTGCCGTCGATAGTGTCGAGGAGGGACATGCCGGCCGCGAAGAGGACGGGCAGGCAGAGGATGGCGTACCAGGGCAGACCGGAGGCGGCGCTGGAGCCGGCGAGGACCAGTAGGGCGATCTCCGTCGCCGTGTCGAAGCCGAGCCCGAAGAGCAGGCCCAGCGGGTACATCTGCCAAGGTCGGGTGATCGACTTCATCAGGGTGCCGAGTATCCGGTTGAGAAATCCCCGCTTGTTGAGGTGCTCCTCCAGTTCCGTCTCGTCGTAGTGTCCGGAGCGCATGCCCCGGAAGACCTTCCAGATGCCTACCAGGGCGAGAAGGTTGATGAGGGCGATGACGTACAGGAACGCCCCGGAGACCAGGGTGCCGATCCAGCTCGTCAGGGTGTGCAGGGTGGAGTTGTCGTCCTGAAGCGGGCCGGCGAGGCCTTTGATCCCGAACGCCAGGAGGAGGGAGAGGGCGAACACGATGCTGGAGTGGCCCAGAGAGAACCAGAAACCGACCGACAGGGGCCGTTTCTCGGAGTTCATCAGTTTCCGGGTCGTGTTGTCGATGGCCGCGATGTGGTCGGCGTCGAAGGCGTGCCGCATCCCGAGGACGTAGGCGGTGACGCCTATGCCCACGCCGAAGCCCTTCTGCCCCACGGTGAAGTGGTGAGGGGCCACAACGGTGATGAGGATGCCCCAGCCGATGATGTGCAAGGCGGCGATGACGGCGAAGACGCCCCCCAGGCGCGACCACTCGGCCTTCGTCAGCGAGCGACGGACTGTGGACAGTCGGCCGGGGGAGGAGGGTGGCCTCAGAGTGGGAGCGGACATGATGGTTCCTCTTCCGTGGGTGCGGGCGCGGCTGGCGCCTGGGTGCGCTCATGAGAAAAGCCGTGCGGACCTGCGTCAGGTCCGCACGGCTCAGTGCGTCAGACCGTTCAGGCCGCCGACGGCACGTACGGGAAGGTCTGCGACGGCTTCGCGGTGATCGACTCCTTGCCGATGCCCAGGGTCACCGGGGTGTTGCTGGCGAAGGAGAACATCACGTCCGGCGCGTTGTCCGTCAGGGTGCGGCCGTTCCACCGCGCGAACCCGTACGATGCGGGGGTGCCGACCTCGTACGGCAGGACGTTGGGGAGGATCCGGTCCACCACCGTCTTGGCGTATGCCTCGGGGTCCTCGGCCGTGCCGTAGGCACGGACCACGCCGGCGACCGACTCGGTGAGGGCCTTGCCGTACAGCGCCACGTCCTCGCTCGGCACGTTCTCGTTGAGCCGGTCGCCGAGGGTCTCGTTGTACTGGGTGAAGAGCGGGTGGATCATCGGCAGGCCGGCCCGGTTGATCGGACGCCAGCCACCGGCGTCCGTGGCCAGGAAGGCGACGGCCCATACATCGATCTTGCGGTCCTCACCGGCGATGGGCAGCAGCTCCTCGTCAGCGACCTCCAGGACGATCGAGTACACGGTGTGGCCGGCGAACAGGTTGGCCGCCCGCTCGGGGTCCCAGGAGGACAGGTCGACCTTGGTCCCGTCCTGGAAGGCGTGACCGACGGCGTGCAGGACATCCGGCTCGATCCAGAAGGGATCGCCCGCCTTGCCGACCCAGGCGCGGCTGCCACCGGGCAGCTCCAGGGTCTCGCCGGTGCGGCCCCGGCCGATCACCGTCCCCTCGGCGAAGTCGTCCTGAGCATCGGGCCCGGCCAGCCGGCGCACCTCATAGGTCTGGACGCCGTTCGTGTCGGCCTCGGCGAAGGTGAAGCGGTAGGTGACGTCTTCGATCGCGTCGCCATTGGAATCGATCTTGAACTCGTACTTGCCCTCCGGGTGCAGGCCGCGGGGGATGTCCTCGCCGGCCAGCGAGTGGCTGTGGTCCGTGACGAACACGGTGCCCTGCTCTCCTCGGAAGACGTACAGGTCCGTGATGTCCAGGCGCGGGTCCTGGCGGGCGATGGGGGAGTCGAGGTGGTGGGACATGGTGCTCTCGCTTTCTTGTCGAAGCCGTGCTCCACAGTCTGCTGAGATGACGGACCGCGATCTGTCGAGATGGCTCCAGAGTCGGTTGAGCGTCACCCACACAGCCCATGTGGGGTTTACCCGACAAGCCCTCCGCCGATCGCCCTGCGCAGCTCAGGAGGACAATGCGACCTCTTGGTCCACTTCCCGTAGGTACAGGCGAGCCAGCTGAACCCGGGACCGAACGCCCAGCTTCTCGAAGGCGTGACGTACGTGGGTGTTCACTGTGTGTGGCGACAGGAAAAGTCGTTCCGCGGCCTGTCGATTCGTCGCGCCGTGGGCGATCAGGCGCACAACGCCCAGTTCCGACGGCGTCAGTCCGCGCCATCCGGCGTCCTGTGCTCCGCCGGCAGTGATGGGCTTGATACCCAGCTTGCGCAACCGGCTGCGCGCGCGCCGGCTGTCGCGCTCGGCGCCGCATGCTTCGTACCCCTCCAGTGCCCGTTCGAAGCAGGCTTGTGCTTCGGATGGGTCGGCCATCAGCGTGCCGGCGTCCTCCCACGCCTGGGATCTGAGCAGCGGGCGCCCGTTCCCGTAACCCTCGGCCGCCTCCACGATCCTGCACCGGTCGCCGTCCAGAAGTCCCCGCGCATGCCGGGCCGTCACCTCGAAGAGCGGGAAGCGCGGGTTGCGTTGTGCCCGGCTCTCAGCGAACTCCACGACAGAAGCGGCGACTTCACGCATTCCAGAAGCCAATGCGACACGAACGAGCAGGACCGCGTCCCCGGCATCGATACCAGCCACGTGAACGTATCCTCGCGTCAAGTGCGCCTTGGCAATTCGTAGTTGACGCTCAGTCAGTTCCTCGCCACGACAAGCCGTCGTGACTGTGGTGATCCATGCCCCGATCCGGCGCTGCTGCGGTTCGGCACTCGACAGCAATTCCTCGGCCCGTGCCGCGCAGGCTTCGATTCCCGCGTCATCACTGAGGTGGAAGGCCAACCGGGCCTTGGTGCACAGCGCCGCCGACTCCCCGGTGAAGGAAAGCCCGGTGGCCGCGACGGCCTCCTCGGCGGCTGCCAGATCCCGTGCCGCGGCCGCCAACTGCCCGGTGTCCAGCAGAAGGCGGGCCCGAGTGGTCCGCCACAGGGGTATGAGCGCGCGTCGCCCGTGCTGTTCGGCCTCTTCGACCGCCGCCTCCACCAGCTCCAGGGCGCCCCGGTCATCTCCGGTCACACTCAGGACAGAGGCGCGCCAGCTGGTGGTGAGGGCCACCTCGGGAAGGGCGGCCGCCCGACCGGGATCGAGGTGTGCGAGGCCCGCTGTGGCCGCGTCGCTGTGCTTGAGGGCGTCCGCCCAGTGATGCCGGTGAACGGCGTTGATCGACTGCAGGGTCCGATGCGTCAGTTCACTGACGGGGTGCACACCGCGCGTCCGCATCAGGGTCTCTGCCACGGTACCGCCGGCCTCCTCGGCATCGCCGCTGAGCAGGCGGTTGAGCATGGTCATCGACAGCAACTGGTCCTTGAGCGGGACCGGCACGTCACGTCGACGATGGATGTGACGGATGTGGGCGTCGAGCCGGGGGACATCGAACTGACTGCCCATACGGGTCAGTTCCAAGCAGGCTCGTGCGTGGGCGACGGGATCGGGCGGCGTCTGGACGAGGCCGCGCGCCACATCACGAGCCTCGGCGATCTCGCCCGCCTGCCACAGCAAGGGAATGAGCTCCACCGAAAGGCGTTGACGCTCGGGGCACAGCTCCGTGGTGATCTCCAGAGCCTGCTGGAGATACCGGGCCGCGGTGCCAGGTGCCACGAAAGCCAGCTCCTGCGCGGCCTGCCGCAGGATACGCCCTGCCCAGACGTCCCCTGGTTCGGCGACGTCGACCAGCTCGCCGGCCAGCGACACGATGGGCACGCCCGCTCGCGCCCGGACCTCGACGGAGCGTCTGCGGACGGAGAGGCGTAGGGGCCGGGGCAGCGTTGCCGCGACCGCATCGCGCAGTGGCGCGTGCGGGAAGGACAGACGGTCGTCACCCGCCCGCAACAGCCGTGCCGCCAGGACCTCACGCAGCGGCGCGAGCAGTGCGGGTTCGGATCGGTCCAGCAGCTGGGACAAGTGCTGGACGGTGAACGTGTCACCCAGCACCGAGGCGATCAGCACCAGTTCCCGCGCGTCCTCGGAGAGCTGGTCGAGACGGCGGGTGACCAGCCAGGAGGTTACCTCCCACACGCCACCCGTATCCGCGGCCGGGCCCTGTGCGACGGGAGAGACGTCCTGGAGGTGCGCGCACAACTGTCGTACCGTTCCCGGGAGTCCATCGAGGTAGCAGAGAAAAGGCGTCGCCAGGGCCGCCTGCGCGCCCAAGAGGTCCTGTGTCATCTGCCGGATCGCGTCCGGTGCGAGCGGACCCAGTTCGAGTTGCGTCGCGTTCCTGGTGAACAGGTCCCGGCGCAGTGCTCGCACGGCTGGCGCTTCCGCATGGGTCCGGGATGCGAGTACCCACAGCAGCGGTAGGCCTGCGAGTTGTACCGTGAGGGTGCGTACGGCCAACAGCGTCAGGTCGTCGCAGTCGTGCACGTCGTCGACGAGCACGACGACCGGCCGGTCGCGGGTGAGTTCACGCAGACGGCCGGCGACCTTGCGCAGCAGCCAGTAGGAGGTGTCCTCAAGGTCCGGGACACCGGCGCTCGGCCCGTGGGTGAGGTCGTCGGGCTCGACAGCGAGAGCGTCCAGCAGCGGTGCCAGGGGAGTCATCCTGCCGCCCGCCGTCCCGGCGCCCGTGAGTACATGCGCCCCGGCCAGGGCCGCTTCGTTCCCGGCGAAGGCCAGGGTGCGGGACTTGCCCGCTCCGGCCGGTCCCTCGAGCCACAGCACTCCGCCGCCGTTGCGGTGGACGTGCCTGCGTACCCACTGAGTGAGCCGCTCCTGTTCCGCTCTGCGCCCGCGCACGGGGAACGAGGTCGCCTCGGCGACGGCGCCGGGCATTATTCTCAGGGTGTCAATCGCCTGGCTCAAGGCATCCTCCAGGGGTCCGTGTTCACTGCGACCGACGGGGGCACGAGACCGTGAGGCGTCAGTGCCGGGAGCCGGCATCCGATGGGCAGGACGGGCACATGAGATCCCGCGGCCAGCCGATCGAGTGCAAGGCCGCCGTCCCCCGTACCGGGGGTGTGGCCTTCCCCGCGTCATCAGACATAGTGGGCAATCCCGCGTCCCCTTGGCTGTCGAGAGCGCCTGAGAAGTGGTCCGGGCGCTCCCCAGGGCGGATGTCGGGACAACCCCACATGACGGCTCCGTACCGGGTTCACCGCCCCTTCCCCGGGTGCGATGGGCCGTGTGTGGCGCGGGCGTCGCCGCAGGTCCCTCCACTCGGCTGTGGGGTCCTCCCCAGGGTGGGCGCCGGGATGTCCCGTGGGAGATGTCGAGGTCGCACTACAGCCGGGGCGGCGGACCGGTCGCGACACTGGGAACCTGTCACGCCAGTCTCGGCAGCTAGGCCGGCGGGCCTCTCCGCGCGGGTGGCTGAGCATCGGCCGCCCACACGGAGAGGGACCGGGACGTGACTGTTGACGATGGATGGTCGCCGGTGGAACCGACGACTCGATAAGGACCCTGCCGGACGCGCTGCTCGCGGACGGCACGGAGAAACGGGAAGTGAACAGATGGCACAGCTGCAGACCGCGCGGTTCGAGGACCAGTCTGTTCCGCACCGGGCGATGGTGAGCGCGCTCCGCGGGTTTCGAGTGCGCCGCCGCGCCGCCAGGCTTGCCGGAGCCCTGATCTCCGTGAGCGTCGGCACCACCCTGCTGGTGACCCCGGGCCTGACCCGCACCACGGTGGGGATCGTCTTCGGGCTGCAGTTCGCTGTACAGGGTGTGCTCCAGCTGTTCGCCGCGCAAGAGGCGAGGGTGCCGCGTCCCGTGCGCTGGCTCCTGACCGCCGGTGGGCTCCTCGTCCTGTTCCTGGCGGTCTCCTTCTTCCGCGGCCATGCCGACTCCGTGTTCCTGCTGGGCCTGTGGACAGGTTTCGGTCTGCTCCTTCGCGGCTTCACCATGGCGGTGTCGATGATGCCGTCCTCGGTCAGTCACGTGGTCGCCTACGACGACCTGCTGAACGCGCTGATCGTCTCGGTCGGTCTCTTCATGACCGCCTTTCCCTTCTCATCCCTTGGCCAACTGACCTATCTTGCCGGGTTCGCCCTGATTCTTACCGGCCTGGTGGAGGCCGTCGGTGCCTTCCGCCGCCCCAGCAGGGCGCTGCGCACGCTGCACTGAATAGGCGGCTCGCTGCAATGCCCGCATTTCGCATCGGTAATTCGTTTCATTGCACAAGATGATTCCCGGCGCGACGCGGCGGGCGATCCGGTCGGCCCACAGGAGGTTTGAAATGACGAAGTGTCACATGAGGGTTGAGATCACGCACTGGATCGCCCGGCGACTTCCCGTGCCGATTATGTGCGAGTTCTCGTTCGACCCGGGTGACCCCCTGGCCGTCACTCTGATCTTCGACTCGGAGGGGGAGTATCCGGTGCGCTGGGTGTTCGCCCGTGACTTGCTGACAGAAGGTCTCACCGCCAGATCCGGTCGGGGTGACGTGGAGTTGTGGCCGGTTCACTCCGATGGCCGGCGTTTCCTGTGGATTCAGGTCGGGAACGCGCGCGCCGGCCGAACGGCGCTCTTCGAGGTGCCGGCTCAGTCGGTTGCCCAGTGGCTCGCCGGTTGTTACGGCCTGGTGCCGCGCGGCGCGGAGATGGCGGGCGTGGACTGGGGCGAGCTGACGCAGCTCATCCAGTGAGGTGGTCCAGGTTTCACAAATCGACAACCGAAGTAAGTCAATACCACGGGCGCGGCGTGTCGGCAGTCAGTGAGTTGACTCCGCGAGGGCAGACAGTCGGTTCACTTTCGTGTAGCGGTAACACAGTCCGCGTGTGACCGGCCAGCCCGGCCAATGGGACGAGGCGTAGTATCTGTGGGAGCGCCTGAGACACGCCCCCTCAGTAACCGCATGACACACATCGACATAGAGCCTTCGTCCTAGAGCCGAACCAAGGAGGGTCTGCGGCATGCCTGACGCCGAACTGACCACCACTGAGCTGCTGACGCATTACAGTTCCCAGCTCTCCAGAGACCTCGAAGAGAATGTGCAGGAGCAGGACAGGGTCCGAAGTGAGATCGAGGCACTTCAGGCTCGTCTGCTGACCCTGCAACGGGACCACACCGTACTCGCGACCATGCAGCAGGCCCTGGAAAGTGGCATTCCCCTGCAACAGGTCCGCATGTCGTCCCCCTCCCAGGGCTATGACCTGCCTGCCGTCTCCGCACCGGGCGCCACGCGGAGGAAGCAGCAGACACCGACCCTGGTGGCCCTGATCCGGAGGTACCTTGCCGAACAGTCGGAACCGTGTTCCGCGGCGGAGGTCGCGGCCGCGCTGAGCGAGGCCCATCCGGACCGCGTCATCAAGACGACCGTGGTGCGCACCACGCTGGAGGGGCTCGTCGCCCGGAGCAGCGCGCAGAGGCTCAAGCAGGGGCACTCGGTGTTCTACATGAGTCTGGAGAAGCCCCCAGGAGATGGCATGGCGGGAACCGACGCCGGCGAGGACGGCTCCACCGGCCTCTCTGCGGTCGACGGCTGACGGCGCCTGCTCCGCAGGCCGCGGGGCCAGGCTCCTCAATCGGGAGAGCGTGGCCCCGCTCCTGCAGTGGGAACGAGCAGGGAATTGTCATGAGCAGGTCACTGCCCGGTCGACCAGTGTCAGTCATCTGACGGATGCTCCACGACTGTCGAGTAAAAGAGGATAAAGCCAGTGAAACCCCGCGTGTTGCCTGTGAGTTCGGCCAGTGCGGGGAAGGAAGGAGGAAGAAGATGCGAACCCGACTGCTGCCTCTGCTGAGTGACTGGGAGTGGCAGGAACGAGCGGCCTGCCGCGGGATGAGCAGCACTGTCTTCTTCTCCCCTGCGGGGGAGAGGGGCCGCGAACGCCGGAAGCGCGAGGAGCGGGCCCGCCGGATATGCGGCCGGTGCGAGGTCATCGAGGCGTGCGCCGCCATGGCCCTCGACTACAGGGAGCGGTACGGGGTGTGGGGAGGCATGTCGGCAGGTGAACGCCAGGGCATCCTCGGCGAAGGCCAGCAGGATGCCGGCCAGGTCACCAGCTGAATATGCCCCTCGTGTGAGTAATCCGTAAGCGTTACCCGAGATCACTCGCAGGAAACCCACATTCCGCGCCCGAACACCTCATGACGCCGGGTGAAGGTGTACCCACTGCGTACACCCGCCGGGAATTGGTTTGAAGGCACAACGAGATCGCCTAGGGTCGTTCGCGGAAGCAAGTCTGTTGCGCCCCGGCTCCCTGCCCCCTTCCGGGAGCGGTGAGGACGCTGTCCTCCCCGACTGGCCGTGCGCCCTCCGCTTTCGTTCCCCTCTGGCGACTCGTGGTGATTCAATGCTCAACAACGGATCGAACGTCGTGCACACCAGTGCGGAGCCGATGCCGGCCACGGCAGGTCACGGCCCGTTGCTCACGGCGGTGGAAGGTCCTGTGCTGCTGCCCGACGACATCGGCTACCGGGAGGAGTGCCGCACGTTCAACCTCTCCCGCGCGCTGACTCCGGCCGTCGTCGTCGGTGCCACCCGCACCGACGACGTGGCCGCAGCCGTACGCCACGCGGGCCGTCTCGGCATGCCGGTCGCGGTGCGCAACCAGGGCCACCAGGTGGTGCTGCCCACGGCCGAGGACGCTCTGCTGATCACCACCAACCGCCTTCAGGAGATATCCGTCGACCCCGGACGGCGCACCGTGAGGGTGGGCGCCGGGGTCACCTGGGCCCAGGTGCTCGCAGAGACGGGCAAGACCGGACTGGCACCCATCGTCGGATCCGCTCCGCACGTCGGCGTCATCGGTTACACGCTGGGCGGCGGACTGAGCCCGCTTCTGGGCCGCAAACTGGGCTACGCGGCGGACCACGTCCGCTGGATGGAGGTGGTCACTGCCGACGGAGCCGTCCGCGAGGTGACTCCCGAGCGCGCTCCGGACCTGTTCTGGGCGCTCCTGGGAGGCAAAGGCAACTTCGGCGTCGTCACGCGCATGGAGTTCGACGTCTTCCCGTTCCCCCGCTTCTACGGCGGCGGCCTGTGGTTCCGCGGCGAGGAGATGCTCCCCGTGCTGGAGGCATGGCGGGCGCTGGTCCCGGAACTCGGCGAGGACACCATGACCTCCTTCTCCGTCCAGCGGCTGCCGGACGTCGCCGCGCTGCCGCAGCCGCTGCGTGGAGCCTTCGTCCTGCACGTCCGGCTGGGGCATCTGGGTGACAGCGCGACGGGCGCGCGGATCGCCGCGCCGCTGCGCGCCGCCGCCACACCGGTCTTCGACACGCTCACGGAGCGTCCCTTCGGCGAGATAGGCGAGATCCACCGGGACCCCGTTCACGCCATGCCGCTTGTGGAGACGGGCTTCGCCCTGCGCGAGTTCTCCGCCGACACTCTCGGCCGTCTCATGGAACTCACCGGTCCCGACTCAGGGTGCTCGATGAAGAACGTGGAGGTGCGTGCGCTGGGCGGTGCGCTGGACCGGGAGCCTGCCCGGCCCAACTCCGTGTCCTCCCGCGGGGTGCCTTACATGACGTTCGCGGTGGGCAGTGGTTCGCCCGCACAACTGCGGACCATGACGGAGTTCGCCCGTGCGTACGTCTGTGGCCTCACCCCGTGGCGGGCTCCGCACCATGTGATCAACTTCCTGTCGCCGGACGAGGCCCTGAGTGAGGCCGAGGTCCGCGATGTCTACGGCGCCGAGCGCTATGCCCGGCTTGCCGCCCTCAAGCGCGTCTACGACCCGGCCAACATGTTCCGGTTCAACCACAACATCAGGCCGGCGGCGTAGCCGACCCCTGCCCTGGCCTGGTGCCGGGCAGGGCGTACCCAGTGAAACGAATGGGCCTCGCGGTGCGGGGCCGCGAAAGGAATCCAGTGGCCGAGCTGTTCTACGACGCCGATGCCGACCTGTCCATCATCCAGGGCCGCAAGGTCGCGGTCATCGGCTACGGCAGCCAGGGCCACGCCCACGCCCTGTCGCTGCGTGACTCCGGTGTGGACGTGCGTGTCGGTCTGCACGAGGGCTCGAAGTCCAAGGCCAAGGCCGAGGAGCAGGGCCTGCGCGTGGTGACGCCGGCCGAGGCCGCCGCCGAGGCCGACGTCATCATGATCCTGGTTCCGGACCCGATCCAGGCCCAGGTGTACGAGGAGTCCATCGCGCCGAACCTGAAGGACGGCGACGCGCTGTTCTTCGGTCATGGCTTCAACATCCGCTTCGGTTTCATCAAGCCCCCGGCGGGCGTGGACGTGTGCATGGTCGCGCCGAAGGGCCCGGGTCACCTGGTGCGCCGTCAGTACGAGGAGGGGCGCGGTGTTCCCTGCATCGTGGCGGTGGAGCAGGACGCCTCCGGCGGTGCCTTCGCGCTGGCCCTGTCGTACGCCAAGGGCATCGGCGGCACCCGCGCCGGCGTCATCAAGACGACCTTCACCGAGGAGACCGAGACCGACCTGTTCGGTGAGCAGGCCGTGCTGTGCGGTGGTACGGCCGCGCTGGTGAAGGCGGGCTTCGAGACGCTGACCGAGGCGGGTTACCAGCCGGAGATCGCCTACTTCGAGTGCCTGCACGAGCTGAAGCTGATCGTGGACCTCATGTACGAGGGCGGTCTGGAGAAGATGCGCTGGTCGATCTCGGAGACCGCGGAGTGGGGCGACTACGTCACCGGTCCGCGGATCATCACGGACGCCACGAAGGCCGAGATGAAGAAGGTCCTCGCCGAGATCCAGGACGGTTCCTTCGCCCGGAACTGGATGGACGAGTACCACGGCGGTCTGAAGAAGTACAACGAGTACAAGAAGCAGGACTCCGAGCACCTGTTGGAGACCACCGGCAAGCAGCTGCGCAAGCTGATGAGCTGGGTGCAGGACGGCGATGTCTGACCGGACGGCTGCAACGGCCCGTGGCGCGGACTTCGCGGCTCTCCTTCTCGACAGCCATGTGCGGCTCGTGGGCACGCCGTTGTGCCCACAGCGGTGGCGGGAGGGGGAGGCGGCCGACTGGCTGTACGGCCGGGCGCCCTTCGGACTGCTCGCACACGACACCTCGGCGGATCCCCGCTTCATCTACGCCAACCGCACCGCACAGCGCTGCTTCGGCTACAGCGAGGCGGAGTTCACCGGTCTGCCGTCCCGGTTGTCCGCGGCGCCCGACGCTCAGGAGGACCGGGACGCGTTCGTCGCCGCGGTGGACCGGCAGGGTTTCGCGGACGGTTACCGGGGGCGCAGGGTCCGCAAGGACGGCAGCCTCTTCTGGATAGAGAACGTCTGCATGTGGGACCTGGTGGACGCCGACGGGCACAAGCACGGCCAGGCGGCGGTCTTCCGGTCCTGGTCCGACGTCACCGGCCCAAGCTGATCATCCGAGGGTTATCCATGAGACGGAGAACGAGATGACTGACGAGTCGGGCACCCGGGTGCCGCCCGGACAGGCCGGGGAGACCGACGGGCACACCGAGGCCGTCGAAGTGTTCTTCGACGACCTGGACGCCTTCGGGATGCTCTACCACGGGCGATTCGCCGCCCTGCTGGAGCGGGCCATCACCCGGTACTTCGCCGGGCTGGGCATGTCACTGGGCCATCCCGACCTCAATGTGGTGGTCCGGGAACTGCTGGTCGTCTTCGAACGGCCGGTCACCCGGATCGGGCCGGTGGACGTGACGTTCCAGCTCGGTCGCCTGGGCCGTACCAGCGCGGAGTTCGCCTTCCGGATCCACTCCGGCGGACATACGCATGCGCACGGTCGACGCGTCATCGTCAAGATCGACCCGAGGACCGCGGTACCCGAACCGTGGACGGACAAGACGCGGGAGATCCTGGAACGCGATCTGCTCAACCGCGCTGACGCCTGAAGGGCGGAAAGGTCACCGCTGGGGGACGCCCGAACGGCATGAACCGCACAACCGTCCAGGAGTGGACCAGTGGGCGTGGCGAACGCACAAGGACCACGAAGCCGGGCCGGAAGGCGGTCCGGGCAACGGTGAAGCCGCTGGTCGGCGTCCGGCGCGAGTCCCTGCCGTGTGCGCGCAGGGCGGATCGTACGGACGCCGGCCGGTTTCAGCCCGCCACCTGTCCGGGAGGAGCGCGTGCGCATCGCTGACGTGCGGCGCGTGAAGGGGCGCGCCGAGCCGCACCGGCCACCACCGTCCGTTCTCCGCTCGGAAACGGGCGGAGGCACACCGCTCGCGCCCCGAGCTTGTCGCCGTACCGCACTGTTCCGGGCCGCTGGGAAGGTGATCCGACGGTCGGGGCGGAGTTCGGTCATCGGCAGATGGCGCATCGCCAAGCCTTCTTTGAGCATCCGGTGTAACGGTGTACTTCTGCGGACGTGGCCGCCACTGAACTGAACGCAGGGCCCGGAAGACGCTCGGCTGGGAAGTCCCGGCCGAGCGCTTTGCCGAGCCGCTCAAGAACGACCCCGACACTGCCGTCAGGACACTTCGTCGGACTCGCCACCTCCGGACGCGGCCGGTCTGTGCCCGCAAGAGGTCGGGGCGGGTGTCGGATGGGGGCTACACCCGTACGGCGGCGCGGGCGTGCGCGCGGCGCGGCGTGGCCAGGCGGTGCGTGGCGTAGATGAGGAAGGACAGGCTGAGGGCCGCCACTATCACGTAGGCGGTATCGCTGTTGAAGCTGTCCCACGCCGTGTGCAGGCCCACCGCGACGGCGTACACCAGGACGAACTTGGCGATCGCCGCCTTGCGGTTGCGCTGTGCCGCCGCCGACCACAGCGCGGCGGCCGTGAGCCCGGTCCACGCCATGTGGGCAGCGGGGCTCAGCAGGCCCCGCAGCACCAGCAGATCGTCCACGGCGTGCAGGTCGCCACCGGAGTTGATGAGTTCGACGAAGGCGTAGCCCATGGTCTCGAACACGGCGAATCCCGCGCCGGAGGCGACTCCGATGAGCAGTCCGTCACCTGGGTGCCGATCGCGGATGACCAGCAGCAGAAGAAGCGGGACGATGAGTTTCGCGGCCTCCTCGATCAGGCCCACGGCCACCATCGGCAGGAAGTCCATCAGCAGCAGGGTCCGGTACTCCAGGAAACCCGCGGTGGTCACCCCGATCGCGCCGCCGGCCAGCGCGGTGGCCCCTACGACACCGGTGCCGACCCCGAAGTCGAGGCGCCGGCCCGCCACGAAGGTGACGAAGGCCGCGGGAACCAGAGCCGCTCCGAAGAAGATCAGGGCGGGGACCAGATTGGGGTTCTCGGTGGAGACCAGCGCCCAGTGGATGAGCCAGAACAGCAGCAGGCCGACCAACAGGACGGCGAGCCAGCCCCAGCGACGGCCGAAACTGAGCAACCGGCTCCGCTCGGTACGAGCCGGCTCTTGTGCGAGGGACACGGACACGGATTCCTCCCGGACGCATGATGATGACCCGAGAGTGCCCGACCATCCGCCGAGAGACATCGCACGTTCATGTCAAGATGAGCAGACTGGCCGAGTCACGTGCAGTCGCTACAGGCACTTTCGTGGATTCGCGCGCCCTTGAGTACGTGCTTCTCACATACACTTCACACATGTGTGCGCATTGCGTGCCCGCCTGCCGCGGGCCGACGAGCGCACGCATCTGTGTGAAGTTCAGTCGCTTCGGTCGCTGACCGGAGCGTCCACTCGTCGGCGGACGCCTCCCGCCCATTTCGATGAGCCGGTTCCGGCTCTTATGGAAGGCAGAGCAGTGAATTCGGAAACGACGGGCGGCGCGCTGGAAACGGCGTACCGGGAGTACAGGCGCCATCACGACAGCTGCCCGCCCTGTTCTTCGGGCCGTCCCTGTGCGGCCGGGAAACACCTGCGCCGACTGTACAACAATGTGGTACGAGCCGAGCGGAACAGGCTGTGAAAGCCGTCTCGGTCAGACAAGCCTGTTGAAGAGACCGGCGGATGCAGTGAACGGAGAGCCGCACCGTTGTCCGCATCCGCCGGTCGGATTACCGCTTGAGTTTTCTGGCCTGTGCATAGACGCCCCCTACGACAGTGCCTGACCCAAGTGGAACAGGCGGAGCCGCTCCGGACTGATCCGCAACGACGCCACCACGTCCCGAGAGTAGGCGCCACCGGTCGAAATGTGCAGAGACGCGATAAGTACACCCAGGCACTTGCGCGGCGGCAGGGTCACCGATAGGCGCGCGTCAGGCCACCGGCTCCAGCAGCAGCACCGGAATCAGCCGGTCGGTCTTGGTCCGGTAGTCGTCGTAGGAGGGCCAGGCCTGGACCGCCCGGTCCCACCACTCCTGCCGTTCCGCCTGTGTCGTCCGTCGCGCCTGGTAGAGGCGGTGCTCCGTTCCGTCCCACACCTCGACCTCGGGGTGCGCGAGGAGGTTGTGGTACCACGCGGGATTCGTGGGCGCGCCACCCTTGGAGGCGACGGCCGCGTACCGGCCCTCGTGCTCCACCCGGATCACCGGGGTCTTGCGGTACCGGCCCGTCTTCGCGCCCCGCGTGGTCAGAATGACCATCTGGGCGCGTGTGCCGTCGTACTCCACGGCGATGCTCTCCGTGGTACCCGACTTGGTCGCCGCTTCCACCAGACGTGCCTGGTCGTACACCCAGACTTCGTCCGGCATGACACTGAGGTCCATGTCCGCAGTGGGCTGGTTGGCGTCGCGCTCTGACATAGGTTCAAGACCTTTCGAATTGACTGGCGCTCAGTATGTCAATCTCTACCAGTCCTCGACATCACTGTGATCAGTCAGCTGAGTACCCGACTAGACTCATGCTCCGTCACCCCGCGCGCCGGCATGTGTGGACGTCCCGGCCTGACGCGTCAGCGTCACTCCCTGACCCGAGAAGGTAGTGCCATGCCCCATTCACCGAACGACCGTGCCGATGTTCGCGACATGCTGGTCGTACACGAGGCCTTCAGGCTGAACTACTCACGTCTTCCCGGCATGGTCAGGGCGGTCACCAGCGGCGACGCCGAGCGCGCCGCGGTCGTCGCCGATCACGCGCAGCTCATCGAAGACTTCCTGCACCTGCACCACATGGGCGAGGACGAACTGCTGTGGCCCAAACTGCTGGAGCGCGCGGGTGACCGGCTCGGTGAGACGGTGAACCTGCTGGAGAGCCAGCACGTGGAGATCGCGGCACTGCTCACCGAGACGTCCCAGCGGCTCGCCATCTGGCGGGACCAGCCCACCAAGGAGCACGGCGAGCAGCTCGCCCGCTCCCTGGAGCGCCTGGGCGCCCAGCTCACCGAGCACCTCGGGATCGAGGAGAAGGACGTGCTGCCGATCGTCCCGGAGTATGTGACGGCCAAAGAGTGGCACGAGCTGGGTGACCACGCGATCAACGCGCTGCCCAAGAACAAGCTGCCTGTCGTTTTCGGCATGCTCGCCTCGCTCGCCGACGCCGAGGTGGTCAAGCTGATGCTGTCGACGGCGCCGCTGGTGCCCCGGCTGCTGATGCCGGTGCTGGGCCCCAAGGCCTACACCCGGTATGCCCGTAAGGTCTTCGAGCCGGTCGTCTGAGCGATGCGGGACCGGAGAGTTCGGGTGTCGCCCCGTCCTCTCCGCCGCTCACCAAAGCCGCGTCGTGGCCGCCGTCCGGCGGTGGCGGCCGCGACGCGTTCCACGTCCCGCACGGTGGCGGGCCCCCGGGCCGACGTGCCCGTCGCCGGCAGTGGGACACTCCTGAGGAGAGCACCGTGACCGTGGACGCCCACGGCCGAGCGGAACCCGGCGAGGCCGCGCCGCGCCGCCCGCGACGGCTGGACGCCGCGCGCAACTACGACGCGCTCGTCGCCGCGGCCCGCGCGGAGTTCCAGGAGAACGGCGCCGACGCTTCCCTGAAGGCCGTAGCCCGGCGCGCGGGTGTGGGCATCGCCACGCTTTACCGTAACTTCCCCACCCGCACCGCCCTGCTGACGGCGGTCTACGCCGACGACGTGGCCGACACGATCGGCGCGCTGTGCCGTACGGCGAGTACGGCACCGACGGCGGGGACCGGCGCCGAGCAGGCCTGGCGGACCCTGGCGGACTGGCTGGACCGGTTCACGCGGACCGTCGCTGAGGACGCCGCGCTACGCGAGGTGTTCAGCCCCGAGGCGCTGTGTCGGTCGCCCTGCCGGCAGGCCTTGTCCGAGGCGGTCACCGGGCTGCTGGCGCACGCAGGGACGGCACCGTGCGCCCACCCCTGCGCGGAGGAGGAGGCCGACACGTTCCTCCGCGCCGCGGTGTCCCTCGCGGTGTCCCCCTTCCTCACCGCTGGTGAGCGCGAACATGCCCTGTCCCTCCTCCTGAACGGACTGCGGTACCACGGGGAGCCCGGCCGTCACGCCGGACCCCAGGTGACGAAAGAACGGAGCGCACATGAATGACGGCGGGCGCATCTCCCGCTTCTCCGCCGGCGTGGAGCTGACCGCGCTGCTGGTAGCGGCGGCACGGGCCATCGAGACCCGGCACCCGGACGGCATCGTCGGTGATCCGTACGCCGAGGCCTTCGTGAAGGCCGCAGATACACCGGTGCCGCTGCCCGTCTCCATCGAGGAGGTCGCGGGAGGCGACGCGGACCCGGTGTGGGGCCGCGGCGGACAGTACTTCGCCCTGCGCACCCGGGTGTTCGACGACTTTCTGCTGGACGCGGCGCACAGGCACGGCATCCGGCAGGTGGTACTGCTCGGCGCCGGTCTCGACACGCGGGCCCTACGGCTGGACTGGCCGGCCGGTACCGTGGTGTACGAAGTCGACCGCCCCGCCCTGTTCGCTTTCAAACAGGACGTCCTCGACGCCCTGGGCGCCCGGTCGGCCGTGGAACACCACCGCGTGGTCGCCGACCTGGAGGGCGACTGGGCCGAGCCGCTGCGGGCCTCCGGGTTCGATCCGCTGCGGCCCACCGCGTGGGTCGTCGAAGGGGTCATTCCCTACCTGTCCGCTCCCGTGGAGCGGAGCCTGATCGCCACGGTGTCGGCCCTGTCGGCGCCGGGCAGCGCGATTGCCTACGAGATCCTGCAGGGCCAGGAGACAGAGGAGATCCGCGACAGCTCGCTGTACGCGGACACGGAACAGAAGATGGGCGTCCACCTCAGCGGACTCTTCAGCGAGGACGCGCGTCCGGACTCCGCGCGAGCCCTCGCGGGGGAGGGCTGGCAGATGTCCGGGGAGTCCGTCTACGGGTTCACCGAACGGTACGGCCGTGGCCCGCGTCCCGGTGTCGACGACCCGATCTCACACGCCCGCTGGGTCCGTGGTCACCGGGTGCACGGACCGGACGAGGGCTGATCCGGCACAGTCGTACGGCGGCCGGGCGCTCGCGGTCACACGCCCGGCCGCCGTACTCCCACGGTCACCGCGCGGGAGCGGGCGCGGGTGCCTGCGGCAGGAACAGGGTGCCGCGGAAGCTGCCGCGCAGGGTGCGGACGGCGACGACCGCCCACGCGGCCAGGAGCAGGACGTACAGGGCTCCGGCCGCCACGTCGAAGGCGTCCGAGTGCAGCCGGGCCGCCAGCGCACAGGTGCCGGTGACACAGGTCCCCACCGGGAAGGTGAAGCTCCACCAGGTCAGGGCGAAGGGCAGGTGGTTGCGCGCGGTGTGCAGGGTGAGCCGGGCGGCGAGCACCAGCCACATCATGGCGAAGCCCCAGGTGGGAAGGCCGTAGACCATCCCGAAGACGGCGGCACCGGTCGCGTACGGCTGCGGCAGCGCGAGGTGGGCCACCGTGCCGAGCGCGTTGGCCGCCGTCACCGACTGGCCCAGCGGGCCGAGGACGATCCACAGCGTGGGCACCATCGCCGCCGGGCCGAGCTTGTGGTGGACCAGCCGGCCCCACACCTGGGTGATGATGACGAGGCTGGTGAAGAGGCTGATGCCGAACATGGCGTAGCAGGCCAGCAGCAGGGTCAGCCGTTCCTGGCCCGGCGCGAGGTGCGGGACCAGGGCCGCGCCGGTGGCGGCCGACACCATCGGCGGTACGACCGGCATCAGCCAGCCCCCGAACGCGGAGTCCTCGCCGACCTCGTGCTCGGTCATGGCGAGGTAGGGGATCCACACGCAGGTGACCAGGCCGAGCAGGGTGCCGGCGGTCCACAGCACCGAGTCGACGCGTACGGCCGCCTGGACGCCGATCCAGTCCTTGCCCAGGGTGAGGGTGCCCGCGCCGACCGTCATCAGGGCCATCGCCGGGGCTCCCCAGAAGTGCCCCATGACCGGGTGGTGGGCGTGACCACGGGCGATGTCCCGGTGCCGGATCCAGTGCACGGCCCAGGCGCCGGTGAGCGCCACGAGGATCGCGGAGGCGAGAGCCCACACGACCGTGGCGAACAGGCGCAGACCGCTCACGTGGAAGGGCAGGACGGCGGCCGCGTTGGCGACGATGCCGGTGCCCATCACGGAGGCGTACCAGTTGGGGCCCAGATTCCGGAACACGTCGGCGGGGCGGTCCAGATCCCTCAGGAACCGGCGTGGGACGCGGTGCGCGTGCGGTGCGGGGGCGAGGGACGTGAGAGACGTAGTCATGAAGCAAACATCTCTGAGCACCGGGGCGGCTGGTAGTGCGTCCCGATGTATCAGGTCATAAGGCAGGTCTATGAGTCACTGCCTCACATGCTCCGGTTGCTTATCGCCCGAACGTGTGATGTCCGGTCGGCAACCTCCGCGACAGCATGAGGTCTCGGACAGCAGTGAGGAGTCCTCGGATGTCTGGCTTTCCCCACCGCAGGGACGACATGGCGGGCCACCCGGACGCCTTCGAGATGCGCGAGCGCTACGCCCGCGTGCTCGGGGCGCACGACGTGGCCCTGGTGAACGGGCCGGTCTTCCTGGTCGGCCTGTTCTTCGCGGCGTCCCCGTGGATCCTGCACTTCGCCGCGGCGAACGGTGATCTCGCGGTGCACGACCTGGTCGTGGGCGCCGCCATCTGCCTCCTGGGCCTCGGTTTCACCGTGGCACCGGAGCGGATGACGGGGATGAGCGGTGCCCTTGTCCTGATCGGAGCCTGGATGAGCGTGTCGCCGTGGGTGGTGGGCCGGCATCCGGGCCGTGCCGCGGCCGTCGACGGGGTGGTCCTCGGCGTGCTCGCCCTTGCGCTGGGGCTGATGTCCATGGCCATGGTCCGCCGTGCGAACCGAATTCTGTGATGCGGCGATCCGCTTCGCAACCCAAGTGCCGCTTCCCGAGGAGAAGAAGCCCGATGACCGATCCCGTTCCGCCGCGTCATGACCCACGTCAGTCCTGGCGTACCGAAGGAATGCCGGGCGGATCGTCGCCGTCGCCGAACGGATGGCGCTCCCGGGGCGGTTGCCTCGTGCAGCTCGTGGTCCTGCTCGTCGTCTACGCCGCGTTCGGCTTCCTTTACAACAACGTGCGCGGGGACGGTACGACCTCCGTCGACTACACCGCCTTCACCGCGCAGCTGGACGCGGGCAACGTCAAGAGTGTCTACTCCCAGGGCTCCGAGATCCAGGGCACGCTGAAGAAGCCCGGTGAGGTGCCCGGGGGTGCCAAGGGCGCCACGTACACGCACTTCAAGACGTACAAGCCCGCGTTCGCCGACGACGGGCAGCTGTGGGCCGAGATCACCCGGCAGAAGGTGGCGGTCGCCGCCGAACCACTGGCGCAGGGGCCGGGCCTCGGGGAGACCCTGCTGGTGTCGCTGCTGCCGACGGTGCTGCTGATCGCCGTATGGGTGTTCGTCGCCCGGCGGATGGGCGGGGGACTGGGCGGCGGACTCGGCGGGGCGGGCGGGGTGCTCGGCCGCAAGCCGCCGAAGCCCGTGGGCGCGGAACCGGGCGGCAAGCGCACCACCTTCGCGGACGTCGCCGGCATCGACGAGGTGGAAGGCGAACTGAACGACGTCGTCAGCTTCCTGAAGAACCCCGACGCCTACCGGCGGCTGGGTGCCAAGATGCCGCGCGGTGTGCTGCTGGCGGGGCCTCCCGGCACCGGCAAGACGCTGCTCGCACGGGCGGTCGCGGGGGAGGCGGGCGTGCCCTTCTTCTCGGCCAGCGCCTCCGAGTTCATCGAGATGATCGTGGGTGTGGGCGCGTCCCGGGTGCGGGAGCTGTTCGCGGAGGCCCGCAAGGTGGCGCCGTCGATCGTCTTCATCGACGAGATCGACACCATCGGCCGGTCGCGGGGCGGGTCGAGCGTGGGCGGGCACGACGAGCGGGAGCAGACGCTCAACCAGATCCTGACCGAGATGGACGGCTTCTCCGGCTCGGAGGGCGTCATCGTGATCGCGGCCACCAACCGGGTGGACGTCCTGGACGCGGCGCTGACCCGGCCGGGGCGGTTCGACCGGGTGGTCCAGGTGTCGCCGCCGGACCGGGGCGGCCGGGAGGCGATCCTGCGCATCCACACCCGCGCGATCCCGCTCGCCGCGGACGTGGACCTCGCGCAGGTGGCGCGTACGACACCGGGCATGACGGGCGCGGAGCTGGCGAACCTCGCCAACGAGGCGGCGCTGCTCGCGGTGAAGTACGGCCAGGACCGGGTGACGCAGAAGAACCTCTCCGAGGCCCTGGAGAAGGTCCAACTGGGTGCCGAACGGCCGCTGGTGATGCCCCAGGCGGAGCGGCGGCGCACGGCGTACCACGAGAGCGGGCATGCGCTGCTGGGCATGCTCCAACCGGGCGCTGACCCGGTCCGCAAGATCACGATCGTGCCGCGTGGCCGGGCCCTCGGGGTGACGCTGTCGACACCCGACGCGGACAAGTACGCGTACACCGAGGAGTACCTGCGCGGTCGCATCATCGGCGCCCTGGGCGGGATGGCGGCCGAGCAGGTGGTGTTCGGGGTCGTCACGACCGGCGCCGAGAACGACCTGGAGCAGGTCACGGGCATCGCGCGCGGAATGGTGTCGCGCTGGGGCATGAGCGAGAAGGTCGGCCGTCTCTCGGCCCTGCCCGGCGACGCCCAGCAGCCGTACGGCCTGTCGGCCGCGCCCCGCACCCTGGACGTGATCGACGCCGAGATGCGCCGGATCGTCGAGGAGTGCTACGAGGAGGCCTGCCGCACGCTGCGCGACCACCGCGACCGCCTGGACGCCCTGGCCGCGGCCCTCCTGGAACACGAGACGCTGGAGGAGCCCGACGCGTACCGCATCGCGGGGCTTCCGGCCGGGGGCGCGGGGGGCGACCGATGAGCGCGGGGACCTCCGCTGAACTCAGGGTCCCGACGGGGGGTTGGTGGGCGCCGGGTCCTGCCGGGGGCGGCTGGGCGTCGCACGGCGGCGCTGTTCGCGGCCGGGGTGCCGGTCTCCGGGGTGTGCCGGTGTGCGGCCGGTGGGTCGTGCCGGGGGAGTGGCCGGGGGCGGTGGCTGGGGCCGGCGAAGGGGTCCGGACCGGCCCCGGAGGGCGAGCGCTGACCACATGGACAGCCGAGTGCCGCTTTCCCCGAGCTGGTCACCGGGCGGCGGCAGGTGCCGGGACCGGCGCCCGGCCGGAGCCCGGGGCGCGCGGCGCAGTGGCGGGCCCGCGCCGGGGATACGCCTCGGCGCGGGTGGGAGCCGTCGGCCCGCTACCCCGCGCTGGTCGGTGCCGTGGCGGAGGCGAGGCGGGTCAGCCACTCGGTGAGCAGCAGGTGCTCGCCCGGGGTGAAGGAGCGCTCTTCTCCGGCCTCGTCCAGCAGGGCCTTGAGGGCCACCGCGTGGCGGGCGCGGGCGGCGCGCGGGTCCTCCGCGGGGGCCGCCCGCTCCGCGTCCGTGACCAGGGCGGCCAGCACGGCGTCCCGTGTGCTCTCCGACAGCCCCTCGTGCTCGGCGAGCCGTCCGGCCGCCGCTGCGCCGATCAGGGTGACCGTGACGCCGATGCCGGTGGAGTGGATCATCGCCGCCGCGGCCTCGACGCCCATGCGCAGCCGGCCGGTCTCGGCGACCCGGGTGACGAGCTGGACGAGCATGCCGTACGCCTCGTCCATGGCCGCCGCGCCCTCACCGGGGCGGGGGTCGGTGTACAGGAGCCGGTACAGGGCCGGGTTGGCGAGTCCGAAGGCCACGTGCAGGTCCCAGCCGCTCCGCAGCTGCTCCACCGGGTCGCCGGAGGAGAGGTTGGCCTTCTTGCCGGCGAGGTAGGCGGCGAGACCGCGCCGCGCGACCTCGTCCAGCAGGCCCTGCATGTCACCGAACTGCCGGTAGATCGTCTGTGCCTGAACTCCTGCGGCCGCGCTGACGGAACGGGTGGAGACCGCCTCCCGTCCACCTTCGGCGAGCAGGTCCGCTGCTGCCCGCAGGATGCGTTCACGCGGCTGCTGGGTTGTGTCGATCACTGTCATGCAATCAATGATAACGCTTGACTGTGATCGATGGTGTGTTATCGTCGATGCATCAAACGGGTGAGCGGTGATCCGGTCGAGGAACCGGCACGTCGACGCCATCATCAAGGAGGAAGAAATGTCCGCTGAGACCTCGCGCACGGTTCTCGTCACCGGTGCCGGCACCGGCATGGGGGCCCTCTCGTCCGTCTCGCTCGCCCAGGCCGGCCACCGCGTCTTCGCTTCGATGCGCGACCCGCAGGGCCGCAACGCCGACAAGGCCCAGGCCCTGCTGGACCAGGCCAAGGGCGCTCCCGGGGAACTGTCGGTCGTCGAACTGGACGTTCTGTCGGAGGAGTCCGCCGCAGCCGCCGTCGAGCAGGTCGTGCAGCAGGCCGGCGGCCTCGACGTCGTCGTGCACAACGCGGCCCACCTGCTGGTCGGCGTGACCGAGGCGTTCAGCCCGGAGGAGGTGCTGCGCGCCTTCGACGTCAACGCCGTGGGCGCGCTGCGCGTCAACCGTGCCGTCCTGCCGGTGATGCGCCGCCAGGAGTCCGGCCTGCTGCTCTGGATCGGCTCCGGCACCACCCGCGCCATCCCGCCCTTCCTCGCGCCGTACACCGCCGCCAAGGCCGCGTTCGACGCCTTCGCCGAGTCGACCGCCTGGGAGGTCACCGCCTACGGCATCGAGACCACGATCCTCATGCCCGGCGTCTTCACCCACGGCACCGCCCACTTCGCCAACGCGGCCTTCCCCGCCGACACCGAGCGCTCGGCCGCGTACGACAAGATCGCCCCCTTCCTCGCCTCGATGGGCGAGGACACCGAGCGGATGATGGTGAACGGAGTGAGCGCCGACCCGCAGATCGTCGCGGACGAGGTGGTCCGGGTCGTCGACCTGCCCGTGGGACAGCGCCCGCGCCGCACCGTCGCCGACGGCTCCGACTACGGCGCCGAGATCATCAACGGCGCCGCCGAGGAACTGCGCCTGCGCCTGGCCCGCCGGATGGGCGTCACCCGCCTGCTCGGCCGCATCTGACCCCTGGAACTTCCGCACACCGCTGCTTCGTACGAGGAGAAACACCATGTCCGTGAACCGGCGCAAGCTCGGCACCTCCGGCCCCGAGGTCTCCACCATCGGCCTCGGAGCCATGGGAATGTCGGACCTGTACGGTCCGGCCGACGACGCCGAGAGCATCGCCACGCTGCACGCGGCGATCGACGGAGGCATCAACCTGATCGACACCGGCGACTTCTACGGCTCGGGCGCCAACGAGATGCTCATCGCCCGCGCCCTGCGCGAGCGTCGCCGCGAGGACGTCGTGCTGAGCGTCAAGTTCGGCTCCCGACGCGCCCCCGACGGCGCCTTCCAGCCGGTGCCCTACGACGTCTCGCCGGAAGCCGTGAAGGACCGGCTGGCGTACTCGCTGCGCCGCCTGGACACCGACTACATCGACATCTACCGCCCGGCCCGGCTCAACCCGAACATCCCGGTGGAGGAGACCGTCGGCGCGCTGGAGGAGATGCGCCAGGCCGGCTACATCCGCCACATCGGCCTGTCCGAGCTGGGTGCCGAGACGATCCGCCGCGCGGCCGCCGTCGCCCCCATCAGCGACCTCCAGATCGAGTACTCGCTGCTCTCCCGCGGCCCCGAGCAGTCGATCATCCCGACGCTGCGGGAACTGGGTATCGGCCTGACGGCGTACGGCGTCCTCTCCCGTGGTCTGCTCAGCGGCCACTGGTCGCCCTCGCGCGAGCTGAGCGGCAACGACTTCCGCGCCCACTCGCCGCGGTTCCAGGGCGAGAACCTGGAGGCCAACCTGCGCCTGGTCGAGGCCCTGGGCCGGGTCGCGGAGCGGCTCGGCGCCACCACCAGCCAGGTGGCCATCGCCTGGGTGGCGGCCCAGGGCGAGGACATCGTGCCGCTGGTGGGCGCCCGGCGCCGGGAGCGACTGGCGGAGTCGCTGGGCGCGGCCTCCGTGACCCTCGACGCGGAGACGCTGAAGGAGATCGAGGAGGCCGTTCCGGCGGGCGCGGCGGCCGGCGAGCGCTACGCCGCCCCTCTGCTGGCCACGCTGGACAGCGAGCGCTGAGCCCGGGCGCGGCGCGCTGACCGCGGTGGTCGGCTCTCGACGACACTGCCACCGCGTGCCCACCTCAGGGCCCGGCGCGAGCGCCGCCCCCGGCGCCGGGGGCGCCGACCCGCCGACGGCCGCCCGGGCGGCGTCCTCGGCCAGGCCGGTGCCCTGGTGGTCGCGCTCGTCGCCGGAATGGACGGCGCGGGGCCGCCGCGACCAGGTGTTGCACGCCGCCCGTCACAAGCCGCACGCGGGCCACGGACCCGGCTCCCCACGGGACCGTGGCCCGCGTGCGTCGGGTGAGGGGCCGGGGTTGGTCGCCGGTGTGTATGGCGGGTGTCTCCTTGGTGGCGCTGTCCGGTGTCCTCGCCCGTCCCGATCAGGTGAGGCACGCCGGTTGTGACAGGTCGCACGCGGGCCACGGACCCGGCTCCCCACGGGACCGCGGCCCGCGTGCGTCGTGCGGCAGGGCATGTCGGTCGCCGCACTCCCGTACGCAGTCACCCGTACACGTGCCTGACATCCGCATGGCTAGGCTGAGCCGACTCGTGTTCTGGCGTGTCAGGGAGCGTCATGCGTGATGAGGATGCGGCCGACCGGCGTGTGGACGCCGACCTCGTCCGGCTGGCCCAGCGGGGTGACGCCACCGCCCTGGCCCTGCTCCTGGAGCGGCACGCGCCGCGGATGCGCGCGGTGGCCCTCGCCCTGCTCGGGCCGGGCCCCGACGCGGACGACACGACGCAGGAGGCCGCGCTGACAGCTCTCCGACGGATCGGGGACGTCCGCGACCCCGAGGCCGTGGGGCCCTGGCTGCGGATGATCGTGCGCAACGCCTGCCGCTCGCTGCTACGCGACCAGGCGCGCACGGAACCCGTCGCAGACCCGGCGCCGCCGCCGACCGCCGACGCCGACCCCGAGCGGTGGCTGGAGCGCAGTGCGCTGCGCGACTGGGTGTGGGAGGCCGTCGACCAGCTCTCGCCGACGCTGCGCATGCCCCTGGTGCTCCGGCACTTCAGCCGGACAGTGACGTCGTACGAGGACATAGCCCGCGCCTGCGGGACACCCGTGGGCACGGTCCGCAGCAGGCTCAGCCAGGCACGGGCCCGGCTCGGCGCACTGCTCACGGACCTCACCGCCGCCGCGCACAGCGACGCCGCGGTCCGCACGGCCGCGAGCCGCCTGGAGGCCCGGGAGACCCTGGAGGCGGCCGAGCTGGGCCGGTTCGGCTCGTTCACGGCGCGGCGCTGGTCCCCGGACGTCGACCTGTATCTGGGCGGCCGGCGCGTCGGCGACCGCGAGACGCTGGTCCGGGGCATGGAGTGCGACCTGGCCGACGGCGTCCGCCAGCGTCCCGACCACATCGTCGCCGGGCGCTCGCTGGCCGTGTGGGAGATGGAGCTGGTCAGCCCGCCGGACGATCCGGAGCACTGCCCGCCGGCCGTCGCCTGGCTGCTGACGCTGGACGGGGGTGGGCGGGTGCGCCGAGTCCGCCTGCACCACTCCAGGCCGCTGCGGCCGGACCAGGCGAGGCTGCCCGAGGCCGCCGACCTCCTGGTGTGACGACGATCACGTCGTACGCGTCGAACTTCCCCCGTGCGGGTGCGTCCTGTCGGCGTCGACCCCGACGACCGACCACGGAACGGAGTTCCCATGACCACCCAGCCGACCGCAGCCCCGGCCCCGGGCGCGCACACCATCGAGGTGGACGGCACCGTCCAGGCGTACCACGTGCACGGCAGCGGCCCGGTGTGCGTCGCGCACCCGGGAGGCCCCGGCATCCCCTGGGAGTACCTGCGCGTGCCGGCGGCCGAGCGGCACCTGACGATGGTGTACGTCGAGCCCGTCGGCACCGGGGCCTCCGGCAGGCTGCCCCGGCACCCCGACGGCTATGTCCGGGCCCGCTACAGCCGCTTCCTGGAGGCGCTGGTCGACCACCTCGGCGTGGGCCCGGTGCACCTGCTGGGCCACTCGCACGGCGGCTTCGTCGTCCAGTACCACGCGCTGCACCACCCCGGGCAGGTCGCCGGAGTGATCCTGTACGACAGCGCACCGGTGACCGGGCGGGAGCACGGCGCCGAGGCCATGCGCCAGGTGCGGGCGTTCGCGGCCCGGCACGCGGACCGGCCGGAACTGCCCTCGGTGCTGGCCGCCCTCCAGTCGGTGCCGGCGGCCCGTGACGACGCGAGCGTCACGGCCGCGCTCCGCGGCCTCCTCCCCGCCTACTTCGCCGATTACTGGAACCGTGAGGCGGAGTTCGACGCCTTCCGGCGGAGCACCGGCGGGGTCCACATCTCCGGCCTGGACGACGACGGCGAGCCGGACGTCATCGACGACCGCGAGGCCCTGCCCCGGCTCACCGTGCCCGCGCTGGTCCTGGTCGGCCGCCATGACGTCATCTGCTCCGTGCGCTGGGCGGAGGAACTGCACAAGCTGATCGCCGGGTCCGAACTGGTCGTCTTCGAACACAGCGGCCACTTCGCCCACCTGGAGGAGTCCCGGCGCTTCGCGGAGGCCGTCACACGGTTCGTGACCCGGTGATCCCGCGCCCGGCGGCGATCGTGTCGTGGTCCGGGAAGCGGGCGGCGATGGGGGAGCCGGTGAAGGTGCCGACCCACCCGTCCTGCCGACGGAAGAAGCGGATCGCGGTGAACGCCGGCCGGGCGCCCATGTCGAACCAGTGCGTGGTGCCGCGCGGTACGCCCAGCAGGTCGCCCCGCTCGCAGAGGACCGCGTGCACCTCGCTGCCGATGTGCAGGTAGAAGACGCCGGATCCGGAGACGAAGAAGCGGATCTCATCCTCGTCGTGCGTGTGCTCCTGGAGGAACTTCGCGCGGGCGGCCTCGGCCTTCGCCGGGTACCCGGGGTCGCCGTCCGGGTGCAGGCCGAGGACGTCGACGGTGGTGAAGCCCTCCTCGTCGGTCAGCCGGTCGATCTCCGTGCCGTACGCGGCGAACACCACCTCGCCGTCCGCGTCGGCCGGGACGTCCTCACGGACCGGCCACCGCTCGAAGCGAACGCCGAGCGCGTCGAGGGCCGCGGCGATCCGGGCGGGATCGGACGTACGACGGACGAGCCTCTCGGGGCCGCTGTCCGGCCAGGTCATCAGCAAAGTCATGGTGCAAAGCTAACTCCCTTGGAGGCTGCCCCGCACACTCATGACATCAGTGACTGACGTAATGTCTCAGCAGTTGACAGTCATCAGCCGAAGAGGAGCCCCGTGGAAGAGGACCCGATCGCCGGGACGATCGCCGCGATGATCCCGGCGGCACGGAGGGAACTCACCGAGCTGGTGGCCTTCCGCTCCGTGGCGGACCTGGACGTCAGTCCGCGCGACGAGTCCGAGAAGGCCGCGCAGTGGATCGCCGCCGCCCTGCGCGCCGAGGAGTTCGAGGACGTCACCGTCCTCGACATGCCGGACGGCTGGCAGTCCGTGTACGGCTTCCTGCCCGGCCCGCCGGACGCGCCGACCGTCCTGCTCTACGCGCACTTCGACGTCCAGCCCGCGCGGGACGAGACCGCCTGGACCAGTCCGCCCTTCACCCTGACCGAACGGGACGGCCGCTGGTACGGGCGCGGCACCGCCGACTGCAAGGGCGCCGTGCTCATGCATCTGCTCGCGCTGCGCGCGCTCACGGCGCACGGCGGGGTGCCGGTGAACGTGAAGGTGATCGTGGAAGGCTCGGAGGAGCAGGGCACGGGCGGCCTCGAACAGTACGCCCGCGCCCATCCCGGTCTGCTGGCGGCGGACGCCGTGCTGGTCGCGGACGCGGGCAACTTCCGGCGCGGGGTGCCGACCGTGACGGCGGCCCTGCGCGGTATCACCATGCTGCGCGTCCGGGTCGAGACGCTGCGCGCCGACCTGCACTCGGGGCAGTTCGGCGGTCCGGCGCCCGACGCCCTGACGGCCCTGCTGAAGATCCTCGCCTCCCTGACCGACGAGGACGGCACGGCCCGCGTGGACGGGCTGCCGGCGAACGGCCACTGGGCGGGGCTGGACTACCCCGAGGCGGACTTCCGCGCGGACGCGGGGCTGTTGGACGGAGTGCGGCTCACGGGCACGGGCAGGGTCGGCGACCGGCTGTGGGCCCGGCCGTCCGTCGGCGTGATGGGCATCGACTGCCCGGCCGTCGAGGGAGCCACCCCGACGATCCACGCGACGGCACGGGCCGCGCTCAGTCTGCGCGTCCCACCGGGCCAGGACGCGCGGACGGCGACCTCGCTGCTGGTGGCACACATCGAGAAGCACACCCCCTGGGGCGCCCGCGTCTCCATCGAACCGCTGGGACAGGGCGAGCCCTTCCGGGCCGACGCCTCGGGACCGGCGTACACGGCCATGGCGCGGGCCCTGAACACGGCGTATCCGGGGCAGACCATGCGGCTCGGCGGCTTCGGTGGAGGCATCCCGCTGTGCGGCGCGCTGGCCGAGCTGTACCCACGGGCCGAGATCCTGCTGCTCGGCCTCAGCGAGCCGGAGGCCAACATTCACGCCGCCGACGAGAGCGTCAGCGTTGACGAACTGCGCCGGCTGGCCGTGGCCGAGGCGCACTTCCTGCGGGGCTACGCGGCGAACGGCGTTCGCCGCTGGCAGGGATGAACACCGTGCCGCCGGGGTGCCGGCCGGGGCGAGTGGGGTGCCGGCGCCCCCCGTCCGGTGGCGCCCTCCGGTGGTCAGGGCCGGTGGTGCCGGCGCGCGCGGCAGTGGGCGTGCACCGGTCCCCGCCGGTCGCACGCCGGGCAGTGCCGTGCCGGGCCGTGCCGCATCGGCCCGCCGGGACGGCACGGCCGTAACCCTCTGCGGGGCCCGGCGTCTCGCGGGAACCTGCCCCTTCAACCCCCGGTGCCCGCGCTGAGGACGGTGAGGGACGCCTGGGAGGCGGTGCCGGACACCGGCACCGCGCCGCCGGTCCACGCGACGCGCAGGGAGTCCCGTTCGTTGGGGGGAGTGATGAGGAGCCAGGCCGGCTTCGCCGACTCGGCCCCGCTCACCCCGGGGTTGGTGAAGGACAGGCCCGACCACGCGCTCCGTCCCGGAGCGAGGGTGACCGGCGTCGCCCGGCCGGGCGTACGGGCCGGATCGGGGCCCAGTTGCCGACCGGAGGCGTCGGTGAACGCGGCTCCGGGATACCCGGTCACGGTGCAGGTCCGGCTGGAGGTGTTCGTCAGCACGAGGGGGAAGTTCTCCTGGCCGGCCCCTGGGTCGTCCGTTCCGAGCGAGGCACGCAGCTCGGAGGTGTGGCACCGGCCGCCCGTGGCCCCGGCCCCGGTGGCGGCCGCTGTGGGCGACTCCGCCGCGCCGGGCCCCGACGGTTCACCCGATGCGGGCGTCCGTGCGGGCGGGCCGGAGGTGGTGGCCGCCGCTGTGCCCGTGTCCGTCGTGGGGGAGGCCGACGGGCCGTTGCCGCCGTCGCCGCAGGCTGCGAGCAGAGCCGCCAGGGCAGCGGTGCCTGCCAGCAGGGCGGCGGCGGGCCGACGGCGAGGTATGTCCACCATGAGTACTCCTTCATAGCCATGCGTAGTTAGTTCCGCGCGGCAGCAAGAGTTGCATACATAGTCATTCGGCGCGTGTTAACTCAGCTGCTACGCATATGTGTCTTGGTTTTGCCAATGCTTGACGCTGACTCAGGTATCAATGAGTGAGCGGATGTCTTGTGGTCACCACAAAGTGACCTCAAGGGTCTAAGGTTCGAGGGGGCGGTGTGGCAACTTCCCCGTAGGCGTAACACCGCCCACCCCCACAATCGAGATGGATACGATGTCCCAGAATGCTGCCGCCGCGGCGGATGATCTGTTCACGCCCGACGACGTGGCGGGTCTGCGCGCGGCCGTCACCGGCCCGGTACTGGAGCCGGCGGATGCCGCTTACGCGGCCGAGTGTGCCACTTACAACGTCGCGCTGCCCACGGTGCCCGTCGTCGTCGTCGGCGCCACCAGCGCCGAGGACGTGGCCCACGCCGTCACCTTCGCCACCCGTCACGGCCTCGCGGTCGCCGTCAAGAACTCCGGCCACCAGGTGTCGCCGTCGGTCGGTGAGAGCACCCTGCTGATCACCACCACCCGCCTGACCGGCGTCGAGGTGGACGAGTCCGCCCGCACCCTGCGCGTCGGCGCGGGCGTGCGCTGGCACGAGGCACTCGCCGCCGCCGCGAAGGCCGGCCTCGCCCCGCTGGCCGGCTCCACGCCCGGTGTCGGCGTGGTCGGCTACACGCTCGGCGGCGGACTCAGCCCGCTGCTGGGCCGGGCCCACGGGTACGCGGCCGACCATGTGCGGTGGATCGAGGTCGTCACCGCCGACGGAGTCATCCGCACCGTCACCCCGGACGACGAGCCGGAGCTGTTCTGGGCACTGCTGGGCGGCAAGGGCAACTTCGGCGTCGTCACCCGCATCGAGTTCACCGCCGTCGAACTGACCGCCTTCTACGGCGGCGGACTCTGGTTCCCCGGCGAGGACATGGCGGAGGTGCTGGAGGTCTGGCGCACCTGGGCGCCGACCCTGCCCGAGACGGCGAGCACCTCCTTCGCGGTCCAGCGGCTGCCCCAGGACGACGCCCTGCCCGAGCCGCTGCGCGGCGCCTTCGTCCTGCACGTGCGCTTCTCCTACCTCGGTGAAGCGGCCGAGGCCGAGGAACTCCTCGCCCCGCTGCGGGCCGCGGGCACTCCCGTCCTCGACTCGATCGCCCCGCGCCCGGTCCCGGACATCGGCGCCATCCACGTCGACCCGGTCGACCCGCTGCCGTACGGCGAGACCGGATTCGGTCTGCGTGAGTTCTCCGCCGAGACGTTGGCGGCGCTGGTGGAAGCGGTCGGTCCCGGCTCCGACTGCCCGCTGGCGACCGTGGAGGTGCGGGCCCTCGGTGGCGCACTCGACCGGGAGCCCGGAACGCCGAACGCGGTGCCGTCGCGCGGCCTGCCGTACGTCACCTTCGCCTTCGGCGTCGCCGCGCCCCCCGACCTGCCCTTCATGGACGAACACCTGGCGAAGTACGCGGCGGCCCTGACCCCGTGGGCCGATGCCCGCAACGTGGTGAACTTCGTCGCCCCGGACGAGGCCGTGTCCGAGGCGGAGGTCCGGCGGTTGTACGGCGCCGAGCGCTACCACCGGCTCGCGGCGGCCAAGCGGCGCTGGGACCCGGACAACGTCTTCCGCCGCAACCACAACATCCGGCCCTCTTCTGCGCCCGTCGGAGACTGAGCGCCGCGGCCGACGGCCTCGGGCCCCGCGGGGTCGGCCCCGCACGCGTCCCTTCCGCCGCGTGACCCGTGCACGCGGCGGCCGGTCCGTGCGGACGTGTGACCGGAGCGGTGCCGCGCCGCAGCAGAAGGAGGACCCCATGTCTGGACCCCACGCGCGTGAGGTCGATGCCGTCCACGAACTCGGTGCGCACAGCCGGACGTACCGAGCGGACCGCAGAGCCGGAAGCCCGTACGCGGCGGACGAAACGGAGAGCGCGCGCCCACCCCGCTCCCACACCGGGGTGAACGGCGCGGCCGGCGACCGTTCCTTAGGGCCGGGCGGCCGGCTCGGGCAGGCCGAGGCGGAATCCGCCGCGGCGGGCGGCCACGGGCGGACCCCGACGGGACGGCCCGTGGTCGGCGTGCTGCCCACCGGCGACCCCATCTCGGAACTGGCCCTGGAGAACTTCGTGAGGCAGTGCCCGCAGCTGGTGTGGACCGCGGACAGGAACGCGGCGGACGTCGTCGTGGCGGCCCTGCACAGCCCGGACACCCAGGCCGTGACCCGGCTGCGCAAGCAGGTGGGGGAGCGGGTGTCGCTGGTGCTCGTGGTCGGCGGGGAATGGCGTGCCAACCTGCACCAGGCCGTCATCTCGGGAGTGCGGGCCGTGCTCCCGCGTACCGGCTTCACCTGGGAGGCGTTCACCCAGACCGTCCGACAGGTGCGCGCGGGCCACGCCGACCTGCCTCCGGCCCTGCAAGGACGGCTGATGGACCAGATGCAGTACACCTACCGGGAGGTGCTCGTGCCTCGCGGTCTCACCCCGGGGGGACTCACCGAGCGCGAGGCGAAGGTTCTGCAACTCGTCGCCGACGGCCATGAGCTGCAGGACATCGGCAACCAGCTCGGCTACTCGGAGCGCACCATCAAGAACGTGCTCTACGGCGTCATCAAACGGCACCGGCTGCGCAACCGTTCCCACGCCGTCTCCTTCGCCATCCGCTCCGGCCTCATCTGACGGCCCCCAGAGGCACGGCAGGCCGGCCCGCGCCCGCGGGCCGGCCCCGCCCGCGAAAGGAACCCAGGACTTGAGCACCACCGTAGCCAAGCGGGCCCCGCGCGAGGAGGGCCCCGTCATGCCCGAGGGCCAGGTGGAACTCGCCGAGCCACCGGTGCTCGGCGAACCCGCGCAGACGGACATGTCCTCCGCCCTCATGTACATCCCGATGGGGCTGGGCAGCGGCGCGATGATGCTGATGTTCACCCAGGGCAGGCCCGGACCGACGACCTACCTCATGTCCGGCATGATGGGCGCCTCGATCGCCGGCATGGCCCTGACCCAGCTGGGCCGCTCCGGCAGTGAGCGGCGCCGCAAGATGCGGGCCGAGCGCCGAGACTACCTGCGCTACCTGGCGCAGAAACGCCAACAGGCCCGGGAGGCCGCCGAACAGCAGCGCAAGGCTCTCCTGTGGGACAACCCCGACCCGTCCGCGCTGCCGGTACTCGCCGAAGGGAGCCGGCTGTGGGAACGCCGGCCGCACCACGACGACTTCGCGCGCATCCGCATCGGCACCGGCTCGCGCCGGGCGGCGCTGGAGTTCCTGCCGCCGCAGACCAGGCCGGTGGAGGACCTGGAACCGCTCACGGCGATGTCGCTGCGCCGCTTCACCCGGGCCCACCAGCGCGTGCCGCACCTGCCGGTGCCCATGGCGCTGCGCCGGTTCACCAGTGTGGAGTTCGCCGGTTCCGGCACCGACGTGCTGGCGCTGATGCGGGCCATGGTCGGTCAGCTGGCCGTCCTGCACGCGCCGAACGATCTGCGGATCGCCCTGCTGGGCCGCGGCATGGCGGCGACGGAATGGGAGTGGCTGAAATGGCTGCCCCACAACCAGCACCCCGAGGAGACCGACGCGGCCGGCCCCCTTCGCCTGGCCGCCGACGACCACGACGCACTGATGGAACTGCTGGGGCCGGAGGTGCGGGACCGGCCCGACCACGACCCGGACGCGTCCCCGAGCACCGCGGAGCCGTTCGTGGTCGTCGTGGCCCAGGACATCCGTGTTCCCGAGTCGTCCAGGCTGCTGGGCGGCGGCATCCGCAACCTGGTGCTGCTGGACGCCACCGGCGCGCTGCCCGGCGGCGAGCGCGTCCTCAGGCTGACCGTGCGCGACGGACACGCCGAGTACCCCTCCGGCGACACCACCGCCCGCATCCGCGCCGACTCGCTCAGCCGGGTACGGGCCGAACTCCTCGCCCGGTCCCTCGCCCCGATACGCCCCAGCGGCGCCATCGACCTGTCCGACAACTCGCTGGAGGCGGACTTCGAGCTGACCGCGCTGCTCGGGCTGCGCGACCCGCACACCTTCGACGTCGCCGCCGCCTGGCGGGCCCGGCAGGCCCAGTCGGCACGGCTGAAGGTGCCGCTCGGCGTCACCGAGCACGGTGAGGTCGTCGAACTGGACCTCAAGGAGTCCGCGCAGGGCGGCATGGGACCGCACGGACTGCTGATCGGCGCGACCGGTTCGGGCAAGAGCGAACTGCTGCGCACCCTGGTGATGGGCCTGGTCACCACCCACTCCTCCGAGGTGCTCAATCTCGTCCTGGTCGACTTCAAGGGCGGCGCGACCTTCCTCAACATGGACCGCCTGCCGCACACGTCGGCCGTCATCACCAACCTCGCCGACGAGATCCACCTGGTGGACCGGATGCGGGACTCCATCAACGGCGAGCTGACCCGCCGCCAGCAGCTGCTGCGCGACGCCGGCTACTCCTCGCTGTTCGAGTACGAGAAGGCCCGGTTGTCCGGTGCGAGCTGGCTAAGCCCGCTGCCCTCGCTGCTCGTCATCGTCGACGAGTTCTCCGAACTCCTGGCCGGCAAGCCGGAGTTCGTGGATCTGTTCGTGTCGATCGGCCGGCTCGGGCGCAGCCTCGGCGTGCACCTGCTGCTCGCCTCGCAGCGGTTGGACGAGGGCCGGGTGCACAAGGTCGAGGGCCATCTGTCGTACCGCGTCGCGCTGCGTACCTTCTCCTCCATGGAGTCCCGCAGCGTCATCGGTGTCTCCTCCGCGTATGAACTTCCCTCGGCTCCCGGCAACGGCTACCTGAAGATCGACACCACCAATCTGGTCCGCTTCAAGGCCGCCTACGTCTCCGGGCCCGCCCCCGCCCCCCGCTCGGCCGAGGACCCCACGGGGGGGAACGCCGAACCCGCCCAGGAAATAGCCCTGTTCGGGCTGGAGCGCCTGGACGCCGCAGAACCCGAGACCCTGCCGGTGCCGTCCGCGGCCGAGGCCGTCGCGGCCGGTCCCGAGGAACCGGAAGAGAGCGGCGAGAGCCTGCTGGAGGTGCTGGTGCGCCGGCTGGAGGACAGCGGTCCGCCGGCCCGCCAGGTGTGGCTGCCGCCCCTGAACGTCTCGCCCAGCCTGGACGAACTCCTGCCGGGCATCGAGCCCGACCCGCACCTGGGCATCACCGCCAAGGGACACACCGCGCCCACCCTCACCCGGGTGCCGCTCGGCATGGTCGACCGCCCCTACGAGCAGGCACGTGAACTGCTCACCACCGACCTGTCCGGCGCGAGCGGCCACATCGGTGTCGTCGGTGCCCCGCAGACGGGCAAGTCGACGCTGCTGCGCACCCTGATGATGTCGCTCGCCCTCACCCACACCCCCCAGGACGTGCAGTTCTACTGCCTCGACTTCGGCGGCGGCCTGGCCTCGGTCGGCGGTCTCCCGCACGTCGGTTCCGTCGCCGGCCGACTCGACCGCGACCGCGTGCTGCGCACCGTCGCGGAGATGAGCCAGCTGTTGGAGCGGCGCGAGCGGGCCTTCGCCGAACGCGGCCTCGAATCGATGGCCGCGTACCGGGCGCTGCGCGCCGAGGGTGCCGTCGACGATCCCTACGGTGACGTCTTCGTGGTGGTCGACGGCTGGGCCACGCTGCGCGCCGAGTACGAGGACGCGGAGAACGTCCTGATGGACCTGGCCGCGCGCGGCCTCGCCTTCGGGCTTCATCTCGTCGGTTCCGGCGTGCGCTGGTCCGAGTTCCGGCCACGGCTGCGCGATCTGATGGGAACCAAGCTGGAGCTGCGGCTCGGTGACTCGGTGGAGTCGGAGGTGGGCTCGCGGATCGCCGCCACCGTCCCCCACCAGCCCGGTCGCGGGCTGGTGGCGTCCGGCCACCACTTCCTGTCGGCGCTGCCCCGCATCGACGGCTCCGCCGAGACCGGGGACCTGACCACGGCGACCCGGTCGGCCGCCGCCGAGATCAACACCTTCTGGACCGGACGCCCGGCCCCCGAGGTCCGGCTGCTGCCCGCCCGGCTGCCGGCCGGTCAGCTTCCGCCGCCGCCCGCCGACAGCGAGGAGCTGCGGCTGTGCCTGGGGCTGGACGAACAGCGTCTCGCGCCCGCCTGGCACGATTTCGGCACGACACCCCACCTGATGGTGTTCGGCGACGGTGAGACCGGGAAGACCAACGCCCTGCGCCTGGCCATCCGTGCCGTCCTCGCCCGTTACACCGCCGACGAGGCGCGCATCCTGGCCGCAGACCCGGGGCGCGGCCTGCTCCGGGACATCCCCGAGGCCTACCGGGTGGGCTACGCGGTCGACGGACCCGCACTCACGGAGCTGATGAAGTCGGCAGCGGTGTCGCTCGGCAAACGCGTCCCCGGACCGGAGATCACCCCCGAGCAACTGCCCCGGCGTGACTGGTGGCACGGGCCCCGGCTGTTCGTCGTGATCGACGACTACGACCTGTTCTCCAGCAGCCCCGGCATGGCCTCGCCCACCTCACCCCTGGTGGACCTGCTGGCCCAGGGCCAGCACATCGGCCTGCACCTGATCGTCGCACGCAGTTCCTCCGGTGCCGCCCGCGCCATGATGGACCCCCTGCTGCGACGGGTGTGGGAACTGGGCAACCCGGCCCTGCTCCTGTCCTATCCCAAGGAAGAGGGCAAGTTCCTCGGCGAGGCCCGCCCACGCCTGCTGCCGCCCGGCCGCGCCCAACTGGTCACCCGACGCTCGATCGGCCTGGTGCACCTGGGACTGGTGACTTCCTCGTGACAGCCATCCGCCCGACCCCCTCGACCAGCGTCCACCGGACCCCCGTTCCCGCCACCCCTTCCCGCAGCGGAGCAACCCCATGACCACCTCACCCCCGCTGAGCCCGGCCGTCCCCGACCTCTGCCGTCTCACCGTCGAGGGCCTGGCGGGCCGGGCCGACCTCGCCGTACCGGTCACCATGCCGCTCGCCGCACTGGTGCCTGTGCTGCTGCGGCAGGCCGGAAAGCCCTCCGGTGAGGGCACCTCCTGGACACTTCAGCGGTTCGGCGAGGAACCGCTGGACCTCGACGGCACCCCGCAGACCCTCGGTCTGCGGCACGGTGAGGTGCTGTACCTGCGTCCGGAGGCGGAGGCCCTTCCGCCGCTGGTCTTCGACGACGTCGCGGACGGTGTGGCGCACGTCGTCGACGGGCGGCCCGGTCGTTGGTCGCCCGGGGCGACCCGGTGGCTGGCCCTCGTCACGGCCTGCCTCGCCGTCGCCGCCGCGGCGACCGCCGTCCTGCTCGCCGCTCCGGGCGGCACCACGGCAGCCGGAGCGGGCCTCGCGGCCCTCCTCCTGGGCACCGCCGCCGTCGTCGCGCGGCGCGGACGGGCGGACCGGGCCGTTGTCGCCGTCGCCGGCTGCGGCGCCCTGGTCCTCGGCCTGCTCGCCGGAGTGGTCTCCACTCCGGCACCAGGCACCACGGGGCTGCTGCTGGCCGCCGCCTGGCTCCTCGTCCTGTCCGGCGCGCTCCTCGCGCTGCGCACCCTGCCGCCGTTGGTACCGGCCACGGCCCTCGCCCTCGCGGTCACCACGGCCGCCGTCTGCGCGGTCCGTGCCGTGGGCTGCTCGGCCGCGCAGGCCACCGGCCTGGTGGCCGGGGCCCTGTTCGTGCTCGGCCACCTCGCTCCGCGTGTCGCGCTGCGCACCGCGCGCCTGCGCGTCCCCCATCTGCCGCACGACGCCGAACAGCTGCAGCAGGACATCGAGCCCGAAGCGGAGGAGGACGTCCAGCGGCGCACCGTCGTCGCCGTCCTGCTGCTGGACGTCCTGGCCCTCACCACCACGGTGATCTGCACCGCCGCCTGGTGGCTGCTGTCCCTGGACCGGGGCTGGATCGACTGGACGCTGCCGCTGGTCTTCGGCGCCGCGTTGCTGCTGCGCGCCCGTGCGCTGAACGGTGTGGTCCAGCGGATCGCGACCACGCTCGGCGGCGCCACGGCCCCCCTCACGGTCGGGCTCGCGCTGGGCACCCGCCACGGCACCGGGGCATGGGCCGTGGAACTGGCAGCACTGCTCGTCGCCGCGGTGCTGCTGCTGTGGACGGCGCAGCGGCTGCCCGACGGCAGGCTTCTGCCCGTGTGGGGGCACGCCGGGGACATCGCCGAGTGGGTCTGCTCCATCGCGTTGCTGCCGCTGCTGCTGCAGCTGGTGCACGCGTACGGCCACTTCCGCTACCTGGCCAGTTGAGGGAGCGGCGTGCAGACACAACGGGACCACCTCCAGGCCTACCAGTTCGCGATGGGCCGTCTGGCCGCGGCACTGGTGACAGGGCAGCCCGGCGACGGCGGCAGCCCCCACCGGCGCGGCTCGGTCGGCACCTTCTTCGGCTTCGCCCTCGTCCTGCTGCTCTGCGCGGGCTTCGCGGTGTGGGGCCTGATCGACCCGGTCGAGAAGGACACCTGGCGCCAGCGCGGTTCGATCATCGTGGAGAAGGAGACGGGCACGCGCTATCTGCTGCTCGACGGCACCCTGCGGCCGGTGCGCAACTACGCCTCCGCGCTGTTGCTGACCGGGCTCTCCGGCACCGTCCGCACGGCGTCCCAGGACGCGCTGGAGGCCGTACCGCACGGTTCACCCATCGGTATCGACAAGGCTCCGGACTCGCTGCCGGCCCCCGGCGATGTGGCTTCCGGTGGCTGGACCCGCTGCCTGCGCCCCGATCTGCCGGCCGGTGAGGTTCTCGATCTGACCCCGGCCGGGACGACGCCGGTACCCGCCGGGACCGCCGCCGTGGTCGCCGACCGTACGGGCCGCCGGTTCGTGCTGTGGCGCGGCGTCAAGTACCCGGTGCCAGCCGAAGGCACCCTCATCGCGCTCGGCCTGGACGGCGGGCGGCCGGTGACCGCTCCCGACGACTGGCTGGCCGAGGTGCCCTCCGGCGCGCAGCTGAGGGCCCCGGTCGTCCCGCACGACGGCGACCCGGCCGGCCGGATCGGCGGCGAGGCGGTGCGGGTGGGCCAGGTCCTGCGCACCTCCGCCGGCCGGGGAGCCGCATACGTCATGCTCAAGGAAGGCATCACGCGGGTGACGGCCACCGAGGCCGCCCTCCTCGCCGCCCGGCCCGGAGCGCCGGCACCGGCGACCGTCGACGCCGCCTCACTCGCCGCCGCGCCCGTCGCCCCGCACTGGCCGACGGCGCCCCTCCCCGACCTGCGCGGGGCTCCGTTGCCCGGCGCGGACGGCGGGCGGCTGTGCCTGCGCCAGACGACGGCCGGCGTCCATACCACCAACAGCCTGGTGCAGGAGCGGGGTGACGTGCTCACCACCAAGCGCCCGGTGCTGGTGGCTCCTGCCCACGGCGTCCTCGCCGTCGACCAGGACGAGCTGCGCGCACGTGTCGTCTCCCCGCGCACCTACCTCATCGACGACCAGGGCACCCTGTTCCCGCTCTCCGGCCGGGCGGCCCAGGACCTCCGGCTCAGCGGCCCCACCACCGCGATGCCGGCGCGGGTGCTGAAGCTGCTGCCTGACGGTCCCCTGCTGTCCCCGGACGCCGCTGCGGCCACCGTGAAGGAGAGGTGAGCGTGCGACTCGACGGCACGCTGGCCGCACGGCTGCGCAGCGGTCTGCGGCTGCGCCAGAGCGGTCACGCCCTGGTGGTGCACCGCAAGGGCGGACCGGACCCGGCCGCCGTCGCCCTGGCCGAGAGCGTCGCGGTGGACACGCACCACCGCGTCGTCGTCGCCGATCTGCCCGCCGACGCGCCGCTCACGGACTGGCAGGCGGCCGGCCGGCTGCTCGCCGGGCGGACCGACGGCATCCGCCTGGTCTTCGCGCACGCGGAGTCGTACGACACCCGGCGCATCGGCCAGGCCGTGGCCGAGACCGCGGGGGCCGCGGTACTGGCCGCGGACGGGACTCCCCGCAGACTCGCCGGAGGTGGCCTGTTCGTGCCCCGCGACCAGGGCGCGGGCTGGCTGCGCTTCCAGCCGGGACGACCGCCCGCAGCGGACTCCCGGCGCTTCCCCAAACCGCAGTGGGAGTTCGCCGCGGCCGATGAGCCGTGGAGCCCCGAACCGGGGACCGTCGTGGAACCCGTCGCCGCCGGGATCTGGCTGCGCAGTACCGGGGACGAACGGGGGATCGGCGCCCGGCACTGGCTGGTTGACCGAATTCCCGCCGGACCCGACACGCTGACGGTCGTCCTGGGCGGCCCCGGCACGGCCCCGGTCAGTCTCGCGTCCACCGTGCGGCTGTGGCACAGCGTGCTGCCCTCGGCCCGGGCCTGGTTGCGCTTCCTCCAGCTCGGGCCCGTCACCCTGCCCGGGAACGTGGACTCCTGCGGCCAGGGCCTGGCCGACGCCGTCGGCGAACGGGTCGTCTTCTACGCGGGCGTGCCCGCCCCGTCCCCGCACGCGGGCGACGGCGTGCGCGTCGAAGTCCCCAACCACGACGGAACAGCCGCGTGGCAGCCCTTCGTCACCGAGGTCCTGTACGTGCCGGGCACCGGCGGCAGCCCCTCGCCGCCCATCCTGCTGGGCCTGCGGGCACCGGTGCCGCTAGCGGCGCAGACCTCACCCGGGGTGTACGCCTACACCCCGGACACCGTCCTGGAGGTGGTGCAGAGCGGGCTGTGGCTGCGCTCACCCGCGGAACCCGCGGACGGGGACCGGGTGCGCCGCGTGGCGGCCGCGCCGGGCCGGGCGGCGATCCTCTACGACCGCCGGACCCCGGACGGCGGAGCACGGCTGCGCCTGCTGGCCGAGGACATGCTCCGCCAGCTCGACCCCGCGCTCCGCGACGCCTTCCGCATCGCCCCGGCGGACGCGCCGGGCGCCGCCCTCGGCTGGAGCGACACGGACTGGTGGGCGGCGGCCGACGACGGCACCGCCCGCCGGGCACCGGGTGCGGCCGGGGGCCGGCTGGACACCACCGAACCGGAGACCACCGCCACGCGGCGTGCGTCCGCAGAGCCGACGGAGGCGTCCGTACCTTCCAGCGGGACGCGGACGAGCGTACGGCGGCCCGCGCGGGAGGTGCGGCCGGGCACGGCGCATGCGCCCGGCGCTCCGGCGCCCGCCGAACCGCCCGCTCCCGTGCCTCCACGGGGCCGTCCGCCGCTCACGGCCGTCGGTCCCGTGGCCCCTGAAGGGGGCACCGGTACCGGGACGGCCGTCTCCGCGGTCGCGTCGTCGCAGCCGTACGAGCCCGTCGTGACCGGCGACGAACCGTACGGGCCGCCGTCCGCCCCGGAGCCGCCGGGTCCGCCGCCGGTGGCCCCGGAGCCGGGCGGCGTGCCCGGACCGACCCCGCCCGTCGGCTCCGCCGCGGGGACCGTCCGGAACCACGGCCCGGAGCCGGGCGTCCCCGCCGCTTCTCCGGGGGATCGTCCCGAGTTCTCGGGGCGGCCGACCCGCCGGGAGCTCGTCGCCGAGTCGGCGGCCGTGGCGGCAGCCTCACCAGGTGGGCGCGGGACCCCACCGGCGGACGCCACACGGTCCAGGACGTCCGGGGCGACGTCCGCCGGCGAGAGGCACGAGGACGACGCGTCCGCGTCGCCGTCCGCTGTCCCGTCACCGGGTGCCGCGCCCGCCGCGGCCGGCGACCCACCGGCTCCGGCAGGCGGAACCGCGCCCGGTGGCGCCGTGGTCCCGCCACCGAACGCTCCTTCGGCCCTCGACCCCGCGGCCTCTCCTGCCGCCGGCCGGCCGGTCGAGGAGACCGACGCTCCGCCCGCCGCTGCCGACACCGGCGGCACCACCGCCTCCGCGCACCTCCCGTCCGCCGTGCCCGCGCTGCCCCGGCTGCTCCGACTGGAGTCCGAGGCCGTGCCGGCGCCGGCGGAGCCTTCCGTCGTACCGGAGGAGCGGGCCGTGCCCGTGGCGCGGCAGCCCGCACCGCCCGCCGGCGGTGCGGGCATGCCGGGCGTCCGGGTGCAGCCGGTGCCGGCCGCCGCGGCGTGTGCCGTGCCCCCGGCTCGCGGGCTCGCGCAGGAACGGGAGTGGGTGCGCAAGAGGTTCGGCGCCCGGTTCAACGAACTCTCCGGCTCGATCTCCCGGGTCATGTCCGAATCCCCAGGCCTGCGGGCAGGGTCGGAGGAGGACACCATGGACGTCCTGACCGATCTGGCGTCGGCGCGGCTGTACCTGACCGGTGACCACGCGGCGGTGGACGCCGCCGTGCGCGGGGCCACCACCGGTCCGCACGTGCCGCTGGCGCGTTGCGTGTCCGCCGGACTGCTCCGGCTGCCGTCCTACCGCGGCCCCGTCCTGCTCCAGGCCCGTGCCACGGCCGCCGAGCTGGCCTGGTTCGAGGAGGGTCGCCGGACCACCGAGTGGTCCTTCTGCGTGGCGGCCACCCATCCGTCCGACGCGGAACCGGGCGCCGTCGACTTCCTGCTGTGGTCCATGACCGCTCGGCGCACCCGCCTGCTCGACGCCTCCGTGCCCGACCGGGTGGTTTTCGTGCCCGGCACCGCCTTCAAGGTGCTGCGGACCGACACCGAGGGCCGCCGGCCCGCTGTCCTTCTGCGTGAACTGTCCGCCTCCGAGGCCGGCCCGGACGGCGGCGGCGCCGGACAGCAGCGCGTGCCGCTGGACGACCTCGCGCTGGACGGCCTGTCCCAGGCACTGGAACTGCTGCGGACCCACCGGTCCCGTACGGCCGAACAGTCCTCCGGGCGCACCGCCCGCGCCGTGCCCCTCGGCGTTCCGCCGGGCCTGGTCCCGCTGAACGGCCCGAAACCGCCCGCCCCCGCCGACGGCGGGACGACGAACATGGGAGTGGAAGCGTGAGCCGGCAGGTCCTGACCGTGGCATCCGACGGACCGGGCGGGTACCGGTCCGTCACCGCGGCCCTCCGCGACGCGCGGGAAGGCGCGCTGATCACCGTGGCGCCCGGCCGGTACGCCGAGAGCCTGCACGTCACCGTTCCGGTCACCATCACGGCGCAGGACAGCACCCGGCCGCCCGAACTCCACGCGGACCAGGGCAGCGCGGTGGTCCTGGACGCGGAGGCGGTGGCGCTGTCCGGCCTGCACCTGACGGGGGCCGATCCCGAGGCCCCGGTCGTGGACGCCCGGCGCGGCCAGGCCGCCCTGGACGGCTGCCGGGTGGCCGGCTCCGCCTGGGCCGGACTGCTCGCCTGGCACGAGGGCACCGTCGCGTTGCGCGACTGCGAGGTCAGCAACGCACGCGGCGCCGGCGTCGTGGTGACCTCCGGCCGGGGCAACGTGGTGGAACGTACCCGGATCAGCGATGTCGGCTCCTCGGCCGTCGTGGTCGCCGAGCAGGGCAGGCTGAGCGTCCGCGACTGCCAGGTGGAGCGGGCTGGAGGCAACGGGGTCTGCGCGAACGGAGAGGCCCGGGTCGACGTCGAGGCCAGCCGGATCGACGGGTGTGCCAAGCCCGCCCTCGCGGTGGAACAGCAGGCTCGCGCCCAACTGTCGGACGTGCACGTCGCCGGGAGCGCCACGCTGGACGCCTACCTGACCAGCAGCGGGGAGACGGTCCTGAAGGACTGTCGGTTCACTGGCGCGGCCCAGCGGTCCGTGCACGTGGGCGCCGGCGCGGCGCCCTTGCTGCGGGACTGTGCCGTGGAGGGCGCGGGCGAGTACGCGGTGCACGTCTCCGCAGGCGCCCGGCCCCGCCTGGAGGAATGCGCGATCAGCGGGGGCCAGGTGGGTGTCGCCGTCGAGGCGGACGGGTCCGTGGAGTGCGCGGGCCTGCACGTCGCCGACGCCGCGCAGGCCGCGCTGCGCGTGGACGGCCCCGGCCGGGCGTTGCTGGAGCGGTTCACCGTGTCGGGGCGGCGGGGTCTCGCGGCCGTGGTACGCGGAGGCGGGCGCCTGGAGATCCGCGACGGGGAACTGGACGCGGCCGGCGGCATCGACCTCGACGACACGGCCGAGTCGCAACTGACGGGGGTGCGGTTGCGGGTACCGGGGGGCGTGGGACTGTCCCTGGGCGGCGCGTCGCGCGCCACGCTCACCGGGGCGTCGGTCTCCGACTGCGCGGTGGTCGTCGGCACGGACTGCGAACTCATCGCGCAGGACAGCGAGTTCAGCGGTTCTGACGGCGACGGCATCCGTCTGGCCGGTGGCGGGACGCTGCACGCGACCGGCTGCCGGTTCTCCGGAGCCCGCGGTCACGGTGTGCACGTCATGCCCGGCGGCCGGGCCGAGCTGACCGGCTGTGCGCTGACCGGCAACGCCGGCGACGGCGTGCACGCCCAGCCGGACGCGCCCGTCGTGGTGGTCGAGTGCGACATCCGTGACAACGGCGGCCGTACGCCGCGTGACCTGCCCGCTGAAGGTGGCGGGACCGCGTCCACCGACGCCCCCGGCCGGGCGAACCCGATGCACACGGTCGGTCCCCTCGCCGAACTCGACGCCCTGGTCGGTCTGGAGAGTGTCAAGCGGGAGGTCACCGGGCTGATCAACGTCAACAAGATGAGCCAGCGGCGCCAGGAGATGGGCCTGCCCATGCCGCCGATGAGCCGGCACCTGGTCTTCGCCGGCCCGCCCGGCACCGGCAAGACGACGGTGGCCCGGCTCTACGGCGCCGTCCTCGCGGAACTGGGCATCCTGAGCCAGGGCCACATCGTGGAGGTGGCACGGGCCGACCTGGTCGCCCAGATCATCGGCGGTACGGCCATCAAGACCACCGAGGTGTTCAAGAAGGCCCTCGGCGGTGTGCTGTTCATCGACGAGGCGTACACCCTGACCAACCAGACCCGCGGCACCGGCCCGGACTTCGGGCAGGAGGCCGTCGAGACACTGATGAAGCTCATGGAGGACCACCGCGACGAGATCGTCGTCATCGTGGCCGGCTACTCGGAGCAGATGGACCAGTTCCTCGCCTCCAACCCCGGCATGGCCTCCCGTTTCGCCAGGACGGTGGAGTTCCCCAACTACAGCACCGGGGAACTGGTCACCATCGTGCGCGGGCTGTGCGCCAAGCACTACTACGAGCTGTCCGACAGCGCCATGGAGGCCTTGCGACGCTACTTCGAGGACGTTCCCAAGGGCCCGACCTTCGGCAACGGCCGCGTCGCCCGCCAGGTGTTCGAGGAGATGATCAGTCGGCAGGCCTCCCGGCTCGCCGCGGACCCACCCGGGGACGACTACGAACTGAACGTGCTCACCGGCGACGACGTCCTGACCGCGCCGGTGGCGAAGGCCGGGACGGAACGGGAGGAACCGGGGGAGGGGGCCGTGCCGGGAAGCGCGGCTGCCGCGAGCGGGCCGGGCGCCCGGGCGGAGGCGGCGGTGCGCCGGTTGCGGGCGATGAGCGGGCTGGCGTCGGCCCGCGAGGCGCTGACGTCGAGGCTGCTGGAACTGGCCGAGAGCCGGGCCCCGGCCGCGGACCTGGTCCGCTTCGCCGGTGTGGTCCTGGACGGCCCGCCCGGTTCCGGCCGCCGCGCGCTGGCCGCCCGCTACGCCTGCGGCCTGGCCGAACTGGGTGTGTCGGCCACGGGCTGCGTGCACCGGGTACCGCTGTCCCGGGTGGGCGCCCACTGGCCGGAACAGCCCCTGTCCTGGCTGCTCGCGGCCCACGAGGAGAGCGCGGGGGGCGTCCTGCTGCTCGACGTCGATCCGGCGTTCGCCCACCGCGACGAACACGAACGCGGCGCGGTCGTCGAAGCGGTGACGACGGCCCTCGCCCGGCCGGACGGTCCGGTGACGTTGCTGAGCGGCTCGGCACCGCAACTGGTGCCCCTGCTGCGTGAACAGGACGCCCTGGCCGCCGGTTTCGCCGAGTACGTGCGTCTCCAGCCGTACTCCGCGGAGGAACTGGTGGGTGTGGTCGCGCGTCGACTGCGCGGCTGTGGAGCGGAGCTGACCGACGACGCGGGGGCCGCGTTGTTGGCCGAGTTCGGCCGGCGCCCCCCGCAGGGCGGGGCGTTCGGCGCGCACCGGCTCGCGGACCTGCTGGCCCGCCGCGTCGTGTCGCCCGCGGTGTCCGCCGCGCAGCTGTATACGGCGGGGGTGCTGACCGGGCCGGAACCGGGGGCGGCGGACGCCGCCGACGAGACCGGGCCCAGCCCCGAACGCCGTGCGGAGACGGTGCCGTCGCCCTGAGTGCTGGAGACGTCCCGGTCACCCGGAGCGGTCCACAGGAGATCCATACCCCGCGTGGGCGGCTCCGGGCAGAGACAAACAGGCAGAGTCGGCAGGCAGCCGGACCTCATCGGCCGCCACGCCGAAGGCGAGCGCGGCAGCCGCTCGATGATGGCACGAGGTTCGTTGGCAGGTGCGAACTGAGGCTCGCGCCTGCCCGAGCGCAGTACGAGACGAAAGGGCAGGACATGGCACTGAAGACGAACGTCGACATCGAGGGAATGGTCGCCGCGCAGGGCGCCTTCCAGACCGCTGTCGACGAGACCGGCAGGACCCGCACACAGATGGAGACCCAGATCACCTCGCTGATCGCGAGCTGGTCCGGTGACGCCGCCACGACGTACCTCGGCGCCATGACGGAGTGGCTGTCGGAGTACCAGCGAGTGTGCGAGGCCCTCCAGCGCATGCTGGAGACCTTGCAGAACAACACCCACCTCTACGGCAACGTGCACTCGGGCACCCAGTCCCAGGCGAGCGCGGTCGCACGCACGATGGCGACCCCCGCCCTGCCCGCTTTCCCCATCTGATCCAGGGGCCGCGGCTCATTCCCGGCAGCCGTGAACAACTCACTCCCCTTCCGAGAGGCAAGAAGATGACGTACTCCGTCGACCGTTCGAACGTGGACACCATCGTGGGCGAGATGTCCGCGATCACCAGTCAGCTCCTTTCCACCCTGGAGCAGCTCGACAACCAGACGGCGATCCACCTCAGCCAGTGGACCAGTGAGGCCCAGGAGGTCTACACGCAGGTGAAGGCCCAGTGGGACGGCGCGGCGGCCCACATGGCCCAGCTCGCCAACACCGCCACCACCACGCTCGGTCACATCAACGCCGCCTACACCTCCGGTGAGCAGCAGGGCATGAGGATGTGGGGGGCCTAGGGATGCAGCTTCCCAAGCCGCAATGGTCCGGCGGGCAGCCGCCTCCGACCTCGGGCGGCACGGTCAACGACAACGGAGCCTCCTGGCCTCCTCCGGCCGTGCCCGGTGGCGGCGGTGACGGCAAGCCCACCTCCGTGGACACTCCGTCCATGATCCTCTACGCGTCGAACTTGGAGTCGGTGCTTCCCTATATCGACACCGCGATGCAGCGCCTCGAGCCGGTGCTGGCCGCGGCCGGAGGTCTGCCGACAGGACGGACGCTGCGCAAGACCGTCGGATCCACCAGCAAGACCACCGGTACCTCATCGGGGTTGGCAGGCGCGTACTACGCCTCGCTCAAGGACGTCAAAGACGGGGTGACGGACCTCGTCGCCGCCGTTCGTGAGATGGCCAAGAAGTACGCACGCCTCGAAGACGCCAACCAGATGTCCGCCACCGACCTGCAGAAGTACCTGCAGAGCGCGCAGGCCGACTTCGACCAGCTCAACAAGGACCTCCCGACCACCTCGGGCGGCGGAAGCGGCGGTGGGGGCGGAACCGGCGGCGGAAGCGGGAGCGGCGGCGGCAGCGGAAGCGGGAGCTGAGCCCGGCCTGGCACCGTCATCTCTGCACCTAGGACACACACCATGCCTGAAGACAAGTACAACACTGGTGGGTTCTCACAGACCACCGACGGTGCCATCTTCCCCAATCTCAGTGATGAGCTGGACCGGCCGGACGCCTACAACGGGTGGGACTGGAAACAGATCATGGCTGCCATTCTCGGCAGCTCTCAGGGTGACAACACGCCGGCGAACGCCGACCACCGCCGTGGCATAGCGGATCCGCAGTCCCTGCAGGACGCCGCGGACGCCTTCTACTTCGTCCAGCGCACCCTTGAACAGGTCGCGTCGGTGATGGCGGACCAGACCAAAGCACTGGCCGGTCCCGATGGTCCGTGGCGAGGTGACGCGGCCGATGTCTTCCACGACACGATCGACAACTTCTCCAAGCGCATCGCGGCGGCGGCCGACGCGCTGGCCGGCGGTAAGTCAGGGCAGAACTCGGTGCCCCAGCAACTCGCCAACAATGCCGTCGCCCTCAAATGGGCTCAGGAAACGGTCGTGGCGATCGACAACTGGTATGCCCAGCTTTCCCTGAACTACGGCATGTACCACAATCAGCGGGTCGGTGCCATGAAGGACGGCCGGATTCCCATTCACGATGTGAAGGTCGGGAACACGCTGATCGAGCCTTTGATGCAGAACGACATGTACCAGGTCGCGAAGACCCTCTCCGGCAACTTCAGCCTCACCGTCGACAACGTCAAGCTTCCCGACTCGGTGAACGGCCCGAAGACCGACGGTGGCAACGGCGACCTGAACCCGCCCAAGGTGGACCCGCCCCCGGCCACGGGCGGCGGCGGCGACGTCAAGGTCCCCCCCCTCGGCGGTGGTCTGAGTGCCGGCGGTGGCGACGGGCTGCCCGGCTACGGCGGGAACCTCTCGAAGGTACCCGGGCTCGATGACACCGGAGGCTCGGCGACGCCCTTCCCCGGCAGTACCCTCGCCACCGACACGGGCGGCGGACTGGGGGACGTACCGCCCTTCGACACCGGCAACCTGGACGCGGCCCTCAGCCCCGGCGGCCCGGACGCCTCCGCCAGTCCGTTCCCCGGTGACACCAGCGCCTTCCCCGGCGGTGACACCAGCGCCTTCCCGGGCGGCGACCTGCCCGGCGACTTCGCGGCCAGTCCGTTCCCCGGCGACACGAGCGCGCTGCCGGGGGGCGAGGTCTTCCCGGGGGACACGAGCGCGCTGCCGGGGGGCGAGGCCTTCCCCGGGGACACGAGCCTGGGTGAGGGCGGTCAGAACCCGTCGGCCTTCACGGCCACGCCTTTCCCCGGCCTGACCGGCCTGCCGGTCGACGCGGCAGCCGTTCCGTCGACGAGCAGCGGTCTCACGGACGCGTCGGAGTCACCTTTCGGCGAGGCCGGTCTGCCCCAGGACTACCCGGGTGACCTGGGTCTTGGCGCGGCCGGCGGCCTGCCGGCGGTGAGCGCGGCCGACCTGCCCGCCGACACGGCGATACCGTCGGCGCTGCCGGGCAACGCAGCCTTGGAGTCGCCAGGCACCCTGCCGGACACGACCCCGGCGGAGTTTCCCGGGTCGGGTGATGCCTCGGCGGGGGCGGGACAGCAGCAGGGTGGTGCTGGTATGCCGTACATGCCGGGTATGGGTGGTTTCGGGGGTGCGGGTGGCGGTGCGGGCCAGGGCGCCCTGGCCGAGCCGCCGGATGCGGCGGGGTTGCTGGACGCGTCGTCGGTTCCCTGGGGTGAGGGTGTCGGTGGTGCCGGTGATGTGTCGGAGTTCGGCGGTGCGCCGGTGGAGCCGGGTGTGGCCGGGGAGGTGCCTGGTCTGGATCTGCCCGAGTCGACGCCGGCGGAGTTCTCCGGTGCGGGGGAGGCCGACGGGCGCACGCCGGCTGCGGCCGGTGCTGGTATGCCGTACATGCCAGGTATGGG
>NZ_JBIRJA010000028.1:47357-72868 GCF_044329325.1 Streptomyces sp. NPDC017676 | reverse complement strand
GCCGTCGCTGCTGCGGGCGGCGTTGGACGCGTGGGACATCGAGGGAGTGGCGCCGGAGCTGCCGGAGTTGCGGTGGCTGATGGTGACGGGTGAGGCGTTGCCGGCGGATCTGTGCCGGCGGTGGCACGAGCGGTATCCGCATGTGCCGATGATGAACGCCTACGGGCCGACCGAGTGCTCGGACGATGTGACCCACGCCGTGATCCGGCACGGGGATGAACTGGGTGCCCGGGTGCCGATCGGTTCGGCGGTCCGCAACACGTGTCTGTATGTGCTGTCGGACGAGTTGCAGCCGGTGCCGGTGGGTGTGCCGGGTGAGTTGTACGTCGGTGGCGCGGGCGTCGGCCGGGGATACCTGGACGACCCCGCCCGGACGGCCGGGACCTTCGTGGCCGACCCGTTCGGGCCTGTGGGTGCGCGGATGTACCGCACCGGGGACCGGGTCGTGCAGCGGGCAGATGGCCAGCTGGAGTTCATCGAGCGGCGTGACCATCAGGTCAAGATCCGGGGCCGCCGGGTCGAGACGGGTGAGATCGAGGCGGTCATCCGCACCCTGGAGGGTGTGACGGACGCGGCGGTGGCCGTGCTGCCCGACGCCTCCGGCAACCCGCGCCTGGTCGGCTACCTCACCGGACCCGGCGTGGACGCGGTCCGTGTCCGTGCCGAGCTGGCCCAGCTGCTTCCCGCCTACATGATCCCGGCGTCCTGGCTGGTGCTGGAGGCGCTGCCGCTGACGGCCAACGGCAAGCTGGACCGCAAGGCGCTGCCCCGCCCCGCCCTGTCCGGGCAGGAGGCCAAGCGGGGGGCGGGCAACGACCGTGAACGCGTGCTGGCCGGGATCTTCGCCGATGTCCTCGGGGTGGCCGAGGTGGGCGTGGACGAGGACTTCTTCGCGCTCGGCGGTGACAGCATCCGCTCCATCCAGCTGGTCAGCCGGGCCCGCGCCGCCGGGCTCGCCCTCACCACCCGCGACGTCTTCGAACGGCGCACGGTCACCGCCCTCGCCCGGACCGCCGGCGAGGCGCCCGCCGAGGAGGCCGCCGCACCGGAGCCCGCCGACGCGCTCATCACTCTGTCCGCCGAAGAACTCGCCGACCTCGAACTTGAGTTGAGTGAGGACCTGACGTGACCGAATCCAGCACCGGGTCGAAGATCAACGCAGTGCTTCCGCTCTCGCCGCTGCAACAGGGGCTGCTCTTCCTGTCCTCGTACGACCGCGCGGCGACCGACCACTACGTCCTCCAGTTCACCGCGGACATCGAGGGCGACGGCACCGACCTGGAACGCCGGCTGCGGGCCGCCTCGGCCGCGCTGCTGCGCCGGCACCCGAACCTGCGGGCCTGCTTCCGGCACCGCAAGAACGGCGAGCCGGTGCAGATCGTGCTCCGCGAGGACGACGTGACGCCCGAGTGGGCCGTGCACGACCTCACCCGGCTGCCCGCCGGGGAGCGGGCGGCCGCGGCGGACCGGCTGGCGCGGGAGGACCGCGGGCGGCGGATCGACCCGGCCCGCCCGCCCCTCATGCGGTTCAGCCTCATCCGGCTCGGCGAGCACAGCCACCGGCTGGTGTGGTCGGTGCACCACATCCTGGTCGACGGCTGGTCCCTGCCCCTGGCGGTACGCGAACTCACGCTGCTCGCCGGACGGTCCGGGGAACCGCCGGCGCCCGCGCCGTTCAGCTCCTACCTCGCCTGGCTCGGTACCCGCGACAAGAACGCGGCGCGCGGCGCCTGGGCCGACCTGCTGCGCGGGCTCGACGGCCCCGTCCGGGTCGCCCCCGACGCCACCGGCGCCGGGGAGCCGCCCGTCGAGGCCGAGGCCGTCCTGCCGCGCGAGCACACCGGGGCGCTGCTGGCGTGGAGCCGGGCACAGGGCCTCACCCTCAACTCCGTGGTGCAGGGCTGCTGGGCGCTGCTGCTCGGCCGGCTCACCGGACGCGACGACGTCGTCTTCGGCGCCGTCACCTCCGGGCGGCCCGCCGAGGTCCCGGACGTCGAGTCGATGATCGGGCTGTTCGCCAACACGCTGCCCGTGCGGGCCGACGTACGCCCCGGACGTCCGGCCGCCGAACTCTTCCGGGACCTGGCCCGGCAGCAGGTCGCGATGATGCCGCACGAGCACCTGCCGCTGGCCGAGGTGCAGGCCGCGTGCGGCATCCAGGGCGAACTCTTCGACACCGTCCTCGCCTTCCAGAACTATCCGCTGGACGAGGAGGAGCTGCACCGCGACACCGGCGGCACGGTCTCCGCCGCGCGGGTGCACGCGGCCACGCACTACCCCCTCCACCTGACCGTGCTGCCCGGCGAGAGCCTCGGGCTGCGGCTGTCGTACCGGGCGTCGGCGCTGGGGGAGGGCACCGAGGCCGCGCAGCGCCTCCTGGTCCGGCTGGTCCGCACCCTCGCCGAGGTGGCCACCGCCCCGGACGCCCCCCTCGCCCACCTCGGCGCCCTGGACGCGGCGGAAGAACACCGCATCCTCACGGAGTGGAGCACCACGCCACCCGCTACCGGTCCAACGGCCACCGAGGCACCGGACTCCGGCCTGCCCGACGCCGGCGTACCGGCCCCCGGCCTGCCCTCCGTCACAACACCGGCCCCCGGCCCGTCCGATCCACCCGCCACCGACGCGCCGGCCGGCCTCCTCGGGGCGACCCTTCCCGACCGGTTCGCCGCCCAGGTCGCCCGTACCCCCGATGCCGTAGCCGTCACCGATCGGTCCGGTGTGCGGCTCACCTACCGTGAGCTGGACGAGCGGTCGAGTCGGCTGGCCCATCTGATCGCGGCTCGCGGGGTCGGTCCGGAGGACTTCGTGGCCGTGGCCCTGCCGCGCGGCGCCGAGCTGATCGTCGCCGTGCTCGCCGTGCTCAAGGCGGGCGCCGCCTACCTGCCGCTCGAACCCACGCACCCGGCGGAGCGCATCGCCCACACGTTGCGGGACGCCCGGCCCGCGCTGCTGCTGACCACCACCCAGATCGCGCTGCCCGGCCCGGCGGACGTGCCCGGCCCGGTCCGTGTCGACCTCGACACGGACGCCGTCGGCGCCGAGGCCGCCGCCCAGCCGGTCACCGCGCCCGAACCCGCCGCCCTCACCCCGGACCACCCCGCCTACGTCATCTACACCTCCGGCTCCACCGGCCGGCCCAAAGGCGTGGTCGTCCCCCACCGGAACGTGATCCGGCTGCTGGACGCCACCGACGGATGGTTCGGCTTCGGCCCCGACGACGTGTGGACCCTCTTCCACTCCATCGCCTTCGACTTCACCGTCTGGGAGCTGTGGGGCGCGCTGCTGTACGGCGGCCGCCTGGTCGTCGTACCGCATGACGTGGCCCGCTCGCCCGACGCCTTCCTGGACCTCCTCGCGGCCGAGCGGGTCACCGTCCTCAACCAGACGCCGTCCGCCTTCTACCAGCTGATGCGCGCCGACGCCGACCGGCCGCGCGAACTCGCCCTGCGCCACGTGGTGTTCGGCGGCGAGGCGCTCGACCTCGGCCGGCTCACCGACTGGTACGCCCGGCACCCGGACACCCCGCGCCTGGTCAACATGTACGGCATCACCGAGACCACCGTGCACGTGTCGTACCAGGAGCTGGACCGGGACCTCGCGGCGGCCGGCCGGGGCAGCCTCATCGGGCGCGGCATCCCGGACCTGCGGGTGTACGTCCTGGACAGCGCGCTGCGGCCGGTGCCGGCCGGTGTGCCGGGCGAGCTGTACGTGGCCGGGCCCGGGCTGGCCCGCGGCTATCTGGGTAGGCCCGCGCTGACCGCCGGACGGTTCGTGGCCTGCCCGTACGGCGAGCCCGGCGCACGCATGTACCGCACCGGCGACCTCGGCCGCTGGCGGTCCGACGGCACCCTCGAATACCTGGGCCGCGCCGACGAACAGGTGCAGCTGCGCGGGTTCCGCATCGAACTCGGCGAGATCGCCACCGTGCTGGGCCGGCACCCCCGGCTGGCCGAGGTCGCCGTCGTGGCCCGCGAGGACCGGCCCGGCGACCCCCGCCTGGTCGCCTACGCCGTCCCGCACGACCCGGACGGCGGCCCCTCGGACCGCGAACTGACGGCCGAGCTGCGGGCGTTCGCCGCCGAGCGGCTGCCCGAGCACATGGTGCCCGCGGCCGTCGTACGGCTGCCCGCGCTGCCGCTGACCGCCAACGGCAAGCTCGACCGGCGGGCCCTGCCCGCGCCCGCCTACGCCACCTCCGACCGCGCCCCGCGCACCCGCGAGGAGGCCGTCCTGTGCACGGTGTTCGCCGCGGTCCTCGGGCTCGAACGCGTCGGTGTGGACGACGACTTCTTCGCCCTCGGCGGCCACTCGCTGCTCGCCACCCGCATCGTCAACCGGGTCCGCGCCGAACTCGACGCGCGACTGGAGCTCCGGGACCTGTTCGAGGCCCCGAGCCCCGCCGCGCTCGCCGCCCGGCTGAACGGCGCCGCGCCCGCCCGGCCCGCGCTGACCCCCCGGCCGCGACCGGCGGTCGTCCCCCTGTCCCACGCCCAGCAGCGGCTGTGGTTCATCGAGCGGCTCGGCGCGCCCGGCGGGCTCTACGCCATCCCGCTCGCGGTCCGGCTCACCGGCCCGCTCGACGTCCCCGCGCTCCACGCGGCGCTGCGCGACCTCGTCGCCCGCCACGAGGCGCTGCGGACCGTGTTCCCGGCGCGCACCGCCCCCGGTGCCGCCGCCGACCCCGGTGCCGGGCTCCCCCCCGTTCCCGGCACCGGTTGGGCGGACGGCGTCGGCCCGGCCGAGCAGCGGGTGCTCGCGCCGGCCGACGCCTCCGTGCCGCTGCCCACGAGCACCGTCGACGAGGCCGGGCTGCCCGCCGCGCTGGCCGCGGAGGCCGCCCGCGGCTTCGACCTGGAGACCGAGATCCCGCTGCGCGCCCGGCTGTTCGCGCTCGGCCCCGACGAGCACGTCCTGCTGCTCGTCCTGCACCACATCGCCGGCGACCGCTGGTCCCTCACCCCGCTGCTGCGGGACCTGACCGCCGCCTACACGGCACGCGGCGCCGGGCACGCGCCCGGGCTGCCGCCGCTGCCGGTGACGTACACCGACTTCACGCTGTGGCAGCGCGACCTGCTCGGCGACGCGGACCGGCCGGACAGCGAGCTCGCCCGCCAGCTCTCCCACTGGACGACGGCCCTCGCCGGCCTGCCCGAGGAACTGCCGCTGCCCCACGACTTCCCGCGCGGCGCCCGCGCCGGCCACCGGGGCGGCACCGAGCGCGCCGCCCTGCCCAAGGAGCTGGCCGCCCGGCTGCGGGAGCGGGCGGCCGAGTGGAACGCCAGCCCGTTCATGGTGCTCCAGGCGGCCCTCGCCGCCCTGCTCACCCGGCTCGGCGCGGGCACCGACATCCCGCTCGGCACCCCCGTGGCGGGCCGCGCCGACGAACGCCTCGACGACGTGGTCGGCATGTTCGTCAACACCCTGGTGCTGCGCACCGACACCGCCGGCGATCCCGGTCTGCGCGCGCTCGTCGACCGGGTGCGCGCGTGGGACCTGGCGGCCTTCCAGCACCAGGACGTGCCGTTCGAGAAGCTGGTGGAGGTCCTCAGCCCCGAGCGGTCGCCGGCCCGGCACCCGCTGTTCCAGGTGATGTTCGCCTTCCAGCAGCAGGCCTTCCAGCAGCAGGAGACGGTCACGGGCCCCGCCGGGTCGGCCGGGCTCGCGGTACGGCCCGAGGAAGTGCCGTCGGCCACCGCCAAGTGGGACCTGTTCTTCCAGTTCACCGAGGCCGGGCCCGGCATCGAGCTGGCGCTTGAGTACAGCGCCGACCTGTTCTCACCCGGCACCGCCCGGACCATCGCCGGCGCCTGCGTCCGGCTGCTCGGCGCCGCGCTGGCCGACCCGGACCGCCCGCTGTCCCGGCTGGACCTCCTCGGCGCCGAGGAACGCGCCGCGCTGCTGGCCCACGGCACGCGCCGCACCGGCACGCCCGTGACCACCCTCACCGAACTGGTCGCCCGGCAGGCCGCCGCGACCCCGGACGCGGTCGCCCTCGTCCACCGGGACCCGGCCGGCCGGATCACGCACACCGGCTACGGCGAGCTGTGGGACGCCGCGGGCCGGCTGGCCCGGCTGCTGACCGCGCGGGGCATCGGCCGCGGCGACCTGGTCGCGCTGTGCCTGGAACGCGGCCCGGCCACGGTGACCGCGCTGCTCGGCATCGCCCGGTCCGGCGCCGCCTACCTGCCGCTCGACCCCACCTACCCGGCCGACCGGATACGGGACATGCTCACCGACGCCGGTGCCCGCCTGCTGCTCACCCAGGAGTCCCTGACGGCCCACTGCGCGCGTGCCGCCGCACCCGGCACCGGGGAGTCGGTGGCCGACGCGCACGCGCGGACCGTCGCGCCCGCCACCGAGCCTGCCGCCGTGGACGCGTCCGCCGCCGACGAGTACGCGCGTGCCGCCGTCCCCGGCACCGGGGAGTCCTCCACCGGCCCGGAGGCGCGGACGACCGGTTCCGGTGCCGAGGTCGTCGTCCTGGACGCGCCCGCCACCCAGGAGGCCCTGGCCGCTCTGCCCGGTGACGGGCCGGACGTGTCCGCGCCCCGCCCCGACGAACTGCTGTACGTCATCTACACCTCGGGCTCCACCGGCCGTCCCAAGGGCGTGGCCGTCTCCCACCGGGCCGCCGCACGCCTGGTGCACGGGCTGCCCGAGCTGCGGTTCACCGCCGCCGACACGTTCCTGTACTTCGCGCCGGTCGCCTTCGACGCCTCCACGTTCGAGATCTGGGCCCCGCTCGTGCACGGCGCCCGGCTCGCGGTCTGCCCGCCGGGGCCCGCGGACCCCGAGGCGCTCGGCAGGTTCCTGCGGCAGGCCGGGGTGACCGTCGCCTTCCTCACCACCCAGTTCGTCAACGCGGTCGCCGACACCCGGCCGCGCGCCCTCGCCCCGCTGCGCGCCCTGCTCACCGGCGGTGAGGCCCACTCCCGCGACCACCTGGACCGGCTGCGGGCCGCGCTGCCGGACACGACGGTGTACAACGTGTACGGCCCGACCGAGGCCACCACGTTCGCCACCCTCCAGGACACCGCCGACGCGGTGGACGCCCCGGCCGGCGTGCCCATCGGCCTGCCCATCGCGGACACCAGCGCCTACGTGCTGGACGAGGCCCTGCGACCGGTGCCACGCGGGGTGGTCGGCGAGCTGTACCTGGCCGGACCCGGGCTGGCCCGCGGCTATCCGGGCCGGCCCGCGCTGACCGCCGGACGGTTCGTGGCCTGCCCGTACGGCGAGCCCGGCGCACGCATGTACCGCACCGGCGACCTGGTGCGCTGGGACGCCCGTGGCCGGATCGACTACGTGGGCCGTGCCGACCACCAGGTCAAGATCCGCGGCTACCGCATAGAACCGGGGGAGATCGAACGCCGGTTGACGGCGCATCCGGCCGTCGCCCGGGCCGCCGTCCTTGCCCCCGCCGACCCCCTGGGGCGCCGGCAGCTCGTCGCCTACGTCGTCCCCGCCCCCGGCGGGCCCGCGCCCGAGCCCGACGACCTGCGCCGGCACCTGGCCCGCGCGCTGCCCGACTACATGGTGCCGGGCGCCTATGTGCCGCTGCCGGAACTGCCGATGACCGTCAACGGCAAACTCGACGCCGCCGCCCTGCCGCCCGCCCCGGCCCGCCCCACCGGCTCCGGCGCCGTGCGCCCGCCCCGCACCGACGCCGAGCGGCGCCTGTGCGCGGCCGTCACGGAGGTGCTGGGCGTGCCGGCCGGCCCCGACGACTCGTTCTTCGCGCTCGGCGGCGACAGCCTGAAGGCGATCCGCCTGGTCAACACCGCCACCGGAGCCGGTCTGCGGATCACCCTGGCGTCCGTCTTCGAACACCGCACGCTGGAGGCGCTGGCAGCGAGCGCCGAGGCCGGGGGCGGAACCGCCGACCCGCACCGCACCCCGGGGACCGCCACCGCCGCCGTGACCGACCACGGCGCCGTCGACCTGCTCGGGCCGGTACTGCCCATCCGCTCCGCCGGCACCCTGCCGCCGCTGTTCTGCGTGCACGGCGGGCTCGGCTTCGGCATCCCGTTCGCCGCGCTCGCGGAGCACCTCCACCCCGAGCGGCCCGTGCACGCCCTCCAGGCCCGCGGTCTCGGGGACGACGGCCCGCTGCCCGGCAGCATCGGTGAGGTCGCGGCCGACTACCTGGCGCGGATCAGGGCCGTACAGCCGCACGGCCCGTACCACCTGCTCGGCTGGTCCTACGGCGGCATCGTCGCCCACGAGATCGCGGTTCTGCTGCACGCGTCCGGCGAGGAGGTCGCCCACCTCGCCAACCTGGACGCGTACCCCGACGACGGGCGCGGCGTCCACCCCACCGACGCGGAGTTCCTCGCCGACTTCCTCGCCGAGGCCGGAATCGACGGCACCGGCCCGGACCGGCTCGACCCGGCCGCCGTCGCCGCCCACCTGGCCCGCACCGGCGGCCCGCTCGCCGGGCTCGGCCAGGCCACCCTGGAACGGCTGCTCGCGGTCATGCGCAATCACCTCGACCTGGTCCAGCGGCACACCCCGACCCGCTTCGACGGCTGCCCGATGACGCTGTTCCGGGCCGCCGACGGGCTCTCGGCGGAGGAGCGCGCGCTGAAGACCAAGGGCTGGGAGCCGTACCTGGGCCGGCCCGTCGAGACGCACGACGTGCCCTGCGGCCACCAGCAGATGCTGCGGCCCGCCCCGGCGGCGCTCATCGGCGCCGCCGTGGAGCGCCGGCTGGCCGCCGTCGCCGCCGCCCGCTGACCCGACGTCGTACCACCCACCGACCGTCCACCACCGTCCGAGATCTGGAGACCCGCCATGGCCAATCCCTTCGACAACGAAGACGGCACCTTCCTCGTCCTCGTCAACGACGAGGGGCAGCACTCCCTGTGGCCGTCCTTCGCCGCCGTGCCCGACGGCTGGCGCGTGGCCCTCGACGCCACCGACCGCGCCTCCGCCGTCGCCTACGTGGAGAGCAACTGGACCGACCTGCGCCCGCTGAGCCTCCAGCGGCAGGCGGGCTGACCGTGGCCGCGTCCGACACGGCGATCCTCGCCGAGGGGCTGAGCAAGAGCTACCGCTCCCACACCGCGCTGCACGGCATCGACCTGGCGGTGCCGGCCGGCACCGTCCTCGGGGTCCTCGGGCCCAACGGCGCCGGCAAGACCACCACCGTCCGCATCCTCGCCACCCTGGTGCGGCCGACCGGTGGCCGGGCCACCGTCGCCGGGTACGACGTGGTCCGCGAGGGCCGGGAGGTGCGCCGGCGCATCGGCCTGGCCGGGCAGTACGCCGCCGTGGACGAACTCCTCACCGGGCGCGAGAACCTGGTCCTGCTGGCCCGGCTGCTCCGGTTCGGCCGGCGCGGTGCCACCCGCCGGGCCGCCGAGCTGCTGGACCGGTTCGAGCTGACCGAGGCCGCCGACCGGCCCGCGGGCACCTACTCCGGCGGGATGCGGCGCCGGCTCGACCTCGCCACGTGTGTCATCGGCGACCCCGAGGTGCTGTTCCTGGACGAGCCCACCACCGGTCTGGACCCGGCCAGCCGCAACGTGCTGTGGGACGTGGTGCGGGACCTGGCCGCCGGGGGCGTGACCATCCTGCTCACCACCCAGTACCTGGAGGAGGCCGACCAGCTCGCCGACCGCGTCGCCGTCATCGACGCCGGCCGGGTCATCGCCGAGGGCACCCCGGACACCCTCAAACGGCAGGTCGGCAGCGACCGGCTGGAGGTGACCGTGGCCGGCCCCGAGGACCTCGCCGACGCGGTCGCCGCGCTGGCCGTGCTCGGCGGTCCGGCCCCGGTCACCGACGAGGCCGCCCGCCGGGTGTCCGTCCAGCTCGGCCCGGACGGCCTGGACGACCTGGCCCGCGCCGCACAGGCCCTGCGCGACAAGGGCGTACCCACGGTCGACATCGACCTGCGCAGGCCCACGCTCGACGACGTCTTCTTCGACCTCACGGGTACGGGCCGCGCGGCGCCTCCGGCCACGACACCGGAACAGTCCACGACGACCACGAGAAGCCGACCCGCACAGCCCAAGGAACCGGCGCCGACCTCACAGAAGCGCACCGCGCCGGCCGCCGGGGAATCCCCCGTGCCGGCCGCGGAAGCGGAACCCGTGGCGGTCGTGGATCCGCAGCCCCTGACGGTCACGAAGAAGGAGCCCCAGTGACGGCCACGGCCACCACTCCGACCGGCCCGTCCCGGCCGGCGGCCGGATCCGTGCGCGGGCACCTCGGTGACACGTTCGCCCTGGCCGGCCGGCATCTGACCCATCTGCGCCGCTCACCGGGCCGGCTGGTGCTGGTCACCATGAACCCGCTGGTGATGCTGATCGCCGTCGGCTACCTCTTCCGCAGCTCCATGCACATCCCGGGCGGCGTGGCCTACGAGGACTTCATCATGGCCGGCATCGCCATCCAGGTCGGCCTGACCGGAGTGGGACCCACCGCCATCGGTGTCGCCCTGGACCTGCGGCACGGACTGGTCGACCGGTTCCGCTCGCTGCCGATCTCCCCGTCCTCCGTGCTGCTCGGACGCACCCTGTCCGACCTGGTCGTCGGCGCGGTCAGCCTGACCGCGGTCAGCCTCGTCGGCCTGGGCGTGGGCTGGCGCCCGCACGAGGGCGTGCTGCGCACCGCCGCCGGCTTCGGGGTGCTGCTCGCCTTCGTCTACGTGATGACCTGGGTCGGCATCCTCCTCGGCACCACCCAGCGCAACATCGAGGCCATCGACGGCACCGGCGCGCTGGTACTGGTCATCCTCAGCTTCCTGTCCAACGCCTACGTCCCCGTCAGCGGCCTGCCCGGCTGGCTGCGCCCGCTCGCCGAGTGGAACCCCGTCACGTCGGTCGTCACGACCTGCCGGCGGCTGTGGGGCAACGACCCGGGCGCGGCGGCCTCCGGGGGCTTCCCCGCCCACCACCCGGGTCTGGTGACCGCCGTGACGCTCACGGCGCTGCTGCTCGCCGCGGTGTGGGGCGGTGTGCGCGGGTTCCGCCGCGCGGGCGGCCACTGACCGCCGTCAGCGGTCCGTCAGTTGACGGTCACTGGACAGTCATCGCCGCTGACTAGGTTTTTGCCGAGCCTCATCGCTGCCCATTTCCCGCAGCTTTCCCGCTCTTTTCGACTTTCCCTCGCAGGTCTTCCGCGAATCACCCACCGGCCATCCGAAAACGGAGGAAAGACCATGACGACGGCCGCTCCCGAGCGCCTCACCCGTATCCGGGAAATCATCGCCGAGAACATCGACGTGGACCTGGAGCGCCTTTCCGACACGGCGCTCTTCATCGACGAACTGGGCGCGGACTCCCTGAAGCTGATCGATGTCCTCAGCGCGCTGGAAATGGAGTACTCCATCGTCATCGACATGAACGAACTGCCGAAGATGGTCAACGTGGAGGCCACCTACCAGGTGGCCGCCACGGCCGCCGGCTGGTGACGCCCATGACCACCACGGCACCCATCGACCGGGCCGGGCAGCGACGGGTCGTCGTCACCGGTTTCGGGGTGATCTCCAGCATCGGCACCGGGGTCGAGGAGTACACCGCGGGCCTGAAGGCCGGCCGCTCCGGCGCCCGGCCGATCACCCGCTTCGACACCGAGGGCTTCGGGCAGAACACCGCCTGCGAGGTCCCCGACTTCGAGCCGGAGCGCTGGATCCGCAACCTGCCGTCCGGCCACGTGGGCCGCGCGGGCCAGTTCGCCGTCGCCGCGGCCCGCATGGCCGTCGAGGACGCCGGACTGACCGAGACCGAACTCGCCGACCGGTCCGCCGTCATCACCGTCGGCACCACCGACGGCGAGTCCCACGACATCGCCGTCCTGCTGGAGCAGGAGCTGGCCGCCGGGGACCCCGAGGCGATGGACCCGGTGCTCGCCCGCCGGATCTACGCCGGCCGGCTCTCCACCGCCATCGCCCGCGAACTGCGCATGCCGAACGTGGAGGCGACCACCGTCACCACGGCCTGCGCGGCCGGCAACTACTCGATCGGCTACGGCCTGGACGCCATCCGCTCCGGAGAGGTCGACCTGGCGCTGTGCGGCGGCGCCGACGCCGTCTGCCGCAAGGCGTTCGCCCTGTTCAAGCGGTTCGGCGCGCTCAGCCCGGACGTGGTGCGCCCCTTCGACAAGGACCGGGGCGGCATCCTGACCGGCGAGGGCGCCGGCATCCTCGTCCTGGAGAGCCTGGAGTCGGCCCTGGCCCGTGGCGCGCGCATCCACGCCGAAGTCCTCGGCTACGGCCTGAGCTGCGACGCCGCCCACCCCACCGCCCCCAACCGGGACGGCATCGCGCGGGGCATCCGGCTCGCCCTGGACGACGCCGGCGTCGAGCGGCAGGAGATCGACTTCATCTCCGCGCACGGCACCGGCACCAAGGCCAACGACAGCACCGAGACGGCCGCCATCCTCGACGTGTACGGGGACGCGCCGCCGCGCACGGTCGCCGTGAAGTCGATGCTGGGGCACTCGATGGGCGCGGCCAGCGCGCTCGGCGCCATCGCCTGCGGTCTCGCCATCGAGCACGGGTTCATCCCGCCCACCATCAACCACCGCGAGACCGACCCGGACTGCCCGCTCGACGTCGTACCCAACGAGGCCGTCACGGCGGACGTCCGGATCGTGCAGAACAACTCCAGCGCCTTCGCCGGCAACAACGCCGTGCTGATCCTGGGCACCTACGGGGAGAAGGTCCGAGCATGAGCAACGCAACTGCCGTCCCGCGGGCCGCGCTGCCCCCGGACACGCCCGTCATCACCGGCTGGTCGGCGGTGTCGCCGTACGGCATCGGACGCGAGGCGTTCACCGCCGGCGTGCGCGCCGGCGCGAAGACGGCCGTGATGGCGGACGCCTCTTACGGCACCCTGCCGTCGCCGGAGGTGTGCACCGTGCCCGGCTTCGACATCCAGGAGCTGCTCGGCAAGCGGGGCACCGCGAAGATGGACCGGCTCACCGCGCTCACCCTGGTGGCCTCCGACGGGCTGCTGCGGGACGCCGCCGGCGAGCCGGCCGTCACCACCGACGACCTGACCGGTGTCGTCCTCGGCATCACCATGGGCAGCCTGGAGAACGTCACCGACTTCCTGCGCCAGTCCTACACCAACGAGCGCCCCTTCTACGTCGACGCCGGCCGCATCCCGTTCGGCAGCCTCAACCACGCCGCCGGCGCCACCGCCATCCGGCACGGCCTTAAGGGCCCCAACACCACGGTCGCCGGCGGCCGGGCCGCCGGGCTGCTCGCCCTCAACTACGCCCGCCGGCTGCTGGGACAGGGCCGGGCGACCAGGTACGTGGCCGGTTCGGCCGAGGAGTTCTCCGCCGCGCACGCCTGGTACGAGGCCACCGCCGCCCGGCCGGGCGAGCCCGCGCCGCTGCTCGGCGAGGGCTGCGGACTGTTCCTGCTGGAACCCGCCGGGACGGCCGAACGCCCGCCGCTGGCCGCCGTGCTGAGCATCGAGACCCGCGTCGACATCGACGACGACCCGTTCGCGACGGCCGACGCCTGCGCCCGCCGCGCCCTGGAGCGGGCCGGGGTCGGTGCCGACGAGGTCTGGGCGGCCGTACCCTGCGCGGCGCCGAGCGACGCGGGCCGCGCCGAGTACGAGGCGCTCGCCGCGCTGGTGCCGGCCGAGGCGCTGCGCCGGGTGCCGTCGATGGAGCTGCTCGGCGACACCAGCGCCGCCGCCGCGTCCTTCCAGATCGCCGCGGTGCTCTCCGTCGCCGCGGCCGACCCCGGCTCCCGGGGCCGGGCCGCGCTGGTGACCGCCGTGGACCGGGACGGCGCCGTCGCCGCCGCCGTACTGCGACTGCTCGGGGAGGACGCGTGATCGCGCTGGTCAGCGGCGGCTCCCGGGGCATCGGCCGGGCCGTCGTGCAGCGGCTCGCACGGGACGGCTTCGACGTGTCGTTCTGCTACCGCTCGAACCAGGACGCCGCCGAGGAACTCGCCAAGGAGGCCGCCGAGCACGGCACCCGGGTGCTCGCCGTCCGCTGCGACGTCGCCGACCCGGAGGACGTGCGCGAGTGGTACGCGCGCACCGAGAGCGAACTCGGCCCCGTCGACGCGGTGGTCACCTCGGCGGGCGTCACCCGCGACCGGCCACTGGTGCTGATGGGCCAGGACGACTGGGACGGGGTGCTGCGCACCAATCTGGACGGCGTCTACCACGTGTGCCGGGCCGCCGCGTTCACCATGAGCAAGCGCCGCACCGGCGTCATCGTCAACCTGTCCTCCGTGGCGGGCATCTACGGCAACACCGGCCAGGCCAACTACGCCGCCTCCAAGGCCGGGATCATCGGCTTCACCAAGTCCCTCGCCAAGGAGCTGGGCCCGCGGGGCGTGCGCGCCAACGTCGTCGCGCCCGGGCTGATCGAGACCGACATGGTCGGCGGCATGCCGGCCGCGGCCCTGGAGCGCCAGCTCAAGGGCGTGCCGCTGGGCCGGCTGGGCCGCGCCGGGGAAGTGGCCGACCTGGTGGCGTTCCTGGTGTCCGACCGGGCGGCGTACATCACCGGAGCCGTCGTGGAGATCCACGGGGGCGGCGTCTTCTGATGGGGGGCCAGATGCAGGGCACGGGGGAGCGGTACGACGCGATCGTGGTCGGCAGCGGCGTCGGCGGCCTGGTGACGGCCGGATATCTCGCCGCCGACGGCCGCCGGGTCCTCGTCCTGGAACAGCACGACGTCGCCGGCGGCAACGCCCATGTGTTCCGGCGCCGGCGCAAGTACGAGTTCGACGTCGGCACCCACTACCTCGGCGACTGCGGCCCGGACGGGCTGCTGCCCGCCGTCCTTTCCGGGCTCGGCGTCGCCGACCGGGTGCGGTTCCGGCCGATGGACAACGACGGCGGCTTCGACCGGATCATCACGCCCACCGCGCGGGTCGACGTACCGGCCGGCTGGGACCGCTACCGCGCCCGCCTCAAAGCGGCCCTGCCCGCCGAGGCCGACGCCGTGGACCGGTTCCTCGACCTCGCCACGGCCGTCGCCGCGGCCGGCCGGGCCAGTCTGCTCGGCACCCCGATGGTGGAGCTGTTCCGCCGGTCCCCCGAGACCATGCGCTGGAACCGGCGCACCCTCGGCCAGGCCCTGGACCACTGCGGGCTGTCCGCCAAGGGCCGCACCCTGCTCGCCGCGCAGGCCGGCAACTACGGCGCCCTGCCCGCCGACGTCGGCTTCGCCGAGCACGTCACGATGATGGACCACTACCTGCGCGGCGCCTACTTCCCGGAGGGCGGCGGCCAGGCCCTGGTCGCCGCGTTCGTGGAGGCCCTGGAGGCGTACGGCGGCGAGCTGCGCACCCGCTGCGAGGTGCGCCGCATCCTGGTCGAGCGGGGCCGCGCCACCGGCGTCGAACTCGCCGACGGCACCCGGATCTCCGCCCCGCTGGTCGTCTCCAACGCCGACTACCGCCGTACCGTCCTGGACCTGTGCGGCGGCGAGGAGACCTTCCCCGCCGACCTGGTCGCCCGGACCCGCGCGGCCAGGATGCGGGACGCGGTGGTCGCGGTGTACGTCGCCCTCGACACCGAGCTGCCGGGCCTGCCCAACGCCAACATCTGGTGGCACGACAGCGACGACATGGAGGGCGCGCAGGCCGGGATGCTGGAGCGCTGGGCCCGTACCGGCACCCTGGACCGGATCCCGCAGCTCGCCTTCTCCTTCGCCTCTGTGAAGGACGCCGGGTCCCCGGCCGTGTGCCCGCCGGGCCACAGCAACTTCCAGCTGCTGACGATCCTCCCGCCCGGACACGCGTTCTGGGGCGCGGACGGCGGCCCGCTCACGGGCGAGCCGTACCGCCGCCGGCCCGCCTACCTGGCCCGCAAGCGGGAGGTCACCGAGCTGGTCCTGGACACCGCCGAGCGGGTCCTCGGCCCGTTCCGGGACCGGATCACCCATGTGGAGGCCGCCTCCCCGCTCACCCACGAGCGCTACATCCGCGCCAGCGGCGGCACCCCGTACGGCATGGCCACCTGGGGCCCGCGCGGCCAGCGGCCCGACGTGCGCACCGACGTCGAGGGGCTGTACGTGGTCGGGCAGAACACCCGGCACGGCAGCGGCATGGCCGGGGTCGCCGCCGGCGGCATGGCCGCGGTCTCCCACATCCTGGGGCGCCCCCTGCTGTCCGAGGTGATGTCCGGCACGGTGCTCGGCGACCCCGCCCGGCTGCCCCCGCGCGCGCCCGGCTGGGACCCGCTGCAGGTGTCGCGCGGACGCGCCCGGCGGCACGCCAAGGGCCTGGCCCGCATCGGCTGACCGGCCCGCCGGCCCGCCCCCTCGTCCAACGAACTCCCTGGAGCAGTGTTCCCATGACCTCACAGGTGTCCCAGGTCCCGTCCTTCTCCGTGATCTCCGGTGCCCAGGTGCACCAGGTGCTCGCCGGTGCCGAGGACGAGGTCGTCTCGACCGTCGAGGCCGCCTACCGGCTGCACGGCGAGGCGCGGACGGTCAACCCCGACTCGTACTTCCTGCGCTTCCCGGACCGCCCGTCCTCCCGGATCATCGCGCTGCCCGCCTCGGTGGGCGGTGACGTGGACGTGCACGGCATCAAGTGGATCTCCAGCTTCCCGGAGAACGTGGCCGCCGGCCTGCCGCGCGCCTCGGCCGTCCTCGTCCTCAACGACGCGCGGACGGGTTACCCGTTCGCCTGCCTGGAGTCCTCCATCATCAGCGCCGCGCGCACCGCCGCCTCGGCGGCCCTCGCGGCCGACCGGATCAGCCGGGCGCGCGGCACCAGGCCCACCCGGGTCGGCTTCATCGGCACCGGCCTGATCGCCCGCTATCTGCACACCTACCTGGCGGCCTCCGGGTTCGCCTTCGAGGCCCTGGGCGTGCACGACCTGTCCGCCGAGCACGCCGAGGGCTTCACGGGCTACCTGCGGCGCACCGCCCCGGAGGGCACGGAGATCACCGTGCACGACAAGCCGGAGGACCTGATCCGCGCCAGCGACCTCGTCGTCTTCGCCACCGTGGCGGGCGAGCCGCACGTCACCGACCCGGAGTGGTTCACGCACAACCCGCTGGTGCTGCACGTGTCGCTGCGCGACCTGTCGCCGGAGATCATCCTCTTCGCCTGGAACGCGGTCGACGACATCGACCACTGCCTCAAGGCGGGCACCTCGCCCCACCTGGCCGAACAGCTCACCGGCAACCGGGACTTCGTCGCCGGCACCCTCCACGACGTGCTGACCGGTGCGATCACCCCGCCCGCCGACCGGCCGGTGGTCTTCTCGCCGTTCGGCCTCGGCGTGCTCGACCTGGCGGTCGCGAAGTACGTGTACGACCGGGTCCGGGACGCCGACCAACTGCACACCGTGCCCGGCTTCTTCCACGAGCTGAAGCGGTACGGCTGACCCCGGGCGCGCCGCGGCCGGGCCGGCCCGGCGCGCACGCTGACGAACGGATGACGGCTCGCTGACCGAACGGCCGCGCGGCGGGCGACCGCCTTGTCCGGCCGTTCGGCAGCCGCACAGAATCGACGCCATGAGATCTTTCGCCAGTCTGGACGAGTTCTCCGCCGCCGTCGGCGAACACCTCGGCCACAGCGAGTGGGTGCGGGTGACGCAGGAGCAGGTGGACCAGTTCGCGGGGGCGACCGGCGACCTGCAGTGGATCCACACCGATCCGGAGCGGGCCGCGACCGGCCCGTTCGGCGGCACCATCCTGCACGGCTACATGACCCTGGCCCTGCTGCCCGCCATGATGCGGGCCATCTTCGACATCGAGAAGGTGGAGCTGGGCGTCAACTTCGGCCTGGACAAGGTGCGTTTCCCGCGTCCGGTGCCGGTCGGCTCCCGGGTGCGCGGCGGGGCGAAGCTCACCGGTGTGCGCGAGACGCCCGCCGGCCACCTGGCCGCGGTCCGCATGACGGTGGAGGTCGAGGGGGAGCCCCGGGCCGCGTGCGTGGCCGACACGCTCTCGCTGTTCGTCGCCCCCTGACGGGAGTTGGCCGAGAAGGGTCGCAAGAGGGGGGTTTTTACCACCGATTTCCCGGCCCCTCGGCCACCACAATGAGTGCGGGCCCCTCGGACCACGACAGACGTACGGCAGCGGCGCCGCGCACGGCGGAGCAAGGCCAGGAAGGAGCGAGTCGCATGGACGACCGCACGATGCAGCTCGGCGGGATCCGCCCACCGGAGGCGATCAGGGGATTCTCGGTGTCGGCCGGGCTGACGGGGCTGCGCCGGGTGGTGACCCTGTGCTGGATGTCGATGGCGGCCTTCGGCCGTTCGCTCGCCGTGTCCGGCGCGATCAGCCTGGTCGGTCCCGGCCTCGGCATGGTGCCGCGGGCCATGGAGGGCGTGCGCAACCTGGCCGCACAGCAGCGGGAACTCGCCCGGCGCTGGGCGGGCGTGGAGATCCCCGGCCCGCCCGGACCGCTGCCGCCCGCGCCCGCCGGGGCCTCCGGTGCCGTCGCCCGCTACCGCTGGATCATGAGCGACCCGCAGACCCGGCGGGAGTACGTCTGGGTGCTCACGGACCCGATCGCCGGCGGTTTCCTCGCGTTCTTCCCGCTGGCGCTGATCCTCAGCGGCGCCTGGGGCGTCTTCCTCGCCTTCTTCGGGGTGCCGCTGTCCACCGAGTGGGACGGGCTGTGGTACCAGTTCATCCCGATCGAGGGCCAGGCCACGGCGGTGCTCGCCGGCGTCCTCGGGCTGCTGCAACTGCCGCTGGCCCTGTGGGCGGCCCCGCGCGCGGTGCGCCGGCACGCCCTCTACACCAGGGCGATGCTGGCGCCGAGCGAGAGCGAGATGATGGCCAGCCGGATCCAGCACCTGGCCGCCACCCGCTCCGACGCCGTGGACACGCAGATGGCCGAGATCCGCCGGATCGAGCGGGATCTGCACGACGGCGCCCAGGCCCGTCTGGTTGCCATGGGCATGACCCTGGATGCGGCCGAGCACCTGCTGGAGACCAACCCCGAGGCCGTCCGCGCCCTGCTCATCGAGGCCCGGCAGTCGTCCTCGGCGGCACTGGAGGAACTGCGCAACCTGGTCCGCGGCATCCACCCGCCGGTCCTCGCCGACCGCGGACTCGCCGACGCCGTACGGGCGCTGGCGATGACCTGCCCGGTGCGCACCGAGGTCCAGGTCGACCTGCCCGGCCGCCCCGAGATGCCCGTCGAGTCAGCCGCCTACTTCGCCATCTCCGAGATCCTCACCAACGTCGCGAAGCACGCCGGTGCCGCCCGCGCCTGGATCGACCTTCGTTACGATCGCGGGATGCTGCACATCACCGTGACCGACGACGGCCACGGCGGCGCCGACGCCTCCCGCGGCACCGGCCTGCGCGGCATCGAGCGCCGGCTCGCCACCTTCGACGGCGTGGTGGCCGTGAGCAGTCCCGTGGGCGGGCCGACGATGGTGACGATGGAGATCCCGTGCGTATTGTCCTCGCCGAAGACCACTTCCTCCTGAGGGACGGGCTGATCCGCCTGCTCGGGGCCTACGGCCACGACGTGGTGGCCGCCGTGGACAACGGCACCGACCTGCTCGAAGCCCTGGACCGGGAACAGCCGGACGTCGCGGTCGTCGACGTCCGGCTGCCGCCGAACTTCACCGACGAGGGCCTGCGCGCCGTCCTCTCCGCGCGCAAGCGCAACCCGGACCTCCCGGTGCTCCTGCTCTCCCAGTACGTCGAACCGCTCTACGCCCGCGAACTGCTCACCAGCGGCGGCCGGGGCGTCGGCTACATGCTCAAGGACCGCGTCACCAACGGCGGCCAGTTCCTGGACTCCATCCAGCGGGTGGCCGCGGGCGGCACCGCCATGGACCCCGAGGTCATCTCCCAGCTGCTGGTCCGCAAGGAGCGCGACGAATCCGTCGGCAGCCTCTCCGAACGCGAACGCGAGGTCCTCGAACTCGTCGCCCAGGGCCGCTCCAACGCGGGCATCGCCCAGGCCCTGTTCGTCACCGAGAAGGCCGTCGCCAAGCACATCAGCAACATCTTCACCAAGCTCGGCCTCCTCCCGACGGACGGCGACAACCGCCGGGTCCTGGCCGTGCTGGCCTACCTGGACCAGTGAGCCGGCCGCACCCGGAGCCGGAAACGACACCGGGCCGCACCCCGTCCGGACGGACGGGACACGGCCCTGGAGCGGTGCCGGGCGCCGGGCGGCTCAGTACCGCGGGCGGTTGAACCAGGCCGAGGCGGCGCCGTTGACCATGGACGCGAGGATGACGCCGGCGAAGGCCAGGGAGATGATCCCGCCGAAGGTCGCCGAACCGCCACCGCCGTTGACGATGTTCACCAGGCTGCCGAGCAGCATCAGCGACGCGTACACGATCGTCGTGACGCGGATGCCGCCGCCGCCCTTCTTGAACTTCACACCCAGGAAGATCGACAGGGTGCCCAGCGCCAGCATCAGCAGCGCGAACGCGATCAGCACACCGGTGGCCGTGCTGGTGTCGTCACCCGAGCCGATGCCGTTGGAGACGTCCTGCGTGGCACCGGCGGCGATGCCGAGGAACAGTCCGGCCAGGTACTGGAAGCCCGCCAGGATGAACAGCAGCACCCGAGCCGTCTTGATCAGGCCCGGCATCTCCATCGGCACGCCGTAGCCGTACGGCTGCTGCACCGGCGGCGCGGCCGGGTAGCCGTACCCGGGCTGGCCCTGCGGGGCACCGGGGTAGCCGTATCCGGGCTGCTGGCCCTGCTGCGGATAGCCGCCCTGCTGGCCCTGCGGCGGGCCGTACGGGTTGTTGGGGTCGCCAAAGCTCATGGCGGTCTTCCTCCGTCTGCTCAAGTGCGGGGACGACGCGCGGCACGGTTCGGAGGAAGTTCTACAGATGCGGTCCGTCCCCCCGGTACTGCCCGCGGCACTGTCCGCTCATCGTTCTTTAACAGGCTCTTACTTGTCCAGCCGGAGGCGTCAGGTGTTGTGCAAGTGCAACATCACTGATCAAGCCGTGACACCCGGATTGGAACCGGGGCCGGGTCATCCGCGAGGATGGGACCATGACCGCCCAGATTCTCGATGGCAAGGCCACCGCAGCCGAGATCAAGTCCGATCTGACCGCCCGCGTGGCGGCGCTGAAGGAGAAGGGCGTCACGCCCGGCCTCGGCACGATCCTGGTCGGGGACGACCCCGGCAGCCAGAAGTACGTCGCCGGCAAGCACCGCGACTGCGCCCAGGTGGGCATCGCCTCCATCCAGCGCGAGCTGCCGGCCACCGCCACCCAGGAGGAGATCGAGGCGGTCGTCCGCGAGCTGAACGAGGACCCTGCCTGCACCGGCTACATCGTTCAGCTCCCGCTGCCCAAGGGCATCGACGAGAACCGCGTCCTGGAGCTGATGGACCCGGCCAAGGACGCCGACGGCCTGCACCCGATGAACCTCGGCCGCCTCGTCCTCAACGAGCCGGCCCCGCTGCCCTGCACCCCCAACGGCATCCTCACCCTGCTCCGCCGCCACGGCGTGGAGATCAAGGGCGCCGAGGTCGTGGTCGTCGGCCGCGGTGTCACCATCGGCCGTCCGATGCCGCTGCTGCTCACCCGGCGCAGCGAGAACGCCACCGTCACCCAGTGCCACACCGGCACCCGTGACCTCTCCGCGCACCTGAAGCGGGCCGACATCATCATCGCCGCGGCCGGCTCCCCGCACCTGGTCCGCGCCGAGGACGTCAAGCCGGGCGCGGCCGTCCTGGACGTCGGCGTCTCCCGCAACGCCGAGGGCAAGATCGTCGGTGACGTCCACCCGGACGTGACCGAGGTGGCCGGCTGGATCTCCCCGAACCCCGGCGGCGTCGGCCCGATGACCCGGGCCCTGCTGCTGGTCAACGTGGTCGAGGCGGCGGAGCGCAGTGCCGGCTGAGGACACCCGCGGGCCCGCGGAGCCGACCGTACGCGACGCGATCAGCGCCCCTGACGCCGAGGGGCGCCCGCGCCGCGTCACCCGCCGCTTCCCGCTGTTCACCAGGGACACCGCACGCCCCGAGGGCGGCGGCCGGGCCGCGGCCGGCGACGCCCCGGCGCCCGCACGGCAGTGGCCCCTGCTCGTCGTGCTGTCGACGGTGGCGCTCGGCCTGCTGCTGACCGCGCTCGACGTGTTCCGCTACGGCACCCTGCTGATCGGCGCCGCCCTGCTGGCCGGCGCGGTCATGCGCTGGATGCTGCCCGGCGTCGGCATGCTCGCCGTCCGCTCCCGCTTCACCGACATCGTCACCTACGGCGTCCTCGGCCTGGCCATCGTGTTGCTCGCGATGATGGCCCAGCCCAACCCGTGGCTGCAGATCCCCTTCCTGAAGGACGTCCTGCACTTCACGCTCGACAAGTAGCGCCAACAGCACGACAGGTGGCCCGCGCCCCCCGGGGACGCGGGCCACCGCCGCTTCCGCGCCCCGCCGCAACCCACGCGGTACCGCGCGCGGTCGGCTCCCCGGTGGGGCCGTGCGGGTTACCCTGCGGCGATGCGACCGAGGACCCCCCGCCCGCTCGTCGTGGACACGTTGATCGCGGTGGCCATGGCCGTGGTGGCCGTCCTGGTCGCGCAGGAGTCCCGGTCCCAGGGATGGCCGGAACTCGACGCGCGCGCCTACGCCCTCGTCGCCCTCGCCCACCTCCCGGTCGCCCTGCGCGGCCGCCACCCCCTCGCCGTCTTCGCGGTCGTCGAGGCCGCCGCCACCGGCTGCATCAGCCTCGGGTACTGGCCGGTGGTGTGCACCTTCGGCGCCATGCTCGCCCTGTACACCGTGGCCTCCGTCCGCCCGCCGTGCACCGCGCTCGCCTGCGCCGCCTGCACCTGTGCGGTCTGGGTGTACGCCGGCGTGGTCAGCCACAGCCCCTCCATGGCCTCCGTGGTCGGCCAGGCCCTGCTCTACAGCTCGGTGCTCGTCTGGTTCGGGCACCTGGCCCGCCGCAGCGCCGAACTCACCCGGCGGCTGCACGCCGAACACGCCGAGCGGGCCCGCCGCGCGGTCGCCGAGGAACGCGGCCGGATCGCCCGCGAACTGCACGACGTCGTCGCCCACCACATGTCGGTCATCTCCGTGCAGGCCGGCCTCGCCCGGTTCGTCTTCGACTCCGACCCCGCCAAGGCGCGCGGCGCGCTCGGCACCATAGCGGACACCAGCCGCGAGGCCCTGGAGGAACTGCGCCGCATGCTCCAGGTGCTGCGCGAGGAGGACCCCGAGGCGCCGCAGCGGGCCCCCATGCCCACCCTGGCCCGGCTCGGCGAACTCGTGGACCGGGTCCGGGCCGGCGGCCTGCCCGTGGACCTCGACGTCGAGGGCACCGCCCGCCCGCTGCCGCCCGGTGTCGAACTGTGCGCCTACCGCGTCGTCCAGGAAGCCCTCACCAACGTCCTCAAACACGCCGGCCCCGCCCACGCGCGCGTCGAACTCCGGTACGGGACCCACGAACTGACGGTCCGTGTCACCGACGACGGCGAGGGGGCAGATCCGGACAGAATGCCCACAGGGGGTGGTCACGGCTTGATTGGCATGCGGGAGCGGGCCACGCTCTACGGCGGGACGATCAGCGTCGGCCCACGCACCGAGGGCGGCTACGAGGTCCGGCTGACCCTGCCGACCTCGGCCGCCGAACGCGACCGCGGGGGCGCGCGAGAAGCGGAGCGGTAAGGGACGGTGCACGGCCGGGGGGACGACCGTACGGAATGATCAGAGTGCTCGTCGTGGACGACCAGTTCCTCATCCGCGCCGGACTCGTCGGCCTGCTCGACGCCGCGCCCGGCTTCGAGGTGGTGGGCGAGGCGGGGGACGGTGAGCAGGCCGTACGGCTCGCCGCCGAGACCCGGCCCGACGTCGTCCTCATGGACATCCGGATGCCCGGCGTGAACGGCATCGAGGCCACCGAACAGATCCTCGCCGAGGCCACCGACCGGCCGCCCCGGGTCCTGGTGCTGACCACCTTCGACCTGGACGAGTACGTGTACGGCGCGCTGCGCGCCGGCGCCTCCGGTTTCCTCCTGAAGGACTCCGGCCCCGAGCGGCTGCTGGCGGCGGTCACGGCGGTCGACGGCGGCGACGCCCTGTTCGCCCCCAGCGTCACCCGGCGCCTGGTCGAGGCCTTCGCACGCCAGCAGAAGCCCGTCGACACCGCGCCCCCGCCCGACCTGGGCGTGCTCACCTCCCGCGAGGTGGAGGTCCTCAAACTCACCGCCCGGGGCCTGTCCAACCTGGAGATCGCCGACCGCCTCTACATCAGCGAGGCCACCGTCAAGACCCACCTCAACCGCACCATGACCAAGCTCGACCTCGGCAGCCGGGCGCAGGCGGTGGTGCTGGCGTACGAGACGGGGCTGGTCACCCCTGGCGGTTGACCGCCGCCCTGGCATCCTTTTGGTCAGCGCGTACGCGCGACCTGCAAGGAAGACGGGGGAAGAGGGGAAGAGGGGGTAGATGATGCCTCGGTGGAAAGCCCTGCCGGAGGATCTGGACCCGCAGATACGGGAGTTCACCGTCCAGTTGCGGCAACTGGCCGACCGCGGCGGCCTGAGCACCGCGGCACTGGCCGACCGCACGGGCTACGGCAGGACGTCCTGGGAGCGCTATCTGGGCGGCCGGCTCCTCGCCCCCAAGGGCGCGGTCATCGCCCTCGCCGAGGCCACGGGCACCGACCCCGGCCCCCTGACCACGCTGTGGGAACTGGCCGAACGGTCCTGGACCCGAGCGGAGTCGAACGCCGACCACACGCTCCAGGCCATCAACATCACCGACTCCCACGCGGCCCTGGGCGACCTCGCCCACCCGACGAAGAGGCCGGCACGCGTACCCGAAGGAAACCCGACGACGCCGACCGGCGGCACCGGGGGGCGTGCCGGGGCGGCCGGGGGCCGGGCTGGGGGATCGGTCGGCGGTACGTTCGCGGGTTCGGCTGAGGGTACGTCCGCGGCGCTGGCTGGCGGGGCGGCCGGGGGCCGGGCTGGGGGATCGGTCGGTGGTGCGTCCGGCGGTACGTTCGCGGGTTCGGCTGGTGCGGCTGGGAGCACGTCCGCGGGGCCGGCCGGCGGGGCGGGCGGGAGCCGCGCTGAGGGGTCGGTCGATGGTGCGGCCCGCAGTTCGTTCGCGGGTTCGGCTGGTGCGGCTGGGGGCACGTCCGCGGGGCCGGCCGGCGGGGCGGGCGGGAGCAGGGCTGCGGGGGCGGCTGGTGGCGGCGGTGGGAGTACGTCCGTAGGCCAGACCGGGAGTGCGTCCGGGGGGCCGGACGGCCCGACGGATGCCGGTGCGGGTGAGGGCGGTGGTCTCGCGGCCGCGCTGGGGATCGCCGGTCCCGCCGCTGTCTCACCGAAGATCCCGGCCCAGCCGACCGCCTCGGAGGCCGCCGGCGTCCGCGACAGTGTGCCGGACGGTACGGGGACCGGCGGAGCCGGGGACAGCGGCGACGGCTCGGCTACGGCGAAGGGGAGTGGCCCGGGTACGGCGCCGGACGCTGGCCCGGACGCCGCCGATGGCAGTGCCGATACCGCGTCCACCGCTGACGCTCGTGCTGTGTCCGGCGGTGAGGCTCGTGCTGCGTCTGGCGGTGACGTCCGTGCCGTGTCCGGCGGTGACGCTCGTGCTGCGTCTGGCGGTG
>NZ_JBIRJA010000028.1:0-47260 GCF_044329325.1 Streptomyces sp. NPDC017676 | reverse complement strand
GTGACGTCCGTGCCGTGTCCGGCGGTGACGCTCGTGCTGCGTCCGGCGGTGACGTCCGTGCCGTGTCCGGCGGTGACGCTCGTGCTGCGTCCGGCGGTGACGTCCGTGCCGTGTCCGGCGGTGACGCTCGTGCTGCGTCCGGCGATGACGTCCGTGCCGCGTCCGGCGATGACGACCCGCCTGTCAAGAACTCCTGGGGAGTGGCCGGTTACCGGGGTCCGTCGAAGGCCGGCGTCCGCCCAGGCAACACCCGGCCCGGCCCGGCACGGACTCCGTCCTCCTCGCCCCTGAGCCCGGACACGCCCGCCCGGACGCCGAGCCTCCCGGCCGGCGCCCCGGGCGCGTCCGCTCGGTTCCCGGACGCCGCCGGCGGAGGCCCGAGCACCTCCGTCTGGCCCCCGGGCCTCACTGTCGGAACCCCGACTGTCGCCCCCCGCACCCCGGGCCGTGGCACCGGAACCCCGGCCACCCCTGCCCAGACCCCGGGCGCCCACGGCGGAGCCCTCGGCGCCACGACCCGCACTCCGGGTGTCCCCGGCGGAGCCACCGGCGCGACGGCTCGCACCCCGGGCGTCCCCGGCGGAGCCACAGGCGCCACGGCCCGTATCCCGGGTGTCCCCGGCGGAGCCACAGGCGCCGCGGCCCGCACCCCGGGCGCGCCCGGCGGAGCCGCCGGCAGGCGGCCCGTGGGTCCGCTCGGTCGGTGGTCCGTGCACCGGCAGCAGGTGGTGATGTTCTTCGCGGGGCTGGTCGGCGCCGGGCTGCTCATCGCCGGGGTCATCTTCCTCACCCATCGGGGTGGGGACGGGAACCCGGACGCCGGTGCCCGCACGTCACCCTCCCCGTCCGCCCCCGCACGGACCAGCCCGCCCCCCGGCGTGAAGTGCGCCGGTGCCGACTGCACCGGCAAGGACGCGGAGGCCATGGGGTGCAGCGGTGACCTGGTGAGCACCGCGAAGACCGCCACCGTCGGCACCACCACCCTGGAGGTCCGCTACAGCAAGGCGTGCGGCACGGCCTGGGGCCGGATCACCAGCGGCGCGCCGGGCGACACCGTACGGGTGACCGTGGGCAAGGTCCGGCAGACGGGCGACATCACCGCCGTGGGGGACACCATCGGCTACACCCCGATGGTCGCCGTGCACGACCCGGCACAGGCCACGGCCTGCGCCACGCTCGCCTCGGGCGAGACCGGCTGCACCAACTAGCCGCGGCGGTCGCGCGCCGCCGGGCGGAAGAAGCGGAGGGGGAATTTCCGGAGACGGCGCATACGGCGCCGGATCCTGGGCACGCGAACGGTGTCCCCCCACGGGAGTCCGGTACGCCGGCACCCCCACCGGCGGCCGTCTCCGTCCCTCCTCTCCCGGACGGACGGCCGCCTTTTCGTACCCCTCCGGCACCACCCCCGGCAGGTGATACATCCCCCTGATCCCCTTGTGGGGTGAGCCACACGGCCCCGGACGTCTCACCTGCCGGATGCGCGATAGCCTGACCGCTGGATCTCTCTTGACGCCAAGAGATCGATCATCCGCCCGGGGCAGGGACGCCCCACCGCCAGCTGTCATACGGAGAACGCCATGACCCGCACTCCCGTGAACGTCACCGTCACCGGCGCGGCCGGCCAGATCGGTTACGCCCTGCTCTTCCGCATCGCCTCGGGCCAGCTGCTCGGCGCGGACGTGCCGGTCCGCTTGCGCCTCCTGGAGATCACCCCGGCCCTCAAGGCCGCCGAGGGCACGGCCATGGAGCTGGACGACTGCGCCTTCCCGCTGCTGCAGGGCATCGACATCACCGACGACCCGAACGTCGCCTTCGACGGCGCCAACGTGGCCCTGCTGGTGGGCGCCCGTCCGCGCACCAAGGGCATGGAGCGCGGTGACCTGCTGGAGGCCAACGGCGGCATCTTCAAGCCGCAGGGCAAGGCCATCAACGACCACGCGGCGGACGACATCCGGGTCCTCGTCGTCGGCAACCCGGCCAACACCAACGCGCTCATCGCGCAGGCCGCCGCCCCGGACGTCCCGGCCGAGCGCTTCACCGCGATGACCCGCCTGGACCACAACCGCGCCCTGACCCAGCTGGCGAAGAAGACGGGCAGCAGCGTCTCCGACATCAAGCGGCTCACCATCTGGGGCAACCACTCCGCCACCCAGTACCCGGACATCTTCCACGCCACGGTCGCCGGCAAGAACGCCGCCGAGGTCGTGAACGACGAGAAGTGGCTGGCCGAGGACTTCATCCCGACCGTCGCCAAGCGCGGTGCGGCGATCATCGAGGCCCGTGGCGCGTCCTCCGCCGCCTCCGCCGCCAACGCCGCGATCGACCACGTCCACACCTGGGTCAACGGCACCGCCGAGGGCGACTGGACCTCCATGGGCATCCCGTCGGACGGTTCCTACGGCGTCCCGGAGGGTCTGATCTCCTCCTTCCCGGTCACCTGCAAGGACGGCAAGTACGAGATCGTCCAGGGCCTGGACATCAACGAGTTCTCCCGCGCCCGCATCGACGCCTCCGTCAGGGAGCTGGAGGAGGAGCGCGAGGCGGTCCGCGGCCTCGGCCTCATCTGACCTGACGTGGTGTGACCCGGTGCCGGTGCGCTATAGTTGATCACGCACCGGCCGCCGGAAAACCCGGCACCAGGTGATGCGTTGGTGGTCCAAGGAAAGACGCCCCGCTTCCTGCGGGGAGATGCAGGTGCAAGGCCTGCCCGGCGCTCCACACACGAGGTCCCCTTCCGCGATGGCGGAAGGGGACCTCGCTGCGTTTGCCGAGGCATGCCCCCGCTGTGTTCAGGCCACCGGCTCCTTAGCCGCCCGCGTGCCGGTGCCGGTGCCCGTGCCCGTGGCCGTCCGGGAGGGGCGGCCGGCGGGGCGGTAGCCCAGGACGACCAGGGCCGTGGCCGGCAGGACCACCGCTCCGACGGTCCGCAGCGCCGGGCCCATCCCGCTCGCGAAGTCGGTGTGGCCCGCCAGGGCCGTGCCGGCGACGGCGACGCCGAGGGCCGCGCCGATCTCGCGGGCCGAGGTGCCGAGGCCGGAGCCGAGGCCCGCCTGGTGCGGGGGCAGGGACAGGACGACGCCCAGGGTGAGGGCCGGCATGGCGAGCCCCGTGCCCGCCGAGATGACCAGCAGCCAGCAGGCGTAGAGCGCGTAGGGCGTGTGCGCGTCCGCCGTGGACGCGGCGAGCAGACCCAGACCGATCAGGGCGAGTCCGGTGCCGACGACCGGGCGTGGACGCGCCGACCAGCGGGCGGCGAACTTCGGGACCAGGGCCATGCCGACGATGAGCGGCACGATCGCGATCCCGGTCACGGCGGGCTCGAATCCCTTGACCTCCTGCAGATACTGCGAGTTGACGAAGAACAGCGCGAACAGGCCGAAGAATCCGGTCGCCAGGCCCAGCGTGGTCGCGCGCAGCCCGCCGGAGCGGAAGACGCGCGGGTCGAACAGCGGGGCGCGGGAGCGCAGGGCGTGGACCGTGAAGGCGGCCACCAGCAGGGCGCCCAGGCCGAACGCGGTCAGGATGCGCGGCGAGGCCCAGCCGTTGCCGGGGCCCTCGATGATGCCGAACAGCACGGCGACCAGGCCCGCGGTGAGCAGCAGGGTGCCGACCGGGTCCGGGCTGCCCTGAGCGGAGCGGGCCGTGCGCGGGGTGGTGACCGCGACCGCGGTGGCGAGGACGGCCGCCAACGGCACCATCGCGGCGAACAGCGCCCGCCAGGACAGGTACTGCCCGACCAGGCCGCCGCCCAGATTGCCCGCCATGCCGCCCAGCCCGATGGCCAGCGTCCAGGACGCCATCGCCTGGGCGCGCCGCTCGGGCCCGGCCAGATGCACCAGGACCGACATCGTCGCCGGGGTGATCAGCGCGGCCCCGGCACCCGAGATGCCCCGGCCGGTGATCAGCAGAGCCGGACCGGGGGCGAGCGCGCTGGTCGCGGCACCCGCGGCGAACAGGGCGAGGCCGGCGAGCAGGGCGCCCTTGCGGCCGTGCCGGTCGCCGAGCGCGCCGGCCGGGATCAGCAGGCCCGCGAAGACGATGACGTAGGCGTCGACCGTCCACAGGATCTCGGTGTGCGTGGGGTGCAGGTCGGACGAACCCAGTTGCGGGATCAGCAGGTTGATGGCGGCGACCATGCTCTGCGCGACGAGCACACAGGCGCACAGGGTCAGCAGGGTCGAGCGTTTCAGGGCGTGCGCGGGCACGGCTCCTCCCGGGAGCTGGTGGGTGGTGTGGGATGCGCTCTCACCGTAGGCTCGCGCCGTACCTGCTTTCCAGTGCAACCTTCGCAAGGAATACCTGCACATGACGCAATCCACAGGTCTGGACCTGAACCTCCTGGTCGCGCTGGACGTGCTGCTGGAGGAGGAGAGCGTGCAGGGCGCCGCCCGCCGGCTGCACCTGTCCGAGCCGGCGATGAGCCGCACCCTGGGCCGCATCCGCAAGGCGCTCGGTGATCCGGTGCTGGTCCGCGCGGGCCGCCGGATGGTGCCGACCCCGCACGCGCTCGCCGTGCGCGCCGAGGTCAGCGCGGTCGTGGAGCGGGCCCGCGCCCTGTTCACGCCGGGCCGGGACACCGACCTGCGCGAGGTCACCCGCACCTTCACGATCCTCGGCCATGACGCCGTCGCCGCCATGTACGGCGCGGCCCTCTTCGCCCGCGCCGCACGCGAGGCCCCCGGCATCCGCCTGCGCTTCCTGAGCGAGAGCCACGTCGACGCCCCGTTCCTGCGGCAGGGCACCGCCGACCTGGAGGTCGGGGTGATCGACTCCGTCGCGCCCGAGGTGCATGTGGAGAAGATCCACCAGGACCGCATGCTGGGCGTCGTACGGGCCGGACACCCGTTGCTGGAAGGTGAGTTGACCCCCGAGCGGTTCGCCGCCGCGGCGGGGCACCTCATCGTCTCCCGGCGCGGCAGACAGCGCGGCCCGATCGACGACGCTCTCGCCTCACTCGGCCTGGAACGCCGGGTGGTGGGCAGCGTCGGCACCTACCCGGCCTCGTTGTTCGTGCTGCGCGAGACCGACCTGATCGGGCTGTTCAGCCAGTGGGGCCGTCCGTTGGCCGACGCCCTCGGTCTGGTCACCTTCGAGATCCCGCTCCCGCTGCCCGCCGTCGACATCGGCTTCGCCTGGCACCCGCGGCACGACGCCGACCCGGCCCACGCCTGGTTGCGCGGCTGCGTACGGGAACTGATGCTCCAGGGATCAGGTCTGCTCTAGTTCGCGCTGGAACTCGGAGATGTCCACGGACCGCGCCGGGGCCGGGGTGGCCGACGGGACCGGCTCGTCGTAGCCCGTGAAGGTCAGGTCCTGGTCGGTGCCGGGGCCCTGCTGGGTGGCCCGGACCAGGCGGTGCGGGCCGGCCGAGGTGACGTAGAGGGTGATCTTCTTCCCGCTGTGCCCGGTGCCGGTCAGCGGGATCACCTTCGTGCCGTCGACCTTCGTCTCCGCGCCCTTGGTCAGCGCGGTGCGGGGGGAGGACCCGGCGGCGGCCTCCTTCTGGAAGACGCTCAGGTCACAGGTGCCGGACATGGCCCTGAGCACGGTGTCCTTCGTGGAGCCGTGCAGATAGCGGTTCTTCAGGCGGGCGGCCACGGCATCGCCCCGGCGATCCGGCAGTTGCGCCTTCCAGAAGGCGGTGTCCGGCTTCATCCACACCTGGTCACCCCGCTTGACCAGCGCGACGCTGCCGCCGTCCGCGCCCATGACCAGCTTGCCCACGCAGTTGCCGGAGCGGTCGAGCGTCAGCTCCAGCGAGGCCGGGGCGGTCCGGTCGGCGCTCGCGCGGTGATCCGTGAACTTCAGGTGCACCGAGCGCGCCTTGAGCAGATTCCTCCGCGCCTCCTCCGCGAGGGCGCGGGCGCTCGGGCCGTCGGCGGCGGGGATTTCCGGGGTGCCGTCGGAGCGGACCAGGGCCGGGAGAGCGGGTGCGGTGGCGGCCGGAGCCGGTGCCGTGGGGGGCGCGGCGGGGGCCGTACCGGGCAGGGCGAGCGGGACCAGCAGGGCCGCGGTGATGCTTGCCCCCGCACAGAGTCGCGATCCACGAGCCATCGCGCCACCTCCCGACACCTCTCCTCACCCTACTTTTGTCCCTTTTCGACCGCATTTTCAGTGACGCGGCGCACTTTCGGCCACCGATTGCGCATGCGACGCGAAGGCCCCGGGCAGGCGGCGACGGTCCCCAGCCGAGGCAGCCCTGTCACGCAGGGGAACGGATCGAAAACGGAAGGCGACACCGATCATGGCGGACAGAACGGAACGACACGCCCGGGCGACCATCCACGCGGGCGGCGAGTGGCTGGCGGCGATCTCCGGCGCGACCCGGGAGATCCTCGACCCCGCGGACGCCCGGCCGTTCGCCGTGGTCGCCGAGGGCGACGAGAAGGACGCCGAACGCGCGGTGGCCGCCGCCCGGCACGCGTTCGACCACGGCCCCTGGCCGCACACCCCGGTCGCCGAGCGCGCCGCCCTGCTGCGCCGCGTCGCCGACCTGCTGGTGCGCGACCGGGAGGAACTCGGCCTGCTGGAGAGCAGGGACGCGGGCAAGACCGTCGAGGAGGGCCGCGTCGACATCACGTGCGTCGCCGACGCCTTCCGCTACTTCGCCGACCTGGTCGCCGCCGAGGCCCCGGGCCGGGTCGTCGACGCGGGCTCGCCCGACATCCACAGCGTGGTCGTCCACGAACCGGTCGGCGTCTGCGCGCTGATCACCCCCTGGAACTACCCGCTGCTCCAGGCGAGCTGGAAGATCGCCCCGGCGCTCGCCGCCGGCAACACCTTCGTGATCAAGCCCAGCGAGATCACCCCGATGACCACCATCGCCCTGATCGACCTGCTGGCCGAGGCCGGCCTGCCCGCGGGCGTGGCCAACCTCGTCACCGGCCCCGGCCACACGGTCGGCGCCCGGCTCGCCGAGCACCCCGACGTCGACCTGGTCTCCTTCACCGGCGGCCTGGCCAGCGGCACCAAGGTCGCCCAGGCCGCCGCGCCCACCGTCAAGAAGGTGGCCCTCGAACTCGGCGGCAAGAACCCCAACGTGGTCTTCGCCGACGCCTGCGCCACCGAGGAGGGCTTCGACACCGCCGTCGACCAGGCCCTCAACGCGGCCTTCATCCACAGCGGCCAGGTCTGCTCGGCCGGTGCCCGCCTCATCGTCGAGGAGTCGGTCCGCGAGCGCTTCGTCGCCGAACTCGCCCGCCGGGCCCAGCGGATCAGGCTCGGCCGCGGCACGGCCGACGGCGTCGAGTGCGGCCCGCTCGTCTCCGAGCAGCAGCGCGCCAAGGTCGAGGCGTACGTCGCCTCCGCGCTCGAAGAGGGTGCCGTACTGCGCTGCGGCGGCAAGCGGCCGGAGCCGTCACCGCAGCGCCCCGAGTCCGGCTGGTTCTACGAGCCGACCGTCCTCGACGCCTGTCACCGCGAGATGAGGGTCGTCCGCGAGGAGGTCTTCGGCCCGGTCCTCACCGTCGAGACCTTCCGCACCGAGGAGGAGGCCGTCTTCCTCGCCAACGACACCGAGTACGGCCTGGCGGGCGCCGTCTGGACCTCCGACGCCGGCCGGGCCCGCAGGGTCGCCGCCCGGCTGCGCCACGGCACCGTCTGGATCAACGACTTCCACCCCTACCTGCCGCAGGCGGAGTGGGGCGGCTTCGGCAGGAGCGGCACCGGCCGCGAGCTGGGGCCCGCCGGCCTCGCCGAGTACCGCGAGACCAAGCACGTCTACCAGAACCTCGCGCCGAAGCCGGTGCGCTGGTTCGCCGGCTGAGCCCCGCCCCGCAGGCAGTCCGTCCCCACCTGGAGCAGCACCCCCATGTCCCACACTCCCCACGTCTACGACTACGTCGTCATCGGCGGCGGCACGGCGGGCTCCGTCATCGCCTCCCGCCTCACCGAGAACCCCGACGTCACCGTCGCCGTCATCGAGGGCGGCCCGAGCGACGTCGGCCGCGACGACGTCCTCACCCTGCGCCGCTGGATGGGCCTGCTCGGCGGCGAACTCGACTACGACTACCCGACGGTGGAACAGCCCCGCGGCAACTCCCACATCCGGCACAGCCGCGCCCGCGTCCTCGGCGGCTGCTCCTCGCACAACACCCTCATCTCGTTCAAGCCCCTGCCCTCCGACTGGGACGAGTGGGAAGAGGCCGGCGCCAAGGGCTGGGGCGCCGTCCCCATGGAGGCCTACTTCGCCCGCCTCAAGAACAACATCGTCTCCGTCGACGAGAAGGACCGGAACGCCATCGCCCGCGACTTCGTCGACGCGGCCCGGTCGGCGCTCGGGGTACCCCGGGTCGAGGGCTTCAACCGCAAGCCGTTCACCGAGGGCGTCGGTTTCTTCGACCTCGCCTACCACCCCGAGAACAACAAGCGCTCCTCGGCGTCGGTGGCGTACCTGCACCCGGTGATGGACGAACGCCCCAACCTCCGTCTCTTCCTGGAGACCTGGGCGTACAAGCTGGAGCTGAACGGCCCCCGGGCCGAGGGCGTCCACGTGCGCACCAAGGACGGCGAGGAACTGCTGATCCGCGCCCGGGGCGAGGTCGTGCTGTGCGCGGGCGCCGTCGACTCCCCGCGCCTGCTGCTCCACTCGGGCATCGGCCCCGCCAAGGACCTCGAAGCGCTCGGCATTCCCGTCGCGCACGACCTGCCGGGCGTCGGCGAGAACCTGCTCGACCACCCCGAGTCGGTCATCGTCTGGGAGACCCACGGCCCGATCCCGGAGAACTCCGCGATGGACTCCGACGCGGGCCTGTTCGTCCGCCGCGACCCCGCACACGCGGGCCCGGACCTGATGTTCCACTTCTACCAGATCCCGTTCACGGACAACCCGGAGCGCCTGGGCTACGAACGCCCGCGGTACGGCGTCTCGATGACCCCGAACATCCCCAAGCCGAAGAGCCGCGGCCGCCTCTACCTGACCAGCGCCGACCCCGCCGTCAAGCCGGCGCTCGACTTCCGCTACTTCACCGACGAGGACGACTACGACGCGCGAACCCTCGTCGACGGCATCCGCATCGCCCGGGAGATCGCGAAGACCGAACCGCTGGCCGGCTGGCTCAAGCGCGAGGTCTGCCCCGGCCCCGAGATCCTCGGCGACGCCGAGCTGAGCGAGTACGCCCGCAAGGTCGCGCACACCGTCTACCACCCGGCCGGCACCTGCAAGATGGGCGCCGCCGACGACGAACTCGCCGTATTGGATCCGGAGTTGAGGATCCGGGGCCTCGACGGCATTCGCATCGCCGACGCGTCCGTCTTCCCGACCATGACCGCCGTGAACCCGATGATCGGGGTGCTCATGGTCGGGGAGAAGGCCGTCGACCTGATCGGAGGTGTCCGATGAGTCTCACCGTCCCCACCCGCAAGCCGCCCACCACGACCGAGCCCGTCTTCTCGGTGTCCGGATTGTGGAAGGTGTTCGGCCCCAAGCCCGAGCGCGTCCCGGCGGACCCGGAACTCGGCATGCTGAGCCCCGCCGAACTCCGCTCCCGCACCGGCTGCACGGCCGCCGTCCGAGACGTCTCCTTCGACGTCCGCAAGGGCGAGGTCTTCGTGGTCATGGGCCTGTCCGGCTCCGGCAAGTCCACCCTCGTCCGCTGCCTGACCCGCCTGATCGAGCCGACGGCGGGCACGATCGCCATCGACGGCGAGGACGTCCGCGCGATGGACAAGGCCCGCCTGCGCGAGTTGCGCCGGCACCGGGCCGCGATGGTCTTCCAGCACTTCGGCCTCCTCCCGCACCGCACGGTCCTCGACAACGTCGCCTACGGCCTGGAGATCCAGGGCGTCGGCAAGTCCGAACGCCGCGAACGCGCCGCCGAGTTCATCGCCAAGGTCGGTCTCGAAGGCATGGAGAAGCGCCGCCCCGGCCAGCTCTCCGGGGGCCAGCGCCAGCGGGTGGGCCTCGCCCGGGCGCTGGCGGTGGACCCCGAGGTGCTGCTCTTCGACGAGCCGTTCAGCGCGCTGGACCCCCTCATCCGCCGCGACATGCAGGACGAGGTGGCCCGCCTGCACCGCGAGGAGGGCCGCACGATGGTCTTCATCACCCACGACCTCACCGAGGCCCTCAGGCTCGGCGACCGCATCGCCCTGATGCGCGACGGCCAGGTGGTCCAGCTCGGCACCCCCGAGGAGATCGTCGGCAGCCCGGCCGACGACTACGTCCGCGAGTTCGTCCGGGACGTACCGCGCGAGCAGGTGATGACGGCGCGTACGGCGATGCGCCCGGCCTCCGCCGCGGAGACGGCCGGCGGCCCCGCGGTACGCCCCGAGGCCACGGTGGCCGAGGCCATCGAGGCGGTGGCCCGCGCGGGCACCCCGGCCCGCGTCATGGACAAGGGCCGCTGCCTCGGCGTGATCGACCAGGAGCGACTGCTCGGCGTGGTGGCGGGTGTGGACACGACGACACCCACGCCGGCGAGGGACGACGAGGCCGCCGTAGCCGCGGGCACTCGTGCCGCCGGGGCGGCGCCCGTCCCGAAGAAGGCGGCACCCGGCCCGCGCGGGCAAGCGACCCCACCCGGCCCCCGCACCACCCCGGAGGCCGTCTGATGGCAACGCTCAGCATCCCGACCTCCGGCACGGCCGCACCCCGCGTCCTCAAGAGCCGGGCCGCGGGCAAGCTCCTCCTGCTCGCCCTCCTCACCGCGGTCCTCCTGCCGCTCCTCGACCGCTGGGGCAACGGCTCCTGGCCGCACGCGCTGACGGTCCACCTCGACAAACCCCTCACCACCGCCAGCGACTGGGTCATCGACAACCGGGACAGCCACCCCCTGTTCCTGTACTTCTTCGGCTACGTCAGCAACGCCGTCATCTGGGCCGTCCGCGCCGTCTACCTCACCCTCCTCGCCGCCGGCTGGGCAGGCGTGACGGCCTTCGCCGCCCTGCTCGCCTGGCGCGTGGCCGGTGTCCGCCTGGCCGCCGGGACGGCCGTCGCCTTCCTCGCCTGCGGCGCCCTCGGCATGTGGGTGCCGACCATGCAGACCCTCGCGCTGATGGTCGTGGCGGTGCTCGCCTCCGTCGTCGTCGGCGCGTTCCTCGGCCTCGGCGCCGGCCTCTCCGACCGCCTGGACCGCGCCCTGCGCCCGGTCCTGGACACCATGCAGGTGCTCCCGGCCTTCGCCTACCTCCTCCCCGTCGTCCTGGTCTTCGGCATCGGCGTCCCCGCGGCCGTGCTCGCCACCGTCGTCTACGCCGCCCCGCCGATGGCCCGCCTCACCGCGCTCGGCCTGCGCGGCGCCGACCCCGAAGTCCTGGAGGCCGTGGAGTCGCTCGGCGCGACCCGTCGCCAGCGGCTGCTGACCGCCCGCGTCCCGCTGGCCCGCAAGGAACTCCTCCTCGGCCTCAACCAGACGATCATGATGGCGCTGTCCATGGCCGTGATCGCCGCCGTCATCGGCGCGGGCGGCCTCGGTGACCGCGTCTACCAGGCCCTCGCCTCCGTCGACGTCGGCGCGGCCCTCGCGGCCGGCATCCCGATCGTGCTGCTCGCGGTGGTCCTGGACCGCGTGACCGCCGCCGCCGGCGACGGCACGACCCGCCCCCGCACGATCGGCGGGCCGTACGCCCTCGCCGTCACCGTGGCCGTCGCCCTCGTCACCCGCCTCCTGGGCGCGCCGGACTGGCCGTCCGGCTGGACCCTGGGCATCGCCGAGCCGGTCGACCGGGCCGTCGACTGGATGACCGCCCACCTGTACTCCGGCGTCCCGGTCGTCGGCGGCACCGCCGACTGGGCGGGCCACTTCACCACGTGGGTCCTGGACCCGGTCCGCGACGGCCTCCAATGGCTGCCCTGGTGGTCGGTGCTGCTCGTCGTCGCCGCCCTGGCCTGGCTGATCGGCACCTGGCGCACCGCGCTGACCGCCGTCCTCGCCATGGCCGCGATCGGTGTCCTCGGCGTGTGGGAGCCGTCGCTCGACACCCTCTCCCAGGTGCTGGCCGCCGTCGCCGTCACCCTCGTCCTGGGCTTCGCGACCGGCATCGCCGCCGCCCGCAGCGACCGCTTCGAACGCGCCCTGCGCCCGGTCCTGGACGTGTTCCAGACCATGCCGCAGTTCGTGTACCTGATCCCGGTCGTCGCGCTGTTCGGCGTCGGCCGCGCGCCCGCCGTCGCCGCGGCCGTCGTCTACGCCCTGCCGGCCGTCGTCCGGATCACCGCGCAGGGCCTGCGCCAGGTCGACCAGGCCGCGCTGGAGTCCGCGCGCTCGCTGGGCGCGACCGGCCGCCAGCAACTGTGGCAGGTCCAGCTCCCGCTGGCCCGTCGCGCGCTGCTGCTCGCCGTCAACCAGGGCGTGGTCCTGGTCCTCGCCGTCGTCATCATCGGCGGCCTGGTCGGCGGCGGCGCCCTCGGCTACGACGTCGCGTTCGGCCTCGCCCAGGGCGACCTGGCGACCGGCCTGGTCGCCGGCGCCGCCATCGTCTGCCTGGGCCTGATGCTGGACCGGGTGACCCAGCCGACCGAGCGGCGCGCGAAGAAGGGAGCCTGACATGCGACGTCGCACGACCGCCCTGGTGGGCTCGCTGGTGCTGCTGACCGCGACCGGCTGCGGCGCCGCCGACATGACCAGGCAGGCCTCGCCCTTCGCGAACGCCGGGGGCGCGAAGTCGGTCACCCTGTCCGTGCAGTCCTGGGTGGGCGCGCAGTCCAACGTGGCCGTCGCCCAGTACATCCTGGAGCACAAGCTCGGCTACCGCGTGGACACCGTCCAGGTCGACGAGGTGCCCGCGTGGGACGCGCTCAGCCAGGGCCGGGTCGACGCCCTCCTGGAGGACTGGGGCCACCCGGACCAGGAGAAGCGGTACGTCCAGGACAAGAAGACGATCGCGCGCGGCGGCGACCTCGGGGTGACCGGGCACATCGGCTGGTTCGTGCCGACGTACCTCGCCAAGGAGCACCCCGACATCACCGACTGGCGGAACCTGAACAAGTACGCCTCGCTCTTCCGCACCCCGGAGAGCGGCGGCAAGGGCCAGCTCATGGACGGCTCCCCGTCCTACGTCACCAACGACAAGGCGCTGGTGAAGAACCTGAAGCTGGACTACCAGGTGGTCTTCGCCGGTTCCGAGGCGGCCCAGATCACCCAGATGAAGCAGTTCGCCAAGGAGAAGAAGCCCTTCCTGACCTACTGGTACTCGCCCCAGTGGCTGTTCGAGAAGGTGCCGATGACGGAGGTGAAGCTGCCGCCGTACAAGGAGGGCTGTGACGCGGACGCGGCCAAGGTGGCCTGCTCCTACCCGCACACCCCGCTCCAGAAGTACCTCAACGCCGGCTTCGCGAAGTCCGGCGGGAAGGCCGCGGCCTTCCTGAAGAAGTTCCGGTGGACCACGGAGGACCAGAACGAGGTCTCGCTGATGATCGCCGAACAGAAGCTGGACCCGCAGGAGGCGGCGAAGAGGTGGGTGGACAGCCACCCCGCCGTGTGGAAGAAGTGGCTGTCCTGACCGGCGTCAGGCCGGCAGACCGCCGGCGGTCTCCCGCAGCGCGGCCCCGGCCCGCCGCTGGAGGGCCGGCCCGAAGGTGACCCGGGTGGCCCCGAGTCCGCCGAGAACGGCGGGCGCGGGGCCGTCCCCGTCCAGCCCGGCCAGCACGTTCAGCGGGCCCTGGATCCCGGCCCGCAGCAGGGGCAGCACGTCCACGGGGGCGAGGATCGGATACACGCAGTCCGCGCCTGCCGCCACGTACAGGGCGGCCCGCTCGACGGCCTGTCCGGGATCGCCGTCGCCGCGGACGAAGGTGTCCACGCGGGCGTTGACGAACAGCCGGCCGGCGGCCGCTTCCCGGACCTCGGCGAGGAACCGGGCGTGTTCGTGCGGGTCCTTGAGCCCGCCCTGGTCGGAGTCCTCCAGGTTGCAGCCGACCGCCCCCGCCTCCAGCAGCCGCTCGACCAGTTCCTCCGCGCCGAGCCCGTACCCTCCCTCGACGTCCGCCGACACCGGCACCTCCACGGCCCGCGTGATCCGCGTGACCGCCGCGAACATCTCGTCGGCCGGCGTGGTCCCGTCCGCGTACCCGAGGGAGGCGGCGATCCCGGCGCTCGGTGTGGCCAGCGCCGGGAACCCGGCGGCCTCCAGCACCCGCGCGCTCGCCGCGTCCCACGGCCCGGGCAGCACCAGCGGGTCCCCCGGGGCGCGCCCCTGGTGGAGCGCGCGGAACCGCTCGGCCTTGTCCGGCGCCGGGCTACGGCTCACCCGTGCTGACCGGGCTGGTAGTGGCCCGGCGTCATCCGGAAGGTCACGCCGAACCGGTTCCAGGCGTTGATCACCGTGATCGCGGCGACGAGCTGGGTCAGCTCGGCCTCCTCGAAGTGCTTCGCGGCCCGCTCGTACACCTCCTCCGGCACGAAGCCGTCCGTCAGGACGGTGACCGCCTCGGTCAGCTCGATCGCGGCCAGCTCCTTCTCGGTGTAGAAGTGCCGGGACTCCTGCCAGGCGCTGAGCTGCACGACCCGCTCGACGCTCTCACCGGCGGCGAGGGCGTCCTTGGTGTGCATGTCGAGGCAGAACGCGCAGTGGTTGAGCTGCGAGGCGCGGATCTTCACCAGCTCGTACAGCTTGGGGTCCAGGCCCCGCTTGGCGACGCTGTCCAGACGGACCATGGCCTTGTAGACGTCCGGGGCGTGCTCGGTCCAGGGCAGGCGCGGGGCTTCTTCGGCGGCGTATTCGACGGTTTCCTGTGCAGTGGTCATGCCTCGACCCTAGGAGCCGGGCAGCCCAGGAGTATGGTCCATTTCCATGGCGAAATCGTGGGCCACTCTGGGCGTCGACCTGCACCTCGAACCGAGCGGGTCGGGCGGCCTGCGCCGGGGCCTGACCGACGCCCTGCGGGACGCGGTCCGCTCCGGCCGGCTCGCCCCCGGCACCCGGCTGCCGTCCTCCCGCTCCCTCGCCGCCGACCTCGGCATCGCCCGCAACACCGTCGCCGAGGCCTACGCCGACCTGGTCGCCGAGGGCTGGCTCACGGCCCGCCAGGGCTCCGGCACCCGCGTGGCACCCGGTACGCCCGGCACCGGCGCGCCCTCCCGCACCCGCACCCGATCCGCCCTCGGCACACCCCCCGGCACCACCCCGGCGACCTCGCACCGCGCCCCCGCCCGCCCGCTCCACGACCTCGTCCCCGGCACCCCCGACCTCGCCGCCTTCCCGCGCACCGAGTGGCTGAAGGCCACCCGCCGGGCCCTGGCCACGGCCCCCTTCCACGCCCTCGGCTACGGCGACCCGCGCGGGCGCCCCGAACTGCGCGCCGCCCTCGCCGGCTACCTCGCCCGGGCCCGCGGCGTGCGCACCGACCCCGACGCGATCCTGATCACCGCGGGCTTCTCGCACGCCCTGACCGTCCTCGGCAAGGTGCTGCGGGCCCGCGGGGTGCGGACGGTGGCCGTGGAGTCGTACGGCCTCGACGTCCACTGGGCCCTGCTGCACAGCGCGGGCATGGCCACGCCCGCGCTGCCGTACGACGCCCAGGGCACCGACCCCGTCGTGCCGGAGACCGCCGGCGCGGTGCTGCTGACCCCGGCGCACCAGTTCCCCATGGGCACCGCCCTGCATCCCGACCGGCGGGCCGCCGTCGTCGCCTGGGCCCGGCGCACCGGCGGGCTGGTCCTGGAGGACGACTACGACGGCGAGTTCCGCTACGACCGCCAGCCCGTCGGCGCGTTGCAGGGCCTCGCCCCCGACCGGGTCGTCTACCTCGGCACGGCCAGCAAGTCGCTCGCGCCCGGTCTGCGGCTGGGCTGGATGGTGCTCCCGCCGGCCCTGGCGGCGGAGGCGGCCTCGGCCAAGGGCCAGGCCGACACCGTCGGCGTGCTGGAACAGCTCACCCTCGCGGAGTTCCTCACCTCCGGCGCGTACGACCGCCACGTCCGCTCCTCCCGGCTGCGCTACCGGCGCCGCCGCGACGCCCTCGCCACCGCCGTCACCGAGCGGGCACCGGAGGTGAAGGTCACGGGGATCGCGGCCGGCCTGCACGCGGTCCTGCGGCTGCCGCCCGGCACGGAGTCGTCGGTGGTCCAGGCGGCGGCATGGCAGGGCCTGGCCCTGCACGGCCTCTCCTACCACCGCCACCCCCAGGCCGTCACCGAGCCCCTGGACGCCCTGGTCGTCGGCTACGGCACACCACCGGACAGCGCGTGGGCGGGTGCGCTGGAGGCGTTGTGCCGGGTGCTGCCGTGAGGGGGCCGGGCGAAACAGGGGCGCGGGGAACTGCGCGCTCAGCCACGTGCGCGCCGCACCCGCCGGACGGACCGGACCCCCGCCCCCGTGAGGCGCACCGCACCTAGTCCGTCGGCGCCTCCCCGAACCGCGCCAGCGCCAGCGCCCCCGCCACGGCCACCGCGAACCCCAGCGCCGCGAGCCACCCCAGCCCCTCCCGGGTACGGTCCCCGAGCCAGACCACCCCCACCGCGGCCGGTCCGATCGTCTCACCGAGCACCATCCCGGCCGTCGCGGTCGTCACCGAGCCCCGCTGGAGGGCCGAGGTGAGCAGCAGGAACGCGGCGCCGCCACCGAGCAGCAGCGCATAGGCGGCGGGGTTGCCCAGCAGGCCCCCCACCCGCAGCGAGTCGATCAGCCGTACCGCGACCTCCACCACCCCGAACCCGAACCCGGCGCCGAGCCCCAGCAGCAGCGCCCGGGTCCGGCCGGACAGGCGCCCGCCGACCCCGCCGAGGAGCAGCACGCCCACCGCCGCCGCGACCATCGCGTACCGCAGCCAGTCCGGCCCGTCCCGGTCGCCCTCGGTGCCCGAGGCCAGCCCCAGCATGGCGAGCCCCGCGCACACCACCCCGACGGCGGCCCACTCCACCCCGCTCAGCCGGACCCGCAGCAGTCGCGCCGCCACCACCGCCGTCACCGCGAGGCTGGCCGCCAGCGCCGCGCCCACCGCGTAGATCGGCACCGAGCGCAGGGCCGCGATCTGGAGCAGGAAGCCCAGCCCGTCCAGCGCGAGACCGGCGAGGTACCGCCACTGCCGCAGCGCCCGCAGCAGCAGCGCCGCGTCCCCGCCGCCACCCCCCTCGGCGCCCGCCGCCCGCGCGGCCACCGCCTGCAACACCGTCGCCGTACCGAAGCAGACCGCCGCACCAAGGGCGCACACCATTCCAAACAGCACGAAGTGACTCTAGGGGAGCGGCAGATGAAGGACCCGCCGGGGGGAATACTCACACCGATCTCTAGGCTGGCCGCCGAACACGGCACACGAATCCGACGGGGGAGACACCACCATGGACCGCACACGCCGACCACTCCGCTCCGGCACGGTCGTCCTGGGGGGCGTGGGCCTGCTGGCCACCGCGCTCACCGCCTGCTCGTCCGAGCCGGACAAGCGCTGCGTGGACCGGGACAGCTACAACCTCGCCAAGGGGTACAAGGTCGTCTCGGACAAGAACTGCAAGACCACCGGCGCGTCCGGGAAGACGTCGGGCAGGAAGACGACCGTCAGGAAGAAGACCGACGCCGCCTGGTACTACGAGGGCGACGAGAAGAACGGCTGGGTCGACGGCGGCTCCTTCACCAAGCCCGGCAAGGGCTCGGGCAGCGGCTCGTCCGACGATGACGACGACCACCACAGCGGAAGCGGCGGAGTCCACCGCGGCGGCTTCGGCGGCGGCAAGGGCAGCTCCGGCGGCTGACCGGAACACGCACATGGAACGCCGTACCACCACCCCCCGCCCCGGCTGGCAGCAGACCGTGGAGGCGCAGGGCCTGGTCTACCCGCTCACCCGCCACCCCGACGGCTCGCTGCGCCCCTACTGGGACGAGAGCGCCTACTACGTCTTCACCCTGGACGAGGTGGAGACGCTGGAGGAGACCGTCGGGGAACTCCACCGCATGTGCCTGGCCGCCGCCGGGCACATCGTGTCCGAGAACCGCCTCGCGGACCTCGGCATCACGGACCCGCGGGTGGCCGCCGCGGTCACCGAGGCCTGGCACCGCCGAGCCGAACTCCCGTCCGTCTACGGCCGTTTCGACCTGCGCTACGACGGCACGGGACCGGCGAAGCTGCTGGAGTACAACGCCGACACCCCGACCTCGCTGGTGGAGGCCGCCTCCCCGCAGTGGTTCTGGATGGAGGACCGTTTCCCCGGCGCGGACCAGTGGAACTCCCTGCACGAACGCCTGGTCGAAGCCTGGCGCGCCCAGTCCGCGCTGCTGCCTCCGGGCAGCCCGCTGCACTTCGCGCACTCCTCGGCCGACGAACTCGGCGAGGACCTGATGACGGTCGCCTACCTGAAGGAGACCGCCGAGCAGGCCGGCCTCACCACCGACTGGCTGGCCATGGAGGAGATCGGCTGGGACAGCCTCTCCGGCCGCTTCGTCGACAACCGACTCCGCTTCATCCGGGGCATCTTCAAGCTCTACCCCTGGGAGTGGCTCACCACCGACGCCTTCGGCGGACACGTCCTGGACACCCTGGACAACGGCGGCGGCACCGGCAGCACCCTGTGGATCGAACCGGCCTGGAAGATGCTCCTGAGCAACAAGGCCCTCCTGGCGATCCTCTGGGAGCTGTACCCCGGCCACCCGAACCTCCTCCCCGCCTACCTGGACGGCCCCCGGGAGCTGGCCGGCACGACCGGTTACGTGGCCAAGCCCCTCCTCGGCCGTGAGGGCGAGGGCGTCACCGTCCACGAGTCCGGCGCCCCGCCCGTCCTCCGCGAAGACACCTGCTGCTACCAGCAGTTGGCGCCCCTGCCGGCCTTCGACGGCAACCACGTGGTCCTGGGCGCCTGGGTGGTCCAGGACGAACCCGCGGGCCTCGGCATCCGCGAGTCCACCGGCCTGATCACCGACGAGTACGCCCGCTTCCTGCCCCACGTGATCCTCTAGCCGCCCCACGTGATCCTCTGGCCGGCGGTCACCGCGGCACCCCCGAGCAGCGTCTCCACCGCCGCCCGGGCGTGCCGCGCCGGGGCCGGGTCGCCGGTGATGCCCGCGGTGACGATGGCTCCCTCGGCCAGCAGGAACACCGGTTCGGCCACCGGTGCGCCGGTGGCGCGGACCCAGGCCGCGAGCTGGTCGTGGAAGGCGCGCTTGTGGGCGCGGACCTCCGCCAGGACCGGCTCGGACGACGAGCCGAGTTCGCCGTGGGCGTTGATCCAGGCGCAGCCGCGGAAGCCGGGTTCCGCGAACCACGCGGCGAGCCAGTCGAAGACGGCGAGCACCCGTGCGCGGGGGTCCCGGACGCCCTCCACGTGGGCGGCCAGACGCGCGCGCCAGCGCCGGTCGCGGCGCCTGAGCATGGCGACGACCAGGTCCTCCTTGGTCGCGAAGAGCCGGTATATCCGCTTCAGGGGGAGGCCGGAGGTCTCGCGGACCCGGTCCATGCCGACCGCCTGGATGCCGTGCGCGTAGAAGAGCGTCTCCGCCGCGTCCAGGAGCGCTTCGCGGTCCAGGTGGTTCTGTTCCTCGGTGACGGCGGCGGGCATCGGGTCTCCTTGACGTCGAGAACGGTCGTTCTCTACCTTAGTCCCATCGGTCGAGAACGATCGTTCTCCACGTCGTTCCGATCTCGATCCCGACCCGAGGAGGTCGCCGTGCCCGAAGACCGCCCGCCGTACCCGCCGTTCACCCTGGAGACCGCCCGCCGGAAGGTGCAGGCGGCCGAGGACGCCTGGAACACCCGCGACCCCCACCGGGTCGCCCTCGCCTACACCCCGGACTCCGTCTGGCGCAACCGGGACCGGTTCGTCACCGGTCGCGAGGAGATCGTCGCCTTCCTGACCGAGAAGTGGGAGCGCGAGCGGGACTACGCCCTGCGGAAGGGCCTGTGGAGCTTCCACGAGAACCGCATCGCCGTCCGCTTCCAGTACGAGTGCCGCGACGCCGACGGCCAGTGGTGGCGCTCCTACGGCAACGAGCTGTGGGAGTTCGACGAGCACGGCCTGATGCTCCGCCGCGAGGCCAGCATCAACGACGTGGCCATCGAGGAGTCCGACCGGCGCATCTTCGGACCCCGGCCGGCCGACGAGCACGGCGCCGACTTCCCCCTCCACTGACCGCGCCCCGTCCCTGGTCAGGCCCCGGCCAGCACCGCCCGGAGCTGCTCCAGCCCCCAGTCCAGGTCCTCCTCGCCGATCACCAGCGGCGGCGCGATCCGGATGGTCGGCCCGTGGGCGTCCTTGACCAGGACCCCACGGGCCAGCAGCCGCTCGGAGACCTCCCGCCCGGTGCCCACCGCCGGCGACACGTCCACCCCGGCCCACAGCCCCCGTCCCCGCACGGCCGTCACCCGGCCCGTGCCGAGCAGCTCGCCCAGCCGTCCGTGCAGCCGCTCGCCCAGCCGCGCCGCCCGCTCCTGGTACTCACCGGTCCGCAGCATCGCGATCACCTCCAGCGCCACCGCGCAGGCCAGCGGATTGCCGCCGAACGTCGACCCGTGCTCGCCCGGCCGGTACACCCCGAGCACCGCCGCGCTCGACACCACGGCCGACACCGGCAGGATGCCGCCGCCCAGCGCCTTGCCCAGCACGTACACGTCCGGCACCACCCCCTCGTGCTCGCACGCGAAGGTCCGCCCGGTGCGCCCCAGGCCCGACTGGATCTCGTCGGCGACGAAGAGGACGTTCCGCTCGCGGGTCAGCTCCCGCACCCCGGCCAGATAACCGGCCGGCGGCACGATCACCCCCGACTCGCCCTGGATCGGCTCCAGCAGCACCGCCACCGTGTTCTCCGTCAGCGCCGAGCGCATCGCGGTCAGGTCCCCGTACGGCACGATCTCGAAGCCCGGGGTGTACGGGCCGAAGTCCGCACGGGCCTCCGGATCGGTGGAGAAGCTGATGAGCGTCGTCGTACGACCGTGGAAGTTGCCGCCCGCCACGACGACCTTCGCCATCTCCCCGGGCACCCCCTTCACCCGGTACCCCCACTTGCGGGCCGTCTTCACCGCGCTCTCCACCGCCTCCGCGCCCGTGTTCACGGGCAGCACCATCTCCATCCCGCACAGCTCGGCGAGCTCGGTGCAGAACGCGGCGAACCGGTCGTGGTGGACGGCGCGGGAGGTCAGTGTCACCCGGTCGAGCTGCCGCCGGGCCGCCTCGGTCAGCCGCCGGTTGCCGTGCCCGAAGTTCAGCGCCGAGTAACCGGCCAGCAGGTCCAGATGGCGCCGCCCCGCCACGTCCGTCAGCCACGCCCCCGAACCCGTGGCGATCACCACCGGCAGCGGGTCGTAGGTGGGCGCGCAGTGCGCCTCGGCGCCGGCGATCAGGTCTTCTTCAGCGGTCACGGCCTCTCCCGGAGACGACGCGGACTCGACGGTGACCTCCTTCTTATCCTCGCTCGCATGGTGGACGCGGGACCTGCCGCGCGCGGCGCGCCCGGTAGGCTGACGAGCGGGCCGTGACTGGCGCGCTGGGATGGGACGGACCATCAGGGAGCGGCCCGAGCGGGAAGAGTGCCGTGCGCCTGGGCCGAACGTGAACGCTGTACGCACACCGTCCGGAGGTCCCCCGATGCCCGAGAATTCCGCCTCCCTCTCCACCGAGTCGACCGCCTTCCGTGCCGCCCTCGACGTGATCCGCGCCGTCGAGCCGCGCGTCGCCGACGCCATCGGCCAGGAGGTCACCGACCAGCGCGAGATGCTCAAGCTGATCGCCTCGGAGAACTACGCCTCCCCGGCGACCCTGCTGGCGATGGGCAACTGGTTCAGCGACAAGTACGCCGAGGGCACCGTCGGCCGCCGGTTCTACGCCGGCTGCCGCAACGTCGACACCGTCGAGTCCCTCGCCGCCGAGCACGCCCGCGAGCTCTTCGGCGCCCGCCACGCCTACGTCCAGCCGCACTCCGGCATCGACGCCAACCTCGTCGCCTTCTGGGCCGTCCTCGCCGACCGCGTCGAGGCGCCCTTCCTGGAGAAGACCGGCGCCCGCCAGGTCAACGACCTGACCGAGGCCGACTGGGCCGAGCTCCGCCAGGCCTTCGGCAACCAGCGCATGCTCGGCATGTCCCTGGACGCCGGCGGCCACCTCACCCACGGCTTCCGCCCGAACATCTCCGGCAAGATGTTCGACCAGCGCTCCTACGGCACCGACCCGGCCACCGGTCTGATCGACTACGAGGCCCTGCGCGCCCAGGCCCGCGAGTTCAAGCCGCTGATCATCGTCGCCGGCTACTCCGCGTACCCCCGGCTGGTGAACTTCCGGATCATGCGGGAGATCGCCGACGAGGTCGGCGCCACCCTCATGGTCGACATGGCGCACTTCGCCGGCCTGGTCGCGGGCAAGGTCCTCACCGGCGACTTCGACCCGGTCCCGCACGCCCAAATCGTCACCACGACCACCCACAAGTCGCTGCGCGGCCCGCGCGGCGGCATGGTGCTGTGCGACGACTCCCTCAAGGACCAGGTGGACCGCGGCTGCCCGATGGTGCTCGGCGGCCCGCTGCCGCACGTCATGGCCGCCAAGGCCGTCGCCCTGGCCGAGGCCCGGCAGCCCGCCTTCCAGGACTACGCCCAGCGCATCGTGGACAACTCCCGGGCCCTGGCCGAGGGCCTGATGCGCCGTGGCGCCACCCTCGTCACCGGCGGCACCGACAACCACCTCTGCCTGATCGACGTCGCCACCTCCTACGGCCTCACCGGCCGCCAGGCCGAGGCCGCCCTGCTCGACTCCGGCATCGTCACCAACCGCAACGCCATCCCGGCCGACCCGAACGGCGCCTGGTACACCTCCGGCATCCGCATCGGCACCCCGGCACTCACCACCCGCGGCCTCGGCACGGCGGAGATGGACGAGGTGGCGGGCCTGATCGACCGCGTCCTCGGCACCACCGAACCGGGCACCACCAAGTCCGGCGCCCCGTCCAAGGCGGCCCACGTCCTGGACGAGAAGGTCGCCCAGGAGATCTCCCAGCGAGCCACGGACCTGGTGGCGGGCTTCCCGCTGTACCCGGAGGTCGACCTGGGCTGAGGCGCCCGCGAAAGGCGCGCGGGGAACTGCGCGAGCAACCACAGGCGGCCCGCAGTTCCCCACGCACCGAACCCCTCAAACTCTCTGCGACAATAAAGAGCATGGCTGACCGACCTCGCGTGCTCTCCGGCATCCAGCCCACGGCTGGCTCGTTCCACCTCGGCAACTACCTCGGCGCCGTCCGCCAGTGGGTGGCCCTCCAGGAGTCCCACGACGCGTTCTACATGGTCGTCGACCTGCACGCGATCACGGTCCCGCAGGACCCGAAGGAGCTGCGCGCCAACACCCGGCTCGCCGCCGCCCAGCTGCTGGCCGCCGGGCTGGACCCGGACCGCTGCACGCTCTTCGTGCAGAGCCACGTCCCCGAGCACGCCCAGCTCGCCTGGATCATGAACTGCCTCACCGGCTTCGGCGAGGCCGGCCGCATGACCCAGTTCAAGGACAAGTCCGCCAAGCAGGGCTCCGACCGCGCCTCCGTCGGCCTCTTCACGTACCCGATCCTCCAGGTCGCGGACATCCTGCTGTACCAGGCGAACGAGGTGCCCGTCGGTGAGGACCAGCGCCAGCACATCGAGCTGACCCGCGACCTCGCCGAGCGCTTCAACGGCCGCTTCGGCGACACCTTCACGATCCCGAAGCCGTACATCCTCAAGGAGACGGCGAAGATCTACGACCTCCAGGACCCGACGATCAAGATGAGCAAGTCGGCGTCCACGCCGAAGGGCCTCATCAACCTCCTGGACGAGCCGAAGACCACGGCCAAGAAGGTCAAGAGCGCCGTCACCGACACGGACACGGTGATCCGCTACGACGTCGAGAGCAAGCCGGGCGTCTCCAACCTCCTCACCATCTACTCCACGCTCACCGGCAGGACCGTCGCGGAGCTGGAGCAGGAGTACGAGGGCAAGATGTACGGCGCGCTCAAGACGGACCTCGCCGAGGTCATGGTCGAGTTCGTCACGCCGTTCCGCGAGCGCACCCAGCAGTACCTGGACGACTCCGAGTCGCTCGACGCGGTCCTCGCCAAGGGCGCCGAGAAGGCGCGTGCCGTCGCCGCCGAGACCCTCGCGCAGGCGTACGACCGCGTGGGCTTCCTCCCGGCCAAGCACTGAGGCGTACGACCGCACGGGTCCGCGCGGGCAGAGCGCTGCACATCACTTCCGCCGCGCCTGCCCGAAGGACATCCGTGGCCGTACAGTCGATAGCCGACGGCCGGGACGAGACGGCCGACAAGACGACAGACGCGACGACAGGAGACGACGTGGGGACCGTAACGATCGGCGTGTCGATCGCGGTCCCGGAGCCTCACGGCAGCCTGCTCCAGGAGCGGCGCGCGGGCTTCGGCGACGCCGCGGCTCACGGAATCCCCACGCACGTCACGCTGCTGCCGCCGACCGAGGTGGACGAGGCCGACCTGCCGGCGGTCGACGCCCACCTCTCCGAGGTCGCCACCGCCGGCCGGCCGTTCCCGATGCGCCTGTCCGGCACCGGCACCTTCCGCCCCCTGTCGCCGGTGGTCTACGTCCGGGTCGTCCAGGGCGCCGACGCGTGCGCCTGGCTCCAGCAGCGCATCCGGGACGCCTCCGGGCCGGTGGCGCGCGAGCTGCAGTTCCCTTACCACCCGCACGTCACCGTGGCCCACGGCATCGACGACGCGGCCATGGACCGCGCCTTCGAGGAACTGGCGGAGTTCGAGGCCGAGTGGCCGTGCACCGGCTTCGCGCTGTACGAGCAGGGCGCCGACGGCGTCTGGCGCAAGCTGCGCGAGTACACCTTCGGGGGGCACGTGGTACCGCCCCAGCCGGGCCACGCGGAAGTGGAACGGGGCACGATCGCCAGCCGTTAGGCCATCAGCCGGCGGTACACCACGCGGGGCACGTGCCGCAGGGCCGTCATCAGCAGGCGGAGCGCGCCCGGGACCCACACCGTCTCCGAGCGGCGGCGCAGGCCCAGTTCGATGGCCGTGGCGACCGCCTCCGGCGTGCTGGCGAGCGGTGTCCGCATCCCGCCGGCCGCCCTTCCCGTCCGGACGGACCAGGGGCGTACGACCATGACGTGGACGCCGGTGCCGTGCAGGGCGTCGCCGAGGCCCTGGGCGAAGACGTCGAGGCCGGCCTTGCTGGAGCCGTAGATGAAGTCGGCGCGGCGGGCGCGTTCGGCGGCGGCGGAGGACAGCACGACGAGGGAGCCGTGGCCCTGGGTCTGCAGGGCACGCCCGGCGACCAGGCCGGCCGAGACGGCGCCGGTGTAGTTGGTCTGGGCGACCCGCACGGCCCGCACCGGGTCCCGTTCGTCGTGCGCCTGGTCGCCGAGGACGCCGAAGGCGAGCAGCACCATGTCGACGGGCCCGTCGGCGAACACCTTGCCGAGGACGGCCTCGTGGGACTCGGGATCGAGCGCGTCGAAGGCGACGGTGTGCACGTCCGCGCCGAGCGCGCGCAGACTCCCGGCGGCGTCCTCCAGCGCCGGGGAGGGGCGGCCCGCCAGCCACACCGTGCGGGTGCGGCGGGCGATCAGCCGGCGCGCGGTGGCCAGCGCGATCTCGGACGTGCCGCCGAGGACGAGCAGGGACTGGGGCAGATCGGTGGCGTCCTTCATGACAGCCGACCGTATCGCCCATGTATGACCGTTCTGCCGGAGAAACGCGGTGTTGACGCCCATGGGCAGCGGGCACAGTCGGATCATGGACTGGCTGAAGAGGCTTCCCGGCATCGGGCCGATCGTCACCCGGCTGATGCTCACGCACGCGTGGCGGTGCTACGAGCGGCTGGACCGGGTGAAGTGGACCCGGCTCGCCGCCGCCATGACGTTCGTCAGCTTCGTGGCGCTGTTCCCGCTGCTGACCGTGGCCGCCGCGATCGCCGCCGCCACGCTCAGTCCGGCCAGCCAGAAGACCGTGGAGCACCGGATCGCCGACCAGTTCCCGGGCCTGGCCGACCAGTTGGACCTCACCTCCCTGGTGCAGAACGCGGGCACGGTCGGCGTCATCGCGGGCGCGGTCCTGCTGTTCACGGGCATCGGCTGGGTCGGCCAGGTCCGGGACTGCCTGCGCGCGGTGTGGGAGCTGCCGGACCGCGAGGAGAACCCGGTCGTCACCAAGGCCAAGGACGCCGTCATCCTGCTCGGCTTCGGCGGCGCCCTGCTGGTCACCCTCGCCGCGTCCACCCTCGCCTCGGCCGCCGTCGGTCTGGTCTCCCGGCAGATCGGCCTGGACGAGCACAGTTGGGGCAGCGTCCTGTTGCGGATCGCCGCGTTCGCCGTCGCCGTGCTCGCCGACTTCCTCGTCCTGCTCTACGTCCTGACCCTGCTGCCCGGGGTCGAGCCGCCGCGCCGCCGACTGCTCGTCGCCGCGCTGCTCGGCGCGATCGGCTTCGAACTGCTCAAGCTGCTCCTCAGCGGCTACATCCAGGGGGTCGCCGCGAAGAGCATGTACGGCGCGTTCGGCGTACCCGTGGCCCTGCTGCTGTGGATCAACTTCACGGCCAAACTGGTTCTGTTCTGCGCCTCCTGGACGGCGACGCCGAGCAAGGAGACGGCGGTGCTCAGGGACGCGCCCGACGGCGCATCAGGTCCGGCAGCGGCCACCGGCGGTTGACCAGGAACGCCCCGCCCCCGAGCAGCAACAGCAGCCCGCCCGCGACGGCCAGGGCGATCCCGGCCCCGCGGGAGCCGGACCCGGCGGTGGCGCTCGCCACGGGCTTCGCCCCCGGCCCGCCGGTCCCGGCCGCCTGCCCCGCCCCCTGCCCCGGGTCCTGCGCGGCGGACGTGGCGGGGCCGGGCTGCGGGGTCGCCGAGGAGGCGCTCCTCGGCGGCACCAGCTCGCCCACCGCGTTGACCTTGCCGACCGCCTGGAAACCCCAGTCGAACAGCTTCGCGGTCTCCTTGTAGACCTCGTTGTGCTCGTGCTTCTCCGGGTTCATCACCGTGACCAGCAGGACCTTGCCGTTCCGTTCGGCGACCCCGGTGAAGGTGGCGCCCGCGTGCGTGGTGTTGCCGTTCTTCACACCCGCGATGCCCTGGTAGACGGGGACGTCGGTGTCGCCGCTCAGCAGCCGGTTGGTGTTCCGGATCTCGGCGGAGCCGAACTTCGCGCTCACCGTCGAGCAGTAGTCGCGGAAGTCCTTCTTCTGCAGCCCGGAGCGGGCGAACAGCGTCAGGTCGTACGCCGACGACACCTGCCCCGGCGCGTCGTAGCCGTCCGGCGAGACCACGTTCGTGTCCAGGGCCTGGAGTTCCTCGGCGTGGTCCTGCATGTCCTGGACGGTCTGCTTGATGCCGCCGTTCATCTGGGACAGCACGTGCACGGCGTCGTTGCCCGAGCGCAGGAAGACCCCGAGCCACAGGTCCTGGACGGAGTAGGTGGCGCCCTCCTCTATCCCGACCACGCTGGAGCCGACGCCCACGCCCTTGAGGTCCGACGCCGCCACCTTGTGCTGGGTGGCCTTGGGGAACCGGGGCAGCACGGTGTCCGCGAACAGCATCTTCAGCGTGCTCGCCGGGGGCAGCCGCCAGTGCGCGTTGTGCGCGGCGAGGACCTCCCCGGACTCGGCGTCGGAGACGATCCAGGAACGGGCGGTGAGGTCCTTGGGCAGGACCGGCACACCGGGGGCGAGGTTGACCTGCGTGCCCGGCATGCCGAGCCGGGCGCCGCCCACGGTGGACATCTGGGCCGGGGGCGTGGCCGTCGGGCTCGTCGAGGGGGTCGGCGCGGCCAGGGCGGCGGGCGCGGTGACGGACAGGGACAGCAGGGTGGCTGAGGTGACCAGCAGGGATCGCCTGACGGTCGTGTTCGGTGCGGGCACGACCGAGAACGTACCCGGACCCGACCGCGAAGTCCCGCGCCCCCTCCCACCCCCGGCACGGAACCGGACACGGGACGGCGATACTGGACTCATGAAGCTCAGCCGCCCGGTCTCCTGGTTCCTGCTCGCGTTCGGGGTGTGGTCCTGGGTCATCTGGGTCACTTTCGTCAAGAACCTGGTCAAGGACAGCAGCGGGCTCGCCTTCGACGACGGTCACCCGACCGCGTACTTCTGGGTGCATCTGCTGCTGGCGGTCGTCTCCTTCGTATTGGGGACGGTCATCGGGGTCATCGGGTTGCGCGGTCTGCGCGCACTGCGCCGGAACTCATAGCGGGGGAACGGCCGGGGTGGTCATCGTCTTCGCGCTCGTCGCACTGGCCGTCCTGGCCGTCGTCGCGGTCCTGCACTGGTACGTCTGGCGGCGTCTGGTCCGCGACACCACACGCGGTCCGGGCCCGGCCCGCCGCGCCGGCACCGCCGTGTTCGTCACCGGCCCGGTCCTGATGATCGGAGCCCTGGTCGCCGAACGCGCGGGCGCCCCGTTCCTGCTCCAGCGCACCCTCGCCTGGCCGGGCTTCCTGTGGATGGCCCTGGCGCTGTACCTGCTGCTGGCGGTCCTGGCCTCCGAAGCCGTACGCCCGCTGACGAACCGCCTGCCCCGACGCACCGCGCCCTCCCCCCTCGACCACCCCAGCCCCGCGCCTTCACCTCGCGACCACCCGAGCCCGGACCCCGCGCCTTCACCTCGCGACCCACCGAGCCCGCACCCCGCGGCTTCGCCTCTCGACCGACCGAGTCGGGTGGTGGGTGGGCAGGGTCCGGGGGTCCAGGGGGCGGAGCCCCCTGGGGCGGTCACCGCGGCACCGGCACAGGCACAGACACCCGCCCAGAGACCCCGCGCCCAGGAACCCACCCGGCGCCTCGTCGTCTCCCGCCTCCTCGCCGGCGCGGCCACCACCGCCGCCGTGGCGACAGTCGGCCACGGCACCTACGGAGTCCTCAACGGCCCCCGGGTCACACGCGTCACCGTCCCGCTGACCAAACTCCCGCGAGCGGCGAACGGCTTCCGCATAGCCGTCGTCAGCGACATCCACCTCGGCCCCGTCCTCGGCCGGGGCTTCGCACAGCGGGTCGTCGACACGGTCAACGCCACCCAGCCGGACCTGATCGCGGTCGTCGGCGACCTGGTCGACGGCAGCGTCAAGGACCTGGGCCCGGCCGCCGCCCCCCTCGCCGGGCTCAGCGCCCGCCACGGCGCGTACTTCGTCACGGGCAACCACGAGTACTTCTCCGGCGTCGAGCAGTGGATCGAAGAGGTCCGCGAGCTCGGCCTGCACCCGCTCCAGAACGCCCGCACCGAGCTGCCGTACTTCGACCTGGCCGGCGTCAACGACGTCCAGGGCGGGAGCGAGGGCCAGGGCCCGGACTTCGCCAGGGCACTCGGCGACCGGGACCCGGCACGCGCGTGCGTGCTGCTCGCCCACCAGCCGGTGCAGATCCACGAGGCCGTACGGCACGGCGTCGACCTCCAGCTCTCCGGCCACACGCACGGCGGCCAGCTCTGGCCCGGCAGCCTCCTCGCCGCCGCGGCCAACCCGACGGTCGCCGGTCTCGACCGCTACGGCGACACGCAGTTGTACGTCAGCAGGGGCGCGGGCGCCTGGGGACCACCCACGCGCGTGGGGGCGCCGTCGGACGTGACGGTGATCGAGCTGGCCGCCAGGCACGCATGAGCCGCGGAACGCGCCGAGCCGCCCCCCCCCCGGTTCGGCCGGAACCGCTCCCACGTCTGTGGAGGAGTTGTGAAACCCGGCGGAAACAACGCCTCGGTAAGTTCTTTCACAACTGGTCAGAAAGCCCTTCCCCACGGTGAAACCGGTGTGATTAGGTGAGCCGCGCCACTTAGGGGAGTGGCTGATTCATGCTGGGCCAGGGGTAGGGCCTTGACGGCCTGGGGAGGGCACCACCATGCGATCTGTTCGCATGCGGATTCTCGTGACGCTGCTCGTGCTGGCGGTCGTGGGGATCGGCGGCTGGCAGCTGCTGCCGTCGCAGGAGGACAAGAGCAAGACCATCACCGTCGGTACGACGGACGCGGTCACCGCACTCGACCCGGCCGGCGCCTACGACGCCGGTTCCTGGGCGCTGTTCAGCAATGTGTTCCAGTCGTTGCTGACGTTCGAGCCGGGCGGGGTCGAGCCGGTCCCGGACGCGGCGCAGAGCTGCGCGTTCGAGGGCAGCGGCCTCAGGACGTACCGGTGCGCCCTGCGCTCCGGGATCACCTTCCCCAGCGGGCGGGCCATGACGGCGGAGGACGTGAAGTACTCCTTCGACCGGGTCAAGAAGATCAACTCCGACGTCGGCCCGGCGTCCCTGTTCGACACGCTCGCCTCGGTGACCGCCGACGACGCGCACACCGTCACCTTCCACCTCTCGTCCGCGGACGCCACCTTCCCGCTGAAGGTCGCCACCGGCGCCGGCTCGATCGTGGACAAGGACAAGTACCCCGCCGCCGCCCTGCGCACGGGCACCGCCGTCGACGGCACCGGCCCGTACACGCTGACGGGGTACGCCAAGGACCAGAAGGCCGACCTCGCGCCGAACGGGCACTACAAGGGCTATCTGAGCGGCGTCGGCCGCCCGGTCGAGCTGCGGTACTACGCCGACTCCGCGAAGCTGGACCGGGCCTGGAAGGGCCGGGAGGTCGACGTGGCCACCCGGACCCTGCCGCCGGGCGTGCTCTCCGAGCTGAACCCGAGCGATCCCAAGCAGCGGGTCACCGAGTCCGACAGCGCCGAGACCCGCAACCTGTACCTCAACACCCGCTCGGGTTCCCCGCTGCACGACGTGCGGGTGCGCCGGGCGATGGCCTGGCTGGTCAACCGTGAGCAGCTCGCCACGACCGTGTACGAGGGCACGGTCGACCCGCTGTACTCGCTGATCCCGACGGGCATCACCGGGCACACCACCTCGTTCTTCGACTCCTACCCGACCCGGAGCACCGACAAGGCACGCCGGCTGCTCACCGAGGCCGGGGTGAGCCTGCCGGTCCGCTTCACCCTCGGCTACGGCATCGGCAGGGGCGCGGGCGCGGAGGAGTCCGCGGAGCTGAAGAAGCAGCTGGAGGCGGGCGGCCTGTTCAAGGTGGACGTCAAGGGCTACGAGTGGACCGACTTCCAGAAGCGCTGGGCCGCCGGGAAGATGGACGCCTGGGCGGTCGGCTGGGTCGCCGACTATCCCGACCCGGACACCTTCGGCGGCCCGCTCGTCGGCACCGGCTCCACCATGAGCACCGGGTACAGCAACAAGCTGGTCGACCACCTCATCCTGGACAGCCGGCAGTACGCCGACCGCACCCGGGCCGCGAAGGACTTCAAGGACATCCAGACGGACGTGGCCGAGGACGTCCCGCTGATCCCGCTCTGGCAGCGCAAGGAGTACGTGGTCAGCACCGAGGACGTGGGCGGCGGCCAGTACCTGTCGGACGGCACGGGCGTGTTCCGCCTGTGGCGCCTGACCTGGATCTGATCAGTCGGCCTTCTTCTGCCCGGCCTTGATGATCTGCTCCACGTCGAGCGCCACCTCGGCACCGATCGAGTCGGGCAGCGTCACCGTCTCGCCGGGGGCGTGGACACGGTGGTTCGCGTACTCGCTCCCGGCGGGCTCCGTGAGGACGTGGAGGCGCTGGTGCTTGCGGTCGACCACGAGGTAGACGGGCACCTTGGCCTCGGCGTACGCGCCGACCTTGGTCTTCAGGTCGTCCCGCCAGTTGCCGGAGGTGACCTCCAGGACGAGGCGGAAGCAGACCGGGTCGTAGGCGTTGTTCTCGATGAAGTGGTCGTCGATGTCGGCGTCCACGACGACCAGGTCGGGGATGCAGTAGTCCTCGGCGCCGGTAGGGAGCTTGATCGCAACGCTCTGGAGCACCTCGGTCTCGCCGTCGTCCAGGCCCGCGGCGATGAAGGGGCGCATGAGCTTGGTCAGAGCGCGGGCGTGGGGGGCATCCGGTGAAGGGGTCACGAGGAGATGGCCTCCGATGATCTCGACGCGGTAGCCCGGATGGCGCTCCATGATCTCGTCGGCGATGGCCGTGAGGGAGAACGGCTCGTCGGCGTCGAAGGGCTGCTCGACGGATGCAGCGGACATCGCGTGCCTCCTAGGGGCTGGTGTCGAGAGCATCATCGTAGGCAGCCGGGACCCCGGGCGTCCTGTTCCCGCGCGTTCACCCGAAAGTGATCACTCGCCGTCCCGGCCCCTCCGCCCCGGGTCCGGCAGGGCCTTCGTCATCCCCGGCAGGAAGTCCGTGAACAGCTCGTGGACCTCCAGGACCAGGGGCCGCAGCACCCGGAACCGGGCCAGTGAGACACCGCGGGCGGTCAGCCGGGCCCCCCGCCGCGCCAGCCGGTAACTACGCTCCCGCCCCTCCGTGCGGTCGAAGATCCAGTACAGGACCAGACCCATCTGGGCCAGCCACATCAGCTCCGGGAGCACGTCCCGCAGCTCGGGAGCCACCTTGGACTTCGAGCCGGCCAGCACCTCCCGGTGCACGCTGATGGCCTGCTCGCGCGCGTGCTCGCTCTCGGGCGAGAAGGGGCTGAGCGGGCTGTCGGGGTCGGCGGCGTTCTTGAAGAACTGCACCGCGAACTCGTGGTACGGCCGGGCGATGTCCAGCCACGCGGTCAGCACGCCCGCGAGCCGCGCCTCCAGGTCGGTCTCCCGGTCCAGGACCTCCCGGACCACCGCCCGGTGCTCGGCGGCGATCCGGTCGTAGAAGCCCTGGATCAGGTGTTCCTTGCCCTCGAAGTAGTAGTAGGCGTTGCCGACGGAGACCCCGGCCTCCTTGGCGATGGCCCGCATCGTCGTCTTGTCGTACCCGCGCTCCTGGAACAACCGCATCGCGGTCTCCAGGATCAGCGCGCGGGTCTGCTCGGACTTGCTGCTCTGGGGGCCGGCCGCCTCGGGACCGTCGTTCTTCGCGGGCACGGGAGGAGCCTAACGAGTGACGGGGGCCGCCCCGGAGCAGGACGGCCAGGAGCACCTCCGGCCTCTCGTCGCCGCCCGGGGTGGTCGCGGTGTCCTCAGGCTCTGCGGCCCAGTGCCGGGCGCTTGGTGTAGTCCGTGAAGCCGAGGACGTTCCCCCAGGGGTCGGCGATCTCCACCGTCCAGCCGGTGGCCACCGGGAAGACCTCGTCCAGGGGTTCGATGCCGGCGGCGGCCAGCTCCCGCGCCGCCGCCCGCGCGTCCGGCACCTCCAGCCAGACGCGCGGCGAAGGCCAGGGCGGGGTCCGCCGCCGCAGCTCCTCCTCCGCGCGCAGCAGGATGCCGGGCGTCTCCCCGCCGACCTTCAGCTGCGCGATCCCGCCCTCGTCGAACCGGAAGCCCACGGCGAACCCGGCCCGCTCGTAGAAGGCGACGGCCTCGCCGAGGTCGCCGACGGGGAGCAGCACGTTGTCGAAACCGAGCAGTTCGTACGACTCTTCGTCTGACATGTCGTCACATTAGGATTCTTGCTCCCGGGAAGCGAGGAGCCCCACCGGAGCGGCCTTCCGGTGGGGCTTCCAGGGGGACCCGTCAGTGGCTCACTGCGGGAAGCCGGGGTCCAGGTCGGACTGCGACGCGCCGCTGGTCGTGACGCCCTTGGCGGATCCGCGCAGCAGCAGGCCCTTGCGGTAGAGGTCACCGGAGACCAGCAGGTCGGCGTCGCCGTCCCGGTCGAAGTCCCGCAGCCGGACGAACAGGCCGAGCGCCTCGGAGTCGGCCGGGCCGCCCGGTACGCCCGCGGTCGCCCGGGTGAACCACTGCGAGCCGGTGCCGGTCACACCGCTCCTGCCGCCCCGCAGGACGTGCACGCCGCCCGCGTTCCCGACCGAGCCGACCTCCTCCTCGGGCACGCCCACCGCGAGGTCCGGGTAGCCGTCGCGGTTGGTGTCGCCGGCGGAGAGGGCGTGACCGAAGCGGTCGTTCCTGCCGGCGGCGGTCGCCACGCCGGAGGTGGACTGGGACAGCCGGTAGGAGGTGGTCGGCCCGCTCACGCCGCCGCGCAGCACCAGCACGGAGCCCGCGCCCTTGTTGTACGGCGTGTCGCTGACGGCCAGGTCGCCGTAGCCGTTCTTGTCGAAGTCGGCGATCACGCCGGTCGCGCCGTAGTCCGCCTGGGTGGCGTTGTACGTCGTGTACTTCCCCCGCTTGATCGTGGAGCCGCCCTGCACGAACCACGCGGCCTGCGTCATCTTGCCGTTCCGGTAGCCCTGGCCGAGCACGTACAGGTCGGTGGCCTTGTCCTTGGTCACCTTGCCGGCGACGATCGCGGACGGCTCCAGCACCTCGGCACCGCTGGGGCTGACCTCCAGTTTGGTGACGCTGCCCGTCGTACCGGACGGGGAGAAGCCGCCCCGGTAGACGAAGAGGGTGCCCGTGACGTCGGCGACGGCCAGGTCCGGCTTGCCGTCGCCGTTGAAGTCACCGGAGGCCAGGGCCGCGCCGAACGCGGTCGTCGACCTGGCCGGGATGCGCGTGGCCTTCGCCCCGAGGCCCGCCTTGGCGCCCCACAGGATGGTGACCGCGCCCGCCCCGGCCTTCGTACCGACCTTCTCGCTGCTGTCGGCGACGGCGAGGTCGGCGTACCCGTCACGGTTGAGGTCGGCGTTCGCGACCTGGTCCCCGAACGTGTCGGCGTACCCACCGGCATCCCCGGCCTTGCCCGGGATGCCGGGGCTGTCCTGCGTGAAGGTGACCGACTTGGACCCCGGCCCGCCGGCCGTGCCGTAGGTGACCGTGACCTCGCCACCCCAGCCGGACGCGTAGTCCCGGTACCCGTCGCCGTTGAAGTCGTCGGCGTACTTGGCGGGTGTCACCGCGGCCGCCGTCCCTGCCGTGAGGGCCAGCAGTCCGCCGGTGAGCGAGAGCGCCGTGGCCGTCGCCACGGCGAGCTTCCTGTGCGTGCGCAATGTGTCTCCTTGATCGCGTGCACCCGCAAGACCCACGACCACGCGGGACAGTTGTACGGCACCCTCCGGCCCGGGCGGCGCCCCGCCGCCATGGCAAGGGCCCCGCCCCCGGCGCGGAACCGGGGGCGGGGCCCGAGTGCTTCAGGCGCGTCCGTGGATCAGTAGCGGCGCGTGATCAGGGCGCGCTTCACTTCCTGGATCGCCTTCGTGACCTCGATGCCGCGCGGGCAGGCGTCCGTGCAGTTGAAGGTCGTGCGGCAACGCCACACGCCGTCACGGTCGTTGAGGATCTCCAGCCGCTGCTCGCCGGCCTCGTCACGCGAGTCGAAGATGAAGCGGTGGGCGTTCACGATCGCGGCCGGACCGAAGTACTGGCCGTCGTTCCAGAACACCGGGCAGGAGGAGGTGCAGGCCGCGCACAGGATGCACTTCGTCGTGTCGTCGAAGCGCTCGCGGTCCTCCGGGGACTGGTAGCGCTCCCGGGTGGGCTCGTTCGTCTCCTTGACGACCAGGAACGGCATGACGTCCCGGTACGCCTGGAAGAACGGCTCCATGTCCACGACCAGGTCCTTCAGGACCGTCAGGCCCTTGATGGGCTCGACCGTGATCGGCTTCTCGGGGTTGATGTCCTTGATCAGCGTCTTGCAGGCAAGGCGGTTCTTGCCGTTGATCCGCATCGCGTCCGAGCCGCAGATGCCGTGCGCGCACGAGCGGCGGAAGGTGAGGGTGCCGTCGACGTCCCACTTGATCTTGTGGAGGCCGTCGAGGACCCGCTCCTTGGGGTCGATCTCCAGCTGGAAGTCTTCCCAGGTGGCCTCCGCCGCGACCTCCGGGTTGAACCGGCGGATGCGGAAGGTGACCGTGATGTAGGGGGAGTCGGCGAAACCGGGCTCGGGCTGGCCGGCCGCGTCCGCCTTGTCCAGAACAGGGGTAGCCATCAGTACTTACGCTCCATCGGCTGGTAGCGGGTCTGGACGACCGGCTTGTAGTCGAGACGGACGGTTTCCGAGCCGTCGGCGCCGACCTCGCGGTACGCCATGGTGTGGCGCATGAAGTTGACGTCGTCGCGGTTCGGGTAGTCCTCGCGGTAGTGACCACCGCGGGACTCCTTGCGGGCGAGGGCCGACACCGCCATGACCTCGGCCAGGTCGAGCAGGTTGCCCAGCTCGATCGCCTCCAGCAGGTCCGTGTTGAAACGCCTGCCCTTGTCCTGGATCGCCACGTTCTTGTAGCGCTCCTTCAGCTCGGCGATCTTCTCGACCGCCGTCTTGATCGTCTGCTCGGTGCGGAACACCATGACGTTCGCGTCCATGGTCTCCTGCAGCTCGCGGCGGATCGTCGCCACCCGCTCGTTGCCGGTGGAGGTGCGCAGCCGCTCGATCTGCTCGACGACGAAGGACTCCGGGGCGTCCGGCAGCTCGACGTAGTCGGCCTTCGCCGAGTACTCGGCGGCGGCGATGCCCGCGCGGCGGCCGAAGACGTTGATGTCCAGCAGCGAGTTGGTGCCGAGCCGGTTGGCGCCGTGCACCGACACGCAGGCGACCTCGCCGGCCGCGTACAGACCCGGGACGACCGTGGTGTTGTCCGCCAGGACCTCGCCCATGACGTTCGTCGGGATGCCGCCCATCGCGTAGTGGGCGGTGGGCTGGATCGGGATCGGGTCCGTGTACGGCTCGATGCCGAGGTAGGTCCGCGCGAACTCGGTGATGTCCGGGAGCTTGGCGTCCAGCTGCTCCGGCGGCAGGTGGGTCAGGTCCAGGTAGACGTGGTCGCCCTCGGGACCACAGCCACGGCCCTCGCGGATCTCCGTGTAGATGGAGCGGGACACGACGTCACGGGACGCCAGGTCCTTCATGACGGGAGCGTACTTCTCCATGAAGCGCTCGCCGTCCTTGTTGCGCAGGATGCCGCCCTCACCGCGGGCGCCCTCGGTGAGCAGGATGCCCATGCGCCAGATGCCGGTCGGGTGGAACTGGAAGAACTCCATGTCCTCCAGCGGGAGGCCGCGCCGGTAGACCGCCGCCTGACCGTCACCGGTCAGCGTGTGGGCGTTCGACGTCACCTTGAAGAACTTGCCGGTGCCGCCGGAGGCGTAGATGACGGCCTTCGCCTGGAAGACGTGGATCTCACCGGTGGCGAGCTCGTACGCCACCACACCGGCCGACTTCTTGACGCCGTCGACCTCGGTGATCAGCTGGTCCAGGACGTAGAACTCGTTGAAGAACTCCACGCCCTCCTTGACGCAGTTCTGGTACAGCGTCTGGAGGATCATGTGGCCGGTGCGGTCCGCGGCGTAGCAGGACCGGCGGACCGGGGCCTCGCCGTGGTTGCGGCTGTGACCGCCGAAGCGGCGCTGGTCGATGGTGCCGTTCGGCGTCCGGTTGAACGGCAGGCCCATCTTCTCCAGGTCGAGGACGGCGTCGATGGCCTCCTTCGCCAGGATCTCGGCGGCGTCCTGGTCGACCAGGTAGTCACCGCCCTTGACCGTGTCGAAGGTGTGCCACTCCCAGTTGTCCTCCTCCACGTTGGCCAGCGCGGCGGCCATGCCGCCCTGCGCGGCGCCCGTGTGGGAGCGGGTGGGGTAGAGCTTCGTCAGGACCGCGGTGCGGCTGCGCTTCGTCGCCTCGATGGCGGCGCGCATGCCCGCGCCGCCGGCGCCGACGATGACGGTGTCGTACTTGTGGATCTTCATGATTCTCGCAGCCCCGTGCCTAGCGGATGTTCGGGTCGAAGGTGAAGATCACCAGCGTGCCCAGCAGGATGGTGAACACCGTGGCGGTGTAGAGCAGGCCCTTCAGCCACAGCCGGCTGTTCGGGCGCTCCGCGTAGTCGTTGATGATCGTGCGCAGGCCGTTGGCGCCGTGCAGCATCGCCAGCCACAGCATCAGCAGGTCCCAGACCTGCCAGAAGGGGGACGCCCAGCGGCCGGCCACGAAGGCGAAGCCGATCTTGGAGACGCCGCCGTCCAGCACGAGCTGGATCAGCAGGTGGCCGATGACGAGGACGACCAGCACGATGCCGGACAGGCGCATGAACAGCCAGGCGGCCAGCTCGAAGTTGCCCCGGGTCGACTTCGGGGACTTCTTGGTGCGCTTGCGCGGCGCCTCGATCAGCGGGGCCGGGTTGTCGACGGTGTAGACGGGAGCGCCCTCGACGGGGCCGACTCCGGAGGCCGCGGTTTCAGTCGTGGACATCGGCGTCAGCTCCCAAACAGGACACGGTAGGCGTGACCGAGGACCGGGTAGATCGCCCCGAGCATCAGCACGATCCAGACACCCATCACGGTCCAGAACATCTGCTTCTGGTAGCGCGGGCCCTTCGACCAGAAGTCGACGGCGATGACGCGCAGGCCGTTGAGCGCGTGGAAGAGGATGGCGGCGACGAGGCCGTACTCCAGCAGCGCGACGATCGGCGTCTTGTACGTGGCTACGACCTTGTCGTAGTCCTCGGGGGAGACACGCACGAGAGCGGTGTCCAGCACGTGAACGAACAGGAAGAAGAAGATGAGGACGCCGGTGACTCGGTGAGCCACCCAGGACCACATTCCTTCCCGGCCGCGGTACAGCGTTCCAGCCGGCACGGAAGAACCCTCCGGGAGCGGGGACTAGGGCCGCGCCGGCTTCACTGTCGGTCGGGCCCGGCCGGGTACGGTCCACCGGCCCTCTGCATGGTATCCACGTGCCGCCGTGGTGCTTACGGGGGGCCTACCGGTGTGATCAAAGTGGCACGCGGTTGGACTAGCGGGCGCGGTCACCGGGGCGGGTTCGAGTGTCATTTGCCGGGTGCGGGGGTGTTTGGGCTGGTCGCGCCCATGTGGCGGCAGCCACAAATCGAACACAGCCCGGCGCCGCTTAGCAGGGCCAGCAGCCGTCCCCGGGCGAGGCGCCGGAGCTCGTCCGCCGCCACCACCCGTTCCTCCTCGGGATCGTTTGCCAATCGTGACCGGATCGCTTCGAGGATGTGGTCGATGACCTCGCCCGGGGCGACGTCTCCGAGATAGACGACGAACGCGTGTCCGAATCGGGCCTCGTAGGCGGCGTGCGCGGCGCTCAGGGCCATGTGGGCCGCCGAGTAGGTGTCCTCGGGAAGCTCGGGGAGGGACTCGCCGGCCAGGGCCTCGGCCAGATCGCCGGGGGAGAGGTCGTACGCCGCCTCGTCCGCCGCCGCCAGCAGGGCGTCCAGGTCGGGGTAGGGGCGGTGGTCGGCGAGCCGGTGCGACCAGCGCAGACTGTGCAGGCAGTGCAGGAGAAGAGCGCGGGCCTCGTCCGCGGGCGCGGTGTTGAAGGCGTCGAGGGGCGTGGGGAGATACGGCAGGCGGTGGGCGGGCAGCGTGGGTCCTCGCGTCACAGGTGGTGTGGCAGGGGATGCTGTGAAAAGTGTGACCTCAGGTTATCGAGAGTGGTCACGCTGTGTCCGAGGGATGCCTGAAATTCACCCGGACGGGAGAGTTTCGGAACGCCTGGGTGACAGCTGAGCGGGCGATCGGTCGTACGTTGGCAGGGTGATCCAGCACAGGCACAGGCGCCGGAGCCCGGCGCGGCAGGTGACACGGAAGCGGGCGGTGGTGGCCGCCGCGTTCGTCGGGACCATCGCGCTCGGCACCGGCGTCGGCGTGTGGGCCGCCTCGGACGGGGGCGGCGGACAGCCGGACGCGGGCGCGCGGCAGTCGTCCTCCGGCCGGGTGGCCGGCGCCGGCTCCGGCGATCCGGACACACCGTCGGCGAGTCCCAGCCCGAGCCGCTCCTATCCGCTGTCGCGGGCGCCGCGCACGATACCCGCGGTGCGCTCCCACACCCCGGCGCGCGGGCCCGGCTGGACACCGCGGCCGGGCGGGCGGGTGGTGGTGAGCGACCCGGAGCTCGCCGACGAGGGACGGCTCATAGCCGGGGAGCTGGGACTGCGCTACGCGGGGGAGAAGGACGACGTCCGGGCGGGCGACGTACGGCTCGCGCTCGGCGGCGGGGGCGGGAACGAGGAGTCGTACACCATGACCGTCCGCAGCGGACGGGTCGACATCAGCGGGCCCGGCGAGGCCGGCGTCTTCTACGGCACCCGCACCCTGAAGCAGGAGGTCCACGGCGGCGGTACGGCACCCGAGGGCGTCGTACGGGACGAGCCCGCCAAGCCGGTGCGCGGGTTCATGCTGGACATCGCGCGCAAGCCGTACGGCGAGACCTGGATCGAGGACCGGATACGCGAGCTGGGGGACCTGAAGTTCAACGAGCTGGGCCTGCACTTCTCCGACGACCAGGCCTTCCGGATCGAGTCCAGCAGCCACCCCGAGATCGTCTCCAGGGACCACCTGACCAAGGCCCAGGTCAGGAAGATCGTGGCGCTGGCGGACAGCCGGCACATCACCGTCGTGCCGGAGATCGACTCGCCGGGGCACCTGGGCGCCGTCATCGCCGCCCACCCGGACCTCCAGCTGCGCAACGCGAGCGGCGTGCCGACGCGGGGCGCCGTCGACATCTCGAAGGACGCCGCCGCGCGGATCGTCGACGACCTGCTCGACGAGTACGCCGGGCTCTTCACCGGCGGCCAGTGGCACCTGGGCGGGGACGAGTACCAGGCGCTGACCGTCAGGGACCCGCAGGCCTCCTACCCGCAACTGGCCGCCGCCGCCCGGCGGGCCTTCGGCGCCGGCGCGACCGTCGCCGACCTCGCCACCGGCTGGCTCAATGACCGCGCCGCCACCGTCCGCGCCCACGACCGGACCGTCCGCGCCTGGAACGACGGCTTCTACCGCGACACCTCCGTGCGGCCCGACCCGGACATCCAGGTCGCCTACTGGACCGGCAAGGAGATCGGCGCCCGGCAGCCCGTGGAGTACCTGAGTGCGGGGCGGAAGGTGCTCAACTACAACGACGAGTTCCTCTACTACGTGCTCGGACAGCCGCAGACCTTCGTCTACCCGACCGGACAGCGGATCTACGAGCAGTGGAACCCGCGCGTCCTGCGGGGCACGACCGCCGTGCCGGAGCGCTACGACGGGCAGATCCTCGGCGGCTCCTTCGCGGTCTGGTCCGACTTCCCGAACGCGCAGACGGAGGCACAGGTCGCCGCCGGCATCCGGATGCCCCTGCGGGCCACCGCGCAGAAGCTGTGGGACCCGGGCACGCCCGCGCTGTCCTGGGCCGACTTCCGCGGGCTGGCGGACCGGCTGGGCTGAGAACCGAGTGGACGCACGGCGGCGTCCGACCATATGTTCCGGTGTTCGCGCACGTCCTCGGAACGCGCGCGTCCGTACCAGTGGCCGCGCGTCGCCTCGGGGAGAGCCGACGCGCCGGCCCGGCTCTCATCGTCCCGGGGGAACTCCGCCATGACCTCGTCCATGCCCACGCCGCCGTATCCGACGCCGCATCCCGCGCCGCCGTACCCCGCCCCGCCCGGCGCCTGGCTGCGCTCGCCGGCCGCGCTCGGCCGGGCCACCGCCGTACTGCTCGGCCTCGTCATCGCCACCGACCTGTTCGCCTGCTGCGCGGACCTGCTGGAACTCGACGTCACCGGCGACATCGCCGACGGCGTCGGCGGGGCCGGCGTCGTCGACCGGGCCGACCGCGCGGACGCGCTCTACGCGATGGCCGGCGTCTCCCAGATGGTCGCGCTGGTCGCCACGACGGTCGTCTACCTGTGCTGGCTGTGGCGGGTCCGGGTGAACGCCGAGGTGTTCGACGCCTCCCGGCACCGGATGAAGCGCGGCTGGACGATCGGCGGCTGGTTCTGCCCGGTCGTGAACCTCTGGTTCCCGCGCCGGATCGTCGCCGACAGCTGGGACGCCAGCGCTCCCTGGGGCGCGCGGCCCGGGCACACGCCGGTCAACGCCTGGTGGTCGCTGTGGATCATCAGCCTCCTCGCGGGCCGGTACGCGTACACCGCCTCCCGGAACGCCGAGACGGCGGCCGAACTGCGCGACGCCGCCCGGGTGACGCTGTTCTCCGACGGGGTCGACATCGCGGCGGCCGCCTTCGCCATCGTGGTGGTCGTCCGGCTGACCCGTATGCAGGAGCGCAAGGTGTTCTCGGGCGAGCTGCCGGCCCCCGTCCTCGGCTGACCCCGCCGCTGTCACCTTTGGCTGAAACACCTCCGCTGTGACACTCCCGCGCCGTGGCACGCAGAAAGGGGAAGTGCGGGCTCCGTACCGGTCGGTGCCCTGGCGAGGGAGGCATTCATGAGCCTGGTCGAACTCATCGCACAGGCCGACGAACGCGGACTGGCCGCCAGCGGATTGGCTTGTTTGGATCGGTGTCTGCCGCTGCTCGGAGGCGACGACGAGCTGCTTCGCCCGCTGTGGGCCCGCCTCGCCGACGGCTCCGACTGGTCCGCCGACCTGTCCCTGGCCCGCGCCGCGCTCGCCCCCGCGGACCCCGCCGACGACGAGGCCGCCCGGCTCACCCGGCGCATGCTGGACTCGGCCCCGGCCGAACGCACCGCCGGCGCCGTACGGCCCTGGGCCGACGCCTGCTCGGTCGCCTCGCTGCGCGTCCACCGCCTGCTCGACCCCGCGGCAGACGGCGACCCGGCCCCGGAGCCCCTCGACGCGGGGCGCGCGGGCGCCCCGGCGGACCTTCCGCCGCTCGTCACCGCCGAGCTGCGCCGCCAGGCCGCCGTGCTGGAACTCCTCGCGGGACACGGTGCCCAGGGGCTGCGCCGGGCGCTGGAGATATCCGTGGAGGGCCGCCGGGTGCTGCGCGCGGTGGTCTCCCGCCGGGCGCGCAGCGTCGCGGAACCGGGGGCGTGAGGGGAGTCTGTGACCCTCGTGCGGCGGACGTGGGGTGGTCCTGCGGTGGTTGGCCGAACGTCGGGAGAAACGTTTCGAACGACGGTGACGGAACCCGGCCCCGGCTCGCTCTTCCCTATGTGACAGCCCAAGTGACGACTCATGTGACAGCTCATGCGGCCGCCCCGTCCCGGACAGCACAGCAGGAGACCCGGCCGAGCGCCGCGGCCAAGCCCGTGCGGTGGGCGGCGGACGCGGTGGCGACCATGCGCGAGGGCGCGCGGGTACGGCTCGACTACTCGGCCCAGAGCCTGTGGCGGGTGGACCGGATGATCGAGGAGATACGGCGGGAGGGGCCACCGTACGCGGCCGTCGAGAGCGTGCTGCGCGGCTTCGGCGCCTACGCCGGCGAGGTGATCGTCCGGCAGACCGGCGCCGAGTGGTGGGCGACCGGTGGCGAGCACTGGGTGCGCACCCCCGACGGCCGGCTGTGGGACCCCATCGAGGAGGCCCGCCGCTGCTACGGCGGCCACGGCTCACTGCGGCTGCTGTGCCGGGACGCGACCGCCCCCGGCTGACCGGTCCGGCCTGGCTGTGACACTTCCGTCGGGGCCGACGCTGATGATCGTGGAGGGCGGGGACACGGCCGGAGCGTGTCGCACCGTGAGGCAAGCGCCACGCAGTGGCCAGGAACTCGGCACGAACGAGGACGGTCTTGGGCCAGGGAGGGGAACCCCGCCGCCCGCAGCCGCGGGACGGGGAACTGGGCGCGGCCGTCGCGCGGGCCCAGGACGGCGACGAGACCGCGTTCGCGGCGGCCTACCGGATCGTGCAGCCCGGTCTGCTGGGCTATCTGCGGGGGCTGGTCGGCGAGGACGCGGAGGACGTCGCCTCCGAGGCCTGGCTGGAGATCGCCCGCGACCTCGGCCGGTTCCGGGGCGACGGCGCGGGCTTCCGCGGCTGGACCGCGACCATCGCCCGGCACCGGGCGCTGGACCATCTGCGTCGGCAGCGGGTACGGCCCCGGGCGGCGCGGCTGGAGCAGGACGCCCTGGAGCTGCCCGGCCGGCACAGCACCCACGAGCAGGCGCTGGAGTCGCTCTCCACCGCACGCGCGCTGGAACTGGTCCGCGCGCTGCCCCGGGACCAGGCCGAGGCGGTGCTGCTGCGGGTGGTCGTCGGCCTCGACGGCCCGGCCGCGGCCCGGGTCCTCGGTAAACGCCCCGGCGCCGTCCGCACGGCCGCGTACCGGGGCCTGCGACGCCTGGCCCGCCAACTCGGCGCGGACGGCACGACGGACCCGGAGCCGCCGCCGCGGGGTGAGCCGGGGTGAACGCGCCGGCGGGTGTGGGACGTATGCGTGGGGGCGGGACTCACGGTCTCGGGGTGGCTGGTGCTTCCGGGTGCGGGGCGTGACGGTCGGTAGGTGCGGGCGTCCGGGGTTCGGGCGAGTGGGTGCGGGTGGGTCGGCGTACGGAGTTCCGGGTGGACCGGGTGAGGGCGGGAACGGGCATGGGTGAACGGCACAGCGGCGGCGGGCTGACCGGTCGTCGGCGTGCGCACCCCGGCGGTGCCGTCGCCACGCCGGACCCGGCCGACGCCTCCGGGCTGGAGACCCGGTTGGCCGCCGCGCTGCGCGCCGACCGCGTCGACGCCGAGGCCGAGCGCAGCGCCGTCGCCGCCTTCCGGGCCGCGCGCGACGCGGGAGCGCACGGCGCGCGGACCCGCACCCGGGACGACTGGCGGCCCGGGCGGCCGGCACCCGCCCGCCGCTCACTGCGGACCACCCTCTCGGTCGCCCTGGCGAGCCTCACGCTGGGCGGAGTCGCCGTCGCGGCCATCGGCTCCGCCGGGTCCGGCTCGCACGACGACGACCGGAGCCGAGCGCCACACACCACGCGGCCGGTGCCGGGCACTCCGCGCGTCCCGGCCGACGCCACGGCAGCCGGGCCCCCGGCCACCACGTCCGCGGATCACCCCGGCCGGCCGGTCACCGCCCGGGACACCCTCGCCCACTGCCGTGCCTACACGCGGGCCGGGGACCGCGGCGGTGCCCTGGAGTCGGCGGCCTGGCAGCGGCTCGTCAGTGCGGCGGGGGGACCGGAGAAGGTCGCCGCCTACTGCGCAGCCCGTGCGGCGGAGTGGAAGCAGGGCAAGAACTCAGACAACAACGCCGACGACGCCAACAACGCGCACAACGCCGGCTCCTCCGGCTCCTCCGGCAACAAAGGCGACGTAGGCGCCAACGGCAACACCGGCAACGGGGAGAGCAAGGGTGGCGGCGGCCAGGGGAACGCTGCCGCCGGGAACTCGACCGGAGGGAACTCGACCGAAGGGAATTCCACCGGCGGCAAGGCGGCCGGTCGTGACTCCTCCGGTGGAAAGCCGTAGGCGTCCGTCGGCCCCGCCAAGGCAACGGCCGGGGCCGCCACCCCCCACAGGAGAGGCCCCGGCCGTCGCGTGGACGGGCCGCGCGCGGCCCGTACTCCCTTCAGCGCCGTCGGTGCGGTTTCTGTCACACCTCGCCACAGCGCGGCCACATCCCGCCCCCGCCCCGACCTCACGCTGCGCACATCCGAACCCGGTCACGAGTTAGTTGCATCTTCTACAGACATGGACGAGCAGCGGTTTCACGCCGTAACGTGCCTTTCGCGCCGACCGAAGACAGGCGTAAAGGGAGTACGGTGCTGGGGGACGACGCGGAGCTGACCACCGCGGTGCGTGCGGCACAGGACGGAGACGAGACCGCGTTCCGTACGGTGTACCGCGCGGTGCACCCGCGCCTGCTCGGATACGTCCGGACCCTGGTCGGCGACCCGGACGCAGAGGACGTCGCGTCCGAGGCATGGCTCCAGATCGCCCGTGACCTGGACCGTTTCAGCGGCGACGCCGACCGGTTCCGCGGCTGGGCCGCCCGGATCGCCCGCAACCGCGCCCTGGACCACATACGCATGCGGGGCCGGCGCCCCGCCATAGGCGGCGACGAGACCGAGCTGACCGGCCGCGCCGCCGAGTCCGACACGGCCGGCGAGGCCATCGAGGCCCTGGCCACGGACAGCACCCTCTCCCTGATCGCCCGGCTCCCGCAGGACCAGGCCGAGGCGGTCGTCCTGCGCGTGGTCGTGGGCCTGGACGCCAAGACCGCCGCCGAGACCCTCGGCAAACGCGCGGGCGCCGTCCGTACCGCCGCGCACCGCGGTCTGAAGCGCCTCGCGGAGCTGATCGGCGACGATCCGGAATCGGCGGGCGGACTCGACGCGCTCCCGCCGCAAAGAGAACCGCGCCGGGGCGCGGTGACGTCCGCAACTGTGACGCATACGCGTGCGCGGACGCAGAAGGACATGTGATGGCCGACGAGCAGTACAAGTGGCTGAACCGTGAGACGGCGGAACGCCTGCTGCGCGGTGAGTCACCGGAAGCCGTCGACCCCTCCGCCCGTGACCAGGCAGAACGTCTCTCCCGCGCGCTCGGCGCGCTGTCCGCGGAGGCGGCCCCCGCCCCCGGTGAACTCCCCGGCGAGCAGGCCGCCCTGGCCGCGTTCCGCAAGGCCCGCGAGGCCGCCGAGGCGGAGCGCACCGCCGCCGCCCACGCTCCCACCGCCCCCCGCACCCCGGCACGAGGCGCCGACGCCGGTCTGGTCCGCATCGGCGCCCCGGCCCGTACCGGAATCCGCCCCCGGCGCCCCCGCTTGGCCCGCCCGGCGCGCCTGGCCCTCGCCGCGGCGGTGGCCGCGGGCACGCTCGGCGGCGTCGCCGTGGCCGCCGGCAGCGGAGTGCTGCCCACTCCGTTCGGCGACGACCACCCCGGCCCCGCCGCCTCCGTCTCTCCCGGCACGACCACCGGACAGCCGCTCACCTCGCCGTCCGCACCGGGCGGCGGGACCGGCACCGGCGCACCGGACGGCGGTACGCCCGGGCACCGTGGCGGCACCGACGACGAGGCCGCGGGGACGGACGACGGCCGGACCCCCGTCCCTGGCTCCGGCGCCCCCTCCGCGACGTCCGGCACCGGGTGGCTCGGCGCCACCGCGGCCTGTCGTGCGCTGCGGGACGGCAAGGACCTGGACACCGGCCGCAGGCGCGCGCTGGAACACCTGGCGGGCGGCCCCGGCCGCGTGACCACGTACTGCAAGGTCCTGCTGGGTGCCGGTGACTCCGCCTCCGGCCGCACGGGCGGCGGTGACAGCGGCGGCGGGAACACCACCGGCAAGGGCTCGGACACCGGCAAGGGCTCGGACAACGGCAAGGGCGGGGGCAAGGGCAACGGCAAGGGCGACGACGCCCCCGCAGACCCGGGCGGCGGCAAGGGCAACGGCAAGGGCGGAAACAAGGGCGGCGGCAAGGGCAGCGGCGAAGGCAGCGGCAAGGGCAGCGGCGAAGGCAGCGGCAAGGGCAGAGGCCAGGGCGGAAACAAGGGCAGAGGCCAGGCGGACAAGGACAGCGGCCAGGGCGCAGACAAGGACGGCGGCAAGGGCGGTGGCCGGCACCACGGCGGCGCCGACTCCGCTCCCTCGGGCTTCGCCCCCGCGCACCGCGGTACACCCGGGAACGGCTCCACGACCCCGTCACCGACTCCGACCTACACCGCACTCTGATCGACCCCACCCCGTCTGACCTGCAATTTCGCGGTCACCGAAATTTTTTCGGCGCAAGGTGTGACGTTTCTGGAGTCCGTGACGCAGTAATGAGTGAGCCGACTGGTCATCGGCCGTCGCACGGAGCCGGGGTTCCCCCCGTACCCGCGGCTCGTGCACCTGGCGCGGGGGGGGGGGCCGCCCCCCCGCCCCCCCCCCCCCCCCCCCCCCCCCCCCCCGCCGCCCCCCCCCCCCCCCCGCCTCCCCCCTCGCAGTGGCCGCGGAACCTTTGTGCTCCAACTGTGAAGCTCTCGTGGAGAAGAGTT
>NZ_JBIRJA010000027.1:0-79426 GCF_044329325.1 Streptomyces sp. NPDC017676 | reverse complement strand
GCTCGGCGGACGCCTCGCCGATGCCGCTGGACGCGCCGGTGATGACGGCCACCCGGCCGTCCAGGGGCCTGGCGGAGGACGTGGCAGAGGTCTCGATGGTCATGCGGTGACACCTTCCGAAAGGTGAGTCGTACAGGGACGGGGCCTGGGACCGCCGTCTCGCGGGGCCCGTCTCCCAGCAGACCATCGCGGGACCGGGACGGACGGCACAGAGGTGGCCCTGGCAAAACAGGTACTGGCAGGGCCACCCAGCGTGGGCTGAGCAGCGTGCGGGCGGTTGAGACTGGGTGTATGGACCGCAGCAGCGAGATCGCCGCCTTCCTGCGTACCCGCCGGGCGCGGGTGAGCCCCGAGTCGGCGGGGCTGCCCGCCGACGGGCGCACCCGGCGCGTTCCCGGCCTGCGCCGCGAGGAGGCCGCCCGCCTGGCAGGCGTGAGCACCGAGTACTACACCCGGCTGGAACAGGGCAGGGCCGCACACCCCTCGCCCGAGGTGGTGGACGCCCTGGCCCGCGCGCTGCGCCTGGACGCCGCCGAACGCGAGCACCTCACCAACCTCCTCGCCCGCCCCGGCGGCCGGCGGGCCCCGGTCAACCCGCAGCGGGTCCGCCAGGGGCTGTACCTGATGCTGCAGACCCTGGACCAGGTACCCGCGTTCGTCGTCGGCCGGCGCACCGACGTCCTCGCCTCCAACCGTCTGGCCCGCGCCGTCCTCACCGACTTCGAGGCACTGCCCGTTCAGCGGCGCAACCTCGCCCGCTATTACCTGCTCGACCCCGAGGCCCGCGAACGCACCGTCGACTGGGAGCAGATCGCCGCCGAGACCGTGGGCATGCTGCGCCTGGAGGCGGGCCGCTGCCCGCAGGACCGCCGGCTGGCCGACCTGATCGGCGAACTGACGCTCAAATCACCGGAGTTCAGCACGTGGTGGAACGACCATCGCGTCCTGCGCCGCAGCCACGGGACGATGCACTACCGGCACCCGCTCGTCGGCGACCTGCACTTCTCGTACGAGTCGCTGCAGCCGCCCGGCGACGACAACCAGACGTTGTGCGTCTACATCCCGGAGCCGGGCTCCGCCACGGCCGAGTCCTTGCACATCCTCAGCAGTTGGGCCACCGGCACGGCCCCGTCCCCCCGCCCGGCCGGTCCCGGGGCCTGAGGGTCGCACGGGCGTCAGCCGTCCCGGGCACGACGCCAGGCCGCGGGCAGGGAGGCGGGCCGACAGGCCGTGGCAGCGGTACTCCGCAGCCGGAGCCGCGCCATCCTGGCTCGTCGAAGATCGGCGCCGGGTCAGATGTGGCTATGCCGAAACCCGCGCGGTCCCGTGGTGGGCGGCAAGGCCGTCGAGGAGCAGGACGATGAGCCGAGAGGCGAGGTCGCGCTGGTCTTCATGCCCGCTGATGAGGGTGATTCCACCGAGCGCCATGAGGACGTCGTTCGGCTCTGCGTCCTCGCGCACCTGCCCGGCTGTGATCCCGGCCTCCAGCAGTGTCGTGACCGCCTCACGCAGGGCGTCGCGGCTGTGCCGGCGCAGGCCCTCGCTGGCGGCGAGGATCGCGGGCAGTGCGTCGGCCATGCCCTGCTTGGTCCGCATGTAGTCCACGAATGCCTCCGCCCACTCGTGGAGTGCAGCAAACGGCGAGCGGTCGGCGAGCAGCGTGCGGGCCGAGGCGCACAGCCGGTCGGTCTCATTGCGGTAAGTGGCCTCGATGAGGTCTTCCCGGGCGGGGAAGCGCCGGTAAAGGGTTCCGATGCCGACGCCGGCCTCGGCGGCGATCGCCTTGAGCGAGGCGTCGGCGCCCTGCTCCGCGAAGGCGCGGGCTGCTGCCTCCAACAAGCGGTCGTGGTTGGCCTGGGCGTCGGCCCGCAGTGAGCGCTGCATCACTCCTCCTTGCAAGCGGAGCCGGCTCCGCTTACAGTCGACACGTAAGCGGACCCAACTCCGCTTACTTGCCCATCGTAGGCGGACGTTCCGCACCCGCCCAACCTCACGAGCACGTAGCCGCCGGACACTCCCGGCCACGCGTCCATAACAAACCGGGACGAACCATGACGCAAAGCCTCACCACACCCTTTGGCGCGCAGTCGACCGCCTCCGAGGTCGTCGCCGGCGTCGACCTCACCGGCCGCCGCGCCGTCGTGACCGGTGCCGCTGGGGGCCTCGGTCGAGAGACCGCCCGTGCCCTGGCCTCGGCAGGCGCCGAAGTCACCCTCGCGGGCCGCAGCCTGGAAACCGCCACCATTGTCGCGCGGGAGATCGCCACCGAGACCGGCAACAGCCTGACGCGGGCCGCTCGGCTCGACCTCGCCGACCCGGCATCCGTCGCCGCCTTCGTCGCGGACTGGCGCGGACCACTGCACATCCTGGTGAACAACGCGGGGATCATGGCCACGCCCGAGCTGCGCACCCCTGCCGGCCGGGAGTTGCAGTTCGCGACCAACCACCTCGGCCACTTCGCCCTCACCGTGGGCCTTCACGACGCCCTCGCGGCGGCACGCGACGCCCGTGTGGTCGTCGTCAGCTCGGTCGGGCACATCAACGGCCCCGTCCGTTTCGACGACCCCGACTTCACCAAGGAGCCGTACGACCCGTGGCTGGCGTACGCCCAGTCCAAGACGGCGAACGTCCTCTTCGCCGTGGAGGCCGCGAAGCGCTGGGCCGCCGACGGTATCGCCGTCAACGCCTTGAACCCCGGGCGCATCTGGGAGACCGGCCTCGGCCGCCACATGGACACGCCGCCCGCCTCCTTCGATCCGTCGGGCACCTCCGGCGTTTCCGAGAAGAACATCGCCCAGGGCGCCGCGACCTCGGTCCTGCTGGCGGCATCCCCCTTGGTCGACGGCGTCACCGGCCGGTACTTCGAGGACTGTCAGGAAGCCGGACCGCACACCCCCGGGGTACGCCGCGGGGTCGCCGCCCACGCCGTCGACCCCGACAGCGCCCGCAAGCTCTGGGACCTGTCCATACGACTGACCACCCGCGACCGGTGAGCCCCACTCCGGCCGACCACCGGGACATGCCCGATGAGCACATGGTGGAACGACTGCCGCACGCTGCAGATCGACCTGTGCCTCGACGCCGGCGTCAACCTCGTCGACATCGCGAACACGTACTCGGCAGGTGTGGCTGAGGAGATCCTCGGCCATGCCCCAGCGGGGGGCGCGACCAGCTGCTGATCTCATCGACAGTGCGCATGGCGATGGGTGCCGGCCCCAGTGGCGAGGGACTGTCGCGCCACCACGTCCTCGACCATCGAGGAGACCATGGAATCCCTCGACTCCCTGGTCATCAGCGGCCGGAGAACGTGACCGGTCAGGAGTGCCGTAGCGCTTCTCGATCGAGGTCTGACAGACACGAAGGAGCGTGTCCCTTGTCTGGCGTATTGCGCACAGCCGACATACATGCCGTCGGCATGCAGCCCTGTCGCACCGGTCGTGTTGTTCTCAAGGGCGCGTCGCTTCGGATCAAGCAGGTGGTGCGTTCAATCAGCACCACGTATCAGTGACACAAAGATGCGGATGTCTCAGGCCGCAGGGCGGGTGCACCTGGTACGCGACCCGGGCACTGCGTCGTCCCGGGGTTCCTGCCGCTGCCGAACATGGGCGGCTCGGAGTGATCGTGCACTTGGATCCCGGCCTCCGAGCCATTTACCGGAGCCCCCCCTGACGGCCGGCTCCCAGTGGAATACCGCCGCTCGATTCCGGTCCGGAATTAGACCGGACATCACGCACATCCGCTCCCGCAAAGCGGCGCCGACCCGCAAAGGAGGGCCTTCAACAACCGGTCGGCGGAACGCCAAAGCCGCCGAATTCCTCCAGGAGCAACACCATGGCTGAGTTCGACCACAATATGTTCGAGCATGAGGGTGTCCGGATCCACTACGTGACCGCAGGCGAACCACCGTCCGAAGACGGAGACGACAAGACCATCGTGCTCATCCACGGCTGGCCCCAGACCTGGTGGGAATGGCGCCACATCATGGAGCCCCTGCACTCCGACGGCTGGTTCGTCGTGTCTCCCGACGTCCGGGGCGCCGGCGGCTCGTCGAAGCCCGAGGGCGGTTACGACAAACAGACGATAGCCGGTGACATCAGGGCGCTGCTGCCACGACCTCGGGATGCTGGTCGGCTACGCCTACGCCACTCTCTGGCCGGACGAGGTCGCGCGCCTCATGGTCTCGGAAGCCCCTATCCCGGGCACCGAGGGACACGAAAACGCTGTGGCGACGACGAGCTACGGTAAGAACAGGATCTGGCATTTCCACCTGCACGGCGCGGCGGCAACGCGGCCGAGATGCTCATCGCCGGCCACGAGTTTCCGTACCTGCGCTCGTTCTATGTCGGGCTGAGTGCAAACCCTGACGCCATTTCAATCGCGGATGCGGAGCGCTACGTCGCCGACTAAACACAGCCAGGTGCCATGCGGGCGGGCATCGAACTGTTCAGGGCGTTCGAGAAGGACGCCGAGGACAACCGGCGCATCCTGGCGGAGAAGGGCAAGATCAAGTTGCCCGTGCTGGGGCTTGGAGGGACTGCCAGCTTCTTCCTGCCCATAGCGGAGAAAATGCTCTCGGAGGCCGCCGAGAACGTCACCGTCCGCGCGGTCGAGGACTCGGGCCATTGGATGGCCGAAGAACAGCCGGAACAACTCCTGGAGCGCCTGCGCGAATGGTTCCAAGAGACTGGTGGATGACGACGTCAACCGTGCCAAGGGCTCCTGAGGACGATGGACGCGCCGACTGGGCATCGATGCCGCGCTGCGTCGAGCGACTGCCGGGCCGGGCCGTGGTTCCAGGCGGCGGGCCGTGCGGGCGCGCCCTGGCGCACCGGCGCTGGCCCGGACGTAGGTACCGGCCCTGGGGTCAGCGGCGGTAGCAGTAGGAGTCGGAGGAGGCGTCGCCGCCCTGCAGGCGTGTCTGGTGCACGCGCAGGCCGGAGAAGTCCTCGCCGTGGGGGAAGCAGCGGCTGTCCACCGAGAGCCCGCCGCGCCGGCGCGGGGGCCCGGCCGGTACCAGGAGCAGGCCGGACCCCCGCGGACGAAGGCATCAGTAGTACGTGACGTCCCAGTGGTTGGCCCAGTGCTCGTCGGCGTAGTCGATGACCGTCCTGCCGCCGGAGGTGACACGCCACACCCAGGCGCCGTCACCGCGCTTGTGGTGCTTCCTGGAGTGCGCGTGGATGTAGTTGGTGACGCACGAGGTGCGGGCCACATCGACCTTGTAGCCGTTCCAGTGGCTGTACGTGCCCCCGGCGTGGCCGACCTCCGTGCCGCCGGTGATGACGATACGGCAGCCACTCTTGCGCTTCAGGGCGATGACCCCGTCGATGGTCCGGGCCCGGATGTCCTGCAGGCTGGTGCAGTTCTTGTTGTGGCGGTTGGTGCAGTTGCCCGAGGAGGAGCGGGTGATGCCCGCCGTCCTCAGCCGTGCCGCGGCCTGGGCGTCACTGAGCTTGCCGCCGCCACCGGCACCGCCGCCCCTCACCAGGGCGGCCCAGGTCTCGACGCCCACGACGCCGTTGGCGGTGAGGTGCTTGGCCTTCTGGAAGGCCTTGACCTTCGCGGTGGTACCCGAACCGAAGACCCCGTCGGCGGTGACGGCGTAGCCGTTGTCGGTGAGCTGGCGCTGCACGGCCTTGACACTCGGGCCCCTGGAGCCGGACTTGACCGTCATGACCAGCTTGGTCCAGGTGTTGGGTCCGACGATGCCGTCGGCGGTCAGGTGCTTCGCCCTCTGGAAGGCCTTGACCTTCGCGGCGGTACCCGAACCGAAGACCCCGTCGGCGGTGAGTGTGTAGCCCCGCGCGGTCAACAGGAGTTGGACAGTGACCACGTCCACGCCGCGCTGGCCGGACTTGACCGTCGGCCAGGACGCCCGTACGGCGGCGCCGGCGGTGGAGCCGGCCGCCCGCACCCCGCCGGGCGTGGTGGTCGCCGCAGCGGTGGTGACGTCGGTCGCCGTGATGCCGGCCGCCAGGGCGGTAGCGAGGAGCACGGACGCGGCCAGACTCCGGCGAGGCCTGTGAGTGGTGGTGGGCATGTATGCGATTCCTTTCCTCGATCTGTCGTGAGGTGTGACTGCGGAGGTTCACGCGGGTGGGCATAACTGCGTCGGACGGGCAGTTACCGCCGAAGAAGGGGAGGACGCAGAGTCTCAGGTGGTGCCGGTGGTGGCGGCCCCCTGCCGTACCCGCCCGGACACCGGCTCTGGCGGCCGGATGCCCGGGCTCGTCGGCTCCTCGGCTCGGGCGGCGGTACATCAGCGCACCCCGCGTGTACGCGCCGACGACTCCGTCAGCGGGAGGACCGCCCCGGCAGAGCGGGGCCGCGCGGGGAGCGCGAACGTTGACCCGGGATGACGACAGCCCTGCGCGGGCGCGTCGGTACACGCATAGATCTGGTCCTTCCATGGCGGTTGCCGGCGCGGCATCCGCAGCGATCCGCACCGGGAACGAGCATGGCGTCGGCATCGACGCGCTACCAGCGCATGGGGCGCCCAGGCACGTCCCGGGATTTCTCAGGCCGTTCACCTGCGCATTCACCCGACGCCGCAAAGTCCCGGGACGGCCCTGCGGTCCCTCTCCGGTGACCGGGAACGGCCGGCCCCCGACCCGGCGCGCCGGGCCCACCCATGACCGGAATCCATACGCGCGCAAGTGTGCCCATACGGAACTCGTCGAACCGGCGCCGGCACTGGCCATACTCGGCAGGAGTGACATCGCGGGAAGGAGCAGGGTGAGGTGGAAAGCGCTGCCCCCGTCACTGGACCCGGACGGGCGGCGGTTCGTCAGCACGCTGCGGCGGTTGAAGGACCACAGCGGGATGACGCTGAAGGACCTCCAGGCGAAGACGTATTTCAGTGCCTCGTCGTGGGCCCGATATCTCAACGGCACGGCCTTTCCCCCCGAAGCGGCGGTCGAGGCTCTCGCCCGGATCGCCGACGTGGATCCGGGTCCTTTGCTGGCGTTGCGCGAGGCCGCGGGAAAGACGTGGAACGCGGCTGGGGGAAGAACCTCCGCCGTCGGGCACCAGCCGGAACGGACGCAGGACGGTCCGGGCACCGACGGACCGCGGATGCGCGTCGCGGCACTGTCGCTGGCCGTGGGGACGCTTCTCCTGTCCGCCGCGCTGTCCGCGGCGCTGGTCCTCGACACCCGCCGCACGGCGCCCGGTTCCGCGCGCGTGTCGGGCTCCGCTGTCGGAAAGTACGACTGCCGGTACACACGGCGCGGCGATCTGCTGTTCAGCGGCAACAGCACCACGTCGTCCCGTCTGGTGATGCTCAACAGCACCGGTCCGGACGCCGCCGAGGTGCAGTGCCTGCTGCTGCGCCACAGGTTGTCCCCCGGTGATGTCGACGGCTACTACGGGCCCCGCACTCAGACCCAGGTCCGGCAGCTGCAAGCGCGGGGCCACATATCCGTCGACGGTGTCGTGGGGGAGGAGACCTGGCGCCTGCTGCGGCATGTGCGGTGACGACCGGCCTGAAAGCCGAAACGGGGGTTTCGACGATGGAGAAGCACCGGAAGGGACCACGCCCGCGCCCACTGCCCCCCGCTCTGCCGGAGGCGTGCGCGACCCTGATCGACGGGCTGCGGGACCTCAAGCACCGCAGCGGACTGACACTGGCGGAACTGGCCGATGTGACCGCCATCAGCAAGTCCTCCTGGGAGCGCTACCTCAACGGCAAGCAGTTCCCGCCCCGGCACGCCGTCGAAGCCCTGCGCCTGGCAGTGCGGTCGTCCGACGCCGGCATCCTGGAACGGTGGGAGCGCGCCGAAGCGGTCTGGAGCGGACGTGAGCCCGACATCACCGTGCCAGGGGGGATCCCCGCCGCCTCCGCCGGCAACGTGTCCACCGAGTCCGCGCTCCGAGCGCCGGTGCCGGGACGATCCCCCGGGCCGGCACCGCGGCGGACACGCCGACCAGTGCACGCCCTCCTGCTGGCCGCCTCCGAGAAGATCACCGAACACCCCGCCGCCACGGCGATCGGCGTGTTCCTCGCCTCGGCCCTGATGCTCGTTCCGGCCGCGCTGTACCACGAGTCCCACGACGCGGACCCGGCGGCCAGGGCCCTCCCACCGATCTGCCGGCTGACGTCGTGTGCCGGCCGCGACCCCAGAACCACCGCCTGCGAGGACCCGATGACCCTGGCGTCCCACACCGCGACGGACGGAACCCGCCTCGAACTGCGCCTCAGCCCCCGGTGCCAGGCGGGATGGATCCGTGCCCGGCCCACCCACACCGGCTTCCGCGTCGAGATCAGCTCCCCGGGACAGCGCTCCCGCGGCACCACGGCGACGCAGCGCGCCTCCCCCCAGGACCTCGTCACCACTCCCATGATCGCCGCGCCTCGGCCGTCCCGCCTCCAGGCCTGCTACTACGCGTCCGCCGACCGGCCCGCCAGAGAGTGCTTCAGCCCCTGAGCGGTCTCGCTCATGTGTCTCGCGGCTCAGGAAGAGATGGGGATCCGGGGCCGCGGCCGTGGAAAGTGCGGCGCAGGTCCCGCACCAGGGCGTCGGCGTCGTCCCAGGGGAGACGTGGCCACTCCGGGGTCGTGGGCGACACGGAAGAGGTCGTGGGCTGACGAGCAGTTGAGTCCGCCGCGCCGTACGCCACAGGCCGACAGACTCGGCTGACCCAGCCGGCCGCCGGTGCCGTCACCCGCTCGGCCCGGCGTGAGAGGTGGGCCTGGCGGCGGGCGGCTCCGGCGGCGGCTCCCGCACCCGGCCGGGTCGCCGGTCTTCCCGGCATCGCGCCGTGGTCGGCTCCCATCGAACGGGCCGCGGGGCCGGGCGGAGCCCCGGCCTGGCTGCCGACCGTGACGTGCGAGCAGGGCGTCGGGGTCGCCCCGGTTGTGCGCTGCCTGCGTCGGCTCAGGGGCAGGGCATGCTCATGTAGAGCGCTTGCTCGCCCTTGGAGGGGGTGCCGTCGTAGAGGGCCGTGTCCAGCCCGCAGAAGGTGAAGCCGATCCGTCGGTAGGCGTGGATCGCCGGCGCGTTGACGTTGGTGACCTCCAGCCAGAGGTGCACGGCGCCCCGCTTCCGGGCGAACTCCATCGCGAGCCCCATCAGCGCGCGGCCGACCCCCCGGCGCGACCCCGATGTCTTCGACGGTCAGCCGACGGTTCCAACCGGAGTACGAGACGATGACGAACCCGGCCAGGTCACCGGCGGCCCCGCGGGCGACGAAGGTGCGGGAATACCCGTCGTCCCCGCCGTCCCCGTCATCGCCCTCATCCCCGCCATCGCCGTCGTCGCCCGACCCATCCTCGGGGAAAACCTTGGTCAGGGGCGGCTCCACGGGGACCTCCCGCAGCCAGAACCCATCGGCGCCGACGGTCACCCGGAAGACCGTGCCAGTGGTGAAGGAACTGTCCAGGGCCTTGATGGCCGCGGCGTCCTCGGGGACGGCGATGCGGTACCGGTAAGCGGCTTTGTCGGCAGTGGTCACGCCAGGACACTAGGACCGACCGGACCACGACAGGACGGATTTCGGCCGACCGCGCCCGCGTCCCCGGACCGGTCCCGCGGTCACGGGCCGACCGGCTGCCGTTCTCTTGAGGCTCGCGCGAGCGTTCGTCATCGCCTCCCTTCGACGACCGGAGTGAGCGGGCACTGGCCGATCGAGGACCTGTGGCCTTGCGCTGATGTCCCGTCAGGAACGGCGTCACGCGGGCGGTTGGAGGGTGATGAGGAATTCCTGGTCGCGGGCGCCCGAGCAGCGGGCCTGGACGATCTCGGCGCCATCGTCGGTGTCCTGGTCGCGGACGGAAAGGCACGTGCCGGTGGCGGCGGGGCGGAGACGGAAGTGTGCTGAGGCCGGCGGGCCGATCGGTTCGACCTGGAACTGCTGCGCGGGATCGTCCTCGGCGCAGTCGTCCCGGGGTTCGATCAGATCGCGGCCGGGGCCGTCGCGTAAGAGGGTCAGGCAGCCGACGCCGTACTTCGGATGGTGCCACTGGATCTCCACCAGGTTCTCACCGACGGGTTCGATGTAGGTGTGGGGCGGGTCGGCGTGTGCGCAGGGATACTGGGCCGCGATGGCCGTGGCGTAGTGGTGGGTGCGGTCGCGTCCCTCGGTCATACAGAGCCGTGGGGTGCGGGCGGGGTGGATCTGAGCCCAGCTGCCGGCGGCCAGGATGGCCAGCCCCCGCACTGGGCGGGCTGAGACGCTCGTGCGGTGCGGTGCGGACGGCGTCACCAGCAGTGTCTGCAGGGCCAGTGCTGCTCCGGCGCCGATCAGCGCGGCTGCGACCAAGCGCGTGAGGCCGAGCAGGCGTCCGGATCGCCGCTCGCCGTCGGCGGAGTCGGAGTCGGAGTCGGAGCCGGTGTCGGTGTCAGGTGGCGCCTGCTCGCCGGCTTCTCGTGGGACGGGACCGGTGCGGGTCCCGGGAGGCTCCTCGGCCATGGCCAGGCGTCGGCGAGCGTCGAGCCACCGCTGGACCTCGGTCTCGCTGAGTCCGCACGCGCGGGTGAACGCGGCGACGAACGGTTCGCGGGGCAGCGTCGCACGGCCCAGAGCGGTCGCCATCGTGCTGGCGGCCAGCGTGTCCCCGCGCGCTGCGGCCTTGCCTTCCAGCTGCCGATAGGACAGGCCGGACCAGATCCGCAGGGCGCGCAGCGCCGCGGTGAACTCCTCGGCGCTGCGCGCCCGGTCCGGCTGCGGTGTGCCCGGTGACGGCGGCCCGGCTTCCTTGCTCTGTGCACCTCGTCCCACGGTTCCACCGTAACGGGGCCTCTCCGCCGGGTGCTTACAGCGAATTCGTCAACTCGGCGCGCTGTTCAGCCATGTTCGTCCCGGTGTTCGGCAGTGTTCGAGGGCTGGTCGGGACTGTTCCGAACGTACGCGAACAGCTGGGCGGGTTGTGCGCGCTCGCCATCGTCGACAGGCTCAAGACCGTCGCCATCGGCCGCCGCCACCGTGCCGGAACGGGAAGTCGTCCCCCCTGCCCTTGAGCAGCCTCGTGGAGTGCGCCGGCGCGCCCCGTGGTGTCCACGGGGTCCATGCCGCCCCTGGTGACGATCCGGAAAGAGAGCGAGAGCTGGAAGGAACCTACGACTGATGAAGGCTGCCATGACGCTGACAGGAATCCTGGCCGGGCTGGTGACCGCGGGAACGCTTGCCCTTGCGCCGCCGTCGTCGGCGGCATCCACCGCGAGCGACGACACCTTCTTCACCACCCAGGCGACCAAGCAGTACACCTGCGCCAAGACCACCTGCGGGGTGAAGCGGAACCTGTTCCGCGGCCAGCCGCTGATGATCAGCTGCTACAAGACCGGGCAGCGCGTCTCGGGCAACTCCGTCTGGTACTACACCACGACGTTCGAAGGCGAACACTGGGTCGACGGGTACACCCCGGGCCAGCACATCGACACCGGCTCCGACCCGCGGCCTGGAATCCCTCCCTGCTGAGCAGCTCGACACCGGCAACCGTCGCGTCTCCCACCGGGCCGCCGCGGTCACGTGACGCACCCCGTCCCGCGCGACTGTTTCGCGCCTCCACGCTACGGCTGCGACGCCCAGGCGCCGCAGGCCCATGCCCTCCCCCTGCTGTGAAAAGGAGAACCTCCATGTTCATGACCCTTCGACGTCGAGCCGGGCTCTTCGTGTCGGCGTTCACACTCGGTGCCGCAGCTGTTGCCGCGGGGCCCGCGACCGCCTCTCCTGCCTCCGTGCCGTCCGTGCCCTCCGCGCCGGCCGCGGAGAGTGCCTGTCCCTACGACCGGACCCACCCGAACCTCTACCCCGGTGACACCGGCAAGGCCGTCACCCACGCGCAGTGCCTGCTGAACATCTATGGCCGGCACCTTCAGGAGGACGGCGTGTTCGGCGCCGCCACGAAGGCCGCCGTCATCTGGGCGCAGGGCCGGTGCCACATCACCACGGACGGAATCGTCGGCCCGAAGACGTGGGACTGCCTGCACCCGGACAAGAGCCCCAACCCCTGACCCCCTTGCTGCCACAGGCCCGACACACGCCGGTCCGGATCCGCCGGGGAGGCGGATCCGGTGGGGGCGGATCGGTATGGGGGCGGATCCGGTGGGGGGCGATCGTGACGCGCGGGCCATGCCCACGGCCCAACCGACCGGGGCGCCCGCCGTCGCCACGGCCGCCGCGCCGGCCTCGAAGCCTCCCTACGACCAGCTCACGAACACCGTGCGCCGGTCCAGGGAGGGGTCGACGACGGGGCCGACGTTCCCTCCCGCAGCAATCGGCACGTGCGGACGTGGTGGTGCACGCCTCCGGCGATCCGCGCGGCCCCGAGCGGATCTCACAGCCGCACTTCGCTCTTCCCGCCGTGCTCGCCGCCGCCGAGCCCGTCCCGCTGAGGGCGGCACTGGACGCGGTGTGGCACGCGGTGAACACGTACGGCGAGCGCCACCCGGAGCTGCTGGACCCATTCCGGTCGGTGTGCGCCGAGCAGGGGAGTAGGTAGATCTCCCGTCCTGCCGTCGGCGCCCCTCGGTAACGGGCTTGGAGCGCCGACGGCACCGAGTGAGTCCCGTCGCCCTCACGCCGACTCGTCAACCGCCGGCACTCGCCGGGAACGGGCCTGGCGATGGCCGCACTGCGGCGGGCACACGTGGATGCGCCCCACCACCGCTCGGGCCACCAGGCCACCCACCGCAGACGCACGCCCGTGCGCCTCCGGGCTGGCAGAACCGAACCGGCACGCCGCAAGGAGGTTCTGCGGACTGCGTTCCCCCAGGTCGGCACCGTGTGCTGCTTGAGCGGCCGGCCGTGGCAGGCGAGGCCGCCGGTCACGCGCGCGTCGCCGCGTTCGATACCGACACCGACCCCCTGATTGGGCCCTGATGCCGGTGCTCCGGTAGAAGCCCGCGGACACCGCGGGCTCACGGGGCATCGCTCGTGGGCTTGGGCGTGTGCGGTGGGTGCGGTGGGGGAGAACGCCGCGACGGTTGGGGGAACACCCTGAGCTGGCGCCAAGCTGCTCAGCGACTCTTCTCGTACCTGGTCAGGACCACGCCACCGGGAAATGTCCGCGTCTCCACCAGGCGCAGGTTCACCCAGTTGTCCAGAGCGGTGAAGAACGGAGTGCCGCCGCCCACCAGGACCGGATGGGCGGCTATCGCGTACTCGTCGATCAGCCCGGCGCGCATGGCCGCCCCGGCAAGCGTCGCGCCGCCGATGTTCATCGGGCCGCCGTCCCCGGCCTTGAGCCGGCTGATCTCGGCGATCGCGTCACCAGTGACCAGGCGGGTGTTCCAGTCGACCTTGTCGATCGTCGAGGAGAAAACCACCTTCGGCGTGTCCCGCCAGTTCCGTGCGAACTCGATCTGCGCCGGGGTGGCGTCGGGACGCTGGTCGCCGGTCGGCCAGTAGGAACTCATCGTCTCCCACAGCTTGCGCCCATACAGCGACAGGCCATTCGCCTGCTCGTGGTCGAGCCACCACTGGAACAGCTCGTCGCTCGGTGGTCCGCCCCAGCCGATGTCGTCGCCGGCCGCGGCGATGTAACCGTCCAGGGTCAGGTTCATGCCGTAGATCAGTTTCCGCATGGCTCAGCCTCTGCGTCCCATGGGTGTCCGGTGTATGGACCAGCGCGGCGCGGGAAACTCATCGGTGATCGATCTGAGTGCAGGACCTGGCCGGCGCGCCGGTCGCCGCGGACAGCGGCGCCGGCTATGTGCCGCGCGCCACAAGGCCGGAACCGCAGCTGCTGTCGGCCGAGTTGGCGGTCGCCCGCCTCGCCCGCCTCGCCCGCCTCGCCCGCCTCGCCCGCCTCGCCCGCCTCGCCCGCCTCGCCAGCCTCGCCAGCCTCGCCAGCCTCGCCCGTCCCACCCGTTGCGTGAGCCGACGCGCATGCCGGCCGGGGCGCCGTGGTGGCATCGCCCGCTGCGTCAGGTGCTGCCGTGCCGCAGCGGTGCCCGGTCGTGTTGCTGGTACGACGGCGGCGACTGGCACCGGCTTGAGGATCTGGCGTGCAGGCCGGACGGTGGTGGATCCGTGCAGGAGTCAGCTGGCGAAACTCGCACGCACCCTTGGCGCATTGCAGCTGTCGTGTCGCTTCGAAACCGGGAAGGGAGGGGGCAAGGACTCAACGAGGGCATTGGGGGCCACGGTGCGCGAGACGGTGTTCCGAAGCGAGGACGTACCTGCCGCGGACCGGTTCGACTACTGGCGTGAACTGATGGTCCAGACGCTCGCCCCGCTGGACATGAGCAGTGACCATGCTGACGATTTCCAGGCTTCCATGCGTCTGCTGGAGTTCGGTGCCGTGCACGTTTCGCCGCAGACCTTCCAATCGATGCGCTTTCACCGGACTCCCAAGCTGATCCGGCAGTCTGATCCCGAGCTGTTCCACATGTCGCTGGTCACGCGCGGGACGGTGGGCATCGTGCAGCGTGGACAGGAGACCACGTACAACCCTGGTGACCTGTGCGTGGTCGGCTCCTCGCGGCCGTTCGACTGCATCGCGGCCAGCGGCCGACGAGCGGTGGAAACGGTAGCGGTCGCATTTCCCACGGAGATGCTGGCTTCGGCCGGGAACGCGGTCGACAAGCTGATCGGGCAACGCATATCAGGACGGGAAGGCTTCGGTGCCCTGCTGGCGCAGTTCCTCACCCGCATCACGACGGACACCGGCTCCTTCACGTCCTGCGACGGCCCCCGGTTAGGGGTCATCGCGCTCGACCTGCTGTCCGGGCTATTGGCCCACGTCCTCGAAGCCGAGAGGCTGCTCACGCCGGAATCTCACCGTCGGACGCTTGTCCTCCGCATTCGTGCCTTCGTACGGAGCCACCTGCACGACCCGGAACTGACCCCGCGCAGCATCGCCGCCGCCCACCACATCTCCACCAGCTACCTGCACCGCCTCTTCCAGCACGAAGAGGAGACGATCGCGGCCTGGATACGTCACCAGCGCCTGGACCACGCCCGCCGCGACCTCGCCGACCCGGCCCAGCGCACCACCCCCGTCCACGCCATCGCCGCCCGCTGGGGCTTCCCTCGCGCTGCTGACTTCACTCGCGCCTTCCGCGCTGCCTACGGCATGCCGCCCAGCGACTACCGGCATCACGCGGACGCTTCAGTCCGAGCAGACGCATCTCCAAGCCGATCGAGGACCATCGCTGACGACACCTCGTGGTGCATCCCGCCAAGCCGATGACGATCTCGGGCAGCGGCTCCGGGAACTCTGGCCGGCACGGCGAACCGTAGCCAGAGTTCCGCCAGCGCCGGGCACCCGGCATTACGGCTGGTACAGCTGTAGGTCGCGATCGGGCTGGTGGGAGTCGGTGCGCGGACGGGCTCGGCCGCGGCTGATCATCGTGAGTTGTGTGCGCCGAGGGCTGCTGCTCAAAAACGACATCGACGGCGTCACGTACTGCCGCGACACCGCCGACGTCCACGACGAGCTCATCGAGCTCGGGCAGACAGGCCGACCACGCATCCGGATCGCCGATGAACCCGGCATCGGCGCCGACCCGAAAGCCATCGGCCCAGGGGTGCTGATCCTCCTCGAAGAGATCGACGCAACGATGAAGCAGCCGGCCCGCTACTGAGAGAAGTTCCGCCAACCAGGCGACCCGAAGGTCTCCCCGGCCGTCGACGCGCTCCACGAGATCCTCTCCATGAACCGCCAGCTGCGCATGCACGTGCTCCTGGTCGCCCATTCCGTCACCGCTCGCGCCCTCGGAGGCGCCGGAGGCCTGCGAGGAGTTCGCCACCCGCATCCTCCGGGGGTGGCGTAGGTGCGCGGGGCCCCGACACATTCGGGGCCCCGCGCCTGCTTCACCGCCGTGATGCACTCAGGTCTCTAGTGTCAGGACCACTCCGATCCGGCCTGACCGTTGCAGGTCCACTGCTGGGCACGCGCGCCGTTGCGCTTGGAGGAGTTCTCGATCTCCAGGCACTTACCGCTGCGGACATTGATGATGTACAAGCGGTCACCGCCGGCATCGGCGAAGCGCCACTTGGCTCCGGCCTGACCGTTGCAGGTCCACTGCTGGGCACGCGCGCCGTTGCGCTTGGAGGAGTTCTGGATCTCCAGGCACTTGCCACTACGGACATTGATGATCTCCGCGCGGCCTCCTCCGAGGCTCCGGAGTTTCCACTTGGCTCCGGCCTGGCCGTTGCAGGTCCACTGCTGGGCACGCGCGCCGTTGCGCTTGGAGGAGTTCTCGATCTCCAGGCACTTGCCACTGTGGTTACGGATGATGATGGCGGCCCTGGCGTCGGTCGCGCCGTCGGCTGTGCCCGCCAGTTGCGCGCCTGTCGTGGGGCGTTCGGGCGCGGCGGTGAGGGCAGCGGCGGCCGGGCCGGGAGCAGTGACTGCGGACAGCGCCATCGTGACTCCGGCGGCCGCGAGAACCCGTGAGAGCTGCATGACACATTCCCTTCCGTCGGTGTGCTGGTTCATGCGCGCCCGCGGCCACCGCGTCATCCGTGGCAGCTGCGAGTCGTACGCCATGCCCCATCACAGTGGCCCGCCAACCGACTGCCTGTCGCTAGCAGTGAGTCCACACTTCCTTAGCACCGAGCCCACTGGGTCCACCGTGCGCGAAGGGTCTGCTGCCGGTATTCCGTGGGCGGCACACCATACGTGTCGCGGAACGCACGGCTGAAGTCGGCGGCGTCGGGGAAGCCCCGGCGGGCGGCGACAGCGTGGATGGGGACGGTGTGCAGGTCGGCCTCTGCGAGGTCGCGGCGGGTGTGCGTCCAGGCGCTGGACGCGAGTCCAGGCCGCGACTGTCTCCTCATCGTCCACGAAGAGGCGGTGCAGGTAGCTCGGGGAGATGTGATGTGCGGCGGCGATGGTGCGCGGGGTCAGTTCTGAATTATTCAGGTGCGCCGGGATAGAGGCCCGGATCCGAAGGATCGTGGTCCGTCTCCGGGACTCGGCGGTCAGACGTTCCATGGCGCCGAATGTGTTTGCGAGCACGGCGGCGAACAGGTTGTGCCCGCCGACCCGGCCCGCCGGGCCGCAGGACTCCCCATCACCGCGACACCCACGCCCCCCGACGAATCGGCTGACTGCCAGGCTCCCTGGGCTGGTTCTCCGGCCTCGCCCCGACATGTCCGGCAGGAGGTTTCGCGGGACGTCGCCGGCAATGCGATGCAGGCGCACATCACAGCTGCGGACGGCTGTGCGGGGGTGGCGCGCTCCGGTGTGAAGCCCACGGCCAACCCCTCGGTGATGAGACCACGAACACCCGCACGTCACCCGTGCGAGCGCGGCTGCGACTTCGAGCTTGCTCAAAGGCTCGCCGAGGTCGGATGCCCGGTGTGTCCCCTGGAGCCTCGGGCGGAGCCGCGTGTGTACACGCGCGAGGGCTTCGCAGTAACGCTGTGGACCTACTACGAGCCCGTGACACCGCACACAGGAGAACTCCGGGACCGGCGCGGTCTGGATCCTCCCGGGCGGCACCGGCGGCCCCACCGCCAAGGGCAGCCGCATGATCACCGCCGCGTCCGTCGGCTTCCCGCAGAAGTACAACACCCGCCTCGGCGGCTACGGGCTCCTCGGAGTCATCTGACCGCGACAGGTGTACTGCGCCGGTCTTCTCCAGCAGACCCTCGGCCCGCCGGAGAAGACCCGCAGCGACATGACAGGCAGCCCCCGCTACGGCTGCTCGGTCACCACGGTCAGGTTGTGCCAGGCATGTCCGCAGGCGCCTTCGCAGTACGTCTCGCGGCGGCGGGAGGGCGGGTGTTCGATGGTCAAGCCGGCCCGGGTGGGGTGGCGGGCGCCGGCCCAGCGGATGAAAAGGGATGGAGCGGGCTCGCAGGGTGGGCCTGGAGATTGCCCAGACTGCGCGAATAGTGCATGTATCGAATACTGTCCCTTCGCCAGTAGGTCCGCGAGACGAGCGGTCTGCAGCAGATGGTGCGCGAAGCCCGCCGTATCGCCGATGCGGGAGCGACTGGCGAGCCTTCCTAGGGACTGTCAGCGTGGGCCTCAGCACGCCGGAACTTTCCAGCACCGCCCTCGATCCCGTGACCGAGTTCGCTGAGGTTCTTCGGCGGTCGGCCGAGGGCGCGGAGTCGTGTCTGCGCGGCGCCGCCGATGCCCTGCCGAGCCTGCCGGTCACTCCGGAAGCGGTGGGCCTGAAGGACGCGGCCGTCGCCCTGCTCGACGCGATCGACGCCCGCCCCGGCCCGGACGCCCGGCGACGACCGGAGGATCACGGGCCTGTCGGCCGAGGTGTGCGCCGAACTCGTGGCAGAGCTGGGCCTGTTGTGGCACGAACGGCACCAGGCCAAGCTTGCGTCCCGGTTCCGGAAGCGTGCTGTGGGCGCGGGTGCGAAGCACCTGTTGGCCTTCTCGGTCGTGACACGGGAGCCGTCCGCGACAGCGAGCCGCTGCCTACTCGGGAACCTGATCAACTCCAGGGCGTACCGGGGAAAGGACGCCCCGGACCGTTGCCGGGTGTCACGATCCGTACCGACGGTGCAGGGCTCGGGTTACCGGCAGGCTGGTCCGCCGCGCCCGGGGCCGGCGCGAGTCCGGTGGCCCACAGCTGGTCGACACGCGCGCGCTCGGTGGCGTTCGGGTAGCGGTTGGTGCAGGACGGGCCGGGGCCGCCGCCCGACATCAGCTCGCTGCACGGCCCGCTGTAGTCGTCCGGGAGACCCAGCACGTGTCCGGTCTCGTGGGTGACGACGCGGATCGAGTCGTCCTGCTGGTTCTGGGCATAGTCGAGGAAGACGGAGCCTTTGCCGTGGCCATCGGTGTCGGCGTGGGAACCGCGCGGGTCGTTGCCCTCGTAGTAGGAGAAGTCGGCACCGCTCGAAGACTCTTCGAGCTTGACGTTGGACTCGGAGCTGTTCCAGATAGAGGCCGCGCTCGCTATCTGCGAACGGAAACTCGGCGCCTTGGAGGCGTCGTAGTAGAGGGTCACTGCCTGCGCGCCGGGCTGGGCGGCACGCTTCTCGGCGACCGACTTGAGCACAGCCTCGAAAAGCGCCTTGTTGTTCGCGGCCTCCTCGGCCGACCCGTCGTACCGCGCCACGGAGGTACCGGCTGAAGCGGACGGGGCGGCGGCCGGCTCTGCGCTCGCCGGCACTGCCGCGCCCAACGCGCTGGAGGCCAGACCCAGGCCGAGAGCGAGGGAGAGGAGTCTCGGGGACGTTCGGGACAGTTTCACGTGGGGGCTCCTGCTCACTCGGTGACGTCGAGCGCCGCAGTGCGCGGCCGAGCCGGCGTGATCACCGGTTCTCCACTGCGGCGACGTCCTGTGGGTCGTCATTCTTAGAACGGCTCGGCAGGGTGCGCAACGGGTCCCGCCACTACGACGCCTCGTAGGCCCCGGGACCTCGCCAGGGCAGCGTGCAGGCCCCCGGTCGGGTCACGGCGACAGGACGACGAGCTGTCGGGGTGTCAAAAGGCGTACGGCACGGAGTAGCTGGCATGCGCGCCGACCGGGCGGAGTTCCAGGACGCACGACAGGATCCACACCTATGTCATAGCGGACAAACCTCTATATATCGCACACACCGCATCTACTAAGAACGCTGGTTGATTGACGGAGCGCCGTGACCGACGTCACGGACCACTTGCTTCCCCTGCTTGCTTCCGCTTCTTCGCGCCCACTCGCCTGCATCCTCCGCAGGGAAGTCACCCTCCACGTCCGGCGCCATCCCAGAAGTCGGGAACCAGCCGGGGCGCTCGCGGGGCACAGAAGAGTGAAGCTGCACCCCGAGGGCGCCGGCAGCGGGACGATGCCCCTGACGCAGCGCTCGTGCTTGCGGCTCCTCCCATGCGATCACAGATCCGGCAGCAGGCCGCGCCGAGGAGTGGCCGCTCCCGCTGCAGCAGATCCACCTCGGCCTGGACGTGACCAAAGGCCTGCGCCATGTGGACCGGTCCCGGCACAGCAGGTCCTGGCGCTCGGTGTCCGAATGCTGGGCCCGGCGGTGATCGTGACGGCCATCCGCTCTGGGGATCGCCCGGTGGGGCCGAACGGCCAGGGTGACACGGGAGGCTGCGCCGGAGCCGGCAGTCTGCGCCGCCTCGGACAGCTCTGAGCGGGCCGGTCGGGCCAGGGCGGCAACGGCGCGTCGTGCAACTGCCGAATGGCGCTCCCCGCCGCGGCCCACACGGTCGGCGAGGCGGTCGGTGGCTCGCCGGGGCGGTCGAGCGCCTTCCCGGGGACCGCGGCGCTCGCGAGCGCGGGAGGCTGCCAACCTGTCGGTCACGGCGCTGGTTCGGGGGTGGAAACTGTGTGGCTGCTGAGTTCGCAGTGCCGGTAACGTCCGGTGTCCCGACCCGTCGTACTGGCGGCCTACGTTCAGAGAGCGATGCGGATGACCAGCCGGCAAGTGACGACGACCCTGTGGCGTCCCATCGGTCCCAAGGAGCTGGATCTGGTTCGGGAGCTGAACTGGCGTGCCTGGCCGCCCCGGCTGCCCGAGCAGCCGATCTTCTACCCGGTCCTCAACGAGGACTACGCGGTCAGGATCGCGCGGGACTGGAACGTGAGGCACGATGGCGCCGGCTTCGTCACCCGTTTCGAGGTCGAGTCGGACTTCTTGAGCCGGTATCCCGTTCAGCAGGCAGGTGGGCAGACGATCCTTGAGCTCTGGGTTCCGGCCGATGAGTTGGACCACTTCAACGCCCACATCGTCGGCGAGATCCAGGTGATCCACGAGTTCCGCTGAGGCGAGGAGCCGCACTGGACCCGACCACGGCCGAATCGTGAGCGCCCGCCACCGTCCATCCCCTGCGCTCGATCGCGGCGACCAGAGCGGACACCCATGCCGTATGGATTCCTGGCAGAGTGGCCACGTGGATGCAGTCGCACGGCAGTGCCGCGGTTTCAGCAGTCTGAGCAGTACGGACCGTCGGGCGCCTTCGGAAAGTCCGAGCGTCCGTCCAGCCACCCGCAGAGCCGTTCGGCCAGTGTGAGGTCTTCGGGGAACACAGCGTGTCCGTGGTCAGGGCATCGGGCGTTGGGATCCCAACCCCACATGCGGCCTTCTGGGGTGCTGTAGTCGACGAGGGACCAGATCGCACAGCCCCACGTCAGGAGCGGTACGACAGACGGCGGGTAGTTGGGGATTTCGCGCCAACCCAAGTACTCCTCCAGCAGCCGATCGCTGTCACTGAAGCTGTAGGTGGTGTCGGTGAGGGACAACGCTTCGCCCCAGCGGCCGAACCCACCGTCGGCGACTTCGAGATAGATCCGTTTGAGGAGCGGTGGCATCGGATGCCCCACGGCGGCCTCAAGCTCGGCCACGGCCTCACGCGGCGCGGGCGGCGGCAGCTCGCCAGCCGCGTCTTGTTCTCGGATCCTGTTGATGATCTCGTCGTCGGTCATACGGGCATTCGTAGCAGCTGCCACCGACATCGCCCGGGCTGTCCGAGGCAGCTGAGGGCCGCCTCGGACAGCCGAGGTCAGCCGGCGTCCTCCGGCCGGCGTGCGGGCCCCGTACCGGCTCGGGTCGAAAGCCTCCGGCCGCGCGTGACCGTGTGATGCGCCCTGTCTGACTTGCGCCCCGGTCTGCCGGCCGGCAGACCAGGCGAGTGGCCCGGCTTCAAGCCGAGCGAAAGGAGGGGGCCCGGCGCCACCGGGAGGCCGAGCAGAACAAACGCCGTGAGATGACAGCGGGACAGGCTCGCGCAACAGGAGCGGCAGCGCCAGGAGGAGGACGCACTGTCGAGGACAGCGACCCACGCCTTCATCTCCTCCGGCCACAGCCCCTCCCGGGCCCAGGCTCGCGTCGGGAATGCCTGAGGTAGGGATAGGTCGGCCACGCTCGTCCCGCGCGGGCGCTGCGGCGCCGGGGTCAGGCGAGGGCGTTGCGCAGGTAGGCGGGCAGTGTCTGGCAGATGGCGGGATCCGCTTTCGAGCCGGGGCCCGGGAGCTGGCCGGGGGTGATGACGTGCCGGCTGCCGTCGTCGGTGTGGACGACGACGCGGAAGGTCTCACCCTGGGTGGAGCGGCCGGCGAGGTATGCGGCGAGGACGGTGCGGCCCAGTTCGGCGGGGTCCGCGCCGGTGCTCGCGCCGCCGAGGTCTTTGCAGATCCACACGCGGCTGAACCGTTCGTGCATCAGGATCTCCCACCGCACGCAAGCGGGAACGTCTTCGCGTAACAACACCCGATCATGCCCGTACGGGCCGGCCTCACCCACCGCTACCTGCGAGTACTGGCCGGAAAGCGTTCCTCTTGCACCCCTGCCGGGAAACGACCGCGTGCGGTGTGCCGCGCTCCTCAGCACGGCCGTCGGCCGCACCAGTGGCTTCCTGACCGACGCCGGGGGCGGACACAGAGTCGAGCAGGCTTCTTGAACCGGGGCAGTCGGCCCGGACTGCGGGAAGGGTGGGCTCCCGGCCGGCGCCGTCGGTGACCTGGACGTCGATGTCCCGTCTCAAAGGATCTGATCATTGAAGGCTGCTCCGGCCTGCGACGGCCAGACCAACTCAGACGCAACGGGGTCGGAGCCTCATCTGGTCTGGTTCGCTGTGACTGGTTGATGGCACCGTCTCGTGCGTTCTGGTCCGGTTCGGCTGTAGCGACGTGGTGCCGGCTCGGTTGAGGCGGTCACCCCAGCTCTGCTGCGTCCACTGAGTTGCGGGCTCAACCACGGCCTCTCGCTTGCCTGTCAAGGTTTTGCCGCCATGAGCCGGTAATGGTGATGCGCCAAGGTGACGGGGGCGGAGATGCGTCGCAGTGGGTCTGCTTGTGCAGGGTTGGTTGTGGTGTTGCTGCTCATGACCGGATGCGGGGGAGGCGGCAGGAACGAGACCGGCTCCTCGGTGACCGCAGCGCTGACCAAGGGGGTGAACACGGGTTGTGGGCACTACCTGAAACCGGAAACGGTCGGCGCGGCGCTCGGCGACAACAAGTTCGCCGACGTCAACGGGCATTTCCAGGACGGCAAGGGGTCGTGCCTGGTCAATATCTCGGTCAGGGAGGCCGGTCGCGGTACGAGCGGGCCGCTCCACACCGATGTGAAACTCTCTCTGGAGATCCAGGACTGGAAGGGTCCCGCCCGGGTGGCCGAGTACGTCGGCGGGAAGTGTCACGCGACGTCGGCCGACGGAGTCACCGAGACCTTCAAGGGGCCCAAGGGAGCGTGCGGCACCTACCGGGCCCACCCTTCCGAGGAGTTCCTGGTCGGCGGCAGGGTGGACGCCTATGCGGGCGAGGGTAAGAAGCTGATCACGGTCACCGTCCACGGTGTGGACGGCACGCTGAAGCAAGACAGTGAGCACGCCCTCCAGCTACTGGCCGATGCCCGTGTCAAGATTTCCGGAAAATGAGGTATGACGCTCGGTGCCTGGAGCGGGGATGTGAACCGTCGGGATTCGCTGCCTCAGCACAAGAGCAGACCCCGGAAACGGCCCGGGCGCATGCCCGAACACCCCTCCGTCCCGGCCGGATCACTTGAGACCACCAGCGAATCCGACCAGATCGGCCGAGACAGAGGCGAGGGTCATCAAAGACGGGACAGTCAACCTGGGTTCCGTAACAGGCGGCCCGGCTGTCCGGTGACAGCAGACATTGACCGTGTGCCATCGACCCTTGAGCGACGCGAGCGTGCGTGTGGCCGTCGCAAGGGGTGCCCAGCTCCTCAGCGGGCAGCCTTCTTCTGGAGAACCCATACGTAGTGCCACTTGCCATGTGTGCGTTTGAGGCTGGTGTCGGCGAGCGCCTGAATGGTCGGCCACAGGCCAGTGGCACCGGCCGCGATCGTCGCGCTGACACCGAGCGCACCCTGTAGGGCCGCGGGGCGGACCGCGGCCAGGACGGCGCTCGTGGTACCCAGTACAGCGCCGGCGCTGCTCAGGGCCCGGGACCGAGCCGCGCTGCTCATCTGCGCGGCAGCGGCGTTCACCTCGTCACGGATGGAGAGCGCGATCCGTTCCAGGGCCACCTGGGAATGCACCGCTTCGAGCGCGTCGTCGAGTTCGAGGAGGCGGGAACGCATGAAATCGCGGTACAGGCGGTAGGAATCGAACTTTTCCCTGGTGACCTGAGCGAAGTCGGTGAGACTGAGCCCGTCGATGAACGGCAGATCGATCTCTAGGACCGGCCGGACCACCCGGCTGGCAAGGGGCTTGGTCCCCGACAGATCCACGGCACGGCCATGCTCCACCACGAAGTCGATGGACCGGTCACTGAACGAGGGCAGACGACCGGGTCTGCTGGCAGCCAACCTGTCTTCGCTGTCCTGCCAACCCGAGCGTCCTCGCGTGTAGACCGGCAAGTACCAGGCAAGCCCGCTGCGCAGGAGGGGTTCAGCGTCCAGGAGCCACCGCCCCACCTGGGCAAGGTCGTTGGTCACCATTCCGTAGTGGTATGTCTCCGTGGTGACCGGCGGCTCATCGATTCCTCCGCCCGGACTGAAACTGTCGCCGTAAGAATGCCGAGAGTACTGCCCGATTTCGTGCACCGATCCGATGCCGTGGTCGGACGACAGCATCGTGTCCGCGACCAGGACGATCCTCTTGGTGACATGGGTGAAGCTCCCCAACTCCGAGGACAACCCGACGTAGTACGGGCAGGCAGCGGAGGTTTTCGTGCTCAGGAGGCGCTCGTGGTCGGGGTAGAGAGTGCGGGCGTAGAGGTGGGCAACGTCCCGGGGAGTGGTTCTTCTCGGCTTCGGAAGTGAGTCGAAGAACTCGTTCATCCGGACGGCTACAGCCCGGTTCTGGTACGCGCGGCGATCCCGCCACCGTCGCCATCCACGTCGAAGCATCTGTACAGCATTGCCGGTGGCCAAACTCCCGTCCAGAAGTCCACATCCAGCAGAGTCGATGCGAACGGGCGGCCCGTGTCTCCCACCGGGCCCGTCAGCACCTCAGCCGCTCCGACCGACCAGGGCGATCAATCGCCGGTGACACAGACTCGCGTCGATCAAGGTGCAATGGCACGCACTCAAGCTCCGATGACACAGGACACCCGGGCGGCCGGCCGGCTCCGCGGGGGCGTGTCCGAATGCGACATGCGATTCGAACGCACGATCCAATTCCGGTATGGATGTGAGCGACTTCCCCGACGACCTGGTGCAGACGCAAGCCGCCTTCACCGCCACCTACCTCGCGCTGGCCGCACCCGGCCCGCGCGACACCGCCGCCGTGCGCCGCCGCCTGCTGCGTCTGTCCGTACGGCTGGTGGCACCCCTACTTGGCGGACCGCCCCCTCGGCGCCGACGGCGCGCTGCGAGCTGCGCCGGCTGGCCCGGGCCCGGGAAGCCGTGCGGGCCGCGTGACCATGCGCTCCGGCTACCAGCGCCTTCCGAGGTGGTCCGGCCGGGATTCGTCGCATCCGGTCCGCTGCCCTCGTGGTCCCGTGCCGGCACGCGCCGGGGGCCGGCGCCGCCCCGTGGTTCTGTCGTCAAATGTCACGCCCACATCAGCAGGGCTGCGAGGGTGACGGCTGCTTGGTAGGACTCGGTGGTCTTGTCGTACCGGGTGGCGATGCCGCGCCACTGCTTCAGCTTGTTGAAGCACCGTTCCACCACGTTGCGCCGCTTGTAGATGTCGCGGTCGAAGGCCGGGGGCCGTCCACCACGGCCGCCGCGGTTCAACCGGTTGCGGACCTGGTCGGCTCGCTCGGGGATGGTGTGGCTGATACCGCGCCGACGCAGCCAGGTGCGTATCGCTCTGGAGCTGTAGCCCTTGTCACCCAGGACATGCGAGGGCCGCACCCGGGGTCGTCCCGGGCCGGTGAGGGGCACCCGGATCGCCGCCATCACGGCGGTGAACTGGGTGCAGTCGTTGGTGTTGCCGCCCGTGACGATGAAGGCGAGCGGGCGGCCCACACCGTCGCAGGCCAGGTGAATCTTGCTGGTCAGGCCGCCTCGGGAGCGTCCGAGAGCTGGGCTGCGGAGCCCCCTTTTCGAGCACCGGCGGCATGCTGGTGGGCGCGGACGATGGTGGAGTCGACCGACACCAGCCAGTCGATGTCACCGACGGCGTCGGCCCGGGACTGGGCGGCGCGGAGCATCCGTTCGAACGTGCCGTCCGCCGCCCACCGGCGAAAACGGGTGTGCAGCGTGGCCCACGGCCCGTACCGCTCAGGCACATCCCGCCAGGCCGTCCCGGTACGGAACTTCCACACGATCCCGTTGAGGACCCTGCGGTCATCTAGCCGTTTGCGCCCACGCGATGACACGGGCAGCAGCGGCCGGACGAACTCCCACTCGGCATCGGACAGTTCATGGCGACGTATCACCCGTCCATGATCCGCCACTCAAGATCATTTGAAGACACTGCCGTGACGTCGCCTTCGGCCGCGCGGTGCCGCCCCCGGGCAGCCGGTCCTGCTCCGCGCCGGTCTGCCCCGCCGCCGAGTCCGCCGCCGTCCTGCGCCGGCCCCGCCATCACACCCCTGCCGGTGCGCTGTCGTCCCGCGTGGCCCCGGGCCGGCCCCGGCCGTGCTGTGCCGTCGGCGCGGCCTGCGACGGCTGGGCCGCTTGAGGAACGTTGCGAGCGAGTACATCCCGCCCGGCCGTGTTGTCGTGCAGCGGTGCGGGGCTCAGCGGCGCGGGGTGGGCAGCTCGCCGGGCTTCACGTCGACTCTCTCGATGTCGTCCCGCCGCTGGCCGGCGGAGACCTCGTTGTAGGCGACGGCGGAGGCGCGGGTGGTGCGGTCGGGGTTGGTCCAGATGAAGCCGTAGCTGGGCATGATGATCGTTATAGCGGCATCATCGCTGGTGGTACTGACAGCGGCCCGGGTGCGTCCGGCGCCCATCCGGCATACACCTTGAAACTGTGCTGTCTCCTCCTGTCCAGCCGATGCTCGCCGAGGCCCGCTCGGAGCTTCCGCCCGAGCGGGCGCTGCCGGGCGGGCTGGCTTTCGAGCAGAAATCATGGACAGGGTTTTGGCTTGTCCGTTGTCCGCGACGGAAGCGGGGCCGGGGCCCCAACTTGAGGGACCCGACCCCGTTCTTGCGTCAGTCCTGGCAGCCGCACCCTGACGCGGTCTTGGCCTCGGTCACGGTGAGGGCGGGATCGACGGGGGTCTTGGCGGGCGTACAGCAGGCGTCGACGCCGCAGCAGGCATCGCTCGACTCGGCTGTCGGCCGGGCGTTTTCGGCGGTCACCGGCTTGGTGGCGCGGACGATCGCGGAGTGCATGCCGTCGGCGACGGGGTGGGTCGGAGTGATGGTGACGTCCGTGAACCCGGCGGCTTCGAGTCCGGCGTGGTATTCGGAGAAGGAGAGGGCGCCGGCGATGCAGCCGACGTAGTCGCCGCGCTCGGCGCGCTGTGCAGGGCTGAGGGTGTTGTCGGCGACGACGTCGGACACGCCGATCCGGCCGCCGGGCTTCAGGACGCGGAAGGTCTCGGCGAAGACGGCGGGCTTGTCCGTGGACAGGTTGATCACGCAGTTGGAGATGACGACGTCGATCGTGTTCGCGGGCAGCGGGACCGCTTCGATCGTGCCCTTCAGGAACTCGACGTTCGTGGCGCCCGCCTTCGTCGCGTTGGCCAGGGCCAGGGCCAGCATCTCCTCGGTCATGTCCAGCCCGTAGGCCTTGCCGGTGGGGCCGACGCGGCGGGCGGAGAGCAGGACGTCGATGCCGCCGCCGGAGCCGAGGTCCAGGACGCGTTCGCCTTCGCGGAGTTCGGCGACGGCGGTGGGGTTGCCGCAGCCGAGGGAGGCGGCCACCGCTTCGGCGGGCAGCGCGTCGCGGTCGTCGGCGGTGTAGAGGGTGGAGCCGAAGTTCTCGTCGGCCTCGACGGGCTCGGGTCCGCAGCAGGCGGAGCCGCCTTGGGTGACCTTCACGGCTGCGGCGGCGTACCGCTGGCGGACGGTTTCGCGCAGGTCGGTGGACTGCTCGCTCATGACTTCACTCCTGGATGATGGGCATGGCGGCGCCTGGTACGGCTTGTATTGACGTCTTTCGATGCAACCTTGCGCCTTGAATCGAAGGACGTCAACATAGAGGGATGTCGAAACAAGAGTTTGAGGTGATCGGCCAGGACGCCGCCTGCTGCCCGGGCCTGTCCGCCGCCCCGCTGGACGAGGACCAGGCGGCCGGCCTGGCGAAGGTCTTCAAGGCCCTCGGCGACCCGGTGCGGCTGCGGCTGATGTCGATGATCGCCTCGCGCGGGGACGGCGGGGAGGTCTGCGTGTGCGAGCTGACCCCGGCCTTCGACCTGTCCCAGCCGACGATCTCCCACCACCTCAAGCTGCTGCGGCAGGCCGGGCTCGTCGACTGCGAGCGCCGCGGGACCTGGGTGTACTACTGGGTGCTGCCCGGCGTCCTGGACCGGCTCGCCGCGTTCTTGACCAACACGCAGCCCGCCGGGGCCCCTGCGTGAGCGCGCCGCTCGGCCGCCGGGCCTGCGCCGAGGCGATCGGGACCGGGCTGCTGGTGGCGGTGGTCGTCGGTTCCGGCATCCAGGCCACCGAGCTGTCGCAGGACGTCGGTGTCCAGCTGCTCGCCAACTCCGTGGCCACCGTCTTCGGCGTGGCCGTGCTGATCGCCTTGCTCGGGCCGGTCTCCGGCGCGCACTTCAACCCCGTCGTGACCCTGGCCGCCTGGTTCACCGGCCGCCGCACCCCGGGCGGCCTCAGCTTGGGGGACGTCGCCGCGTACGTGCCCGCCCAGATCGCGGGAGCGTTCGGCGGGGCGGTCCTGGCCGACGCGATGTTCGCCGAGCCGCCTGTGAAGTTCTCCACCCACGACCGGTCCGCCGGCCACCTGTGGCTCGGCGAGGTCGTCGCCACGGCCGGGCTCATCCTGTTGGTCTTCGGCCTGAACAGGATCGATCGCGCTTTGTTGGCCCCGGCCGCGGTGGCCTCCTACATCGGGGCCGCCTACTGGTTCACCTCCTCCACGTCGTTCGCCAACCCCGCGGTCACCATCGGCCGCACGTTCACCGACACGTTCGCCGGGATCGCGCCCGCCTCCGTCGCGCCGTTCATCGCCGCGCAGCTGGTCGGCGCCGCGGTCGGGCTCGGGGTCGTGACCGCGGTCTACGGTCCGCGCACCGCTGCGGTCCGCTGCGCGGTCGAGGTCCCGCACAGCGAACCCGAACCCGCCGCCTCCTGACCACACCCCTGAGAAAGACACCCGCCATGAGCACTCCCGCCTCCCGCCCGTCGGTGCTGTTCGTCTGCGTTCACAATGCCGGCCGCTCGCAGATGGGCGCCGCCTTCCTCACCCGCCTCGGCGGCGACCGCATCGAGGTCCGCTCGGCGGGCTCCGCGCCCGCTGACTCCGTCAACCCGGCCGTCGTGGAGGCGATGAAGGAGGTCGGTATCGACATCTCCACCGAGAGTCCGAAGGTCCTGACCACGGAGGCGGTGCAGTCCTCGGACGTGGTGATCACGATGGGCTGCGGAGATGCCTGCCCCGTCTTCCCCGGCAAGCGGTACCTGGACTGGCAGCTGGAGGACCCGGCGGGCCAGGGCGTCGAGGCCGTGCGGCCGATCCGCGACGCCGTCGAAGCGCGGGTGCGCGCTCTGCTCGGCGAGCTGGGCATCCCGGCCTCCGCCTGACCGCCGCCCGGGGCGCGATCAGGTGCCGAAGGGCGGAAGCTGCCGCACGGTGAGGTCGTCGCGCAGCCGCAGAAAGCGCACGGGGTGACGGTAGACGCCCTCGTCGACGGCGGTGTCGGCGAGGAACTCCGCCACCAGGTCGGGGCGCACAGGGTGGTACTCCAGCTCGCCGCGGGTGCCCCAGCCGGCACTGAAGCGCCGCCGCCCATGCCAGGGGTGATCGGGCCGCCCGGGTGCAGCCGGTGAGCAAGCTCGCGCTGTACGACGGTGGGCAACGGGGTCGTACGGGCGAGCAGCCGCGGACGGCCCACGGCGTCGTAGCGGGCCGGCAGCGTGGACGGAGCCGTCAGCGCCCCGGTGAGCCCGCCGACAAGCCCCTCGGAGATGGTGCGGGAGCACTGGTGGAGTGTCGGTGTTCGAGAGTTGCAGGTGCGCCCGCAGGGCGAGCCGCCTGGCCCCGGGCGCCGCAGAGTGGCCTGAGCCTGGTCCTGCCGGATTGATTCGCACGGCTATCGCTGAAGTTCGTGCGGGTAGCCGGCCGGATGAGAGGTGGCACAGTGACCAACCACAATGGGACGGCGACTGTCGACGAGGACGACTCGGTGCTGTGGGCGGCCGGTGACCTCGCGGAGAACATCGCGCTGCAGGATCGACCGTTGCCCCTGGCTTGGGTGAACGTGGCACCCGAAGGTCGCTCTGACCTTCAGGTTGCGGTGAGAACGCGCCTGTCGCGCTGTGACACGGCGAGGTAGCCGACGAATCCGATGATTGCGGCCGTCCACGCGAGTGTGACCGGTGCCAGGCCGAAGCCAAGGCCGCCACGGGTGCGGCCGAGCGCCATCCAGTCGGCGAGGGAGGCGCCGAGGGGCCGGGTGATGACGTACGCGGTCCAGAACGCGGTCACCGCGTTCAGGGCGCCGAGACGGTGGGCCATGCCGGGCACGCAGATGCCGACCGCGAAGAGGACGACCGAGCCCAGGTAGCCGAAGCCGACGGTGGCCGTGAGGTCGCCCGCAGCGGTGCCGAGGGCGAAGGTGGCTAGGACGGCGGCCCAGTAGAACGTCTCGCGGCGGCGGGTGCGGATGCTGTGGATGGACAGGGTCCGCTCGCTCGCGTACCAGAGCACGAAGACCACGGCCAGTACGGCGAGGAAGGCCGGCGTCGAGACGGCGTACGGCACGCCGAGGCCGACGTGCAGGACGTCGGCGGCCATGGTGCCGAACACGCTGACCATGACGACGGCGGTCCAGTAGGCCCAGGCGACGTACCTGCGGAGGGTGAACTGGACGGCCAGGCAGCCTGCTAGGGCTAGACCACCGAGCGCTACCGCCGGTACCGGGCCGAGGGTCCGTGCCAGAAGGTCCGAGGCCGTCTCGCCCATGCCGGTGGTCAGCACCTTGATGATCCAGAAGTAGACGGTCACCTCCGGCACCTTGTTCGCCATCTGGCGCATGGGGGCGAGGGGCCGGTCGTCGAGGACATGCTCTGTGGTCATGATCGGCACGATGGCATTTCGAGCCTGAACGCGACCTGAACGGCGTGCGCGCGGCAGCGGTGTCACGCGGGGTGCGGACACGGGCCCGGAGCCGTTCAGGCACGTGAGGCCGCGGCGACGACCCGGCTCGCGGCCGTCTTCCGCAGCAGCCCGTAAGCGAGCACAGGCGGGAGCAGGTGCGGCTTGTCGGGCAGCGTGGTGATGATCAGGACCGCGCTCGCACTGCTGTTGTTCATGCCGCAGGGGAGCGTGAGCGACGCGGCGGCGGGGGCGTCCAGGCGCAGCAGGCGCGCGGCAGCCGGGCCCCGCATGAAGGACGGCAGGCAGACGAGCGCCGCCACGACCAGTGCCGCGCCGAACAGCAGCGGGCGCGGGTGCGCGAGGAAGGAACCCAGGGCGCCACTGGCGTTGACATACGTAAGGACCAACGATCCGACCAGGACCACTGGCATGATCACGCGCAGCGCGCGGCCCCGCCACGCCGTCGGCAGCGCGAGCCGGCACAGGATCCCGGCCGCGCAGGGCAGGCCCACGCCGACGAGAGCGAAGCCGCCGTGGGTCGTGTGCCCGGTCGTGGAGAGCGTGTGCGCGAAGTCATCGCTGAGGAGCGGCACCAGCGTGGTGATGACCAGCGCGATGGTGAGCGGGCTCAGGAGGGTGAGGCGAGGACGAGCCCCGCCATGGTGGGCTGGCCGCCGTCGTCCTTGCCGGTCCACACGGTGGCTCCGGCGGCGACGGGCATCGCCACGATCAGGATCATGGCGGTGACCAGGCCGCTGCCGCCGTCCGTGTCGGGAGTTCGGGGCAGGACGAACGCGACGACGGGAGTGACCAGGAGCGGGGTCACCAGGTGCAGGACGAGTCCCGTCAGCAGAGTGGTGGGACTGCGCAGCAGCCGGCTCAGCTCGCGGACGGGTACTTGGAGCCCGGCTGAGAAGAGCACCAGGGACAGCAGCAGTGGGCCGGTGCTCAGTGGCAGGCCGGTCACGGTGCCGAGCGGCAGCGTGTGGTCCCGGCGCAGCCACAGTCCGGGGCCACGCAGGAGGAGAGCTGCGACATAGGACAGCACGACGGCCCGGCCGAGTCGGCGACGCAGCCAGAGCGTCGCCCGGTCAGTGGGCGAGTGGGAGCCAGTCGGATGGTTCGATGCGGCCCTCTTCCACAGCGACGGCGAACGGGAAGGAGTGGGGTGCCGCTATGAGAAGGCGGGTGCCGCTATGAGAAGGCGGTGGTCATGACTGGTCATGGCCCCCATGGCGCGCGGGTGAAGCCGTCGGGGCAGCGGATGGCGTACGGCAGTCAGGATGCGTTCAGGTCTCCCGTGGCACGGTCGGGCCTCATGACAGACGAGACCTCACAGACACCCGCGGCCGCTGCCGTCAGCGGCCAGACGGCGCCCGGAGGGCGCCGACTGGGCTGGAACAAGGTGCCCGAAGTCACCGTCTACTTCTGGATCATCAAGGTGCTGTGCACGACGGTCGGTGAGACGGCGGCCGACCTGCTCGACGAGAAGGCCGGCCTCGGTCTGACCGGTGTGTCGGTGCTGATGAGCGCCGTGCTGGCAGTCGTCCTGGTCGTGCAGTTCCGCACCACCGCGTACCGGGCCGGCGTGTACTGGCTGGCCGTCGCCCTGATCAGCGTCGTCGGCACACTGGTCAGCGACAACCTCACCGACAACCTGGGCGTACCGCTGGAGGCCAGCGCCACCGTCTTCGCGATCATCCTCGCGATTGTCTTCGTGGTCTGGTACCGGCGTGAACGGACGCTGTCCATCCACCACATCGACACCACCAGCCGGGAGTCCTTCTACTGGCTCGCCGTCCTGTTCACCTTCGCGCTCGGCACCGCGGCCGGTGACCTGGTCTCCGAGCGCATGGACCTCGGCTACTGGCTCGCCGCGCTGCTGTTCGCCCTGGCCATCGCGGCGGTCGCTCTCGCGCACTTCAGCCTCGGCCTGGACGCGATGTGGAGTTTCTGGATCGCCTACATCCTCACCCGACCGCTCGGCGCGTCCATCGGCGACGACCTCTCCCAGCCGACCGGCGACGGCGGCCTGGGCCTGGGAACCGTCGTCACCAGTGCGCTGTTCCTCACGGTCATCCTCGGCCTGGTGGTGTATCTGTCGGTGACCCGCAAGGACGTGACGCAGTGGCAGCCGGCCGCCCGGCACGCGGCCTGAGCAGGGGCGCGGCAGGCATTCGCAATGCGTTCAGGCTGACGCTGCCGAGATCGGGTTTGGCGGATCACTCTTCGAGGTCGCCCCATGGCACAGGGCGCTCGCATCGTCTCCGACACCCTCGGCACCTCCATGGGTGACTTCCTCTCCGACAGCTCCGGACTCGGTTACGCCGGTGGCACGCTGCTCGTGAGCGGGGCGCTCGCCGTCCTCGTCGCCCTGATGAGGGTGCCGGCCGAACGTGCTGCTGTTCCGGATCGCCTTCGTCCTCACCCGCCCCTGGGCGCCATCGCGGGTGACGTCCTGACCGGCCGGTCACCAAGGGCGGCCTGGACCTCGGCACCGCAGGGTCCTCGGCCGTGCTGCTGGCCGTCCTGCTCGGTCTGGTGGCCTAGCACAGGTCCAGGAACGCCGCACCACCGCACCACGACCGACGGAACGGGAGCCGGTCGCTCAGCGGGCCGGCTGAGTCCGGTCACCCAACAGGCAGGTCGACCCGGAAGCGCGCCCCGCGGGTGTGACCGCGATCGTGGGACACCTCGCCGCCGACAGTGCGGGCCAGGCGCCGTGCCAGCGGCAGTCCGAGACCCGCGCCGTCGTGCCCGTCTGCCGGGTCGGCACGGCGGCCGGGCTGGAAAAGGTCGTCGGTGAACGACGGAGGCACACCGGGGCCGTCGTCGGTGACGTCGATACGCACGCTGCAGGGCAGCTGCCGCGCGGACACGGTCACCGCGGAGTGTGCGTAGCGGACCGCGTTGGTCAGCAGCGGGCTGACGATGCGTTCGAGGAGGGCGGGCGCGATGCCCGCCTGCAGTCCTGGATCCCCCACGTCGACGAAGATCTTCACCTGCTCCGGTGCGTCGAGGCTTTCGACCAGCCGGTGCAGGACCGGCACGACAGAGGAGGTGCCGGGGGCCGTCGAGGTGTTCTGCGCTCTGTCTCGGGCGTCGTCGAGCAGCGTGTCGCAGATGGTGCGCATGGACTGGGCCGCCTCGGCGATCACCCCATGGGTCGCGCGGGTCTCGGCGGCGGTACGCGGGCGCGCCTGCCACCAGTCGAGCTCGATAACGATCCGAGTGAGCGGGGTGCGCAGTTCGTGGGACAGCTCGCCGGTCAGCTGCTGCTCGTGGCGCAGCACGGTGCGTATACGGTCCAGCAGCGTGTCCAACGAGGAGCCCAGGCGGGCGAGTTCGGCTGGATGGTCCTCGGTGCCGAAGCGTTCGTCGGAGGCGACGGCGCTCCACTGGGTGGCTTGGTCGGTCATGGTGCGTACGGGGCGCAGCGCCCGTCCGACGGCCAGGCGCGTCAGCGCGTAGGTGCACGCGAGCATGACGGCGTCCAGGATCAGGGAACCCAGCAGCAGGGTGTCGGCCGAACTCCGGTAGGGCCCCAGGTCCAGGGCCGTGACCACGGTGGCGCCGTGACGGCCGCCCACGAGGTCCGCGCACAGCCGTACGGCGTGGGGGCTTTGGGCGTCGACGGTCGAGCAGGCTCGCTCGCGTTGTGCGGCTAGCTGGCCGGTGGCCCGGGTCAGCGTGCCGTCGGCCGTGGTGGCGGGCGGCTGCTCCAGCAGCCGTGTCCCGGCGTAGATCCACGCGTTGGCGTCGAGGAGGCGGTCGTTGACGGTCTCCAGAACCCGCACCCGCCGGCCGCTGGTGTCGATGGTCGTGGCGACGGCCGCGGCACGGTCGCGCAGTTGATCGTCCGCCTGGTGCTGCAGGTGCCGGTCCATCACGGTGTTGAACGCCACCGTCAGCACGGTCATCAGCAGCGCGGCGGTGGTCAGTGCCACGAGGGAGAGCCGGGCGCGCAGGGTGCGGGGAGCCAGGCGGCGCAGGAGACGGTTCATGACAGGCGGTGTCCGATCCCGCGCGCCGTCGTCAGACTCAGGACGCTGCCGGCCTCGCGCAGCTTGCGGCGCAGCCGGCTCAGGTACTGATCAAGGGTGTTGTCGCTGACTTGTGCGCCGTCCGGCCAGGCGGCCCTGACCAGGTCGCGCCGGCTCACGATGGCGCCGCCCGCGGCCACGAGCGTGGCCAGCAGCCGGAACTCCGTCGGCGACAGGTCGACGTCGGCTTCGCCGGCCCTCGCACTATGCCGGGTCGCGTCCAGGACCAGATCCCCGGCCGTGGCCACAGCCGGTGGCCCGGCGCGTTTGAGCGCGGCCCGCAGCCGGGCGACGAGTTCGGCGAGATGGAACGGCTTGGGCAGGTAGTCGTCAGCCCCGGCCGAGAATCCGGACAGCCGGTCGGTGAGGTGGTGGCGGGCCGTCAGGAAGATGATGGGGGCGGCGAACCCGTTGGCGCGCAGCGCCTGGCAGACATCCCGCCCATCCGCGTCGGGCAGCCCCACGTCAAGGACGATCGCGGCGACGCTACCGGTGGCCAGCCTCAGGGCGGTGGCCCCGTCGGCGGCGAGCACGGGCTCGAAGTCCTCGTCGAGCAGGCCGCGGCGCAGTACATCACGCAGGGCGTGATCATCCTCGACGACCAAGATCTTGTGGTGCATGATCCTCCGCCGGATCTTCGGCCGTAGGCAGTGAGCCCGAGACGAACAATGAGGGAAACCACCGGGCCATCCCGTACAGGCTCACTCCGAGCCATCCGGTGGCGAACAGCCAGCCCCCGATGACGTCGCTGAACCAGTGCACGCCGAGATGGACACGGGACAGGCCCACCAGCACGCACCAGCACACGACAACGACCCGGAGCACGGTGGCGCCGCGCGGGACGCGCAGCGAGAGAGCGATGATCAGCAGCCCCGCGGTGGGAGCTGCTGTGGTGGTGTGCCCCGAGGGGAAGGCCCAGCCGCCGCCGACGTCGCCCAGTCGGCGTGCGGCGGACGCGGCCGCTGGACGAGTGCCATCACCCCGTAACGCATGGCCTGCCCGCATCCCAGCCAGGCAAGACTCAGCGCGGCAGCCCACATCCGTTGCCGCACGGCTCGCCCTGCAACCATGCCGGCCGGCGCCGCGAGGACATACGGGACAGCGCGACTGCCGGTATCGGTCACCCCTCGGGCCAGCGCCATCGCCACGTCCGCGCCATGGCCGAGCGACCAGACCCGCAAACCGTCGTCTGCCCACAGAGGAGCGCCGTTCTGGCCGATCACCACCCATGCGAGGATGCCGAACCCCATGAAGGCGCCGAGACCGGGTGCCCGCCAGGTCGGCGGCGTCGCGCCGGTTCATGAGGCCGTCACCAGCGGGCGCAGACGGCCGGAGCCGATCCACCGGCCCACGGGTCGGCGTGCACCATCCGCATGATGTTTTGGCCGGAGTGCTGGTCGGCGGGCTCGTTGCGCTCCTGCCGATGACCGCCGTGCGGCGGTGGTCGCGATCACACACACGGGAGACCGCCATCGCCACAGCGGCCACGGCTGCGGCCGCCCCTAGCCGGCGCGAGACGAAGAACAGGGCCACCGCAGCGGCGGCCGCGATCGCCGCATGGTTACTGGGGAAGGACCAGTCCCCGGGCGCCGGACACGCCTCCAGGGTCTTCACGCGCAGGCTCTGGCACGGCCGTTCCTCGCCCACCAACAGCTTCACCGCGGCGTCCACGCCGTACGCCACGACCACGACAACCGGCACGGCCGGCGCCGTCACCGCCGCCGCGCCCCCGGCCCGGCGCGCGAACCACCAGCCGACGCCCGCCAGGACGGCGAACACCGCGAGCCCGTACGTCGACCAGAACGACACCGCGCCGTCCAGCCGGCCCGGCGCATGCCCGGCCACACGCACCACGTCCAAGTAGGCGGAGCCGTCGATCGACGCCCCGTCGAAAGCCATGATCACCTGCCTCCCTCCTTGGAACCGGCGCCCCGGCGAGACCGAAACACCTCGGCAAGAAGCGGGATCAGCGATACGACGACGATCAGCGCCACCAGCGGGAGCAGGTAACGGTCGACGTTCGGGATCGACGAACCCAGCGCATGGCCGGCGAGAGTGAGGCCGACGCTCCACACGAGCCCGCCGACGACCTGCCACAGCGTGAACGTCCGCACCGGCACCTCCAGCGCGCCCGCCATCGGATTGAGCACGGTCCGCACCACCGGCACGAAGCGGGCCAGCACGATGGCCTTCGCGTACCCGTACCGCTCCAGCAGTTCCTCGGCGCGTTTCGCACCCTCGTGCAGGCGCTGTGATCGACTGCGGGCCAACAGGGCTCCGCCCGCCTTCCGGCCGAGCAGATACCCGCACTGCGCCCCGGCCAGCGCACCTGCCGCAGCCGCGACCAGCAACGGCCCCAGGGACAGGTGCACACCCTCTTCGGTGGAGCCCGTGCACAGCAGGCCCGCGGTGAACAGCAGTGAGTCGCCCGGCAGGAAGAACCCGATCAGCAAACCCGTTTCCGCGAACAACACCGCCCCCACCCCCAGCACTCCGAAGGCGGCCAGCAGAGAATGGGCATCGAGCACGTTGACAGCGAGCTGCGACGATAGGTGGACGGGTGTGGACATCGTCGCGACCCCTTCGGTCCGGCGGAGCGGGCGCGTCGCAACAGCACCCGATCAGTGACTACAATCCTGTAGACGGTCTACTGAACTGTAGACGATAACGGAGTGAGGATCGTTCTTATGACCGACCCGAAGACGAACATCGGCCGGGCGGCGAGCTCGAAGCATCTGTGACGGCCTGTGGGCCGCCGGTGCACCGCTCACCCCGGTGCAGGTCCAGGACGAGTCCTCCTCCCGCCTCGCCCGGACGACGGTCGTGACGATCCTGTCCCGCCTCTACGACAAGGGCATCGTCGACCGCGAGCGACACGGGCGCGGCTACGCGTACGTCCCGGTGCAGGACCCCCGGGCTGACCGCCCAGCGCATGCACACCGAACTCGACCGGGACGCCGGCCGCGAGACAGTCCTCGCCCGGTTCGTCGCCCAGCTCAGCCCGGACGACGGGGTACTGCTGCGCCAACTGCTGGAGGCCGACGGGCAGTGATCGCCATCCTCCTGATTCCGCCCCTGCTGCCCTTCACCTTGCCGGTACTGGCCCGTCGCGCGCACGCCTCGACCCGGTCACCGCCCTGCGCGCGCTGACCGCCTGTGCTCCGGCGTGCGCCGGTGCATGCGTGGCCGCCCTCGGCGCCCTCGTGCTGATCGGACTGCTCAAGCTCCCCCTCTTCGCGGCACTCGGCGACCTCATCCACCCTTGCACACCCCCTCGGCCCTGATCGTCCTCCCGGCCGCCGCGCTCGCCACCGGCGCGCTCACCCTCGGCGCCTGGACCCTCGCACGCTCAGCCGTGCGTCAGACCCGGGCCTTCCGCACCGCTCGCACGCAGGCCGACCGCCGCCCCGCCGCCGGCGACCTATGCGTCGTCGACTCGCTGCACCCGGACGCGTACGCCCCGCCCGGCAGGCCCCACCGGATCGTCGTCACCACCGCGATGCTGCGCAGCCTCGGCCCCGTCGAACGAGAAGCCCTCTTCGCCCACGAGCGGGCCCACAACGCGGGCGGCCACCACTACTTCCTGGCAGCCGCCGAACTCGCCGCCCACTGCCACCCCGCGCTGCACGGCACACGGGCCACCATCCGGCTCGCCGCGGAACGCGCCGCCGACGAGAGCGCTGCCGCAGCCGTCGGCGACGGCCGCCTCCTGGCACGGGCCATCCTTCCACCACGAGGTCGAGATCACCCAGGGCGAGGCGAGGACAACCCGTGAGGGCTCGGCGCAAGAGTGGTCAGCAGCTCCAGCAACTCCTGGTCGGTGACGCTGCGGTGAAGCCGCGGCTCGTGCGCGGCCGGACTGCGATACATGCTGAACAAGCCCTTGACCAGGTTCGCCAGCGCCTTTCGCTCATCCAGCTCGGGACCCGTGGCGTTCGCGTTGACAGCCACCCGGGCCATGCCCTCGGCTTCCTGTTCGTCGATGTTGGCCACGCGCCGATCGCCAACGTCGGCGCGTTCCTGGGCCCGATCGTGGCACCGCTCGTCAGCTACCTCGTCGGCCGTCGAAACAACGGCGGAGACTGACGTAGGAGGCGCTCGAAGCGCCTGGTGAGGGCCCGATCCCACAGCCGCCCCTGCCTCGGCGAGACAGGGGCGGCTGTGGCGTGAACGCCTCCGCAGCGCGCACCCGTCAGGGGGGTGAGTACGACGGCGACCTCAAGTGGGTGTTTCCATCCCGGGCTTGTAACGGGGCCCGAGCTGCCGGGCCAGTAGGTCTGCGGCCAGCTCGGTGAGGACGTCGGGAGCCGGCGTCGCGTCGAGCTCGGCTCCTGGCTCGTCCGGTTCGAGGGGTTCGAGCGTGGCAAGCTGCGAGTCGAGGAGCGAGCTCGGCATGAAGTGGCCGGTGCGTCCGCCGATCCGGTCCGCCAGCACTTCGCGGCTGGCGACCAGGTGCAGGAAGAACGCGCCCGGGCAGGCCGCCCGCAGGATGTCCCGGTAGCGCCGCCTGAGTGCGGAGCAGGCGACCACCGCACCGGTGCCCGCCACATCCCGCTGGTGCAGCCAACGGCCGACGGACTCCAGCCAGGGGCGGCGGTCGGCGTCGTCGAGCGGCGTGCCGGCCGACATCTTGGTGATGTCGGCCGCGGAGTGGAAGTCGTCGCCGTCCGCGAAGGGCACGCCCAGCCGCTGTGCCAGCAGGCGGGCCACCGTGGTCTTGCCGATCCCCGCTACGCCTGTGACGACGACGCACGGGGACCGGCGCTCAGCGCGGTCCATCTTCCTGCAGTGCTTCCGGGTGCAGCAGGTCGCTGCGCCGCCGTTGGGCGCCTTCGTGCGGCCGGGGAGGCGGACCGTCGGAGCCGGCCGGATACTCCTCCAGCGGCACCCGGTTGCTCTCCCACGCGCTCAGGACGGGAGCCAGGACCCGCCATGCCTCCTCGGCCTCGTCGCCCCGGATGGACAGGGCGGGATCGCCCCTCATGACGTCCAGGAGGAGCCGGCCGTAGGCGGGCAGGTCGGGCGGCTCCATCCGGGCGGTCAACGAGAGCTGGGTGAGGGCCTGGGCGTGTGCGCCGATGCCCGTCACGTCGAGGGTCATCCCTTCCGGCTCCAGCCCAAAACGCAGCACGTTGGGCTCGGCCTGCCCTTCGTGACCGAAGGGCAGGTGGGGAACGGAGCGGAAGCGCACCGCGACCTCCTTGCGGTCCCGTCCGAGCGCCTTGCCGCTGCGCAGCCTGAACATCGTCCCCGACCAGCGCCAGCTGTCCAGTTCCAGTTCGACCTCGGCGAAGGTCTCCGTGCGCCGCACGGGGTCCACGCCGTCCTCGTCGACGTATGCGGGGACATCGTGGTCGCCGATCCGGCCGGACAGGTAGCGTGCGCGGCGCGTGCGGTGCACGACATCGTAGTCGGTGAGGAGCCGCACGGACCGCAGCACGTCGACCTTCCGGTCGCGCAGGTCCCGCTCGCCGAGGGTGATCGGGGGTTCCATGGCCACGAGGCACAGCAGTTGCAGCAGGTGGTTCTGCACCATGTCCTTCAGCGCGCCGACGCCGTCGTAGTAGCCCGCACGGCCTTCCAGGGCGAGGGTCTCGTCCCAGACGATCTCGATGTCCGCGATGTGGGTGCTGTTCCAGATGGGCTCCAGCATCCGGTTGGCGAGCCGGCTTCCGAGCACGTTCTGGACGGTCGTCATGGCGAGGAAGTGGTCGACCCGGAACACCGCCTGTTCGGGCACGAGACCGGCGAGCAGCCGGTTGAGCCGGCGCGCGCTCGCCAGGTCTTCGCCGAACGGCTTCTCCAGGACGATCCGGCTGCCCGGCGGCAGGCCGGCCTTGTGCAGGGCCGTGACCACGTGCGGGAAGAGCGCCGGGGGAAGGGCGAGGTACACGGCGATCGGGTCGTCGCCGACGACGACCGCGGCGACGTCCGTGGGGTCGGTGACGTCGGCCCGCCGGTAGTGGGCCGAAGCCGCGACGGCCGTCCTCGCCTCGACGGGGCAGGAGCCGCCGTGGCGGTCGAGCCGGTCGGCGCACCACCCGCGGAAGCGGTCGGTGTCCCAGCCTTCCCTGCTCGCGCCGGTCAGCCGGAAGTCGTCGTCGATGTGTCCCGCGGCCCGCAGGGCGGCCAGGGCCGGCAGGAGGTAGCGGGCAGTGAGGTCGCCCGTCGCGCCGAAGACGGCGAGCCGGTTGATCATGTCCGTGTGCCTTCCTTCGCCCGGGCGAGGTTCACGCCGCCGGCGATGATCCCGATGTGGCTGAACGCCTGGGGGAAGTTGCCCATGAACTCTCCGGTGGTGGGCTCGATCTGTTCCGGCAGCAGTCCGAGCGTGCTGGCACGGGCGCACAGCGAGGTGTACACCTTCTCGGCCTCCTCGATCCGGCCCTGGGCGGTGAGGTTGTCGGCCAGCCAGAAGCTGCACAGCACGAAGGCGCCCTCGTCGCCGGGCAGGCCGTCGGGCGACTCCTCGTGGAGGTAGCGGTAGAGCAGGCCGTCGCCGGCCGACAGGCGTTCGGCCACGGCCGTGGCGGTCGCGGCCATCCGCGGGTGGTCGGCCGGCACCACGTGGCGCAGCGGGAGCGCGAGCAGGCTCGCGTCGAGCGCGCCGCCGCCGTCCAGGTGCGCGCTCAGCGTCTGCGCGTCCTCGTCCCAGGACTCCTCCAGGATGCACCGACGCAGCCGGTCGGCCGAGGCACGCCAGGCTGCGGTCGGCCCCGGCAGGCCGAGCCGCTCGCCGATGTCCGCGGCCCGGTCCAGGGCCACCTGGCACATGCCGGCCGAGTACGTGAACACCCGGCCGTCGCTGCGTACCTCCCAGATCCCCTGGTCCGGCTGGCGCCAAGCCTGCTCCGCGGTTTCGGCCAGCCCCGCCAGGCCCGCCCACAGCGCGGGCTGCACCTCGCGGCCCGAGCGCAGCCACTGGTCGGTGCGCAGCCACTGGTCGGCGCAGTCCAGGATCTCGCCGTAGACGTCGTGCTGGCGCTGATCGGCCGCGCCGTTGCCCCACCGCACCGGACCGGAGCGGCGGTACCCCTCCAGCTCGGTGTCCTCGATCTCGTCGGGTACGGGGCCGCCGCCGAGGTTGTACATGATCCGGGGGCTGCGGCTCTGCTCGACGGCGTCGAGGACCCAGCCGAGGAAGGCGTCCGCCTCGCCGGTGAAGCCGACGCGCCGCAGGGCGAACACGGCGTAGGCGGCATCGCGGATCCAGGCGTAGCGGTAGTCCCAGTTGCGGACTCCGCCGACCGGCGCGGGCAGGGAGGAGGTGGGCGCCGCCACGACGGCGCCGTTGGTCCAGTCGTCGCACAGCTTCAGGGTGATGGCGGCACGCCGGACCAGTGCCTCCTGGGGACCGGAGTAGTCGAAGTGTTTCATCCAGCGCCGCCAGGCGTCGGCGGTGTCCGCGAGCATCGTGTCGGTCCGGAACCGGTGGTGGCGGTGGAAGCGGCCCCAGGACAGGACGAGGTCGAGGTGTTCGCCCTGTCTCAGGTCATGGGTGCTGTGCAGGCCGGGCAGGGGGTGATCGGAGCGCAGGTGCAGGCGCAGGTCCGGCCGGCGAGAGGGGCGCAGTTCCAGGCCGCTGAAAAGCGTCTGGGTCGTGCCGCCGCCGCGGGGCTCCAGGTCCACCCGCAGCCGGACGTGCCCGGAGAGGACCACGGCCGACCGGACGAGCTCGCACCGTCCGGCCGGGGAATCGTCGGTGAGGTCGGCGCCGGTGCGCACGGTCAGCGCGTCGGTGATCCGTACCAGGCCGGTGGTACTGCGCATCTCGGTGGTGAGTACACCGGTATCGGGTTCGTAGCGCTGGCGGGCCTCCACCAGATCCTGCGGGGCGAGGGTGAAATGGCCGCCTCGTGCGTGGTCAAGCAGGCCGCAGAACAGGGGGTCGGAGTCGAACCGGGGCAGGCACATCCACGGGATCGAACCGTCCAGGCCGACCAACGCGGCCGTCGTACCGTCCCCGATGAGGCCGAGGTCCTCCAGCGGCAGGTAGCCCTCGCGCCTGTGGACCGGGCGGAACGGGGGGTCGGGATCGTGCATGGCTCCTCGCTTCCGCGCACCGCAAAGTACCGCCCGCCGCGCTGCGCAAGTCCGGGAGAGGACGCCCGCCTAGAAGGTGATCAGCACCTTCACGACGTCTTCGAGCTTCTTGTCCGCGACCTCGAAGGCCCGCTCCATGTCGTCGAAGGAGAACGTGTGGGTGGTCATGCGCGTGGGGTCGACGCGCTTCGCCTGTACTACGCGCAGCAGCCGTTCCATGCGGAGTCGGCCTCCGGGGCAGAGCCCGGTCGCGATTGTCTGGTCCGCCATGCCGACGCCCCATTCGACGCGGGGGATGCGGATGAACTCGCCCTCGCCGAAGTAGCCGACGTTGGAGATGGTGCCACCCGGCTTGGTGATCTTCACAGCGGTCTGGAAGGTGACGTCCGCGCCCAGTGCCTCGATGGCGGTGTCGACCCCTTCTCCTCCGGTCAGCTCACGGATCCGCTGGACGACGTCCTCGTTGGTGAAGTCCACGATCTCGTCGGCGCCGTACTCGCGCGCCAGTTTCTGCCGACTGGGGACCGACTCGACCCCGATGACCCGGCCGGCGCCGCGGAGCCTGGCCCCCGCCGTGGCCATCAGGCCCACCGGTCCCTGCGCGAGGACGGCGACCGTCCCGCCGATCGGAATGTTGCCCTTCTCCGCTCCCATGAATCCCGTCGACAGCATGTCGGCGCAGTAGACCGCAACGTCGTCACCGATCGTGTCGGGGATCCTGGCGAGATTGGCGTCGGCGTCGTTGACGTGGAAGTAGTCGGCGAAGACCCCGTCCTTGCGGTTGGCGAACTTGAACCCTCCGAGCGCTCCGCCCGACTGCGACGGGAACCCGTTCTGGGAGGCCAGGTCGCCCCAGTCGGGGGTGATGGCGCCGACCAGCACGCGGTCGCCGGGCCGGAACTCCTTCACCTCGCTGCCCACCGCGTGCACGATGCCGACCGCTTCGTGGCCCAGCGTCAGGTTCTTCCTCGGGCCGATGCCGCCGTGAACGGTGTGGGAATCGGAGGTGCAGATCAGGGCACTCGTCGTCCGCACCACCGCGTCGCCCGGTCCCGGCTCCGGGACGGGCTTCTCCATGAAGCCCACCCGTCCGATTTCCTTCATCACGAACGCCTTCATCCGCCCGTCCTTCCTCCGCCGACTCACTGCTGACCGCGACGACGGTGAGCCGGCCGCATCGACTCCGGCATTCGGCGTCAGCCCTTCACTCCTGCCACTGTCGCAAGGTCCGAGCCCGCTCGCGACTCGACCGGACGACGCCCCGGTCAGGCGACGCGGGCGTGGGGGAGGGCTCAGTAACATGGCCCCGGTGAGGTGACCCGGGTGACATGCCTGTCCCGGCACTGGTCCCGGCGGCGCAAGCGGCCCTGTCAGCGTCGGGCCACGCGCGCGAGGGCGGAGGACGCTGTGGGTGACGAACGCACGGACCGAGCCTTCATCGGATCGTTCACATCATCGGGCGGCCGCGGCATCGTGGCGGCCGCCGTGCATCCGACAACGGGAGCGCTGACCGAGATCGGCGTGGTCGATGCCCTACCGGACCCGTCCTGCCTGACCGTCGATCACGCGGGGCCGGGACCGGTCCTGTACGCCGTCTCCGAGACGGCACAGGGCTCGGTCGCCGCCTACGACATTGCCGGTCCCGAACCCCGCTCCTCGGCGTCCCCGTGGCCGTGCGAGGGGATTCGCCCACCCATCTCTCGGTGGTGCGTGGTCACCTGCTGACCGCCGATTACGCCTCCGGCAGCGTCACCGTGATCCCCCTCGCCGCCGACGGCGGCCTGCGAACCGCCGACGACGTGCGGTACTACGCGGGCCGCGGACCCGACCCCGCCCGCCAGTCCGGCCCGCACGCGCACCAGGTGCTGCCCGATCCCTCGGGATGGTGGGTGCCGGCGTCGACCTCGGCGCCGACAAGGTGTGGATCTTCTCCCTGGACGCGCGGCAGGGAAGGCCGGCGCCGAACGGCGAGACGTCCTTGCCGCCCGGCACGGGTCCGCGTCACCTGGCCTTCCACCCGTCCGGAAGCCACGCCTACGTTCTCGGAGAACTCGATCCGCCCGTCACCGTGTGCCGCTGGGACGCCGCTGCCGGCGTGCTCGAACCGGTGGGCACGGCATCCTTGTTCCCGGACGGCACCGACGAGGCCGTCTCTCCCTCGGCGCCGGTTGTCTCGCCCGACGGCCGCCATCTGTGGGCGGCGGTCCGCGGCACCGACACCATCACCGTGCTGGCGCTCGACGCGACCGGCGAGCGAGCGGAGCCGGTCGCGTCCGTGCCGTGCGGAGGTCGATGGCCGCGCGATCTGGTCCTGCACCCTTCCGGCACGCGGCTGTTCGCGGCCAACGAACGCTCGGGCGACGTCACATGGCTGGACCTGGACCCCGCGACCGGCGTCCCGCGACGCGCCGGTTCCCTGCCGGTACCGGCGGCGTCCAGCATCGTGTTCGCCTGACGGCAGCGCACGCACACCCGGCTCCGCTCAGGATCCGCCGCGGACGACGGCGACCGGGCAGTGCGCGTGGTGCAACAGTGCCTGGCTGACCGAACCGAGGAGCATTCCGGAAAACCCGCCGCGCCCCCTGGCGCCGACAACCATCAATTGGGCGTTTCTGCTGGCCTGGACCAGGACCTCGCGGGTCTCGCCGCTCAGCACTTCCTGTCGGACCGTCACATCCGGATGGCTCTCCGCGCGTCCGGCGACCGCCTGGGCCAGCAGGCGCTCCGGACTCTCCACGCCCGTACCGGCCGGTGCGTGGTCCGGCAGCCACGCGTGCACGGCGACGAGCTCGACGCCCCGCAACTCCGCCTCCGCGAAGGCGAATTCGACCGCCTCCTCGCCCTCGGGGGAGCCGTCGACGGCCAGCACGACGGGCCCGGAGCAGTCCGGCTCCTCGCGGACCACCAGCACCGGACAGTGGCTGTGGGCGGCCAGGGATACCGCCGTCGAGCCCAGCAGCATGCCGACGAAGCCCCCGATGCCCCGGCGGCCGACCACCACGAGGTCCGCGGCGCGCGACTCGGCCACCAGCACCGACACCGCACCGCCGATCATCACGGCTCCGTCGACCTTCGCCCCGGGCGCCACACGCCGGGCGTCCTGTGCGGCGTCGTGCGCCAGCGTGTTGAGCGGGGACGGGTCCAGCGGTGCGTACATGGGCCCGACCGGCCAGCTGAAGGCGTGCACCACACGCAGCTCCGCACCGCGCCGCTCAGCCTCCCGAGCGGCCTGAACCACCGCGGCATGGCTCGACGACGAGCCGTCCACACCTACGACGACCATGCTGCCCACAACGCCTCCTCACACACGTCGGTACCGCCGGGCATTGGCGAGTCGGGCCGTCAGGCGGGCCCCTCGCGGCTGTCCGCCGAAGGCGACGGGCTGCTCCTTGTGGCCGGGCTCAACGTTCGCCGCTCGCACGGCGCAGGACGCCCTCTCGTCGGTCTTGTTCGTGATCGTCACCAGGGCGGCGGGCAGCCCACCGGTCCGGTTCCGGGGCAGGCTCTCGGACACAGCGTTGCCGCGGCCCTGGGCGTTCCTGAGCGCACTCTCGGCGGAGGTGCCGGCCCGGGCGGCCTCCGCGTCGACGGATGCCTCGTATCCCAGGGCCTGGGCAGCCGCGGAGGATGCCGCTGCCGAGGCGGACGGGCGAGCGGAGACGATCGCGGAAGCCGCCGAAGAGGTCGGCGCCGACCGTGGCGTGCCGGAAATGTTCTGACCGCCGCCGCGACCTGACAGGGCGAGCGCCCCGGCGGCGCAGCCACGTGGCAACGCGACGGCTCGGTGACCGAAGCGACGGGAGCTGCCGGGGAATCTTGGGGACATGTGCCATCCTTTGCGCCTCACACGGCCGGGCACACTCATCTTCCGCCCCGAGATCGCGACCGGCGAGTCGACCGTGGCCATTCGGAGGGGGCGTGCACACGCACGCCCCACGCAGGGCTCACCACGTCATGGTGCTGCTGCCAAGCGGGGCACCCTCCTCCTCGCGGCACGGCGGGCCGGCGAAGCTGTTCGGCGAGGTGCCGCGAGCCACGGCAGCGGGGAGTCTCTCTGTCTCCTTATCGCGGTCGCATGAGGTCCAGATCCTCGCCCCATGCATCCAGTACCTCGCCGAGTCCAGACCCGCGCCGGTACCTCCAGCTGATCGCAGCCGTGGTCGCCGCCCGCCCCGTCCTCTCCACGGAACGTTCGGTCTTCAAGCCAGCGGGCGGATCGGACATCCCCCACCACAGCGTGACACGAACGATCCGGGCTCTCGGCAGGGACGCCATGAAGGGCATAAGCACTCCTCCGCCCCAGGGCACACGCTGTCCGGTGCCTGGCCGCACGCCGGGGTCTCCTGCCTTCGCGCATGGCTCTTCGCGTCCGAGCCGCTGCCGATCTCGATCCTGTCGTACCCCGGTGTCAGGCGTTCCGACACGCTGAAGCGGATCGCTTCCGCGCGGTGATCGACACCAACCTGACCGGCTACTTCCTGGTCGCCTGCGAGATCACGCCACGGATGCTGGCATCCGGCGGTGGCCGCATCGTCAACATCTCGATCAACCAGTCAACCATGCGACGCGCCGGCTTCGTTCCCTACGGGCCGTCGCGTGCCGGCAGCGAGGCGCTGTCGCGCATCACGGCGGCAGACCTGCGGGGCACGGGCGTCACCGTCAACCTGCTGCTGCCCGGAGGCGCGACGGTCACCGGGATGCTGCCCCAGGACGTCGCCCCCGAGGGCCACGGGTTCCTGAGTCCCACGGTGATGGGCCCGCCCATCGTCTGGCTGGCCTCCGACGACGCAGCCGGCGTGCATGACGAGCGCATCGTCGCCGCCGAGTTCGGACAATGGCTGCGGGACTGGGAGAGCCGGCAGTGAGGGAGTGAGCGTGCGTGTGGGCCTTACCAGTAACCGATCGTTTCAGAATGAGTTGAGCTGCGGGTCTTGCGCTTGAAGATCTTGGTCGGCAGGGCACCCCGAGTGCGTGCCGATCCTGTTCCTGGTCGGCGATCAGGTCCCCCGATCGCGTCCGGCACGCGGTGACGGCGGGCGGTCCCGCCGGGCGCGGCGGGGGCCCGCCCAACCGGTCCTCGCCGCCGGACAGGAGCAACAGGCCGCCCGCCAGCAGGAACGCCGTGCGGGCGAGCCGTCTCGGCCGGGAGGTACCGCCGGGTGCGCGTACGGACATGGGCAGGGATCGTGGCCACCGGGCCGGGTGTGCCAGGGAGCGGGGCCCTGACGGTTGTTCTCTCCTGTGCCGTTGACATCGAGCAAGTCCTTCACCGTAGGCCCTCGCACAGCGTGCCGCACAGCTTTCGATATCGAAGACGCCTTTGCCGGGTGGGGACAGGCATCCGCACCCGCTGCCATCGGCATGCGGAGGACTTCGTGACCCCGCCCCTCGGCAGACGGTCCTTCCTCACCGCGGCCGGTGCCACGGCGGCGGCCCTGTCGGTCGTGGGCGGCGGCACCGCCCACGCCGCCCTGCGGACCGCGCGGACAGCACACCGGCGAGCCGCCGCCCTACGGCCGTTCCGCTCACCGCGGTGACCCTGCCGGCCGGGCCGTTCCAGGACCACCAGCGCCGCAACACGGCCTACTTGCGCTTCGTCGCCAGATCCGGGCGAGGTGCCGGGCGGCTGGTGTCGCGTACCGGCGGGTGCAACCGCCCGATCGGCAGCGCGTCCAGCCCGGCCGCGGAGTGCCGAGTCAACTCGACACTTCCTCCGGTCGCCGGTCATCGCCGGCTGTGGCGGGGATGGCGTTGTCGATGAGGACGGCGGCGATGGCGGCGGCGGTGGGGAAGGCGTCGGCGTTGAGGACCCGGGTGCGGGCCGCGGCGCCGTCGAGGAGCAGCGCGAGCTGCTCGCCGAGCTGTTCAGGGTCGACGGCGCCGGCTTCGCGGGCCGTGTCGGCGAGCCGCGCGGCGACGGCTTTCTTGTAGTCGCGTGCGTACTGGGAGGCGGGGTGCTGGGGGTCGTGGAGTTCGACGGCGGCGGCGATGTAGGGGCACAGGGGGGTGGTGGGGGGATGTCGAAGGCGGCGAGGAGCCGTTCGCGGGGCGTGAGGTCGGTGCGGTCGAACACGCCGGACAGAACGGAGGGGTCGAACCGGCGCAGGTACTCGGCGACGAGTTCGTCCTTGCTGGTGAAGTGCTGGTAGGCCGTGCGCTTGGACTCGACGGCAAGGTCGCGGTCATCACCGGCGGCACCACCGGCATGGCGCTGGCAGGCGCGAAGCTGTTCGTCGACGAGGGAGCGCACGTCTTCATCACCGGCCGCCGCCAGGACGCCCTGGACGAGGCCGTGAAGCAGATCGGCCGCAACGTCACCGGCGTGCGGGGTGACGCCGCCGACCTGGACGACCTGGACCGCCTCTACGACACCGTCAAGCGGGAGAAGGGCAGCATCGACGTGCTGTGGGCCAGCGCAGGCGGGAGCGAGCCCGCCCTGCTCGGCGAAATCACCGAGGCCCAGTTCGACACCTGGTTCGGGCTCAACGCCCGCGGCACCCTGTTCACCGTCCAGAAGGCCCTTCCGCTCTTCAACGACGGCGGCTCCATCCTCATGACCGGCTCCAACGCCTCCCTGGGCGCCTTCCCCGGCTGGAGCGTCTACGCCGGCAGCAAGGCCGTCCAGCAGGCGTGGGCACGCATCTGGCTCAACGAGCTCAAGGACCGCCGCATCCGCGTCAACGTCCTGACCCCCGGCCAGGTCGCCACCGCCAAGCAGGAAGAACTCTTCGACGAGGCCACCAAGCGCCAGTTCGAGTCCCTCATCCCCCGCGGCCGGATGGGCCGCCCCGACGAGATCGCCACCGCCGCCCTCTTCCTCGCCTCCGACGACTCCAGCTACGTCAACGGCATGGAACTGGTCGCAGACGGCGGCACCACCGCCCTCTGAACCAAGCAACCCACAACCAGGGCAGGACATCTGATGAGCAACATCAGCATCATCGGCACCGGAAACATGGCCGGCACCATCGGCGCGCGGGCAATAGCGGGCGGCAACACCGTCGAGGTCATGGGCCGCGACCGGTCCAAGGCCGCTGAACTGGCCAAGGCTCTCGGCGACGGCGCCACGACCGGAGAATGGGGCACCGCCCAGGCCGGGGACATCGTCATCGTGGCCCTGTTGTACAACGGCGTCGTGCCGGCCGTAGCCCAGTACGGAGACGCTCTCGCGGGCAAGGTCATCGTCGACATCAGCAACCCCTTCAACTCCACGTTCGACGGGCTGGCCCACCGCGAGGAGACCTCGATCGCGCAGGAAGTCGCCAAGGCGTGCCCCGGCCGGCGCCGGCGTGGTGAAGGCGTTCAACACCATCTTCCGCCATGTCCTGCAGAAGGGTCGGCCCGACGTCTTCCTCGCCGGCGACGATGCGCAGGCCAAGGCCAGTGTGGAGGCGTTCATCGAGAGCCTCGGGATGCGCCCGCTCGACGTCGGCGGCCTGAAAATGGCGCACTGGCTGGAAGGAGCGGGCGTGGTCACGGTGGGCCTCGCCGACCACGGGATGGGGAACGTGAACTTCGCCCTCAGCATCACCGAACTTCCCGTCTGAGCAAACGATCGACCGAGCCTTTCCGGAGCGGCTGCCGACCGGGGGACGGAGCCGGCGTGAGGGCGAGGTGCGCAACGACGCACAGGGCTCCCGTGCTGTTGAGGTAGGTGTTCGCAGTCTCAACTCAGCAGTACGGGAGCCCTGTTGGTTCCCCACCCGGCTGGCTTTGTTCGCGTAGCCGGCTTCAGACGACCAGAACCCGGCGCCCGCGCGTGTGGCCGGCCTGGCTGTCGATGTGTGCCGCCGGCGCCTCGGCGAGCGTGTACGACTTCTCGACTGGGATGTGGAGCTGTCCTTGCGAGATGAGGTCGACGGCCTCGGCGAGCGCTTCCGGCACGCTCCCGGCCACGCCGGAGAACCGGACGCCGAACTCCGGCGCCTTGAGATCGGCGATGGAGATCACCCTCTGCGCGTCCCCGGTCAGTTCGACGAGTTCGCGGAGCACGCCCGAGCCGGCAAGGTCGAGAGCCGCGTCGACATGACCGAGCTCCCGCACCCGCTCGACCCAGCCCTCGCCGTATGTCGTGGCGACGGCACCCAAGCTCCGCAGGTAGTCCTGGTTCGCGGCCCCAGCCGTTCCGATCACCTTGATGCCGCGGTCACGGGCGATCTGCAGCACCGCCGAACCGACTCCCCCCGACGCGCCGCTGACCAGCAATGTCTGCCCGGACTGCACACCGACCTCGCGGATGACGCGTAGCGCGGTCTCCACCACGGAGGGGTACCCGGCTGCCTCTTCGAACGTCAGCCCCTCGGGCATACGGGCCCAGGCCGACAGCACGGCGAACTCGGCATACGTGCTCGACCCTTCGCCGAACACGCGGTCGCCGACCTTGACCCCTTCGATGCCCTTACCGACCTCGTCCACCACCCCGGAGGCGTCCAGCCCGACTCCGGAGGGCAACTCGATCGGATGGGCCCCCAGGACCTGGCCTTCCCGGATCCTCCAGTCGACGGGGTTCACGCCCGCCGCCCGCACGGCGATGCGTATCTGGCCGGGGCCCGCGTGGGGCTCCTCGGCGTCTATGAGTTGCAGGACGTCCGGACCGCCGAACTCGGCGAAGCTCACCTTCTTCATGAGGTGACCGTAGCACTAACGGATAGTGTTTTGTAACCGTTACAGATTCACACCTGATAGTGTGAGGTGCATGACCGTGCCGACCGGACGACGTGAGCGCAAGAAGGCCGTGACCCGCCAGAAGATCGCTGACGCCGCCCTGCGACTCTTCCTGGAACGTGGGTACGACGCGGTAGGCATCCGTGACGTGGCTGCCGAGGCCGACGTGGCCGTCACCACGCTCTTCTCTCACTTCGCCTCGAAAGAGGCCCTGGTGTTCGAGCAGGACGAAGACTTCGAGCAACGCCTCACGCGGGCAGTCACCGACCGGGCGCCGCACGAACCGCTGATCCCCGCGCTGCGCCGCGAGATCCAGGCCCTGGTGCGCCACTGCACGGCGGACAGTGCCGCCCCCATCTGGCGCATGATCGACGCATCACCCGCCCTGCGGGACTACGAGGAGTCGATGAGACTGCGCCACGCGGAGTCGCTGGCAACGGCCATCGCCGCCGATCCCGGCCTGTCACGGACCCCAACGGCCTGCCGGGCGATCGCGAGGTTCGTGATCGACGCCTATTCGCTGGCCCGTGCGGCGGCCGATCCGAAAGCCACGGTGGACGAGATCTTCCAGATGATCGAGGCGGCCTGGGAGGTCACCTGCCCGTCCGCGCACTCCACCGGCAGGGCCGGATCGTAGTCGGGACCCGAACCGCCCGGCCCGGTTTCGCCGAACCCCAGCGGCAGAGCGGACCATGAAGCACAGCGGCTCTTCGACCGGCTCGAACGGCAAGTGAAGTACCCCGTCGACCTCGCCCCCACACTGGTCTGACAGATGCGCGCAACGTCCGAGGATCTCCTGGTTGTATACGTGCCCTTCCGCCGTGACTGCTGTGGCCGTGCATGGGCTCGGTGCCAGGCCGGTGGCGGAGCCCGAGGCTGATCACCGCGGTGACAGTGAAGGCGGCGACTTGGTAGAGCATGGCGTGCCGGAACGCGGTGTCCGCGTCGGCGGCGGGGCGTAGTAGGCGAGACCGGCCGCGGTCACTCCACTGGATCCGCCGAACTGCTGTGCTGTGGGCAGCAGCCCGGAGACCGAACCGGCGGCGGGGCCCACCGGGCAGAGCGCTGACGGATGACGATCTCACGGCCAAGCGGCTGTGCCACCTCCAGGACGCGTTCGCCAAGGCAGCCGACGCCTCCGGCGCCCGCGCGGACCGCTACGCGGACCCTGTCGATGGAGCGAACCCGGTGCGCCAAGATGAGCACGTGAACGTCCAGCCCCTGCTCGACGCGCTCGACATCCGGGAAGACGCCGTCCGAGGCCTGGCCGACGGCCTCCGCACCCGGATCAGCGAACTGCGGGCCCGGCTGCGGGCTGCTGGTCACGGTGCTCGGCCGGCTGGTGATTCCTGGTGAAGCTGCCGGTGTCGGCATCGGTGAGGGTGTGGAGCTTGACCAGGCGTCGTATGACCCGGCCCAGCCTCACTCGGAATCAGACGTCACGAACCGCCCTCTCAGAAATCGATCACCGACACCGACCCGCGACAGCTCTGTGTGATCCGGGCGTGGCGGCCGTCCGGCGTCAGCGCGATACGGGTCGGCCCGCCGACGCGGATGGTGTCGGTCACCTTGTTCGTGCTCGTGTCGATCGCGGACAGGCTGTCCGAGTGTTCGTTGGTCACGTAGGCGCGGTGGCCGTCGGGGCTCACCACGACGTCCTTCGGGTGCGAGCCGACGGGGATGGGGCCGCCGGTCGTCTTGCCGGTCGCCGTGTCGACGACGGAAACGCTGCCCAGCAGGTCCGTGACGTACAGCCGGCGTCCGTCGGGTGTCACCGCGAGGCCGTATGTGAAGTCGCCGAGGCGGCCGGGCCGGCCGACGACCTTGTCCGTGGCTGTGTCGATCACGGACAGGGAGGTGGGGGTCCCGTAGCCGGAGTTGGCGACGTACACCAGGCGGCCGTCGGGGGACATCACCACGTCGACCGGGTCGCTGCCGACCTTGATCTCGTCGACGACCTTGTCGCTGGCCGTGTCGATCACGGACAGGGAGTCGGAGTAGGCGTTGGCGACGTAGACGCGGCGGCCGTCGGGGGTGACGGTCAGGCCGAACGGACCGTGGCCGACGGGGACATGGTCGACCTCCATGGTCGTGGCCGTGTCGATCACCCTCACCGTGGGAAAGACCGTCGAGGGACTGGTCACGTAGGCCCGGCGCCCGTCGGGGCTGATCGCGACGTCCTGCGACTCACCGGTCTGGATGCGGGAGTTCGCTGCTGCGTGTGCGTATCGATCATCCAGAGCCTGCCCGGGGCGACCCTGCTCGGCGACGCCGCCCACCTCGCGGCTCCCAACGGCGAGGGCGCCAACCTGGCCATGCTCGACGGCGCCGAACTCGGTGAAGCCATCGCCGCGCATCCCGACGACATCGAAACGGCGCTCACCGAGTACGAGCAGACCATGTTCCGCCGCAGCGCCGAGGCCGTCACCGACGAGATGCCCGGGATCGACTCCGCCGACAACACAGCCCACGGCCTGATCAACGTGTTCACGGAGAAGGGCCGGCACTCAAGCCCAAACTGATGCCTCGCTTGGTGCCAGCGCCTCCGTGGTGGGCCACTGGCGGCCTGGAACAGCTGTACCAGGTCCTGCGGGCGTCGGGTGGAGACGTGTCGACCGCACATGCGACCACTCTCTCACCGCCGCGCCGGCCGCTCGACGAGGCGCCGGGCGGCGGAGTCCCGTTGGGCGCAGTGGCGCCCAGGCGCTCCAGCAGGGTGCGGGCCTTCGCCTTGGTCTCCTCGCTCGGCGCGCTGCCCAGGGGGGAGGCCAGCTCGGCGTACTCGCCCTGGGTCGAGGTGCCCTGCGCGAGGTCCTCCACCAGGTCCCGGATGGTCGTGCGGTGCTCGGCCGCCAGCTGGGCCAGCCGGTCCCGCGTCGCCGCGCTCACCTTGATGCTCGTCTCGTCTGCTGCCATCTCCGGACTTCATCGCCGCTCCTCTACCACCGGTAGAGGAGCGGGTCGGGTGGCAGCGTCTGCGATGGCTCACCACACCCGCGACAACGTCCGGCTTCCTGCCATGCCGGGAGCAGACAGGCCGATGCCGCTGTACGTCCTTGTGGCGCCTTTGGACATCCGGGTGCGGGCCGGCGCCCGCTGGGTGTGGGGCACGAGTAGACGACGTAGCCGCGGACCTTCCTGCCATCGCAGTGCCGGGTCACCATGCCGGGGTCCACACGGAGGCCGGGCTGCGGGCGGGAAAGTCGCGGTGTGAGCTGGGCCCGCGGTTGTGGAAGCAGGGCCGAATACGTCAGCGCCTCGTCGAGTTGCGCGACCAGACGGCGGCGCCGCCAGGGGGAGCCGGGCGATTCGTCTCCGTGTACGGACAGCTTGACCGCCTACCGTGATCACGCACGGATTGACGCCCGGTGTCCGGGTTCCCAAGCTGTAGAAGGGGCTGGTGGAAGGGGCCGTGGTCGTGAGCGGTAGGCAGAGTGGCCTTTCCCAGCTGCTGGCTGCGGCGGAGAGGGCGGCGCCGGTGGATGCGGTCGCGGTGGTCGCTGAGGACCTGCGGCGGCGTTTCGGGGCCACGGAGGTGTCGTTCCTCATCGTGGACCTGACGGGGAAGGCGGTGGCGCGGCTGGCTACTGCCGACGGTGTGGAGGGTGGGCGGGAATCGGAGCGGATTCCCATGTTCGGCAGCGTCTACGAGCAGGTGATCCGCACCCAGCGGTTGTATCAGGAGGCGACCGGCCAGGGACAGCGGGTGATCGTGCCTGTCACCAACCGAGGGGATGCCATCGGAGTGCTGGAGCTGCTCCTGCCCGCCGATCCCGATGATGAGGTCCTCGACGAGGTCGCAGAAGCCGCCCACATCCTGGCCTACGTGGTGATCGCCAACGGACGCTTCACCGACCTCTACGCCTGGGGCAAACGCTCCAGGCCCCCCACGCTGGCCGCTGAAATCCAGTACCAGCTGCTGCCCCCCTCACTGTCGTGCGAGGCTGCGCAGTTCACTTTGTGCGGGCACCTGGAGCCCTCCGAAGACCTCAGCGGTGACACCTTCGACTACGCGCTGGACCGCGACACTCTGCACGTGTCGGTGACCGACCCCATGGGCCACGACATCGATTCTGCCCTGGCCGCCACGGTGCTGGTGAGCGCCCTGCGTGGCGCCCGCCGGGCCGGAGCCGGCCTGGCCGAGCAGGCCCACCGGGCCGACCAGGCCCTGGCTGGCCACGGCCACGGCCATGCCACCGGGCAACTGCTGCGGATCAACCTTCACACGGGTCGGGCCCAGCTCGTCAATGCCGGACACCCCTGGCCACTGCGCATGCGTGAGGGGGCTGCGGAGGTGATCAGCTGCGAGGTGGACCATCCCTTCGGGCTGTCCGTGTCCGTGCCGCACCCCTACCGTGTTCAGGACATTGACCTGCGCCAGGGTGACCGTCTGGTCATGGTGACCGATGGCATGCTCGAACGTCATGGGGAGAAGGTCGACCTGCTGGCCTTGCTGGAGCGTACCCGTGATCTGCACCCGCGGGAGGCGGCGCTGACGCTGACGTCCGCGGTCCGGGACGCCGCCGGGGGCCAGCTCGTGGATGACGCGACCGTGATGTGCCTGGACTGGCATGGCCCCCAGCAGACCCTGCGGCAGGTCGGCTCTGGCGCGGACACCCGGCAGGCTTCAGCCGGCCGCACGAAGCAGGAGCGGTGACCAGGGCGCTCTTGTGGACGGTGTGCCAGGAGTCCTTTGCCGTCCGGGCCCGATACGCCGCGACCGTCGTCCGGCTCGCGCACGCGTTGGAGCAGAACCGGCGCGTCCGGTTCCGTGACTGGTCGACGAAGTAGTTTCCGCACCCGGCCGCGGCACACCGACCCAGCGTCACCGCCGGATCCCCGGCCACGACCAGGGCCAGCTCGGCGGCGATCAGCTGGCCGACCCAGCGCTTGGCCGGGGTGCCGTCGCGGCTGAAGTGGATGTGCCAGCCGCCGAGGCCGTCATGGTCGGACAGATGCATTACCGGCGGGTGATCGCGCAGCAGGCGGTGCACGGCTTCGGGGGCGGAGCCGTCGACCGACTGCGCCAGGGCCGAGCGCACGAGGTCCGGCAGCTCGCCGTAGTCACCGTCGACCGCTGGTTCTTCCAGATCGAGGGGCACGAGGAGGCCGAGAAGGCAGTCGCGGCGCTCGATCCCGCATCACCGACCGCACACCTGCTCACAGTGCGACTGGCCTACAGCCGACTGCTGTTCCAGCGCGGCCCCCGCACCGACGATCGCGCCGTGGCGGAGGCGGGCTACCGCGCGGTAGTCGAGAGCGGCGACGAGAAGCAGCGTGCCTGGGCCGAGTACCACTGGGCCGTCCTGCTGGACAACATCGACGAGGACCCGACCGGCGCCCTCCCTCTCTACGAGACGGCTCTCGCGGTCGCAACGAAGTACGGCGACGGCTATTTCGAGTCCTACATCATCCGGCACCTCGCACCGCACAAGGAGCCCGCCGAACGGATATCGATGCTGCGCCGCTCACTCCACCTGCGCGCCGCACTCGGCGCCCGGCCCCAGACGATCGCCGCGCAAGCCCTCCTCGCCGACAACCTCCCCGAAGGCGACCCCGAGCGCGCCGAGCTCATGCGGACGTTCCGCCCGGGCGCGGAAGAACTGCAAATCGGCTGGCTCCTGCACGAGGACTGATCCGCCGAGCGCTCCGGAGCTGAGCAAGGTACGGCAGGGCCGACCACCCTGACCCGGAATGATGCGCGTGTCCCGGACTACTGCGGTCACCGCTGTCCTGCGCAACGATGGGAGGCCGCGCTCCCACGGGCTTCCGGTCGAACAGCTGAACAAGCTCGGAGCCCAGACAGCCGGTGCGCTCCGGCCCACCTGGCTGATCGAAACCCCATGAGAGACGCTCCGCCGAAACGTCGCGGCTGAGCGAGAAGTTGTGGGAGAGCCTCCAACCCGGAGGTGGTCGCTCGTCGCAGGAAGCCTGCGCAGGTGGCGGCGGTCTCGTCGGGCAGGTCTTCGGTGTGGGCCAGGCGTGTGTGGTCGTCCAGGGCGGTTTGCGGGTAGGCGCATCCGGTGCCGCCCCGGCGGAGCCTTCGCCGACTTGAAGTCGTAGCCAGAGAGCTGGGTGACGGTCTGCCGGGGTACTCGCGCCCGTCGTGAGCGGCAGTCCGCGGAGTGGATCGTCTGTCAGAGTGGTCGGCTCTGGGTCGGCTCGGCGAAGTCGTGGGTGATCAGGTCTCCCGGCTGGCACCGCAGGACTTCGCAGATCCTCGACAGGGTCGAGAGGCGGATGGCCCTGGCCCGCCCGTTCTTCAGTACGGACAGGCTTACGACGGTGGTACCCACCTGCGCGGACAGTTCGGTGAGTGCGGTCCCTTCGAGGTCCTCTCGCATGCGGACGCCTTCGCGCATGATCTTCCCCATGATCACTGCGGCGAGGCCGGCAAGGATGAGCACGAGCGGCCCGGAGACCGTCGGCCCGGAACCCACGATCGGCGCCATGCTCCCGACGAGCCAGGACTGAGACCAGCCGACGATGAGGCCGGCCAGCGGCGTGCCCGCGGTGACGAACCAGCCGAGAACGGAGAGCCGGTGTGCCACCACCTCGGTGAACGGCCCCTGCAGCAAGACTGCCCTGAGTGGCCGGGAGAAGAGCGCCAGCGCGAGCGCACCGAACAGCAGCCAGGGCAGTTGCCAGAAGTCCGTCTGCACGCAGACCGCCCCGTCGTCGATCATGTGCGTAACCCCTGTGCCGATGAAAGCGACCCCGCAGAGAACGGCCAGCAGTAAGGTCGCCGAGGCCAGGGTCCTCGTGAGTCGCGTGTTCATTGCATCCCTACCTATCGACTTTCGATAGGTCCAAGATGGAAGAACATATCGATATTCGACAAGCTCGGGGTCGCCGACGAGACCGGCCAGCGGGCTGGAAGGTCGACTGATCACTGCCTCTCGCCAGACGAGACGGCCTGGCCGCGGCCGTGCACGCCTTCCGGCAGTGGTCGCGGATCCACCCGGCGACGGGCCGCGAGGGGTACGTGCCGGTGGCGTTCGTGTTCACCGGGAAGACCGAAGCCCAGCGCGCCAGCCGGCTCCGACGCCTGGAGCGGCCGCCCGCTTCCATGCCAGCGATGATCTGTGACATCGCGCCGGAGCCGGAGTTGTCGAGCACTTTGCCGACGAGCAGGTCGGCATCGGGGCGACGCCTCGTTCCTTGCCGCCGGACGCGGCGCCGGTTCCGGCGACGGTGAGGCGGTGTGGGTGCCGTGACCGTGTGGCCGATGACGTCCTCGCCCGGGACGGAGCTCCGGGTGCCGATGATGCGCGGGGCGAGGTCGGGGTGGGTGGTGCCGACGCCGGAGTCCGGTACGGGGCCGCCAGACGGCGAACGGTCCGTCCGTGGTCGTGCTACCACGGACGGACCGGCCTTGACCCGCGTGCGAGCCGCGGGATGGCGTCAGCGCAGGCCGAACGCCCGGATCACGGTCTGGTGCACCGCGTTGCCCGCCGAGTCCTCGGCGCTCGCCCTGAGTGACACGTAGGACGCGTTCTTCGGTGCGTCCAGGCGGTACCGTCCGTCATGGTCACCGGTGGCCCTGTGCCATGTCGTGCCGCCGTCGTAGGACAGCTCCAGGGTGACCGCGCCGACCCGGCCGGCGCCGGCGGCACCCGGCAGCTGTGCGGCGGTGGCGGACAGGGTGTCGTGCCTCCCGGCCCGCCCGGCCGGGTCGGTGGCGACCGTGTAGTCGATCTGCAGCAGCGGCAGAACCGTGTCGGAGCCGTCCGACGCCGCCTTCGAGGTGAAGTCCCACTCGGTGCGGGTGCCGGAGGAGTACGGGGTGAAGGGAACGTCGCGCTTGCCCGTGACGACCAGCCGGTACGGCAGCTTACCGGCGCTGGGCGCGTCGCCCGAGACGTTCGTGAAGGTTCCGGTGCCGAGTTCCTTGGTGCCCTGGTAGAGGGTCTGGCGCTGCTCCGCTCCGCTGTCGATCTGGTTCATGCCGACGTGGTCGCGGCTGCCCCAGGCTGGGATGTCGATGTACAGATGGTCGCCCTTGCGCGTGGGAAGACTGTAGACGTCGTTCAGGTAGGGCCGTTCGATCGGCTCGAACCATTCCTCGGACTGCCTGCTGCCCGCCCGGTAGGCGGTCTTGGCCCCGGCTTCGAAGACCATGCCGTCCGCGTAAGCGCTCTGGCTCCAGCTGTTGAACCCGCCGGTGGAGACCCAGTCGGTGCGCTTGCCGCGCACCGGCTCCGGCATCAGCTCGCCGATGGCCCAGTTGTTGTAGGCGGGCCAGTCGAAGCGGAACTCGCCGCCGGTCTCCTCCGGAGCCGGGCTGGCGAAGGTCTCGTCGACCCGGGCGAGGTTCCTGGAACTGCCCGCCACCACCATGCGGTCGGGGATCTCGTTGTGCCAGGTCCGGCTGAGGTCGTAGACGTACGGGCTCACGGGCGCGGAGTCGACCGTGACGGAGGCGTTACGGGCCCGGGCCTGCTGGACGAGCTTCTCGCCCTCGTCGGTGCTGAGCAGGCCCACGTCGAGCGGGACGGGTGTCGAGCCGAACGGCGCGTTGTAGCGGCGGAAGCCGCGGCCGTCCACGTTGTTGACGACCAGCATGAGTTCGGCGCCCGCGGCTGTCGCGGCGGCCGCCTGGTCGATGTCGGTGACGTCGTCGTTGCGGCGTACCACCACGGCCTTGCCGTGCGCGTCGAGGTGCGCGTAGTCGCTGCTCGCGCCCTGGCCGGCGAAGACCAGGGGGAGCTTGGCACTGCCCTTGGGCAGGGGCGTGACGCCGTCCTGGCGCAGCACATCGGTGAAGTCGGTGGTGCGGGTGGAGACGGCCAGCGCGGGCTTCTCCTTGCGCCAGCGGGCCGCCAGGTAGAAGTCGCCGTGAGTGACCTTGTGGGTGGTCGGCTGGGCCCACAGGCTGTCGTAGTTGGTCTGGGTCTCCATGTAGTCCCGCCAGAGCTGACCGCCCATCATGCGGGTGTAGTCCAGCCGCTGATAGGTCGTCTCGGTCCGCTGAGGGGCCGTCATGTCGATGCGGTCGATCCCGGACGCGTCAAGGGTGACGGTGGTGTCGCGGTCCAGGTTGACGTCGGGGTCGCCCAGCAGGGCCATGCCCCACGAGTGGGGGCCGTGGACGCCCTGCACCGTCTTGAAGGAGAGCACCGAGTACACGTCCTTGGGCAGGTACATCTGCCCTGTGCCGGAGCCGTCGATCTCGACGAACGCGGGGGAGTCGTCACCGGACCTGAGCAGTTCGACCACGCCGGACATGGGCCGGCCATGGGCGTCCTTGAACGTCATGGTCAGTTTGTGTTCGACGTCCCCGAGGGAGACGGCGGTGTGCGCCGCGACCTTCCCGGCCGAGGTTCTCGCGACGACCTGGCCGGTGTACCGGCCGTCGGCGGAGGCGACCGAGCCGTCGATGGTCACGGTGACACCGGCGCTGCCGTGCGCGGGCACGACCACCTGGGGGGCGGAGAGGCGGAACACGCCGGCCGGGACGTGTGCGGCTTCGACGGTCAGCGCGAGGGTGACCGGCGTGTCGGTGGTGTTGGTGTAGGTCACCGGGCGCCGCACGCCGCCGGCGGGAGTCTGCGGGACCTGCGCGGCGTACGCGGTCGCCGTGGCGAAGACACCGGCGTGCGCGGCCGCGGCGAGGTCGAGGCGGCCGCTGCCCGCCTGGAAGGCGTCGTACTGCGGGGTCTGCCGGGAGCTGCTGGTCAGCAGGTCCTTCAGCTGGCCTCCGGTGAGGTCCGGATGAGCGGCGGCCATCAGGGCGGCGGCGCCCGTCACGTGGGGCGTGGCCATGGAGGTGCCGCTCATGGTCTGGTAGGCGCCCGCGTCGTTGCCGTCGAACCGGGAGTTGGCCGCCAGGATGCCGACGCCGGGCGCGGTGATCTCCGGCTTCAGGGCGCCGTCCACGCGGGGGCCCTGGCTGGAGAAGTCGGCCACGGAGTCGCCGGAGTCGACGGCGCCCACGGTCAGCGCGGTGCTCGCCGCGCCCGGTGCGCCGATGGTGCCGGGTGCGCCCGCGTTGCCGGCCGCGACGACGAACAGCGCGCCCGTCTCGGCGCTGAGCTTGTCGACGGCCTGGCTGAGGGGGTCGGTTCCGTCGGACGCCTGCGCCTCGCCCAGACTCATGTTGATGACCTTGGCGTGCTGGTCGACCGCGGCCCATTCCATGCCGGCCAGGACCCAGGAGGTCTGTCCGGAGCCGGTGTCGTCCAGCACCTTGGCGATGTCGAGGCGGGCGCCGGGGGCGACGCCCTTCTCCCTGCCGTCGGAGGCCGCGCCGGTGCCGGCGACGATGGACGCGACATGTGTGCCGTGGCCGAAGTGGTCGTCGGTGTTCTCGCCCGGTACGAAACTCTGCCGGCTCGCGACGCGGTCCACGAGGTCGGGGTGTCCCGCGTCGATGCCGGTGTCGAGGACCGCCACGTCCACGCCTTGTCCGGTGTTGCCCTCCGCCCAGACCTGAGGCGCGCCGATCTGCTTGGTGCTGTCGGCGAGGTCGGCGTGGACGAGGCCGTCCAGCCAGATGTGCGCGATCCCGTCGGCGAAGGCGGGTGCGGCGGCCTGCTTGCGGGCTCGGTCGGTCGTCGCCGTCCCGGCCACGGACTTCCAGAAGTCCGCGGCGCGCGAGCGGTCCGCGGTGAGGGCGGCGCCGCGTATGCCGTCGAGGGTGCGGACCCGGGTCGCCCCGGCGGGCAGAGCAGCGGCCTTGAGGCGTGTGCCGGCGGAGTGCGTGTAGGAGACGATGAGCGGCAGCTGGTCGCGGTGCGCATCGTCGTACCCGTCGGCGATCATGTCCGTGATGTTGAACAGCTGCCGGTCCAGGGTGCCCTCGGCGACGAAGGGCAGTACGGACTCGGGGAACACGTAGAGGTCGTCGCCCGACGTCAGGATGCGGGTCTGAACGGGGCGCCCGTCGGCACCGCGGACGCTGACGGTGCCTCCGGCCTCGCCGTCGGTGCCGGGGCTCCGCCGGGTGGTGACCACGTCACCGGTGATCAGTGTGACGGAGTGGTCGCCCGCGGGGACCCGGTCGGACGCGGATGCGGTGGACGCGGCGTCGAGACGGGCTGCTGAGGACGCCGAGGCAGTCGCGTCGTAGGGGCCCGCCAGCGCGAGAACCAGAGCGCCGGCCGCAACCGGCACGCTCCAGCGTCTGCGGTGGTGTGCTTTCACAAGGTCTCTCCCGGCTCTGCGGTCGGGCAGAGCACGGTCGTCCTCTGCCGTCCACGTTGCGCCACCTGACGGCTCGTCGGCATCGAAGGTTTCCGATCCCTTCCACAGACGGCGTGAACGTTCAGAGTGAAGGCTTGTGAAGGAGAGATGTCTAGATCAGACTCGTGTCGTAGATCGCCAGTTGGCGATTCGCGTCACGCGCATCCCGACGGGCCGTCGGGTGGTGATCACGGGAGGGCGGCCGGTGCTGAGCACGCTGGGGATCAGCGAGTTCGACGAAAGGGTCTACCGGGTCTGTCTGACCAGGTCGGGCCGGACGGCCACCGAGATCGCCGAGATCCTGGGCACGACGCCCAGCCGGATCCGGCGCACGATCTCCCGGTTGGTGGAGCTGGGCATGCTGCGGAAGGAAGGGCACGGCCAGTACCGTCCGGTCAGCCCGCACACCGCGTTGAGCGCGCTGCTCGCCAGACGCCGGGCCGAGAGCGAGGCGGCGTTCACCGCGGTGTGGGGCGCCGTCGAGGACCTGGCGGACGAGTACCGCGCCCGCCGGCTCCGGGAGGATCCGACCGGACTGGTGGAGGTGATCACGGGCGAGGCGGAGATCACGTTGCGCGTCGCCGAACTGATGCAGTCGGTTCGCACTCACTTCTGGGTGCTCGATCGTCCTCCCTATCTCGGCCATTACAGCACCGAGTTGGAGGAGGCCCTGACGATGGACCTGCTGGGCCGCGGCGTCGACATCCGGTCCGTCTACACCCCGGAGGCGCTGGCGCAGCCCGGCCGTTTCGAGCTGATCACCCACCTTGCCCGGATCGGCGAGCAGGCCCGCATCCTGCCGGCCCTGCCGTTCAGACTGCGCATCATGGACCGACGCGTCGCGCTGGTCGCGCTGGTCCCGGGCCGTTACGACATGATCGCCGTGGTCCACAGGTCGGGACTGCTCGATGCGCTCCTGGAGTTGTTCGACTCCTACTGGCAGCGTGCGCAGTCCGTCGTCGCCACCGACCCGGCGACGGCCGACGGGCCGAGCGCTCAGGACCTCCTGCTGCTGAAGATGATGCAGGCGGGGTACAAGGACCAGGCGATCGCCCGGCAGCTGGGGACGAGCGCGCGCACCGTGACCCGCCGGATCGCGGCGATCGCCTCCGGGCTCGGCCTCGACACCCGCTTTCAGGTGGGGGCCGAGGCCGCGAAGAGAGGCTGGATCTGAAGGGGTTGTGCCTTCGACGCCGAAGGCGAGTGTCCGCGGGGCGTTCTCCGTGCCGAGCACGCCCTACGGCGAGCCGGTCACGTGCCGAGACGGGCGAAGGCCCGAAGTTCCTCCGCGAAGAGCCGGGGCTGTAGGCCGTCGCAGCCGCCGACCCTGCTGCTCACCGTGCCTGACCAGCTCGGCGTCGACTACAACGCCCGTGTCATCGACAGCGTCCTGACCCATGTGGCGCTGGAACTCCGCTGGCGCTGACACGACGGGAGCGTGGTTCTGGTGCGTCGGCACACCGCGGCCCGGGCACGTGTGGGGCGTGTCCGGGCCGGGTGCCGGGTGCCGCGCCGGCCGCGATGTCAGGCGGCGAGGGGCTTGTGAAGGGCGTCGAGGCCGTCGCGGTGGATGCCGGTGAACAGGTCGACGACCTCGTTCTCGGTGGCGCCGTCCGGGTTGAAGCGGCCGGACCACTGGACCTCGGCGGCGTTCTCCTCGCCGGGGATCGCATGGACCCGGATGGTGGACACGTAGCCGTTGACGGGGAACGGGGCCTGGAGGATGGCGTAGCTGTAGTGGCGCTCGGCCTCGTTGAAGTCGACGAGGCGCTCGATGATGACGTCGCCCTCGGGGTTCTTCAGTCGGCGCACGCGGCCACCTTCGAGCGCGGTGCTCTCGGGGATGTAGGGGAGCCGGTCGGGCAGGGCGTGGAAGCCGCCGATGAGGCTCCAAACCCTCTCGGGCGAGGCGGGCACGATGCGGCTGACGGAGGTGGAGGCCATGGTCGTTCTCCTGGATCCTGGTGCGGGGGGTGCGGGGGGTGCGGGGTCAGGCGCCGTCGGGCAGCGGGGCGGCCGGGCTGACCAGACCGCTCGCGCGCAGGTCGCGCCAGAACGCGGCCGGGACGTCCTCGTCCAGGGCGGCAATGTCCTCGGCGATGCGGCTGGGCCGGGTGGCGCCGGGGATGACGGCGGCGGCCACGGGGTGGGCGAGGGAGAACTGCAGGGCGGCGGCCTTGATGCTGATGCCGTGCTCGGCGGCGAGGGCCTTGAGCCTGCCGACGCGCTCGATGATCTCCGGCGGGGCCTGCTGGTACTCGAAGTGGCTGCCGCCGGCGAGGATGCCGGAGCTGTAGGGGCCGCCGACGACCATGTCGACGTTCTGTTCCTGGGCCATGGGCAGCAGCCGCTGCAGGGCGTGCTCGTGGTCGAGGAGGGTGTAGCGGCCGGCGAGGAGGAAGCCGTCGGGACGGGGCTCGTCCAGGGCGAGGGTCAGCTCGATGGGCTCGGTCTTGTTGACACCCAGGCCCCAGGCCTTGATGACGCCCTCGTCGCGCAGCCGGGACAGAACGCGGAAGGCTCCGGTGCGGGCCTCCTCGAACTTCTGCAACCAGGCGTCGCCGTGGAAGTCCTGGGCGATGTCATGGACCCAGACGATGTCGAGCCGGTCGACGCCCAGGCGCTTGAGGCTGCCCTCGATGGAGCGCTCGGTGGCCTCGGCGGTCCACTCGTGAACGATCTTGTTGGGGTTGCCGTGCTCGAACAGACCGCCCTTCTCGCCGAAGTCGGGGACATCGGTCTCCGGCTCCTCCAGGATGACCCGGCCGACCTTGGTCGACAGCACGTAGGCATCGCGCGGCTTGGCGGAGATGACCCGGCCCAGGCGCTCCTCGGCCAGTCCGGCGCCGTAGAAGGGGGCGGTGTCGTAGTAGCGGATGCCCTGCTCCCAGGCGGCCTCGACGGTGGCGCGGGCCTCCTCGTCGGGGATCGCGCGGAACATGTTGCCGAGCGGGGCGGTGCCGAAGCCGAGCCGGCCGGGAAGGATGTTCTTGAGTGACATGGCGGTGCCTTTACGATCGGTGCCGGACGCACGGACTAAATCCTTGCAGACGCGCCTTATTGTCTATGAAGGTAATTGCAGACGCGGGTTAATGCAAGTGGTGGTGCCGCCGCCCCGAGAAGAGCGGACGGACTGCGCGACCCGTCAGGGGACGATCGTGGGAACGAGGCCGCCATCGACGCCGAGCGCCCGGCCCGTGCTCGCCGAGGCCTGCTCCGACGCCACGTACGTGATCATGCTGGCCACCTCGTGCGGACGGATCAGCCGTTTGAGCAGGGAGGCGGCGGCACGGTTCTCGGCCAGGTAGCGCCGCTCCTGCTCCGCTGGCTCGAGGCCGGGATACAGCTCGTCGAACATGGCCAGCACGCCGTCGCTCATCGTGGGCCCGGGCAGCACACAGTTCACCGTGACCCCGGTGCCGGCGACCTCCTGTGCCATGCCACGGGACACGGCCAGCTGCGCCGTCTTGGTCATCCCGTAGTGGACCATGTCCGTCGGTGTCTGCACGCCCGCCTCACTACTGACGAAAATCACACGGCCCCACCCGCGCCGGACCATCCGCGGTGCGTAGTGGCGCGCCAGGCGCACACCGGATAGCACGTTGATTTCGTAGAGGCGCAGCCAGTCCGCGTCGGGGATCTCGAAGACGGGCCTGGTCTCGAAGACGCCGGCGTTGTTGACCAAGATGTCGACATCGGGCAGGTGCCGGATCAGGAGCGCCGTCCCGTCGGCCGTCCCGACGTCGGCCGTGACGCCACGTCCCCCCATCCGCTCCGCCGTCTCGGCGACACGGTCGGCGTCGCGGCCGTTGACCACGACATCGGCCCCGGCGGCGGCCAGCGCCTGCGCGGCCGCCTCCCCGATGCCCGCCGTCGAGCCGGTGACCAGCGCGGTACGTCCGCTCAGATCGATCTGCATCGGGCGGTACACCTCTCCACGAGTGCGGCCCACCCGGCAGCGGGCCGCGTCCGATCGCGCCTACGACACCCCGGTAGCCGCCCGGCCCTTGAGGCGTCATGGCCCGGTCCCGAGCCACGGAACCCGCCCGCGGTGAGGGCAACGGGCATGACGCACCTCCTCGCCGTGCGCCCTGCCGCACCCGAGAAGCGCTCGCGGGTGCCGGGCTTTCCGGGAGGGCACCAGACGTACACGATTCTTCGGCAAGGCGCCGGAACCCGCACCTCAGCGGGGCCACCACTCCCGGCTGAGGCCTGAGCCCGGTGTCGCCCCCGGCCGACCCCTCCCCGGCCGGCTCCAATCATGCGGACGGTGTAGTTCTGAGCCTTGTGGGGCACGGTGCCGTCCGGCGCGCGCTGGCCAGCCGTTCCGCTAGCCGCTGTCCCGGGCTGGGGGGCTGCGGTCAGGAACTGCCTGTCGAGCGTGGAGACGATTGCTCAGCCCAGCGCCGTTCAGGCGGCGGGCCGTGCGGGCGCGCCCTGGCGCACCGGCGCTGGCCTCGGACCTAGGTACCGGCCCTGGGGTCAGCGGCGGTAGCAGTAGGAGTCGGAGGAGGCGTCGCCGCCCTGCAGGCGTGTCTGGTGCACGCGCAGGCCGGAGAAGTCCTCGCCGTGGGGGAAGAAGCGGCTGTCCGCCGAGAGCCCGCCGTGTGAGGTGTCGGCGTCCAGCTTGACCATCCAGGGTTCGATGCCCGCGGGATAGAACTGCTCGTCCCAGGCGGCGTACAGGGAGTTCGTCAGGTAGACGCGCTTCCCGTCGCGGCTGACCTCGACCATCTGGGCCCCGCCCGTCAGCGGCACGTCGGGCGCTGCGGGGTGCGGCCGGCGGGCGGTGATGCCGCCGAGCCGCACGGCCGCGGTCCGCCTGGGTTGCCGGGGGTCGCTCACGTCGTACTGGATGAGGTCACCGGTGCCCCACGCAGAGACGTACAGCCACCGGTCGTCCACCGAGAGGTCGATGTCGGTGATCAGCGGGGGCACGGCGCCGAACGGCTTGAGCGCGGGGGGCAGGTCCTCGGCCGGGGCGGGCTCGGCCGGAAGGGTGATCACCTTGGTGACGTGGAAGTCCTCGCCGTCGCGGTGCCACCGCCACACCGAGGCCGACAGGTCCTCGACGTCGACCACGGTGTTGGTGAACCCCCAGGTGGCCTCGGGGTCGTGCGCGGGACGCAGTTCCAGCACCATCTGGTGGGCGTCGCCCAGGTCGACCTGCTGCAGGTGCCGGCCGGTGCCGAGTTCCCAGAAGTGCAGGCAGTGGCCGTAACGGCGCCCCAGCAGCAGGTCGGGGACGAGACCGCCCTCGATCATGGAAGGGGTTCCCCACTCGCTGGTCACGGCGATGTTCTGGGCCAGGTGCCACCAGACGTCATAGGCGAGATGCTGCGGCCCGCGCTCGCTCTCCCAACCGCGCAGCACCTCGAAGCTGTCGTGGTCCAGCAAGGCCACGCCGCCGGGCCCGTCCGCGCCGTCCGCGCCGCCCAGGCACGACAGGAAGACGCCGTCGGGACCGCAGTGCAGGGTGTGGGGGCGCGAGTACCCGGCCCGGGCGGCCAGTTCGCCGGGCTCGACCGTCTTGACCAGGCGGGGGCGGGCCGGATCGGGGACGGTGTCGAAGACGTGCAGCCTGGAGGAGCGCAGTCCGGGGACGATGAGATAGCGGCGCGCGGCGTGCTGGTGACCGGCATGGGCCAGCGCGCTTGAGCAGGCGTTCCAGCCGAAGTGGTGCAGTTCGTTGCCCACGCCGGGCACCTCGGCGCGGGCGATCACCCGGCCGTACGCCGCGGAGCCGGGGTCGGTGCCTACGGTGAACAGCGCGTCCGGGCGCGCTCCGGCCGGGTCGAACCCGACGACGTAGGCGAGTGCCTCCCCGGGCGCGGCGACGGCGTCCGCCGGGGTGCGGTACAGGGTCGGATCCTGGTGGCCGTCGTGGTCGTGCGGGTGCTCGGTCGTCGTCATCGTGTGTTCCCCACTCGGCGAACACAGGGCCAAGGTGGGCTCCCGTCATGGACGGGCCGGCTCTCTCGTCCGCCGTCGACGTGCGGTGAAGGACGGATGTGCCGCTGCTTCCGAGCGTTTCACAGTCCCCGGGGCCCTGCCACGGCGCCCGGCCTGTGCTGCCGTGCCTCGCGCCGTGCGGCCGTCTCGGCCCGTGTCCCGGGCCGTCGGGTCGTCCCCGCCGTGCCGGGTGGGCTCGCTCAGCCCGTCTCCGTCGAGGGCGCCGTGCCGTGCCGCCGCTCGGCCCGCCCTGCGCTTCCTCACCGCCTGCCTGAGGGAGCACCGCCGCGCTCTCGGAACCCGACGGCGGCGCCTGAACGCAGGCCGACAGGCCCTGCTCACCCACGCCCACCTCGCAATGACCAGCCCTGCGCCCGGCTCGCGGCCGGATTCGGGATCGGCACGACCACCGCCTAGCAAAGATCTGCGCGCTGGTCGAGCAGGCCATCGCCACCCTCAAGTCCCGGTGCCTCCTCCGCGAACTCCGCTGCTCGACCACCCGGATCACGAGCCTTGTCCAAGCCGCCCTGGTCCTTCATCTCGCTGTCACGGGCTGAGATCACCCCGCAGCATTCACCAGGTCCGTCAATTCGGCCTCGGTCGTCCCAGCCCGCGCTCGGTCCGCATCCGCTGATGTCTCGAAATTTCGGATGCTCTTCGTAAAACCAGAGCAGGGCGCTGGTACCGGAGGGGCGACCGGCTGCGGCCAAGCCGTCCGGGAGCGGCGCCGCTCCGCTGCCGAGGGGTGCCCATTCGCACAGCCTTGCCAGCTGGTTTGGTCGGGTATGTCTACGGCGTTGTGCCTTCACGGGTGCTGCGAACGTTTCGACGCGATTGCCGATTCATGCTGCAGGTATTGACGCCGTTCACCGGTTCCCTATTATCCACGGTGCCCGATACTCCGACAGTAGTTCGGTATATCGAACAGAAGATCGGGATTGCTCCGCCTGTCAGTGCACTTCCGTCGCCACCGCGGCGGCCGAGCCGTGAGGAGCATGTCGCACCATGAATATGTCATGGACTCGTCAGAACCTTCGGGAGTGCCGGCCCATTGGAACCAGGAACCGTTCCGCGCCTGCACCAGGTCCTCCAGGTCCGGGGTGCCGCCGGGGAGCGGGGCGGCGACCGGTTGACCGAGCACGGAAGCAAGGGCCTGAGGGCCTGGACGTTCCGGACCGCCCCACCACCAGACCACACCGGGCACGAAGGTGGAGATCTGGACCTGCAACGGCCAGACCAACCAGCAGGCTGTGCCTGGGCGTCACCGGAGGGGCCGGCTCCGACGGAAGCCTCGTCCAACTGTCGACCTGCAACGGCGGCAGCAGCCAGCGGTGGACGCCGGCATGAGTCCCCCCTTCACGCCCCGGCCGAGCCCCGACCGGTCAGCCTGCCGCGTGTCTGCCGGCCGCGGACAACCGGGCGCCTCCGCACCGACCACAGACAGCTACGGCGCCGCCGTGGGGCGGCACCCTCACAGAGGAGGTCTCATGATCCGATCAGCCGTCGACCGCCGGCGGAGGCGAGGGAAAGCCGCGCTCCTCGTCGCCCTGGCGATGCTCGTGGCCGCGTTCGGCACAACGGCGTTCGCCGAGTCCTTACCGACCGGCACGGCCACCACCGCCCGCCCGGCCGCCCACTCGCCGAAGGCCATCGCGGCCGACGCGTCGCTGCCGTGTGACATCTACGCAGCGGGCGGTACGCCGTGCGTGACGGCGCACTCCACCACCAGGGCGCTCCTCGCGTCGTACAACGGGCCGCTGTACCAGATCCAGAGGTCCTCCGATCACAGCTACCGCGACATCGGAGTGCTGAGCGCGGGCGGCTACGCCGACGGGGCGTCCCAGATCTCCTTCTGCTCGGGCACATCGTGCACGATCACGAAGATCTACGACCAGACCACCAAGCACAACGACCTGCCGATCTCCTGGGGCGGCTACTGGAAGGGGCCCGGTCCCAACGGAGCCGACGTCGGGGCCGACGCCATGGCCCTGCCGGTGACCGCGGGCGGTCACCAGGTCTTCGGTGTCAAGGTCAAGCCCGGTGTCGGCTACCGGATCGACCACGCGAACGGCGTGGCCACCGGTTCCCAGCCCGAGGGCATCTACATGGTGACGTCGTCGGACTACACCAACCAGTGGTGCTGCTTCGACTACGGCAGCGGCGAGAACTCCCACACCGACACGGGCAACGCCACCATGAACGCCATCTACTGGGGCAACGCCTGCTGGTTCGGCGGGTGCACCGGCAGCGGTCCGTGGGTCGAGGCCGACCTGGAGAACGGGATGTACCACACCAACACCGGCTCCAACAAGGATCCCGACAACAGCGGTGTGCACTACCCGTTCGTCAGCGCGTGGCTGAAGAACAACGGCACGAGCAATTTCACCCTCAAATACGGCAACGGCGCCGGCGGCGGCCTGACCACCACGTTCTCCGGCCCGCTGCCGAACGGCTACTCGCCGATGAAGCTCGACAGTTCGGTGCTGCTCGGCACCGGCGGCGACAACAGTGTCTCGGGCTCGGGCGAGTTCTTCGAGGGCGCGATGACGGCGGGCTACCCCTCCGACGCCACCGAGAACGCCGTGCAAACAGCCATCACCGCGGCCGGCTACGGGACGGCCGGCGGCACCAGGACGGGCGCGCTGCGCGCCGTGGGTGCGGGCAGGTGCCTGGAGGCGACGGGTTCGTCCACGACGGCGGGTACGCAGACCCAGATCCGGGACTGCACCGGCGCGGCGAACCAGACCTGGTCCCAGACCAACGCCCGGGAGCTCACCGTGTACTCCGGCAGCAGCCGCCTGTGCCTGGACGCCTCAGGCCAGGGCACCAGTCCCGGCACCAAGGTCATCACCTGGTCCTGCAACGGCCAGTCCAACCAGCAGTGGAACGTCAACGCGGACGGCACCGTCACCAGTGCCCAGTCGGGCCTGTGCCTGGACGTGACCGGTGCCGCCACCGCCAACGGCACCCCCGTCCAGCTGTGGACCTGCAACGGCCAGTCCAACCAGAAATGGTCGCTGAACTGACCCCCTGAAGGATCCGCGGCAGCCGACCGGGGCGGCACGCGACCACCGCCCCGGCGCGTCACCGAACCGCCCACGCGCGGGACCGTCCCGCCCCTCACCCGCGCCGCAGCGACCGACCGCACAGGAGGACCGGATGAGGACGAGAAGGCGTCGGCACGCAGACCGTCGGCCGGTGTGCGCGAGGGGACACACCCACGCGATGCACGTCGGCCGGTCTGGGCGAGGGGACACACCCACGCGATGCACGGCGGCCGGGCGCGCTGCGTCACCCCGGACCCGGCCCGGAGTGCTGAGTCTCAACGGGGGCGGTCCGCAGCCGGCCGGTGACAGGCGACCGCACAGCCATCGGGCCCCGTGACCGGACCCCTCGCACGCGACACCTCACACCTGGGAAAGGAATCCACCGTGTCAGCATTCAGCCGGTTGTTCCGGCGTCTGTGCGTCTTGACGGCCGTGCTCACGGGCCTCCTCCTGACCGCCGGCGGCATCGTCGCCACGACCGCCGCCCCGGCCCAGGCCGCCACGTCCATCACGATCAACGGCGCGTCCGGCGGCCGGACCTTCGACGGCGTCGGTGCCATCAGCGGCGGGGGCGGCAACAGCAGACTCCTGTTCGACTATCCCGAGCCCCAGCGCGGCCAGATCCTGGACTACCTGTTCAAGCCCGGCTACGGCGCCTCCCTGCACATCCTCAAGGCGGAGATCGGCGGGGACACCAACTCCACCTCAGGGGCCGAGCCGAGTCACCAGCACACCCGGTCCGACCTCAACTGCGACCGGGGCTACGAATGGTGGCTGATGGAGCAGGCCAAGGCCCGTAATCCGGGCATCAAGCTGTACGGGCTCGCCTGGGGCGCGCCCGGCTGGATCGGCGGCGGGAACTTCTGGTCGACCGACATGGTCAACTACCTGCTCTCGTGGCTGGGTTGCGCCAAGCAGCACGGGCTGAGCATCGACTACCTCGGTGGGTGGAACGAGCGGGGCTACAACATCTCCTGGTACGAACAACTGCGCAGCGCGCTCGACGGCAACGGCTACGGCAACGTCAAGATCGTCGCGGCCGACTCCGACTGGTCCGTGGCGAACGACATCAACTCCGACCCGGCGTTCGCCTCCGCGGTGAGCGCCATCGGCACGCACTACCCCTGCGGCTACCGGTCGTCCCAGTCCAACTGCTCGGTACCGTCGGCCGCCACGTCGTCCGGCAAGACGCTGTGGGCGAGCGAGAACGGCTCGGACGACTACAACGGGGGAGCGCCGGCCGTGGCGCGCGGCATCAACCGCGGATACATCGACGGCCGGATGACCGCGTACTTCAACTGGCCGGTCGTCGCCTCGATCACGCCCAACCTGCCGTACCCCACCATGGGGCTCGCCCTGGCCCCGCAGCCCTGGTCCGGCCACTACGCGATCGGCAAGAACGCCTGGGTGACGGCGCAGACCAGCCAGTTCACCGCCCCGGGCTGGCACTACCTCGACGCCTCCAGCGGCTACATCGGCGGCAACCGGAACAACGGCAGCTACGTCTCGCTGAAGTCCACCAACAACTCCGACTACTCCACGGTCATCGAGACGATGGACGCCCCAAGCGCCCAGACGCTGAACCTCACCGTCACCGGGGGACTGTCCACGAAGACCGTCCACGTCTGGTCGACCGACGTCACCTCCGGCAACCCGGCCGACCACCTCGTGCACACCGCGGACATCACCCCGTCCGGCGGCAGCTTCAGCCTCACCGTCCAGCCGGGCCGCGTGTACACCCTCACCACCACGACCGGCCAGGGCAAGGGCACCGTCACCGGTCCCGCCCAGGGCACGCTGAAGCTGCCGTACAGCGACTCCTTCGACGGTTACGCCGCCGGCACCGAGGCCAGGTACCTCATGGACTGGCAGGGCGCCTTCGAGGAGGTGGGCTGCGGCGGCGGACGCAGCGGCAGGTGCGTGCGCCAGATGAGCCCGCAGAAGCCGATCACCTGGGACGCGCTGTCCGATCCGCACGCCCTGCTCGGTGACGTGAGCTGGAGCAACTACACCGTCTCGTCGGACGTGATGCTCGAACAGGCCGGATACGCGGAGTTGATCGGCCGTGCGGGCGCGCAGGACTACAGCAGTACCGGAGGACTGAACGCCTACCACCTGCGGGTGAGCGACACCGGTGCCTGGTCGGTCCTGAACTCGAACACCAACGGCAACGTCTCCACCCTGGCCCATGGCACGACCACGGCGCTGGGCACCAACCGGTGGCACTCCCTGGCGCTCACCTTCTCCGGCACCACCATCACCGCCGTCATCGACGGTGCCACGGTCGGTTCCGTGAACGACCGGACCTGGGCCGGCGGACAGATCGGCTACGCGACCAGCCAGGGTGAGACGGCGCAGTTCGACAACCTGTCCATCACCCCCGGCAGCGGCGGGAACGACGGTGGCACGACAGGCGCGATCGTCGGGGCCGCATCCGGCCGGTGCGTGGACGTGCCGAACCAGTCGCAGACGGCCGGCACCCAGGTGGAACTGTGGGACTGCAACGGAGGCACCAACCAGCAGTGGACAAACACCTCGGCCGGTGAGCTGCGGGTCTACGGAAACGCCTGCCTGGACGCCGCGGGACAGGGCACCAGCCCCGGAACCGAGGTGGACATCTGGGACTGCAACGGCGGCGGCAACCAGAAGTGGACGCTCCACTCCGACGGCACGATCACCGGCGACCAGTCAGGCCTGTGCCTCGACGCGACCGGCGGGGGTACGGCCAACGGCACCCTCCTCCAGCTGTGGACCTGCAACGGCAACAGGAACCAGCAGTGGACGCGCGACTGATCCGGTGACCGGCCGACGACCACCGGCTCCCGCACCACCCCAGTCGACCACCCCCGAGAGGCCTCCACATGTCTTCCTCCTCCCTGCCGGTCAGCCGCCGTCGACTGCTGGCGGCGGCCGGCGCGGCCACGGCCTTCGGCCTGCTGCGGTTCGCTCCCGAGGCCGCCGCGACCGACGGTCCCGGCAGCTACACCGCGAGCTGGCCGTCCGTGGACCAGCACCCCCCGGCCCCGGCCTGGTTCCAGGACGCCAAGTTCGGCATCTACTACCACTGGGGCGTCTTCAGCGTTCCCGCGTTCGGCAACGAGTGGTACCCGCGCAACATGTACATCGGCGGCTCGAACGAGAACAGGCACCACATCGCCACCTACGGCGACCCCTCGGTATGGCCGTACCACAACTTCATCGACGGCGCCCGCGACAAGGCCGGCAACTACGTGCGGTTCGCGCCCGAACTGGCCTCCGACGGGGGCGACTTCGATCCCGACGCCTGGGCCCGGCTGTTCAGGTCCGCGGGCGCCAGGTTCGCCGGCCCGGTCGCCGAACACCACGACGGCTTCTCCATGTGGAACAGCCGCGCCAACCCGTGGAACTCGGTCCAGCACGGCCCCCGGCTCGACCTCGTGGGACTGCACGCGCAATCCATCCGCGGGCAGGGGCTGAAGTTCATGGCCTCGCTGCACCACGCGTACCACTTCAACGGCTACTACGACCACGTGCCGTCCCAGTCGGACGCGTCGCTGCGCGTGCTCTACGGCCAGCAGGGCGCGGCAGCGGAGAACAGACTCTGGTTCGACAAGCTGGTCGAGGTCATCGACGGCTACCAGCCCGACCTGATCTGGCAGGACTTCGACCTGGGCCTGGTGCAGGAGTCCTACCGCCTCCAGTTCCTCGCGCACTACTACAACCAGGCCGTCTCCTGGAACAAGGACGTGGTCGCGACCTACAAGGACGGCCTCAACGCCAAGGGTGAGGTCTACGACTTCGAACGCGGCGGCCCGGCCGGGCTGCTCACCCCCTACTGGCTGACCGACGACAGCATCTCCTCCTCCAGCTGGTGCTACACGACGGGCATCGGCTACTACTCGACGCAGGCGCTGCTCCACTCGCTGATCGACCGGGTCAGCAAGGGCGGCAACATGCTGTTGAACATCGCACCGACGGCCGCCGGCGTCATCCCCTCCGGACAGCAGTCCATCCTGCTCGGCATGGGCGACTGGCTCGGCCGCTTCGGGGAGGCGGTCTACTCCACCCGCTCCTGGACCAGCTACGGCGAGGGCCCCACCAAGATGGGCGGGGGCTCGTTCAGCGGACCGGTGGCCGGCACCGCCAAGGACGTCCGGTTCACCCGCAGCAAGGACGACAAGATCCTCTACGCCACCGCGCTGGGCTGGCAGGGCGGCACCATGACCATCACGACCCTGAACTCCAACCAGTTCAGCCTCAGCACCCTGACGAGCGCCCAACTGCTGAACAACGCCGCCGGCAGTTACACCGACCTGCCCGCACCGGTCCAGGACGCCTCCGGCCTGCACCTCACCATGCCCTCGGCCAACCCGCCGTTCAGCGCCCTGGCCTACACGGTCAAGCTCACCTTCTCCGGCCGGATCCCCCCACTGGGCGGGCCGGGAGGCTCGACCACCTGGGTGCGGATCGCCAACGTGACCAGCGGGCTGGTGCTCGACAGCGGGGGCAATGTGGCCTCCGGCTCCAACCTCAAGCAGTGGAACTACGACGGAAGCGTCAACCTGCAGTGGCAGCTGATCGACCTCGGCAACGGCTACCACCGCATCACGAACCGCGCCAACGGCATGGACGTCGACAGCTGGGGCGACTCCGCCAACGGCGCTCCCGCCCGCCAGGCGGCGTGGAACGGCGGCGACAACCAGCAGTGGTCGCTCAACAGCCTCGGCGGCAACCGCTACCAGATCGTCAACCGCGGAACCGGCACCGCACTCGACGGCAGTGGCAGCACCACGGTCGGCTCCACCACGGTGATGTGGACGCCGAACTCCAGCACCAACAACGAATGGACCATCAACGGCGCCTGAAACGCCGGCTACCGCGTCCCCTGCACCTCCTCACCCACGGAAGAAGGAGTGTATGAAACGCAAACCACTCTTGATGTCGATCGCGGCTGCGATACTCCTCGTCCTGTCGGCCGCGGGCACCTCGTTCGGCAGCGCCCGCGCAGTGACCGCGCCGGCCACCCCAGGCACCGTCAGGGCGACCGCCGGCTGCGGCAAGGCTCCGGCGCTGACGAGCGGCACGCACACGATCCAGAGCGGCGGCCAGACCCGCAGTTACCTCCTGCGGGTCCCCGCCGGCTACGACAACAACCACCCCTACCGGTTGATCTTCGGTTTCCACTGGCGGGGCGGCACGGCCAACGACGTCGACTCAGGTGGAACGGACGGGTACAACTGGTCCTACTACGGCCTGCGGCGCCTGGCCGACGCGAGCAACAGCACCATCTTCGTCGCCCCCCAGGGCAACGGCAACGGCTGGGCCAACCCAGGCGGCCAGGACGTGGCCTTCGTCGACGCCATGGTCAGCCAGCTCGAAGCAGGCCTGTGCGTGGACACCACGCAGTTGTTCTCCGCCGGCTTCAGCTACGGCGGTGCGATGTCGTATGCCCTCGCCTGCTCCCGGGCCACGGTCTTCCGCGCGGTCGCGGTCTACGCCGGCGCGAACCTCAGCGGATGCGACGGCGGTACTCAGCCCATCGCCTACATGGGCCTGCACGGCATCAGGGACAACGTGCTGCCCATCGCGTCGGGACGGGGACTGCGCGACACCTTCGTCCGGAACAACGGCTGCACCCCGCAGAACCCGCCCGAGCCCGCCTACGGCAGCCTGACGCACATCGTCACCGCCTACTCCGGCTGCCGGTCGGGATACCCCGTCGTCTGGGCCGCGTTCGACGGAGCGGGCCACGACCCCGGCCCCGTAGACGGTTCCACCGGTGACGGCTGGCGCACCTGGACATCGGCAGCGGTGTGGCAGTTCTTCACACAGTTCGACTCGAATCCGCCGCCGTCCACCGGCAACCAGGAGATCGTCGGTCAGCAGTCAGGGCGCTGCCTCGACATCAACAACTCCACCACGGCCAACGGCACACAGGCACAACTGTGGGACTGCAACGGTGGCGCCAACCAACGGTGGACCCACACATCCGGAAAGCAACTGGTCGTCTACGGCAACAAGTGCCTGAGCGCCGGCCAGACAGCGGCCAACGGCACCCCGGCGGCGATCTGGGACTGCAACGGACAGACAGACCAGCAATGGAACATCAATCCCGACGGCACGATCACAGCGCTGCGCTCGGGGCTCTGCCTGGATGCCAACGGCCAGGGGACCGCCAACGCAACGAAGATCCAGCTGTGGACCTGCACGGGCGGTACGAACCAGCGCTGGCACTTGCAGAACTGACACACCGGGGCAGATACGACGCCGCTCTGACCTGGCCCCGGACCAAGCCTCGCGAGGTTGCATCGTCTGGAGCGAGTCGCCGGGGTTGATGCTGGGTGCCTTGAACAGGTGAGGGCCTTCATGCGGTTGCTCAACAGGCATACCGGCCCCGGGCGTCCCGGCAGAGGCGTTGCGACCGGACTCGGGGACCGGCCGCGACGCCCCTGCCCGCAGGGCATGCACAACGCACACAGCGGAGTACCCCTCGCCTGTACACGCACACTGCACCGAATGGGTGGCCCGATCATGTGCGGCCGTTTCGTCAGCCGACTACGCCCGGACGGTGGGGCCGGTCCCGTCCGCGCAGACTGCGCGGGATGCGGGGTGCGCCGCCGTCCCGCACGCCGCCCGGCCCGCTATCCCCGGCCCCGCGCCGTCCGGGTGCACGCGACCGGCCCGCCCGCCCCGGCCTCGCCGCCGGGTCCCGAGTGCCGATTCGGCGGCAGCGGCATCGGCACGGGGGCGGCCGCGTCGTCGGAGAACGCGTCTGAGAACCCAGTGACGCACGGCCGCCCCCAGCGTGCCGCACTCGCAGCGGACCTGCTCAGCAGCTGCCACGCCGCCCGATCCACGGCACCGGGCACGACCAGCCGACCCCGCGACCCGACCGGTGCTGCGCCGAACTGGTCGGCGGTCCGGCTGGCCAGGCCTGTTGCTCGACCTGATCGGCTTCACGCGTGACGTGGCCGGCGTTGAGCCGGCCGCGGAAGCCTGGGCAGTTCGGCGCCTACCTGTTTCTGATCCCCGGTGTGTCGTTGAGCCAGGTCAGGATTCGAACGAAGCCGTGTCGGACGGCGTTGACTCGTTCATTGGAGTGAGCCGCATGGACATGCGGAGGATCGTCGCGGTGCTGGCCGAGGAAGCCGAGCAACAGATCCATGACCAGGTGTGGGAACTGGCTCCGGGCGATCGTGCTCTGGCTCAAGAGACTGAGGCCGGCCTGCGCAGAGTTGTCGGGCCACCGGATGTCCAGGAGGCATTGCGGCAGATCGACCGGCTCGAACACCTGCGGGAAACGCTCGCCGTCCTGGCGATCTCCCTCGCTCGCACTCACGGCCCGCATGGCCTGGTTCCTCTCCGGTGCCATCAACGCGCTCGAACCGGTTCTGCGCTGGCGTGCCCTGCCTGCTGATCGTGGTGGCACCTTCGGCACTGTCCTTGCGAGTCCTGAGGAATACACGGAGGCGGAGGTGAGCTGACCCCGGTTTCGTGGAGTCCCTGAAGCCAGGCATATGATTCTGGCCCGAAGGAGAACCACGAGCAGTGCCAGCACCACGCAAATACCC
>NZ_JBIRJA010000026.1:0-98865 GCF_044329325.1 Streptomyces sp. NPDC017676 | reverse complement strand
GGGCGTGGCCCTGGCTGCCGTAGCCGATGACCGCGACCTTGCGGCCCTGGATGATGGACAGGTCGGCATCGGCGTCGTAGAACAGCTCGGCCACTTTGGGTTCTCTCCTTGTGTGCAGGTGGTGCGTCCCACCGTATGACGGCGGGCGGGAAGGAAGTTCGGGGGTCTCGGCATACGGGCGGCCGTTGATCGCCGGCCGCCCGTTCCCAGTCTTACGCCGTCCGGTCGAGAGCGCGCAGCGAGCGGTCCGTGATCGAACGGGCGCCACGGCCGATCGCGATCGTGCCGGACTGGACCAGCTCCTTGATGCCGTACGGCTCCAGCATCTTCAGCATGGCGGACAGCTTCTCGCCGGAACCGGTGGCCTCGATGGTCACGGCCTCCGGGGAGACGTCGACGGTCTTGGCGCGGAACAGCTGGACGATCTCCACGATCTGCGAGCGGGTCTCGTTGTCGGCGCGGACCTTCACCAGAACGAGTTCACGCTGCACGGCCTGACCGGGCTCCAGCTCCACGATCTTCAGCACGTTGACGAGCTTGTTGAGCTGCTTGGTCACCTGCTCCAGCGGCAGGTCCTCGACGCCCACCACGATGGTGATGCGGGAGATGTCGGGGTGCTCGGTGACACCGACCGCGAGCGAGTCGATGTTGAACCCGCGCCGGGAGAACAGTGCGGCGATGCGGGCGAGGATGCCCGGCGTGTTCTCCACCAGGACGGAGAGCGTGTGCTTGGACATGTCTTCTTGCTCTTCCTCGCTCAGTCGTCTTCGTTGTCGCCGAAGTCGGGGCGGACGTCCCGGGCGGCCATGATCTCGTCGTTGGAGGTGCCGGCGGCGACCATCGGCCAGACCATCGCGTCCTCGTGGACGATGAAGTCCACGACGACCGGGCGGTCGTTGATGGAGTTGGCCTCCGCGATGACCTTGTCCAGGTCCTCCGGGCGCTCGCAGCGCAGGCCCACGCAGCCCATCGCCTCGGACAGCTTCACGAAGTCCGGCACGCGCGTGCCCTTGGCCTCCGGGTTGATGTCGTCGGGGCCGCTGTGCAGCACGGTGTTGGAGTAGCGCTGGTTGTAGAACAGGGTCTGCCACTGGCGGACCATCCCGAGGGCGCCGTTGTTGATGATGGCGACCTTGATCGGGATGTTGTTCAGGGCGCAGGTGGTCAGCTCTTGATTGGTCATCTGGAAGCAGCCGTCGCCGTCGATCGCCCAGACGGTACGGCCGGGCTGCCCGGTCTTCGCGCCCATCGCGGCCGGCACCGCGTAGCCCATCGTCCCGGCGCCGCCGGAGTTCAGCCAGGTGGCGGGGGTGTCGTACTGGATGAAGTGCGCGGCCCACATCTGGTGCTGGCCGACGCCCGCCGCGAAGATCGTGCCCTCGGGGGCGAGCTGCCCGATGCGCTCGATGACCGCCTGCGGGGAGAGCGAGCCGTCCTCGGGCTGGTCGTAGCCGAGCGGGTAGGTCTCGCGCCACCGGTTCAGGTCGCTCCACCAGGCGGTGTAGTCGCCCCGGTGGCCCTCGCTGTGCTCCTTCTGGACGGCCTGGACCAGGTCGGCGATGACCTCGCGGGCGTCGCCGACGATCGGCACGTCGGCTTCGCGGTTCTTGCCGATCTCGGCCGGGTCGATGTCCGCGTGGACGATCTTGGCGTAGGGGGCGAAGCTGTCCAGCTTGCCGGTGACGCGGTCGTCGAAGCGGGCACCGAGGGCCACGATCAGGTCCGCCTTCTGCAGCGCGGTGACGGCGGCGACGCTGCCGTGCATGCCGGGCATGCCCAGGTGCTGCGGGTGGCTGTCGGGGAACGCGCCGAGCGCCATCAGCGTGGTGGTGACCGGGGCACCGGTCAGCTCGGCGAGGACCTTCAGCTCGGCGGTGGCGCGCGCCTTGAGGACGCCGCCGCCGACGTACAGGACGGGCCGCCGGGCGGCGGTGATCAGCTTGGCGGCCTCGCGGATCTGCTTGGCGTGCGGCTTGGTCACCGGACGGTAACCGGGCAGGTCCAGGACGGGCGGCCAGGAGAAGGTGGTCTTCTTCTGGAGGATGTCCTTGGGGATGTCGACCAGGACAGGTCCGGGGCGGCCGGTGGAGGCGATGTGGAACGCCTGCGCGATCACCCGCGGGATGTCCTCGCCCTTGGTGACCAGGAAGCTGTGCTTGGTGATCGGCATCGTGATGCCGACGATGTCCGCCTCCTGGAAGGCGTCCGTGCCGATCGCGGAGGACACCACCTGCCCGGTGATCGCGACCAGCGGCACGGAGTCCATGTTGGCGTCGGCGATCGGGGTGACCAGGTTGGTGGCGCCGGGACCCGAGGTGGCCATGCAGACGCCCACCTTGCCGGTGGCCTGCGCGTAGCCGGTGGCGGCGTGGCCGGCGCCCTGCTCGTGCCGGACCAGGACGTGCCGCACCCGGGTGGAGTCCATCAGCGGGTCGTACGCCGGCAGGATCGTGCCGCCCGGAATGCCGAATACCGTGTCCGCGCCGACCTCCTCAAGGGAGCGGATGAGGGACTGCGCACCCGTGACGTGCTCGACGGGGGCGGACTGCTGTCCTCCGGAACGGGGCCGCGGCTGCGGATGGTGGGCCCCGGTGGCCTGCTCGGTCATCGGCATTCTCTTCTCGATGCTGAGGGTTTTTGCGAGGTTCGGGCGGATTTCGAGCGCTGCACGAAAGGCACTCGTGCAACAAAAAACCCCTCGTGCCGCAAGGCAAGCGAGGGGAGCGCGCCGGTGAGGTCGCTGGGGATTCCGGATCGTCCTCCGGTGGGTCCCAGCTCAGCCGACGCGCTGTCCAAGTACGAGAATTCGGGTGCGCATGGCACTGACCCTCCCCCCGGCACGCACCACGTGTCAAGTGGGTGGGACGGGAGTCTCAGAATGTGAGCGAAGGGCACCGCCGCCTCCGAAGACAGCCGGGACACCTCCGGTGTACACCCTCTCGGGCTCCCTCGCGCTGCCCGCGAACGCCGGTTCGGCCGGGGCGTGCGGCACCGGGTAGTGGCCGGATCCGAGCGCCCGGCGCAGCCGGTACTCGTCCAGCGGACCGGCGAACGCCATGCCCTGCCCGTGGGTGCAGCCCATCGCGCGCAACGCGACCACCTGCTCGGGCAGGTCCACACCCTCGGCGACCGACTGGAGCCCGAGATCCCCGGCGATCCGCAGCAGACCACTGGTGATCTTGTGCAGGCGCGCCGACTCCACCACGCCCTCGACCAGACCGCGGTCGAGCTTGAGGATGTCCACCGGCAGCCTTCTGAGGGCCGTGATGGCCGCGTAGCCGCTGCCGAAGCCGTCCAGCGCGATCCGCACCCCGAGCCGGCTCAGCGCGGTCAGCCGCCGCTCCAGCTCGTCCAGGGAGACCCGGGGATCGGTCTCGCACAACTCGATGACCAGCGCCCCGGGCGGCAGCCCGTGCCGGGTCAGCAGCGCCTCCACCGAGCCCAGCGGCATCGAGCGGTCCAGCAGCCGCCGGGCGCTCATCCGGACCGCCACGGGGACGACGATCCCGGTCGCGGCCCGCTCGGCCGCCTGCTCCACGGCCTCCCGCAGGATCCAGCGGTCCAGCTCGGCGGTCTTGTCACCGTCCTCGGTCACCCGCAGGAACTCGGCCGGTGTGAACAGCACCCCCTGCGAGGAGCGCCAGCGGGCCTGTGCCGAGACCGCCGTGATCCGGCCGTTCTGCAGGCACACCACGGGCTGGTGCAGCAGCGCGAACTCGCCGTCGTGCAGCGCGGCACGCAACCGCGTGGCCAGCTCCGCCTTGCGGACGACGTCCTGCTGCATCTGCGGCTTGTACAGCTCGACCCGGCCCTTCCCGGCCGACTTCGCGCGGTACATCGCCAGGTCGGCGTTGCGCAGCAACTCGCCCGCCCCGAGGCCCGGTTCGGCGAAGGCGACGCCGATGGAGGCGTTGACCCTGACGTCGTTGCCGTCGATGGCGTACGGGTGGGAGAGGGTCATCCTGAGGCGGTCGGCGAGCTCCAGGATGTTCCGCTCCCGGGCGGCCCGGTCCCGGGTGCCGTCCCCGACGATCAGGGCCGCGAACTCGTCGCCGCCCAGCCGGGACGCCGTGTCCCCCTGCCGGACCGCGTCCTGGAGTCTGCGGGCGGCCTGGATGAGCAGTTCGTCCCCGGCCTGGTGCCCGATCGTGTCGTTGACGGCCTTGAAGCCGTCCAGGTCGATGAAGAGCACCGCCGTACCCCGCAGGGCGGCGCCCCGGTCGGTGGCCCGGCGGCCGGACAGGGCCTGCTGCACCCGCTTGGTGAACAGCGCGCGGTTGGGCAGGTCGGTCAGCGGGTCGTGCTCGGCGTTGTGCTGCAGCTGGGCCTGCAGCCGCACCCTCTCGGTCACGTCCCGGCTGTTGAAGATCAGCCCGCCGTGGTGCCGGTTGACGGTCGACTCGACGTTGAGCCAGCCGCCGTCGCCGGAGCGGAACCGGCACTCGATGCGGGTGGTGGGCTCCTCCAGCGGGCTGGCGGCGAGGAAACGGCGCACCTCGTGCACCACGCAGCCCAGGTCCTCCGGGTGGATGAGCCCGGCGAGCTCGGTGCCCACCAGCTCCTCGGCGGGTCTGCCGTACACCCCGGCGGCGGCCGGGGAGACGTACCGGAGGATGCCGTTGGGCGCTGCGATCATGATGACGTCGCTGGAGCCCTGCACCAGGGAACGGAAGTGGTTCTCCTTCTGCGCCAGTTCCTGGGTGAGGGTGATGTTGTCCAGCAGCATGATCCCCTGCCGGATGACGAGCGCCAGCACCACGGCGCCCGCGGTGATCAGCACCACGTGATCGGGCCTGCGGCCGTTCAGGACGTTGTACAGGATGCCCAGGGTGCACACGGCGGCGGCGAGGTACGGGGTGAGGGCGGCGAGGGAGCCGGTGAGCGGCCGGCCGGACGGGTACCGGGAGTGCTCGCCGCCCGGCGCGGACAGGGGCAGGTTCCGGCCCGTGCTCCGCCGGCCCGGCATGTGCTCGTGGACCACGCGCGTGTGCCCGTCCGCCGCGCGCGCCTCCCGCGCGCGCCGGCGCCGGGGCGCGGCCCAGGGCGCGTAGGCGAGCAGCAGTGAACCGGCGAACCAGCCCGCGTCCAGCAGTTGCCCGGAGCGGTAGCTGCTGTGCAGCAGCGGCGAGGTGAACAGGGCGTCGCACATCACGGTCAGCGCGAGCGCGCCGATCGCGGTGTTCACCGCCGTACGGTTGCCCGGGGCACGGCGGAAGTGCAGGGCGAGGACCATGCTGACGAGCGCGATGTCGAGCAGTGGGTACGCCAGGGACAGCGCGGCGTGCGCCACGCTGGAGCCTTCGATCCGGGCCGCCTGGGCGAGGGCGAGGCTCCACGAGAGGGTGAGCAGCGAGCCGCCGATCAGCCAGGCGTCCAGCCCCAGGCAGATCCACCCCGCCTTCGTCACCGGCCGCTTGGCGAGGACCAGCAGGCCGACGATGGCGGGCGGTGCGAAGCAGAGGAAGAACAGGTCGGCGTAGCTGGGGCTGGGCACGGGGCGGTCCAGCACGACCTCGTACCAGCCCCAGACCGCGTTGCCCAGCGCGGCCATGAGCGAGGAGAGGGCGAACAGCAGCCAGGCCGAGCGGAAGCGCACGCGCCGGCTGCGCGCGTACAGGAAGCAGGAGACGGCGGCGGTGCCCGCCGCCGCGCTCAGACCGAAGTCGCCCATGATCAGCGCGACTTGACTCGCACCCCAGTCGAACGCGGCTCCGACGGCGTAGGCCGCGCAGATCAGGGCGAGGACGAGTTGTTCCATCAGCCGGGTGTTGTCGCCGATGGACGGCCGGCGGGGCGGCGGCACCTCGTGCGGGTGCGGTGCGCGCGCCGCTCCGTCGAGGGTGGTCGTCACGGAGGGCGGGGCGCTCACCGGGGCCTCCCGGTGAGCGCCGCTCCCGTGTCCCGACGGTCCCGGTGCGCTGGGTGCGCATGCCTGCGACGACCGCTGTGCCTGCGCTGGTGGTGGCTGTGGTGGCTGGTGTGGTGGCCGCGCCTGCGCGCGGCCGTGCGCCAGGGTCGCCGTCGGCGGCTCCGCCGCGTCGGATCGTTCGTCCATAGGCCGTGCATCGCCCGTCGCCCCCCTCACGAATCTGAAATGTCCATCCCCGGCGCCGAGTGGTCAGCGGCGCAGCCCCTGTCGGGGACGATACACCAGTATCGTCACTCAGGGACATAGCCTCTCTACGCTCCGTGACGACCAGCGGCGATACGGGCACGGGCCGCGTCCGAAAGGTTGCGGAGGGTGCCGGAAGCGGCCTAGCGCCCGTTTGCTCCCCTGGTTTCGGGTCCGGTCGTAAGGATCACGTTCCGCAGGGGCCGCCGGTTCACGAACCGGGTCAACTGGTCCGCGAGCAGCCTCCCGGCGCGGGGCAGGAAGGCCGAGGAGGGTCCGCCGACATGCGGGCTGATCAGCACTCCGGGCGCCTGCCACAGGGGGTGGCCGGGGGGCAGCGGCTCGGGATCGGTGACGTCCAGGGCGGCGGTGATCCGGCCCCGCTCCAGCTCGGCGAGGAGCGCCTTGGTGTCCACGACGGGCCCGCGCGCGACGTTGACGAGCAGCGCGCCGTCCTTCATCCGGGCGAGGAAGTCGGCGTCGACGAGCCCCCGGGTCTCCTCCGTCAGCGGGGTGCAGAGGATCACGACATCCGCGTCTGGAAGCAGAGGAAGCACATCGGCGATCGGATGCACTGGACCGCGCGCGGTTGTGCGACCGGAGCGCGCAACGCGCGCCACCCGCGCGACCTCGAACGGCACGAGCCGGTCCTCGATGGCGGCACCGATGGCCCCGTACCCGACGATCAGCACGCTCTTGTCGGCGAGGGCGGGGTGGAAACCGCCCTCCCAGCGCTCCTGTTGCTGGGCACGGACGAAGCCGGGGACGCCGCGCAGCGCGGCGAGGGTGAGGGTGAGCGCCAGCTCGGCCGTGCTCGTCTCGTGCACCCCGCGCGCGTTGCACAACCGCACGCCCGGCGGAATCACCGAGAGCTGCCCGGTGATGTCGTCGACGCCGGCGGTGAGCGTCTGGATGAGCCGCACGTTCGTCAGGTGCTCCAGGGGACCCACCCGGACCGACAGCCGCTTCATGTACGGCACCACGTACACGGCGCACTCCGCCGGGTCGCCGGGGTACGGCTGCGCGCCGTCCTCTCCCCCGTCCCAGAACAGGTACCGGGGCCCCTCGGGCAGCCCCTCGATCTCCTCGGGCGGAATGGGAAGCCACACGTCTGCACTCATGCCAGGAGGCTATGTCAGGCACGTCCGCGCGCAGAGGTTAGGTTGGGGGCCGGGCTGAGGGAGGTTCACGAGCAGGTGGAGCGCAGGACGATCGGCGCGGGGGCGCTCGCGGTGGGGGCCGTCGGACTCGGATGCATGCCGATGAGCTGGGCGTACAGCGGATCGCGACAGCGGGGTGACGAGTCGGTCAGAGCGGTGCACCGGGCGCTGGACCTGGGCTGCGACCTCCTGGACACCGCGGACATGTACGGCCCGTTCACCAATGAGCTGCTGCTGGGCCGGGTGCTCAGGGAGCGGCGCCGGGACGCCTTCGTGTCCACGAAGGTGGGACTGCTGGTGGGCGATCAGCACATCGTGGCCAACGGTCGCCCCGGCTATGTGCGGCGGGCCTGCGACGCCTCGCTGCGGCGGCTCCAGACCGATGTGATCGACCTGTACCAGCTGCACCGCGCCGACCCGGAGATACCCGTCGAGGAGACCTGGGGCGCGATGGCGGACCTGGTGCGGGCCGGCAAGGTGCGGGCCCTCGGTCTGTGCGCGGTGGGGGCGCGCGGGGGGCGCCGCCACGGCGCCGGGCTGTACGACACGACGCTGCGCCAGTTGCAGCGGGTGCAGCAGGTGTTCCCGGTGGCCGCGGTACAGGCGGAGCTGTCGGTGTGGTCGCCGGAGGCGCTGCGGGAGCTGCTGCCGTGGTGCGAGGCGCGCGGTGTGGGCTTCCTGGCGGCGATGCCGCTGGGCAACGGCTTCCTGACCGGCACGCTGACGCCGGGCGAGGGCTTCGAACCGGACGACGTACGCGCCCGGCACCCCCGGTTCACCGCCGAGATGATGGCGGCCAACCAGCCGATCGTCGCGGGCCTGCGACGCATAGCCCGCCGGCACGGCGAGGACATGACCCCGGCCCAGGTGGCCCTGGCCTGGGTGCTGGCGCAGGGCCGGCACGTGATCGCCCTGCCGGGCACCAAGCGGGAGCGCTGGGCGGCGCAGAACGCGGCGGCCGCCGGGCTGCGGCTGACCGCGGAGGACCTGGCGGAGGTGTCCGGCCTGCCGGCCGCCCAGGGCTCGTGGGACTGAGCCACGGTGTCGGAGCCACCGGCCGCCCAGGAGCCGCGGGCCGAATGTCCGGGGCGCCGGCCGCCCAAGGGATGCGGGAGCGAAGTGCCCCGCCAACGGCCACCTGGTGGCCATAGGACCGATGCCCGGCCAACGGCCACCTGACGGCCATGGGACCGATGCCCGGGCTCACGGTCACCCGACGGCCGTGGACCGAAATGCCCGGGCTGCCCACCGCCCGAGGGACGCCGGCCGAGGTTTCCGTGGTCGGTCGTCGGGGATCGGGAACCCGAGGGGGTGCGGCCGGTGTATGAGAGGGGGAGCGTGCCGTCGGGCCCGCCTGTGGAGCGCCACCGGACCGCCGCGGCGAAGGGAACCATGATCGTGCGACGTAGAGCTGTGCCTGCCGGGCTGGCCGTGGCCGCCCTCCTGCTGACGGCCGGCTGTTCCTCCGGCGGCGGGGACGCCCCGGGCGGTGCGCCGGGTGCGACGACCTCCGGGGCCACCGCTTCCGGGCGCGGATCCGCCCCGGCCGCGCCGGTACCTCCGGCCAAGGGCTCGGTGAAGGTGCTGCGCACGGTGGCCGAGGGTCTGAAGACGCCGTGGGGGCTGGCTCCGCTGCCCGGCGGCGGTCTGCTGGTCTCCTCCCGGAACGAGGGCACGATCAGCCGGATCGACGAGCAGACCGGCCGGACGACCGAGCTGGGCACGGTCTCCGGGGTGTCACCGGCCGGCGAGGGCGGCCTGCTGGGCATCGCCCTCTCCCCCGGCTTCGCCTCGGACCACATGATCTACGCCTACTTCACCTCGGCCTCGGACAACCGCATCGTCCGCATGCTGTACGACGAGCGGAAGCCGGCCGGTGAGCAACTGGGCGCTCCCGACACGGTGTTCAAGGGCATCCCCAAGGGCTTCATCCACAACGGCGGCCGGATCGCGTTCGGCCCCGACCGCATGCTGTACGCGGGCACCGGGGAGAGCGGGGAGAAGGGCCTGGCGCAGGACAGGAAGTCGCTGGGCGGCAAGATCCTTCGGCTGACCCCGGACGGCGAACCGGCTCCGGGCAACCCGTTCCCCGGCTCGCCCGTGTACTCGTACGGCCACCGGAACGTCCAGGGTCTGGCCTGGGACGACAGACAGCGGCTGTTCGCCTCGGAGTTCGGGCAGGACACCTGGGACGAGCTGAACGCGATCAAGCCCGGTGACGACTACGGCTGGCCCCGGGCCGAGGGCAGGTCCTCCGGCACCGGCTTCCACAACCCGGTGGCCCAGTGGCACACCGACGACGCCTCCCCCAGCGGCATCGCCTACGTGAACGGCGTGATCTGGATGGCGGGCCTGAAGGGCGCGCGCCTGTGGCGCGTGCCGCTGAACGGCACGTCGGCCTCGGCCGCCCCGCAGGCGTTCCTGACGGGCGCCTACGGCCGCCTCCGTACCGTCGTCCCGGCGGGCGGTGACAGGCTCTGGCTGGTGACGAGCAACACGGACGGCCGCGGCCATCCGAAGAAGGGGGACGACCGGGTGCTGGAGGTGCGGGTGCGGTGAGCCGCGCGCCCGCTCGCCTTCGATGAGCCGTGCGGCTACTCGTCCTCGGTGAGCGCTTCTGGCTCCGGCTCGGCCGGCGCCGTTCCCGGTAGGCGTATCACCGCCTTCCCGGAGGTCAGGTCTATGGGGCCGCGGCCGGGGTCGTTGTCGCCCACGTCCTCGCGGGTCAGTTCCAGCCGGTTCTGCTCGTCCCGGGTGTGCTTGCGGCCGGGCGCGAACAGTTCCTCGAAGGCGTTGAACACGGCTCCCCCTCACTGCCGGTTTTCTCCAGCGTAGGTCTCAGCCCGGTGTTTCGGCAGTGAGCGTCCCGGCGGCGAACAGCCCCAGCCGGTGGGCCACCGCCGCCGCCTCGCCCCGGCCCGAGACGCCGAGCTTGCCGAGGATGTTGGAGACGTGGACGCTCGCGGTCTTCGGGGAGATGAACAGTTCCGCGGCTATCTGACGGTTGGTGCGGCCGGCCGCGACCAGGTGCAGGACGTCCCGTTCGCGGCTGGTGAGGCCGAGCGCCGCGGCCGGGTCGGCGGGGCCCTGGCGCGGGGCGCCGGTCAGGGTCAGGCGGGCGCGCTGGGCGAGCCGGGCGACTGCGTCGGCGAGGGGCCGCGCGCCGAGGTGGGCGGCGACCGCCGCGGCCAGCCGGAGCAGTTCCACCGCGCGCTCGCGCTCGCCGTCGCCGCCCTGTGCCAGCAGTGCCGCGGCCAGGCGGTGGCGGACCCGGGCGAGGGCGTAGGGCCGGTCCAGGCACTCGAAGGCGGTGACGACCGGGGACCAGATGTCGGCGGTGTCCCGGCCCTCCGCGCGGAGCAGTTCGGCGCGTGTCCACTGGCCGTAGGCCTGCCAGAGCGGGACGCCGGTGGTGAGGGTCCGTACGGCCGTCGAGAGGCGGTCGAGGGTCTCGGCGCGGCCGGGCAGGGCGGCGGGCAGGGTGCGGGCGTCGGCCTCGGCCGTGGCGGCGGCCAGCAGCAGCGGCCAGCCGTAGCAGTGGGTGCCGGGCGGGAAGCCGGCGTCCAGGGCCGGGAGCAGTGCCGCACGGGCGTCGGTGATCCGTCCCTCGGCGGCGGCGACCCCGAGGGTGATGCGGGCCACGGGCAGGGACTGCTGGGGCATCGGATCATGGCTGCCGTACCAGGCGCGGGCGGCGGCGAGGTGCCGGCCGGCCCCGGCGAGGTCGCCTCGGGCGAGGGCGAGGTGGGCCTGCACCAGGGCGCCCGCGCCACGGGGCATGGCGCCGTGGCCTGCCCGGGTGGCGTGCGCGGCGGCCTCGGCGGCCTCCTGCCACTGGCCGAGCGAGTACAGCGCCTCGGACAGGTTGCCCCACATCCAGGCCCCGGAGTCCAGCAGTCCGTACGCGCGGCAGAACTCGATGCCCTCGCGCAGCAGGGGCACGGCCTCCCGGTCCCGGCCGACGCTCTGCAGCACGGACGGCAGGTTCACGTAGGCGCGGGCCGCGACCTGGTGCATGCCCTCCGCGCGGGTGTCCCGCAGCACCTGCCGCATCTCCGCGAGACCGGCCTCCGGTTCGCCGGACTCCACGGTCAGCCCGCCCAGGGTGAGGCGGGCGTCCAGCTCGGTCTCACGGGCGCCGACCATGCGGGCGTACTCCACGGCCCGCTCGGCGTCGGCCAGGGCTTCGGGGCCCGGCCGGCGCTGCATGGACCATCTGGCGGCGACCGCCAGCACCTCCGCGTGCACCTCGGACGGCGGCAGTCCGCGCACCAGGTCCTGGGCGGTGGCCAGTTCCTGCCGGCCGTCACCGCGCGCCATGGCCTGCACCAGCCGGGAGCGCTGCACCCAGAACCAGGCGGCGCGCAGCGGGTCCGGCTCCTCCTCCAGGAGGCGCAGGGCCCGCTTGGTGATCTTCAGGGCGCGTTCGCGCTCGCCGCCGAAGCGGCCCGCCACGGCCGCCTCGGCCAGCAGGTCGAGGTAGCGCAGCGGTGTAGTGGCGGGGTCGCAGCCGCACGGGGGGTAGACCTCGGCGTAGTCGACCGGGCGCAGGGCGGAGCGGATCTCCTCGGGGGCGCTGTCCCACAGCTCCATCGCCCGCTCCAGCAGCCGCAGTTGCTCGGTGTAGGCGTGCCGGCGGCGGGCGACGACGGCGGCGGCGAGGACGGCGGGCAGCGCCTTCGCGGCGTCGTGGGCGTGGTACCAGTAGCTGGCCAGGCGCATCACGCGGCCGTCGGCGGGGACCAGCGTCGGGTCGGCCTCCAGGGCCTCGGCGTAGCGGCGGTTGAGCCGGGAGCGTTCACCGGGCAGCAGGTCGTCGGCTACGGCCTCGCGGACCAGGGAGTGCCGGAAGCGGTAGCCGTCGCCGGTCCGGGTGACGGTGAGGATGTTGGCGCCGACGGCGGCCCGCAGCGCCTCGATGAGATCGTCCTCGGCGAGCCGGGCCACGGCGGCGATCAGCCGGTACTCCACCGTGGAGCCGCCCTCGGCGACGATCCGGGCGACCCGCTGGGCGCTCTCGGGCAGCGCTTCGACCCGGACGAGGAGCAGGTCGCGCAGGGAGTCGGTCAGGCCGGTGCAGCCGCCCGCCGTGGTGGCGACGGCGAGTTCCTCGATGAAGAAGGCGTTGCCGTCGGAGCGTGCGTAGATCTCGTCCACCTGGGCGGGGTCGGGTTCGGCGGCGAGGATGCCCGCGATCTGGCGGCCGGCCTCCTCGCGGGTGAAGCGGGCGAGTTCGATGCGGCGGACGGTGCGCAGCCGGTCCAGTTCGGCGAGGAGCGGGCGCAGCGGGTGCCGGCGGTGGATGTCGTCGGAGCGGTAGGTGGCCAGGACGAGGAGGCGGCCGGCGCGCAGGGTGCGGAAGAGGTAGGCGAGGAGGTGGCGGGTGGAGGCGTCGGCCCAGTGCAGGTCCTCCAGGACGAGGACGACGGTGTGCTCGGCGGCGAGCCGTTCCAGCAGCCGGGCGGTGAGTTCGAACAGGCGGGCCATGCCCTGTTCGTCGTGGCGGCCGGTGCCGGCCTCGCCGAGGTCGGGCAGCAGCCGGGCCAGTTCCTCCTCCTGGCCGGCCGCCGCCGCGGCGAACTCCTCGGGCAGGGCGTCGCGCAGGGCGCGCAGCGCGGCGGAGAAGGGGGCGAACGGCAGCCCGTCCGCACCGATCTCCACACAGCCGCCGACGGCGACGACGGCGCCGTGCCGGGCGGCGGCGGTGGCGAACTCCTCCACGAGGCGGGTCTTGCCCACGCCCGCCTCGCCGCCGAGCAGCAGCGCCTGCGGCTCGGCCGCGGCGGCACGGGCGAGCGCGTCGTTCAGTGTGTCCAGCTCGTCGGTGCGGCCGACGAACACGGGACTGACGGACCTGTTCTCCACGGGCCCGAGCATCGCACGGGGCCGGGACGGCCCGGCACCGGTTTTCCACAGCCCCTGTGTGATGGTCGTACCGGCCGACGGCTGGGCCGTACCGATGGCCGGAAGGGCCGTACCGGCGGGCGGCAGGGTCATGCGGTGCGTGGCAGCCGGTGCCGGCGGGGGCGGTCGGTATGCGACTCGGCGGCCGGGGCACCGCCGCCGGCGGACTCGGCACGGCGGCCGGCGCGACGGGACCGTACGGCCTCGCGGGCCAGACGGTCCTCCTCGGCCGTGCGACGCAGCTCGGCGGCGCGGAGGCGGTGCAGTTCGAGGTCGTACATGGCGGATCCTCCGGGAGGGACGGTGTCGTGTGCCGCTTTCCGCGACGCCTCCACCCTCGTCTCCCAGGCGGGTCCGCCACATCGGGAGAGTGCCGCATCTTCGGGCGGCCGGCGGGCCGCACGCGCGCGTAAGGGGCCTTAGGGCGGCGGTGACTCGCTGACGCACGCCCTAAGACCCCTCGGGGCTGTGGGGTTCCCGACCCTGAGACCCCCTCGGGGCCGGGGGTTCCCGGCGGCGCCCTCTCAGCCGGTCGAGGGCAGGCCGAGCAGGGCGTCGGAGTACTTCAGGACGGCGAGCAGCAGTCCGATGACGCCGAGCGAGACGCCCGCCCAGGCGACCGACCTGATCCACGGGGCCTGCGGGCGGCCGGGGGCGCCGAACGCGGGCCGGGCCAGCACGACCACGCCGGTGATCAGCGCGGCCAGCGCGAACAGGCCGGCCCACAGGGCGGTGGTGTGCCAGGCGTCGCCGTAGACCTCCTTGATCTGCGTGGCGACACTCGCGGTGGAGGACGTCCGGAGCTGGCCGACGAGCTGCTCGCGCGCGGACGCGACGGTGCCGATCCAGCCGCCGCTGAGCGAGACCAGGCCGAGCGCCGCCGAGACGACGGCGCCGGCGCCCTGGCCGACCCCGGAGGGCACCTTGCCACCGGCGGCTTCCGTCGCATCGCCCGCCTCGCCGCCGTCGGCCTCCGCGATCTCCTCGGCGGCCTGCTCCCCGGCGGCCTTGTCCCCCGCGGTCTGCTCCCCGGTGGTCCGCTCCCCTGCGGTCTGCTCCCCGGCGGGACCGGCCGTCGTCGTCTCGTCGTCCTTGCGCGCCTCGGTGCCGGCCTCAGTGCCGCCCGTGGCGCCTTCCGCTGTCTTCGTTGCCATGTCTGGCACCGTACGGATGCTGTCTGAGAGGTCCCTTAATGATCGTTGTGCGCGCCGCTCGCGTGTGCCGCACGCCACTCGGGCGCGAGCACCGACCAGATCTCGGTGCTGGTGCGCACGCCCCGGTGCCGGTAGTTCTCTCGGAGCACGCCCTCGCGTGTCATGCCGAGCCGCCGGGCCACGTTGATGCTGGGTTCGTTGGCCGAGGACACCTGCCACTCCACCCGGTGCATGCCACGCTCCTCGAAGGCCCAGTCGAGCAGCACCCGCATCCCGCGCGTGACCAGTCCGCGCCCGGCCGCGGCCGGCTCCAGCCAGCAGCCGGCCTCGCAGACCCCGCCCGGGGTGTCCCAGACGCGGAACAGCAGGCCGCCGACGAGCCTGCCGTCCAGCCAGATGCCGTGCAGGCCGCCGGCGTCGGCGGCGCGCTTGTCGGCGTACGCCTTCAGCCACCCGCGGGCGCCGTCGAGGTCGGACACCACGTCGGCCAGACCGATGTGCCGGCCGATGAACTCCCGCCCCCGGCCGATGTTGGCGAGCAGTTCCTCCGCGTGCCAGACCTCCAGGGGCCGTAGTTCGGCGCCGTCACCGAGCGATATCGCGTACATCGTGCCGTTCTTCCTTCCGTAGGTCGTGGACCGGGACCCGGCCGAGCCCGTCCGGCGCAGCGCGGCACCCGGACGGCTCGATACCGAGGCGCGGCAGGCGGCGCTCCAGCCGGCCGGGCAGCCACCAGGTGGCGGCGCCGAGCAGATGCGTCACGGCGGGCACCAGCAGGGTACGCAGGACGAAGGCGTCGAGGGCGACGGCGGAGGCGAGCGCGGTGCCGGACATGGCGATGACGCGGTCGCCGCTGTGAACCGGGCAGGTTCCGAGGAACACAGAGAGTGGCGGCCGAACTGAAGGGGCGTCAGTCGAACTGGTCCCCGAGCGCCATGACCATCGTCCCGGCGATGAGCAGCCACAGGGCCCTGCGGGTACGGCCCTTGGCGCCGAGCAGCGCCGCGAGCGCGCAGACGGCGGCACCGAGGGCGTAGGCCGCGGGCACGCGGGCGGGCGCGGACCCGGTGAGCCGCAGCAGGGAGGCGGCGAGCCCCGCGAGGCAGAGGAGCGCTCCGGTGCCGGCCGCGGTCCACCGGGCCCGCCGGGCGTCCTCGACGTACCCCTCCGGCTCCTCGGTTATCGGGGGCTCGATGTCGGAATCGGTGCGTCCACTCATGGCGGGCGAGCGTACCTTCCCCGGCCCGGAAACCCTGGTGCGGGGCGGCACCTCCGGCTGCTAGGCATGGTTGCTCGTGACCGAGAAAACGAGAACCCCCGACGCGCTCCTCAGCCGTCTCACCCATGCGCGCCACCCCCGCAGCAACGGCTACGACGTCCGCTGGACCATCGAGAACCAGATGGGCCCGCACGCGCTGTGGCTGCTGGAGTGGCTGGCTCCCGCGCTCGGCCTCGACCGGCTGCCGTCCGGCGCCCGGGTGCTCGACCTCGGCTGCGGACGGGCCATGACCTCCGTCTTCCTGGCCAGGGAGTACGGCCTTCAGGTCACCGCGGCCGACCTGTGGGTGAAGCCGGACGAGAACGCCGTACGCGTCGCCGAGGCGGGTGTGGCCGACCGGGTGCTGCCCGTCTTCGCCGAGGCGCACGACCTGCCGTTCGCCGAAGCCTCGTTCGACGCGATCGTGTCCGTCGACGCCTACCAGTACTTCGGCACGAACGACCTGTACCTGCCCACGCTGACCCGGCTGCTGAAGCCCGGCGGGCGGATCGGGGTGGTCGTCCCGTCGGTGCGGGAGGAGATCACCGGGGCCGAGCCGCAGGAGCACCTCAAGGCCCACTGGGACCCCGGGTTCTGGGCGTTCCACTCCCCCGGCTGGTGGCGCCGGAACTGGACGCGCACGGGTGCCGTGACCGTCGAGACCGCCGACTGGCTTGAGGACGGCTGGCGGGACTGGCTGCTGTGGAGCGAGGTGTGCGCCGAGGAGAGCCCGAGCGAGTTCATGGCCGGGCTGGCACGGGACTCGGTGGAGCTGCTGAGGGCCGACCAGGGGCGCCTGCTGGGGTTCGCCCGGGTCGTGGGACGCCGCAGTTAGCCGTACGGCCCCGGAGGGCGTCCCTCCGGGGCCGTACACCGTCTGCCGTCAGCCCTCGCTGACGCCCAGCTTCTCCAGGATCAGCTCCTTGACGCGGGCCGCGTCGGCCTGGCCGCGGGTGGCCTTCATGACCGCGCCGACCAGGGCGCCGGCCGCGGCCACCTTGCCGCCGCGGATCTTGTCGGCGATGCCCGGGTTGCCGGCGATGGCCTCGTCGACGGCCGTACCGAGCGCGGAGTCGTCGGAGACGACCTTCAGACCGCGCTTGTCGACGACCTCGTCCGGGGTGCCCTCGCCCGCGAGGACGCCCTCGATGACCTGGCGGGCCAGCTTGTCGTTCAGGTCACCCTTCGCGACCAGCTCGGTGACCCGGGCCACCTGCTGCGGGGTGATCGCCAGCTCCTCCAGCGCCTTGCCGGACTCGTTGGCGCTGCGCGCCAGTTCGCCCATCCACCACTTGCGGGCGGACGCCGCGTCGGCACCGGCGTCGATGGTGGCGACGATCGGCTCCAGCGCACCGGCGTTGAGGATCGCCTGCATGTCGCCGGCGGAGACGCCCCACTCGGCCAGCAGCCGGGTGCGGCGGGCCAGCGGCAGCTCGGGCAGGGCCGCGCGGATCTCCTCGACCCACTCGCGCGACGGCGCGACCGGCACCAGGTCGGGCTCCGGGAAGTACCGGTAGTCCTCGGCCTCCTCCTTCACGCGGCCCGAGGTCGTGGACCCGGTGTCCTCGTGGAAGTGGCGGGTCTCCTGGACGATGGTCCCGCCGCCGGAGAGGACGGCCGCGTGCCGCTGGATCTCGAAGCGGGCCGCACGCTCCACCGAGCGCAGGGAGTTGACGTTCTTCGTCTCCGAGCGTGTGCCGAACTTGTCGCCGCCCTTGGGCATCAGCGACAGGTTGACGTCACAGCGCATCTGGCCCATCTCCATGCGGGCCTCGGACACGCCGAGGGCCCGGATGACCTCGCGCAGCTCGCGGACGTACGCCTTGGCCACCTCGGGGGCGCGCTCGCCGGCGCCCACGATCGGCTTGGTGACGATCTCGATCAGCGGGATGCCGGCGCGGTTGTAGTCCAGCAGGGAGTGGGACGCGCCGTGGATGCGGCCGGTGGCGCCGCCGACGTGCGTCGACTTGCCGGTGTCCTCCTCCATGTGGGCGCGCTCGATCTCCACGCGGAAGACCTCGCCGTCCTCCAGCTGCACGTCGAGGTAGCCGTTGAAGGCGATCGGCTCGTCGTACTGGGAGGTCTGGAAGTTCTTCGGCATGTCCGGATAGAAGTAGTTCTTCCGGGCGAAGCGGCACCACTCGGCGATCTCGCAGTTCAGCGCGAGACCGATCTTGATCGCGGACTCGACGCCGGTCGCGTTGACGACCGGGAGCGCGCCGGGCAGGCCGAGGCAGACCGGGCAGGTCTGGCTGTTCGGGTCGGCACCGAGCGCCGTCGAGCAGCCGCAGAACATCTTCGTCTTGGTGCCGAGTTCGACATGGACCTCAAGGCCCATGACGGGGTCGTACGACGCCAGCGCGTCCTCGTACGACACCAGGTCGGTCGTGGTGGTCACGGTGAAAACTTCCCTCTCAGCCCAGCAGGACGTCGTCGTCGCCCAGCCGCTTCAGCTCGCGGTAGAGGATGGCGAGGCCGGTGACGATGCCGGCGGCGGTGACGACGGCGTCGACGAGCCGCAGCGTGTCGTTCTCGGCGCGGGCCTTCTTGATCTGCTTCGCGGCGCCGACCGCGCCGAACGCGGTGGCGGCCATGGACAGGTACGTACCGGACCTGGACTTCCTGAAGCCCTTGGCCTTGGTCAGTGCGCTCACAGCGACGGTGCCTCCTCCAGCAGCGGGTGACCCCACTTTTCCACGAAGGCGGCCTCGACGGCGGCGCCCACCTTGTACAGCCTGTCGTCCTTCATCACCGGAGCGATGATCTGCAGGCCGACCGGGAGGTTGTCCTCCGGGGCGAGGCCGCAGGGCAGGGACATGGCCGCGTTGCCCGCCAGGTTGGTCGGGATGGTGCACAGGTCCGCGAGGTACATCGCCATCGGGTCGTCGGCGCGCTCGCCGATCGCGAAGGCGGTGGTCGGGGTCGTCGGGGAGACGATCACGTCGACCTGCTCGAACGCCTTGTCGAAGTCCTGCTTGATCAGCGTGCGGACCTTCTGGGCGCTGCCGTAGTACGCGTCGTAGTAGCCGCTCGACAGGGCGTACGTGCCGAGCATGATGCGGCGCTTCACCTCGGGGCCGAAGCCCGCCTCACGGGTGAGGGAGGTGACCTCCTCGGCGGAGTGCGTGCCGTCGTCGCCGGTCCGCAGGCCGTAGCGCAGGCCGTCGAAGCGGGCGAGGTTGGAGGAGCACTCGGACGGGGCGATCAGGTAGTACGCCGACAGGGCGAGGTCGAAGGACGGGCAGTCCAGCTCGACGATCTCGGCGCCCAGCTCCTTCAGCAGCGCGACGGACTCGTCGAAGCGCTGGATGACGCCCGCCTGGTAGCCCTCGCCGCGGAACTGCTTGACCACGCCGACGCGCATGCCCGCGACGCTGCCGTTGCGCGCGGCCTCGACCACCGGCGGGACCGGGGCGTCGATGGAGGTGGAGTCCAGCGGGTCGTGCCCGGCGATGACCTCGTGCAGCAGCGCCGCGTCGAGCACCGTGCGGGCGCAGGGGCCGCCCTGGTCGAGCGAGCTGGAGAAGGCGACCATGCCGTAGCGGGAGACCGCGCCGTACGTCGGCTTCACCCCGACCGTGCCGGTGACGGCGGCCGGCTGGCGGATGGAGCCGCCGGTGTCGGTGCCGATGGCGAGCGGGGCCATGTGCGCGGCCAGCGCGGCGGAGGAGCCGCCGCCGGAACCGCCGGGGATGCGGGTGAGGTCCCACGGGTTGCCGGTCGGGCCGAAGGCGCTGTTCTCCGTCGACGACCCCATGGCGAACTCGTCCATGTTGGTCTTGCCGAGGATGACGACGTCGGCGGCCTTGAGCCGCTTGGTGAGCGTCGCGTCGTACGGCGGGATCCAGCCCTCCAGGATCTTCGAGCCGACGGTCGTGGGCACGCCCTCGGTGGTGAAGATGTCCTTGAGCGCGAGCGGGACGCCGGCCAGCGGGCCGAGCTTCTCTCCGCGCTCCCGCTTCTCGTCCACGGCACGGGCCTGGGCGAGGGCGCCCTCGCGGTCGACGTGGAGGAAGGCGTGCACCTTCTCGTCGACCGCCTCGATCCGGGCGAGGTGGGCCTCGGTGACCTCCACGGCCGTGAGCTCGCCGGAGGCGATCTTCGCGGCGGTCTCGGCCGCGGTGAGCCGGATGATGTTGTTCTTGTCCGTCATGGCGGTCACTCCTCCCCCAGGATCTGCGGCACCTTGAAACGCTGCTGCTCCTGTGCCGGGGCGCCGGAGAGCGCCTGCTCGGGGGTGAGCGAGGGACGGACCTCGTCCGGCCGCATGACGTTCGTCAGCGGCAGCGGGTGGGAGGTCGGCGGTACGTCTTGGTCGGCGACCTCGCTGACGCGGGCGACCGCGCCGATGATGTCGTCCAGCTGTCCCGCGAAGTGATCGAGTTCTTCGGGCTTCAGCTCCAGACGCGCCAGCCGGGCGAGGTGGGCGACCTCCTCGCGCGTGATGCCAGGCATGCAGCGATCCTCTGGGGTGAGTGTGTGTGGTTTGGGCCCAATCCTATGGGGCGGGGCGGCATGACCGTGAAACGGTTTGCCCCGGCCCCGGTCTCAGCGGCGCCGCCCGTCCCAGGCTTCGCTCCTCAGGAAGTGGTTGTCGTACAGCTCCTGGACCTCCAGCAGGCTCTCCGGGGTGGCCTCGCCGAGGCGGATGCGCTGGAGGTGGCGGAAGTACTCGAAGCGCTCGACGCCCGGGGTGATGACGATGAGCAGGTCCGCGGTGCTGCCGGGGACGGCGGCGAAGGCGTGGGGCCGGTCCGGCGGCACGATGATCAGATCGCCGCGCCCGGCGGTGACGACGTCGTCGCCGGACAGCACCTCGGCCTCGCCGTCGAGCAGGTAGAACATCTCGGCCGAGTTGTGGTGCACATGCGGACGGGCCCCGTCGGCACCCTCGGCGAGCGTGACGCGCACGGTGGACAGCGCGCCGCCGCTGGCGCTGCTGTCGGCCAGCAGCCTGACGGCGACGGGCGCGCCGCCGACGACCTCGGCCCCGGCGTCCCGGACGAGCACGGTGTCGTCGAACTCGGGCACGAACAGCGACATGATGGATCCCCCTTGTGGGTCGGGCCGTGTGTGGGTCGACCGTGTGTGGGTCAGACCGCGAAGAGCAGTCCGGCACTGATCAGTACAACGACCGCGGTGGCGAAGTGGATCCCGAAGGCGACGGCTCTCGCGCCGCCGTTGCGCAGGACTATCAGCGTGTCGGCGAGCGGGACGAGTGCGACGCAGACCATGAACCAGGCCTCGGCACGGGCGCCGGCGAAGGCGAGCAGGGCGAGGCCCACCAGCCCGAAGGCGCCGTCCCTGGATCCCTTGACCGACAGGTACGCGCGGGCGTCGCCGTGCGGATCGGCGGGGACTCCGTAGCCGGCCGCCGCGGGGCCGGGCTGGAACCAGAACCGGTAGCCGAGGAACACGCAGAACAGGTCGAGCAGGACGGCCAGGGTGTACGCGGTGACGGTCATGTGCTGTTCTCCCGCTTCGTTTGCTAGCAGCGCTAGATGATGGAGCGAAGCTAGCAGAGCGTCGACAGATTGGCTAGCGTTGCTAGAATCCCGGCATGTCGATCGAGGCGCGCCGGGAGCGCGAACGAGCCGAACGGGAACGGCTGATCGTCACGGCCGCTCGGGAGCTGGCGGAGGCCGAGGGCTGGGACGCGGTGACCACACGCCGGCTGGCCGCCGGGATCGAGTACAGCCAGCCGGTTCTCTACAGCCACTTCAAGGGCAAGGACGCGATCATGGCGGCGGTCGCGGTGCATGGGTGCGCCGACCTGGCGGCGGAGCTACGGCGGGCCCGCACGGCGGCGCGCGGCACGCGGGAGGCACTGGCGGCGGTGGCGGAGACGTACACGTCCTTCGGCAGGCGCCGGCCCGCCCTCTACGACGCGATGTTCACCCACCTGGTGCCCCTGCCGTACGCCACGGAGGAGGCGCCGGCACCACTGCGGGAGGCCTTCGCCGAACTGCTCTTCGCGGTGGAGCCGATCGCGGCCGAGGACGATGACCCCGGGCTGCTGACGGAGACGTTCTGGGCGGGGCTGCACGGCCTGGTGACGCTGGTGCGGAGCGGCAGGCTGCCGGAGCACGCGCACGGGGCGCGCCTGGCGCTGCTCATCGGGCACTTCGCGGGCGGCTAGGCGCGCGCTTCGCGGGCGGCCAGGCGGGCCGGGGACCCCTCGGCCGCGGACTACTCAGCCGCGGGCAGCGCGGCGCGCGGCCGCTGCCAGCCACGGGAGCCCCGGGCGAGCAGCCAGGCCGTGGTCTCCTCGGGCGGCATCGCCGCGGCGACCAGCCAGCCCTGCACCGCGTCGCATCCCAGGTCCCGCAGCCGCTCCCACGTCTCGTCGTCCTCGACGCCCTCGGCGACGACCAGCAGACCCAGCGAATGCGCGAGGTCCACCGTGCAGCGCACGATCTCCGCGTCCTGGGCGTCGACGGCCAGCCGGGCCACGAAGGAGCGGTCGATCTTCAGCTCGCTGACCGGGAGCCGCCGTAGGTGCACCAGGGACGAGTACCCGGTGCCGAAGTCGTCGAGGGACATCTTCACGCCGTGCCCGGTGAGCCCGGCGAGGGTGTCGGCGGCGCGCTGCGGGTCCTCCAGCAGGACGTGTTCCGTGATCTCCAGCTGGAGTGCTCCGGCGGGGACGCCGTGCCGGGCGAGGCGCGCGGCGACCGATCCGGCGAATCCGGGGGTGTGGACGTCGCGCGGGGAGACGTTGACGGCGACCGGCACCCGCAGGCCCTGTGCGCGCCACCGGGCGACCTGGCCGAGCGCGGTCTCCAGGACGTACTCGGTGAGGTGGGGCATCAGCCCCGAGGACTCGGCTATCGCTATGAACTCGTCCGGCGGCACCTTCCCGCGCTCGGGGTGCACCCAGCGGACCAGGGCCTCCAGACCGGCGACCTGTCCGTCGAAGCGGACCTTGGGCTGGTAGTGGAGCTGCACCTCGTGCGCGTCCAGTGCCCGGCGCAGGTCGCCCAGCAGGCCGAGGCGGTCGGGGGTGTTGGAGTCCCGCTTGGACTCGTACACCTCGACGCCCGTACGGTCCCGCTTCGCCTGGTACATCGCGACGTCGGCGCGGCGCAGGAGCCCTTCGGCGTCGAGCGCGTGGTCGGGGAAGACGGCGACGCCAGCGCTGGCCTCCAGGACGAGGGTGAGGCCGTCCAGGTCGAGCGGGGAGCTGAGGGCGGAGACGAGGCCGCGGGCGACGCGGGTGGCCGACGTCGTGGAGTCGGCTACGGGCAGTAAGACCGCGAACTCGTCACCGCCGAGCCGGGCGGCCTCGGCGCCGCGCGGCAGGGCGAGCCGCAGCCGGTCGGCGATCTGGAGCAGCAGCCGGTCGCCGGCCAGATGACCGAGGGTGTCGTTCACCGACCGGAACCGATCGAGGTCGATCAGCATGAGTGCGGAGCGCGCCCCGATGCGGTCGGCGTCGTCCAGGGCGGTCCAGATGCGCTCCAGCAGCCACTGCCGGTTGGGAAGCCCGGTCAGCGGGTCGCGCAACTGCTCCTCGGCGCGGGCGCGGGCCATCCACAGCGTGGAGTCCAGGGCGATGAGCGGGATGGCGAACAGCGGGAGGAGGATCGGCTGGGCATCGGCGACGACGCACAGCAGCGGCGCGATGCCGAGCAGGGCGACGGCGACGAGGCCCTGCCGGACCAGGGCGGTGCGGGCGACGGTGGGCACCCCGCCGCCGCGCGGGGCGTGCAGGTACCACAGCAGGCCGCGGCTGACGGCGAGGTAGGCGACCGCGACCAGCACGATCTCGGGTGCCGTGGCGACGCTCCAGGTGCCGGGCCGCCAGGGCTCCTCCACGCTCGGGACCCGGCCGAACGCACCGAGCAGCAGGGCCCCGACGCCGATGCCGAGGATGTCCACCGCGCCGTGCAGCACCCCTTGCCGCCAGCGGTTGCGGCGCGCGATGCCGACCAGGACGACGACGGTGAGGCTGACCAGGCCGGCGGGCACCCAGCCGTACAGCAGCAGGACGGCGAGGGTGAGGGCGGCGCCCGATCCGGTGCCGCCCCACCAGCGGGCGCGGCCCAGCATCACGAGGTGACCGACGATGACGCCGGTGAGCAGGGCCAGTGACCAGCCGACCGTGCCGCCGGGGAAGAGGGCGTGGTGGCCGGTGTAGGCGCGGTAGAAGCCGGCGCCGAGGACGAGCCCGGCGGCGGCCACGACGGCCGCGGGCAGGGCGGGCCAGGACAGGTGCCGTTCGGTGTCGGCGCCGGCCAGGCCGGGGGCGGGCGCGACGGCGTGCAGGGGCGTGCGGGCGTCGGTGGCGGTACCCGGTCCGGCCGGGCGCGGCTGCGCGGCCGTGCGCGCGTCGGCCCGTCCGGTCCACCGGTACCCCCGCCACGCGCCCGCGCGGCGGCGCAGACGCAGCCATGAGTCCGGGGCGGCGCTCTCGGTCGGTTCCATTCCCGTCCCTCTCACAGCCGGCGGTGCCCACGCCACGCGGCCCGATGCCCGACAACCATCAGCAGCTCCGCGTCGAAGAAACCCTCTCCGTGCCTCTGGAGGGCACGGAGATGCCCCAGCCGTAGCTGGGCACGGCAGGCGCACACCTCAACAGTAGGCCGCGGAAGGCTTCCACGGGCAGCGGTCTCCGACGGTTGCCCGAATGCGCCCGGGCCACCCGTATGCATCTGATATGCGCCGATCGGGTGGCCTTCAACCGCTACTCCCCGGTCGGAAGCGCGACTTCGGCCGCCGCTTCGGGGCCCTGTTCCAACAGGACACCGAAACCGTCCTCGTTGAGCACGGGAACCTTCAGTTGCATGGCCTTGTCGTACTTCGATCCGGGGTTGTCACCCACAACGACGAATGCGGTCTTCTTCGACACCGAACCGGTCACCTTGGCACCCTGGCGCTGCAACGCCTCCTTGGCGCCGTCCCGGGTGAAGTTCTCCAGCGTGCCGGTGACGACGACCGTGAGCCCCTCCAGCGGACGCGGTCCCTCCTCCTCGCCGGACGACTGGTCCTCCAGGGGGACGCCCGCGGCCTTCCACTTGCGGACGATCTCGCGGTGCCAGTCCTCGGCGAACCACTCCTTGAGCGCGGCGGCGATGATGGGACCGACACCGTCGGTGGCCGCCAGCTCCTCCTCGGTCGCCTGTTCGATGCGGTCGATGGACCGGAACTCGCGCGCGAGGGCCTGCGCGGCCACCGGACCCACGTGCCGGATCGACAGCCCGTTCAGGAAGCGGGCCAGCGGACGGGACTTGGCCGCCTCGATGTTCGCCAGCAGGGCGAGGGTGTTCTTCTTCGGCTCGCCCTTCTGGTTGGCGAAGACCGTGACGACCTTCTCCTCGCCGGTCTTCGGGTCGCGCTTGGGCAGACCGCTGTCCGGGTCGAGGACGTAGGCCTTGATGGGCAGCAGCTTCTCCACCGTCAGGTCGAACAGGTCGCCCTCGTCCGCCAGCGGCGGGTCGGCCGGCTCCAGCGGGCGGGTGAGCGCGGCGGCGGCCACCGCGCCGAAGTGCTCGATGTCCAGGCACTCCCGGCCGGCGAGGTAGGCCACGCGCTCCCTCAACTGCGCCGGGCAGGCACGGCCGTTGGGGCAGCGGAGGTCGATGTCGCCCTCCTTCATGGGCCGCAGCGGCGTCCCGCACTCGGGACACTCGCTCGGCATCACGAACTCCCGCTCGCTGCCGTCCCGCAGGTCGACCACCGGGCCGAGGATCTCCGGGATGACGTCACCGGCCTTGCGCAGGACCACGGTGTCGCCGATGAGCACGCCCTTGGCCTTGACGACCTCCTGGTTGTGCAGGGTGGCGAACTCCACCTCGCTGCCCGCGACGGTGACCGGCTCGACCTGCGCGTACGGCGTGACCCGGCCCGTGCGGCCGACGCCCACCTTGATGTCGACGAGCTTGGTGTTGACCTCCTCCGGCGCGTACTTGTAGGCGATCGCCCAGCGGGGCGCCCGCGCGGTGGAGCCGAGCCGGCCCTGGAGGCGGATCTCGTCCAGCTTGACCACGACACCGTCGATCTCGTGCTCGACGGAGTGGCGGTTCTCGCCGTAGTACGCGATGAACTCCCGCACCCCCGCGAGGTCGTCGACCACGCGGTTGTGCGGGGAGGTGGGCAGGCCCCAGCTCTTCAGCAGCTCATACGCCTGCGAGAGCCGGGTCATGCCCGTGAAGCCCTCCAGGGCGCCGATGCCGTGGACGACCATGTGCAGCGGGCGGGTGGCGGTGACCCGCGGGTCCTTCTGGCGCAGCGAACCGGCGGCGGCGTTGCGGGGGTTGGCGAAGGGCTTGTCGCCCGCCGCGACCAGGCGTTCGTTCAGTTCGAGGAACTTCTCCATCGGGAAGTAGACCTCGCCGCGGATCTCCACCAGGTCGGGCACCTTCTCGCCCTTCAGGCGGTCCGGGATCTCCGCGATCGTCCGGACGTTCGGCGTGATGTCCTCGCCGGTGCGGCCGTCGCCGCGGGTGGCCGCGCGGGTGAGGCGGCCCTTCTCGTAGGTCAGGTTGACCGCGAGGCCGTCCACCTTCAGCTCGCACAGGAAGTGGTACGTCTGGTCGCCCAGCTCCCTGGCGACGCGGTCGGCCCAGGCGGCCAGGTCGTCGTCGTTGAACGTGTTGTCGAGCGAGAGCATCCGCTCGCGGTGCTCGACCGCCGTGAACTCCGTCTCGTACGACCCCGCGACCTTCTGGGTGGGCGAGTCCGGGGTGCGCAGCTCCGGATACCGCTCCTCCAGGGCCTCCAGGGACTTGAGGAGCTGGTCGAACTCCGCGTCGCTGATGACGGGAGCGTCCTTCACGTAGTACCGGAAGCGGTGCTCCTCGACCTGCTCCGCCAGCTGCGCGTGCTTGTCGCGGGCCTCGGCGGGCACCGCCGTCGTCTCCGCCTGCTTGTCGCCGGCCACCGTGTTGTCCTCCCGTTACTCAGGGTTGTCCGCGAGGGATCTCGCCGCCCGGACGCAGTGGGCGAGCGCCTGGCGCGCGTACGCGGGGGAAGCCCCCGCCAGCCCGCACGCCGGGGTCACCGTGACCGCCTCCGCGAGCAGCCCCGGGTGCAGCCCCAGCCTGCGCCACAACGTCCTGACACCCATGACGCTACCGGCAGGGTCTGACAACGGGCCGTCCGTGCCCGGCACGACACCGGTGAACAGCCGCGTACCGCCCTCCACGGCCTCGCCGACCGCCTCGTCGTCACGCTCGGTGAGGAGCGCGAAGTCGAAGGAGACGGCCGCCGCGCCGGCCCGCCGCAGCAGGGCGAACGGCACGTCCGGGGCGCAGGAGTGCACCACCACCGGCCCGCCGGCGTGCGCGCCGACGACGTCCCGGAGCGTGGCCTCCACGATCTGCCGGTCCACGGCCCGGTGGGTGCGGTAGCCGCTCGCCGTACGGACCTGTCCGCGCAGGACGGCCGTGAGGGAGGGCTCGTCGAGCTGGAGGACGATCCGGGCGCCCGGGACGCGGCGCCGCACCTCGGCGAGGTGCAGCCGCAGCCCCTCGGCGAGCGAGGCGGCGAGGTCCCGGCAGGCGCCGGCGTCCGACAGGGCGGCCTCGCCGTTCTTCAGCTCCAGGGCGGCGGCCAGCGTCCACGGCCCGACGGCCTGCACCTTCAGGTCGCCCTCGTAGCCCTGGGTGTACTCCTCCAGGGCGTCCAGGTCCTCGCCCAGCCAGGACCTGGCCCGCTTGGTGTCCCGGCCCGGCCGGTCCCCGATCCGCCACCCGCTCGGCTCCACGCGCGCGTACAGCTCGACCAGCATCCCGGCGGTCCGGCCGATCATGTCGGCGCCGGGTCCGCGCGCGGGCAGCTCCGGGAGGAACGGGAAGTCCTCGAAGGACCCGGTGGCGGTCTTGGCGGCTTCCTGCGCGTCCCCGCCGGGCAGGGAACCGACGCCCGTGGCCCCCGGGAACCTGAACTGGCTGTTTTCGCTCACCAGGGAAGCCTACGGAACCCTCCGCGGGGGGTCAGCGCCCCGGACGTACCGTCAGGTCGTTGATCTCCGCGTCCCTCGGGAGGTCCAGGGCGGTCAGGATCGTCGTGGCGACCGACTCGGGGTCGATCCACTTCGCCGGGTCGTACTCCTTGCCCTCCTGCTGGTGCACCTTGGCCTGCATGGGGCTCGCGGTGCGGCCCGGGTAGACCGAGGTGACGCGGACGCCGTTCGCGTGCTCCTCCTGGCGCAGGGAGTCGGCGAGGGCCTTCAGACCGTGCTTGGAGGCGGCGTACGCGGACCACCCGGCACTGGCGGAGAGGCCGGCGCCGGAGTTGACGAAGATCACATGGCCGCGGGCCGCCCGCAGCTGCGGCAGGAAGTGCCGGGTCAGCTCGGCCGGGGCGATCAGGTTGACGTTGAGCTGGTGGCGCCAGGACTTCGGGGTGAGGTCGCCGACCTCGCCGAGGTCGACGACTCCGGCGATGTGCAGCAGGGAGTCGACCCGGTCCGGGAGCGTCTGGTGGGAGAACGCCCAGGACAGCTTGTCCGGGTCCGCCAGGTCGCCGACGAGGGTGCGCGCGCCGGGGAACCCGGCCGCCAGTTCCTTAGCGCGGCCCGCGTCGCGCGCGTGGAGCACGATCTCGTCCCCGCGCGCGTGCAGCCGGCGGGCCACGGCCGCGCCGATGCCGGAACCCGCCCCGGTGATCACATGAGTAGCCATGCGTGCCATGCTCGCATCAGTGGGCGCCGGGCCCCGCGGCGGTGGCCGCTCATGTCGCGGCCTCCAGGTGGGCGAGGGCCCCGACCGGCTCGTCGGCGAAGAAGACCAGCTCGGCCAGCGGACGCGGCAGAAAGCCCTCGGCCTCCATGCGGCGGAACTGCTCGCGCAGGCCGTCGTAGAAGCCCGCCGTGTTCAGCAGCACGACCGGCTTCTCGGTGCGGCCGTGCTTCTTGAGCTCCAGGATCTCGGTGGCCTCGTCCAACGTGCCGGTGCCACCCACCATGATCACCACGGCGTCGGCCTTCTCCAGCAGCAGCTTCTTGCGTTCGGCGAGGTCGGCCGCGATGATCATCTCGTCGGCGCCGGGCCGCGCCTTGTTCGCCAGGAACTCCACGGAGACGCCCAGCAGCCTGCCGCCCGCCTCCTGCACGCCGTCGGCGACCACCTTCATCAGACCGACGTCGGAACCGCCCCAGACGAGCGTGTGACCGGCCTTGCCGAGCAGTTCAGCGAACTCGCGCGCGGGACGCGTGTAACGCTCGTCGAGGTCGGCGGCGGACAGGAAGACGCAGATGTTCATGGCCTCTACCGTACGGTCCCCGCGCCGGGCGGGAAGAAGCGCGGCCCGTCCCGGCGCTGAACGGGTATGACCCAAGGACACACGATCACGATCCAGAAGAGCGAGCGGCACGTGCGCGTGGTGCGCGGCGACCAGGTGCTCGCGGAGTCCGACCGGCCCCTGGAGCTGCGCGAGACGGGCTGCCCGGTCAGGTACTACATCCCCGCCGAGGACGTCCGCCTCGATCTGCTGACGCCGTCCGACACGCACACCGTGTGCCCCTTCAAGGGCACGGCGTCCTACTGGTCGCTGCCGGACGCGCCGGACCTCGTCTGGGCGTATCCGGACCCCAAGGACGGGGTGGCGGAGATCAAGGACCACTACTGCTTCTACGACACCGAGGTCGCATGACCACCCCCGGCATCGCCGTGTCGTGACCGATGACTGCCGCGCCGTGCGGCAGTCTGCACGGCCATGGACAAGAAGACGACTTCCCGCGACGGCACCCCCCTCGCGTACGGAGTGACCGGCCAGGGGCCCACGGTGATCCTGGTGAGCGGCGCGATGTCCACCGGCGGCACCGTGGCGCCCCTGGCCCAGCGCCTCGCGGACCGCTGCACGGCCGTCGTCTACGACCGCCGGGGCCGCGGCGCGAGCGGCGACACGGCGCCGTACGAGGTCGACCGCGAGATCGAGGACCTGGCCGCGCTGATCGACGCGGTGGGCGGTCAGGCGGCGCTCTTCGGGGTCTCCTCGGGCGGCGCGCTGGTCCTGCGCGCGGCGGCGAGCGGGCTGCCCGTCGACCGCGCGGCGGTCTACGAGGTGCCGTACGCCGACCACCTGGCGGGCGGCGCCGCGCGTGAGGCCACCTACAAGGAGCAGCTGGGCAAGGCGCTCGGCGAGGGCCGGCGTGGGGACGCGGTGGAGCTGTTCCTGCGTCTGACGGGCCTCGGCGAGGAGATGATCCAGCGTGCCCGGGAGTCGCCGATGTGGGCCGGCATGGAGGCCGTCGCGCCCAGCCTCGCCCACGACGACGCGGTCATGGGCGACGGCCTGCTCCCCCGGGACCGGCTCGCCGCGATCGGTGTGCCCGTGCTGGCGGTCGCGGGCGGCGCGAGCCCCGGGTGGATGCGCGCGGCGTCCCGGGAGATCGCCGAGACGGTGCCCCAGGGCACGTACCGGGTCCTGGAGGGCCAGACCCACATGGTGGAACCGGACGTGCTGGGGCCGGTGCTGGCGGAGTTCTTCGCGGGCTAGGCGCGCCGTCCTGGCGGGGCGAGGGCCGGTTCAGACCGCCGCGGCCGTCGCGCGCGTGGTCGACGCGATCGTCGCCGAGCCCACCACGCGCGTGCCGTCGTACAGGACGATCGCCTGGCCGGGGGCGACGCCGCGGACCGGCTCGGTGAACGTCACGCGCAGTTCGCCGTCGACCGGCTCGGCGGTCACCTCGGTCTCGCCGCCGTGGGCGCGCAGCTGGGCGGTGTAGGTGCCGGGGCCCGTGGGGGCGGTGCCGCACCAGCGGGGCTTGATCGCGGTGAGGGCGGTGACGTCCAGGGCGTCGGCCGGGCCGACGGTGACCGTGTTGGTGACCGGGGAGATGTCCAGGACGTAGCGCGGCTTGCCGTCCGGGGCCGGGGTGCCGATCCGCAGGCCCTTGCGCTGGCCGATGGTGAAGCCGTACGCGCCCTCGTGCGTGCCCAGCTTGGCGCCGGACTCGTCCACGATGTCGCCCTCGGCCTTGCCGAGCCGCTTGGCCAGGAAGCCCTGGGTGTCGCCGTCGGCGATGAAGCAGATGTCGTGCGAGTCGGGCTTCTTGGCCACGGCCAGGCCCCGGCGCTCGGCCTCCGCGCGGATCTCCTCCTTGGTGGTGACCGTGTCGCCGAGCGGGAACATCGCGTGCGCGAGCTGCCTCTCGTCCAGCACCCCGAGGACGTACGACTGGTCCTTCGCCATGTCGGAGGCGCGGTGCAGCTCGCGGGAGCCGTCCGGGTTCAGGATCACCTTGGCGTAGTGGCCGGTGCAGACGGCGTCGAAGCCGAGGGCCAGCGCCTTGTCCAGCAGGGCGGCGAACTTGATCTTCTCGTTGCAGCGCAGGCACGGGTTCGGGGTGCGGCCGGCCTCGTACTCGGCGATGAAGTCCTCGACGACGTCCTCGCGGAAACGGTCGGCGAGGTCCCAGACGTAGAACGGGATGCCGATGACGTCGGCCGCGCGGCGGGCGTCGCGCGAGTCCTCGATGGTGCAACAGCCCCGCGCGCCGGTGCGGAACGACTGCGGGTTCGCGGAGAGCGCGAGGTGGACGCCGGTGACGTCGTGGCCTGCTTCCGCGGCGCGCGCGGCGGCGACGGCGGAGTCGACTCCGCCGGACATGGCGGCGAGGACGCGGAGGGGGCGGGTGCGCTGCGGGGTGTCAGTCATAGCCCTTCCAGGGTACGGGGCGCGGGAACCGTGTCGGCCTGGTATCCGTTGACGATCGCAGAGGGTGACGACGGGGCCGGTGACACCGGCGGCGACGGGGGCGGGCATGGGCGCGGCGAAGGACGACACGGACCGGCGGCTGGGGCGGCGGGCCCTGCTGGTCGGCGGGGCCGCGGCGGCCGTGGGCACGGCCGTGCTGGCCCGGGAGGAGCTGTCCCGGCTGTGGTGGCGGATGCCCGGGGTGGACAAGCCGCGGGTGGCGGGCGCGGTGGACTTCCGGGGCGCGCGCTGGGTGGGTGCCTCGGCGGCGAACTACCGGCTCGCGGACCGGCCGTCCGACTACCCGGTGGACCGGGTGGTCATCCATGTCACCCAGGGTGGCTACGCGTCCGCGGTGAAGGTCTTCCGGGACCCGGGGCACGGCGCGGCGGCGCACTACATCGTGCGCAGGGACGGGCGGGTCACCCAGCTGGTCCGGGAGCTGGACGTGGCCTTCCACGCGGGCAACCGGGAGTACAACGAACGCAGCGTCGGGATAGAGCACGAGGGCTTCGTGGAGGACGCCTCGTCCTTCACGGACGAGATGTACGCGGCCTCGGCGCGGCTGACCGCGGCGATCTGCGAGCGGTACGGCATACCCGTGGACCGCGAGCACATCATCGGACACGTGGAGGTGCCGGGGACGGACCACACCGATCCGGGGCGGTTCTGGGACTGGGACCGGTACATACGCCTGGTCCGGGCCGAGCGGGAGAGGGCCGGGGCGCCCGCGTCCCCCCGCGCGGCTACGTGAGCCCGGCCGCGCGGGCGCGTTCCACCGCCGGGCCGATCGCCTTGGCCACGGCCTCGACGTCCGCCTCCGTGGAGGTGTGGCCGAGGGAGAAGCGCAGGGTGCCGCGGGCCAGATCCGGGTCGGTGCCGGTGGCGAGGAGGACATGGCTGGGCTGGGCGACGCCCGCGGTGCAGGCGGAGCCGGTGGAGCACTCGATGCCCTGGGCGTCCAGCAGGAGCAGCAGGGAGTCGCCCTCGCAGCCCGGGAAGGTGAAGTGCGCGTTGGCCGGGAGCCGGCCCCCGGGCGCCGGGTCACCGCCGAGGATCGCGTCCGGTACGGCGCGGCGCACGGCGTCGATCAGCTGATCGCGCAGGGCGCCGATCTCGCGTGCGAACCACTCGCGCTGTTCGGCGGCGAGCCGGCCGGCGACGGCGAAGGAGGCGATGGCCGGGACGTCCAGCGTGCCGGAGCGCACGTGCCGCTCCTGGCCGCCGCCGTGCAGGACGGGTACGGGGGTGTGCTCGCGGCCGAGGATCAGCGCGCCGATGCCGTACGGGCCGCCGATCTTGTGCCCGGAGACGGTCATGGCGGCGAGGCCCGAGGTCTCGAAGTCGACCGGGACCTGACCGAAGGCCTGGACCGCGTCCGCGTGCAGCGGGACGCCGAACTCGGCGGTGACGTCGGCCAGTTCGCGGATCGGCATGACCGTGCCGATCTCGTTGTTGGCCCACATCACGGTGGCCAGGGCGACATCGGCGGGATTGCGGGCGATGGCCTCGCGCAGCGCCTCGGGCTGGACGCGGCCGTAGGAGTCGACGGGGAGGTACTCGACGGTGGCGCCCTCGTGCTCGCCGAGCCAGTGCACGGCGTCCAGTACGGCGTGGTGCTCGACGGGGCTGGCCAGGATGCGGGTGCGGGCCGGGTCGGCGCCTCGGCGGGACCAGTACAGGCCCTTGACGGCGAGGTTGTCGGCCTCGGTGCCGCCGGAGGTGAAGACGACCTCGCTGGGGCGGGCGCCGAGGGCTTCCGCGAGGGTTTCGCGGGATTCCTCGACCGTACGGCGTGCCTGGCGGCCGGATGCGTGGAGGGAGGAGGCGTTGCCCGTGATGCTCAGCTGGGCGGTGAATGCCTCCGCCGCTTCCGGGAGCATCGGGGTGGTCGCGGCGTGGTCGAGGTAAGCCATGGTGAGGCGATTCTACGGCGCCCCTGCGGTGGGCCTCGGCAGCGCGTGGGTGCCGGTGCCGTTGACTTCGGCGGCTCGCGTCGGCCACGCCGGGCTTGATTGCGGCGCACCCGGCACTGCGGGCGCCTCGCGTCGGCCACGCCTGGGCTTGGTTGCGACAGCACCCGGCACTGCGCGCGCCTCGCGTCGGCCACGCCTGGACTCGGTGGCGGCGCACCCGGCACTGCGGGCCGTGCCCACCCGTTCCGCCCTGCGGAACGATTGCCCACGGCGGGGACGGCGGTGCGGCCGGTCCGGTGGGACAACGGTCGTGCGGGTGTCGCGGGGCGACCGGTCGACGGGTGCGGCGGGGCGACGGGTTCGGCGCGCTGGCGGTGACCGTGCGGGTGTGGTCAGGGGCCCGGCCGCGTTGCCGCGGGGTCACAGGCTCCAGGACACCGTGCCCGAGAGTTCCATCGCGATCACCAGGACCGCCAGGTCGGCGAGGCCCAGGGTCAGGCCGAGGTAGGCGCGGCCCCGGCGGGTGGTGCCGCGCCAGAGGGCGACCGCGGCCAGGACGATGGCGATCGGGCCGAGGAAGAGGTTGAGGACGAGCAGGCCGAGGAGGCCGAGGATGAAGGACGCGACGGCCATGCCGTCGGCGTCGCGGGGGCGCGGGCGGGTGTCGGTGCGGGTGCGGCCGGTGGCCGGTGCGGTGAGGTGCATGATGCTCAGCTCCTGAAGTCCTTTCCGGGGGCGGCTGGCCGGGCCTGCGCGGTCAGTTGGCCGAGGTGTGGCGGCGGCGTCCGTGGCGCTCGCGGATCGCGAAGACGCCGAGCCAGACGGCGATGACGGCGGCCAGGACGGCAGTGACGGTCAGCGGTGCGTGAGCGACGGTGCCCAGCACGACGCCGAGCAGCATGAGTGCGGCGACGAGGAACAGCATGGGATCAGATCCCCCCTCCGATATGCCTCGTGTTCAGCCGGTGTGAAGTTTGGGTGAACAGTTGTAGTAACAGTTGTTCACTGACTTCGAGTCTAGCGCTCCCGACGGCTTTTCAATTCCGGAGAACAGTTGTTAACTGGATGACATGAGTCACACCCTCGGCATCCGGCAGGCCCAGAAGCAGAAGACCCGGCAGGCGTTCCTCGACGCGGCGCTCGCGCTGCTGGAGGAGCAGAGCCTGAGCAGCCTGGGCCTGCGCGAGGTCACCCGGGCCGTCGGTGTCGCTCCGACGGCCTTCTACCGGCACTTCCGCTCGACCGCCGACCTCGGTGTGGCCCTGGTCGACGAGGCACTGGGCAGCCTGCATCCGATGGTGCGGACGACGGTGTCCACCACGGGCGACAGCGAGGAACGCATCACGCGTGCCATCGAGTTGATCGCCCGTCACGTAGACGCGTACCCCGCACATGTCCGTTTCATCGCCCGGGAGCGACATGGCGGAGTCCAGCCGGTGCGCGAGGCCATCCGGGCCCAACTGCACCGGTTCGCCGAGGAGGTGAAGGCCGAGCTGGCCAAGGACCCGGAGGCGGCGGGCTGGAGCGACGACGACCTGCTGATGCTCGCGCACCTCTACGTCGACCAGATGCTCATCACCGCCTCGCTGTTCCTGGAGGCGCTGGAGGCCCCGGCACACGAGCGGGAGCGGGTGACGCGACTGGCCACCCGCCAGCTCCGGCTCATCAGCATCGGCCGCGGCCACTGGCTGGATTGAGCCGTCCCGGTACGGACGGGCCCCCGCTCAGCCCTGCTGGTACAGGGCCGTGACGGAGCGGGCCCCGGCCAGCAGTTCCGCGCGGGCCTCGGGCGGGTCCAGGATCTCCACCCGGTCGGAGAACGCGAGGAGTTGGCGTACGGCGCGCAGCGCCGGGTAGGCCAGCCGCGCGGTGACCCACTCGCTCGTGCCGTCGTCCTCGGGCGGAGCCGTCAGCTGTGCGGTGACCATGCGCTGGAACATGTCGAGCAGTTTCCGCCGTACCCGCACGGTGACCTCGATCTCGTTCTCCCGCTCCTCCACCTGCCGGCGCAACAGCTCCCAGACGTCGGCGAGTTCCACCCCGGGCCGGCGCCGTACGGGCTCGTCCAGCAGCCGGGCCGAGCGCACGCGGTCGGCGCGGAACAGCCGGGGCCGGCCGCGCCGGTCGGCGACCAGGTACCAGACCCCGGCCTTGGCGACGAGGCCGTAGGGGTCCACGGTGTACGTCCGCGGTTCCCGCTCCCCGCTGTGCCGGTAGCGCAGCCTCAGGCGCCGGTCGGAGAACACGGCGTCCTGGAGCACGTCCAGGTCGGCCGTCTGCCGCGGGCCGCTCTTCCAGCGGGTGGCGTCGACCAGGACGCGACGGCTGGTGACCTCGGCGGCGGGCCGGTGCGGCGCCGGCAGCGCGGCCATCACCTTGCGCAGGGCCGAGCCGAGGGCCGCGTCGAGACCGAGCGCGGCATGGGCGCCCTGCGCGGCCAGGACGAACAGGGCGCGGGACTCGTCGGCGGTCAGCCCCGTGACGTCGGTGCGGAAGCCGGGGAGAAGTTCGATGCCGCCGTGCCGGCCGCGCTCGGCGTACACCGGGACGCCGGCGGCGGACAGCGCCTCGACGTCCCGGTAGATGGTGCGGACCGACACCTCCAGCCGGTCGGCGAGTTCGGGCGCGGGGACGCGGCCCCGGGTCTGCAGGAGCAGCAGGATCGAGAGCAGCCGGTCGGACTTCACCGCGCCAGGATCGCGCCGCCGTGAAGTGCCGCGCAAATGCTGACGCCAGTTGTCAGGTTATCCGGGCATCCTCGCCTCACCGACCGAGGGAGAGGCACACCATGACCAGCACCGGCTTCATCGACCCGCGACCCGTGTACGTCCGCGCCACCGAGCAGGCGGCCGCCCTGATCAAAACCGTGCGCCCCGAAGACCTGACCCGGCCGACGCCCTGCAGCGAGTTCGACGTCCGCGGTCTGCTGAGCCACGTCGTCGGCGGCACCCGGCGGATCGCGGTGGTGGGCGAGGGCGGTGACGGGCTCGCCGTGCACCCGTCCGCGGACGGCGTCGCGGACGACGGCTGGGCCGCGGCCTACGACGAGGTGCGGGTCCGTGTCCTCAGGGCCTGGGAGAGCGACGAGCGGATGGTGAGCCCGGTGCGGGTACCCTGGGGCGAGGTCCCCGGCCACGCGGCGCTCTCCGGTTACGTCATGGAGATCGTCACGCACACCTGGGACCTGGCCGAGGCGATCGGCGCCACGACTGAACTCGACGCGGAGCTGGCCGGGTTCGCGCTCACGACCGCTCGCGCGGTGCTGCCGGACACTCGTCCGCGCGGTGCGGAGACGCCCTTCGAGGCCCGCCGCGAGGAGCCGGTGGAAGCCGGCCCCTACGAGCAACTGGCGGCCTGGCTGGGGCGCGAGCCGCTCAGCCGAGCCTGACCCGGGCCAGCTGCCGGGACTGGGCGACCAGGCGGTCCGCGCTGTCCCACACCTCGGCGTCCTCCTCCAGGAAACCGCCGGCCAGGTTGCGGGTGGTGATGGACACCCGCAGCGGGCCGGGGGCCGGGCGGTGGCGGACGTGGACGGTGAGCTCCACGGTCGGCACCCAGCCCTTGAGGCCCAGTTCGAAGGCGGTGGGCGGGAGGGCGTCCACGGCGAGGAGCAGCGAGAGCGGGTCGGCGTCCCGGCCGTCGGCGAGACCGAACCAGGCCCGCATCTCGCCCTTGCCGGAGGGCGCGCCGAGCGCCCAGCCGAGGGTGGCGGGGTCGAGCTTGAGCATCAGCCGGTCGGCGATGGCGGAGCTGCCCTCGACCGGGGCGGGCCCGTCCTCGGGGCCGAAGCACTGCTCCAGCGGGGGCATCGCGGGCGGGGTGGCGGTCGTGCGGACGTCGTCGGGGAGGGTGGCGAGGTCGCCGTAGGAGGCGAGGACGCGGATGCGTTCGACCTCGTTGCCCTCGTCGTCGTACTGGAAGAGCGAGGCCTGGCCGGTGGAGAGGGTGCGGCCGGTCCGGACGGTCTCGGTGCGGACGACAGCCGGGCCGGGGCGGGAGGCGGTCAGGTAGTGCGCGGTGACGGAGAAGGGGTCCGGGTGCGGCAGGGTGTCCGCGAGGGCCCGGCCGAGCACGGCCAGCAGGTAGCCGCCGTTGACGGCGCTGATGATGGTCCAGCCGGCCGAGAGGTCGATGTCGTAGACGCCGGGCTCGCGCCGGGTGACCGCGGTGTCGCGGTCGAACTCGCTGTCGCCGGTCAGGGCCCGCGATGGGGAGGGGGCGGAAGCTGCTTCTGGCATGGCTGAACGGTACAGCAGAAAACTACTAAGCGGTAGCTTTCTTGCCGTGGTGCGAGGTGATCAACGGATGATCCGCTCCCGCGCCAGGGTGAGGTTCCGGCAATTTCTCGGTAAGTGTCCGGACTCGTCCACAACCCCCGGTCGCGGATCGCCCTCTATGGGGACATGAGCCTCACCGGGACCCCGTTCCTCTGCACGACCGTGCTGCTGTCGGTCGTCGCCCTCATACTGCCGCTCGTCCTGTGGTCGCGGATGCGCGGGCCCAAGCCGCTGCGGATCACGGCCCGGGTCCTCATGCTGCTGTTCGCCCAGGGCACGGCCGTCACCCTGGTCTTCGTACTGGTCAACAACCAGAACAACCTCTACGACAACTGGGCCGACCTGCTCGGCACCGGCGACCACGTCCAGCAGGCCGCCGACCTCGGCAAGGACGGCACCGGCGGCATCACGGTGACCCGGCTGCCGAAGGTCAGGCAGACCTTCACGGCCGCCGACGGGCCCGGTATGCGCGCGGCCGGCGGAGTCCGCGTCACCCAGCTCAGGGGCCGGGTCTCCGGCGTGAACGCCGAGGTCTACGTCTGGCTGCCGCCGCAGTACGGCGAACCGGCCTACCGGAACAAGCGGTTCCCGGTGGTGGAGCTGCTGCCGGGCTACCCCGGTTCCGCCAAGGCGTGGTTCGGGGCGCTCAGGGTGCACGAGCAGCTGCTGCCGCTGATGAGGAGCGGCCGGGTGGCGCCGTTCATCCTGGTCGCCCCGCGCACCAACCTGCTGGCAGGTGTGGACACGGGCTGCGCCAACATCCCGGGGCAGGTCAACGCCGACACCTGGCTCAGCATCGACGTCCCGAAGATGGTCATGGACAACTTCCGGGCCCAGCCGGCCCCCGGGGGCTGGGCGGTGGCCGGGTACTCGGCGGGCGCGCACTGCGCGGTGAAGCTCGCCGTGGCCCACCCCGACCGCTACCGGGCCGCGGTGAGCATGTCCGGCTACAACGACCCGATCGGCGAACGCGACTCCCTCGCCGCCCAGACCCCCGCCCTGCGCGCCGCGAACAACCCCTGTCTGCTGCTCAGGCAGGCGGCCGTGCCGCCCCGGATCGCGCTGTACCTCTCCGGCGAGTCCGGCGACGGCTACCAGGCGGGCATGGCCCTGGAGGCCGTCGCCAAGGCGCCGACCACCGTACGGGTGGTGTTCCTGCCGCGCAGCGCGGGCGGTCACACGATGGCGCTGTGGCGTCCGCAGGTCGACACCGTCTTCCGCTGGCTGACCCTCCAGATGGGCCAGGGCCACGCCGAGGGGCAGGACACCTCCGTCGCCGGTGCCGCTCCCGGGGCTACTCCTCGGTCACCGTCGACCGGCGGTTCCACGCGCGCGGCGCTCGCCAGTGGAACCGCATCGCGAGCAGGCGCAGCACGAAGGCCGTGATCACGGCGAGCCCGCTGGTGAACGGGGTCAGCACGTCGTAGCGGATGCACAGGACGACCATCGTGGCGCCGACCATCGCCGGGACCGCGTACAGGTCGCGGTCCCAGCGCAGCAGCGAGGGCACCTCGTTGGCCAGCACGTCCCGCAGGACGCCGCCGCCCACGGCGGTGGCGAGGCCCAGCGTCGCCGACGCGGTCAGGCCGAGGCCGTAGCTGTACGCCTTGGTCGTACCGCTGACACAGAACAGGCCGAGGCCGGCCGCGTCGAAGACGAGCACCGCCGCCTGGATGCGCTCCACGTGCGGATGCAGGAAGAAGACGACGAGCGTGGCGAGCAGCGGGGTGACGAAGTACCCCAGGTCCGTGAAGGCGGCCGGGGGCACGGCCCCGATCACCAGGTCGCGGAACAGCCCGCCGCCCAGCGCGGTGACCTCGGCGAGGACGGCGATGCCGAACACGTCGAAGTTCTTCCGTACGGCCAGCAGGGCGCCGGAGATCGCGAAGACGAAGATGCCGATCACATCGAGCGTGTGCTGGACGGAGGGACTGAAGAGTTGCTGGAGCTGCACCCTGACATTCTCACCTGTCGGAGTGCGTGAACCTTACAAAGCCAGGCTCACAGGGCGGGTTTCCCTGTGGTGAACAGCCAGGTGTCGAAGAGATCGTCGAGCTGCTGCCCGCTGACGCGCTCGGCGAGGCGGATGAAGTCGGCGGTGTCCGCGTTGCCGTACCGGTGGAGCTTCGTCCAGGCCGGCAGCAGCTTGAAGAAGGCCGTGTCACCGATCCGCTCGCGCAGCACCTGGAGCGTCATCGCGCCGCGCTGGTAGACGGCGGAGGCGAACATCGTGTCCCGCTGCGGGTCGGCGACCTTGATCTGCCAGAAGGCGGAGTCGGCGGGGCGGGAGTCGTAGCCGGCCAGGAAGGAGTCGTGGGCGCTGCGGGTGCCCTGGTGCTCGGCCCACAGCCACTGGGCGTAGGTGGCGAAGCCCTCGTTGAGCCAGATGTCCTTCCACTGGGCCACGCTCACCGAGTCGCCGAACCACTGGTGGGCCAGCTCGTGCACGATGGTCGACTCGTTGCGCACGGCCGAGTAGGCGGGCTTGCTCTGCACCTCCAGCGAGAACCCCGCCTGCGGCATGTCGTCGACGATCGCGCCGGTCTCCTCGAAGGGGTACGGCCCGAAGACCTGCGACCAGTAGTCGGTGGCGGCGGCTGTGACGGCGTACACGTCGACGTTGTTGCTGTTCTTGAGCACGGGGTCGATCGCGACGTAGATGGGGGTGCCGCCGGGGGTGCGCCCGGTGCGCACGTCGAACTTCCCGATGGTGGCGGTGGCGAGGTAGGTCGCCATCGGCTTCGACTCCCGCCAGTGGGTGTACGTCGAGCCGCCCTTGTCGTACGTCGACACCAGCCGGCCGTTGGAGACGCCGGTCAGGCCCCGGGGAGCCTTGATCCGGATGTCGTAGGTGGCCTTGTCGGCGGGGTGGTCGCTGGACGGGAACCAGGTGGAGGCGGCGTTGGGTTCGCAGGCGACGAAGACGCCGTCGGGGGTCTTCATCCAGCCGTAGTCGGAGCCGAAGACGATCGGTCCGCCGAGGGCCTGCGGTACGCCGCCGTAGGTCACGGAGACGGTGAAGTCCCGTCCCGCGGCGAGCGGGTGGCGCGGGGTGACGGTGATCTCGTCGCCGTCGCGCGTGAACCGCGCGGGTCTGCCGTCGACCTGGACACCGGTGACTTCGAGCTGCTGGAGGTCGAGGTCGAAGGAGGAGAGCTTCTGGGTGGCGCGGGCCGTGAGGGTCGTACGGCCGTCCAGGCGGCCGGTGTCCGGCGCGTAGGCGATGTCCAGGTCGTAATGGCGGGCGTCGAAGCCGCCGTTGCCCAGCCGGGGGAAGTAGGGGTCGCCGATGCCGGGGGCGCCGGGGGTCGGGGCGGAGGAGGCGGCGATGACGAGGAAGGAGGCTGCCGCGGTGGCGACAGCCCCCAGACGTGCCGAACGGGAGAATGCCATGTGTCGTCCCTTTCGAGCGTGCCGATCAGTGGTCGGGCACGGACGACTCTGCACTCTCCCGCTCAGACATGTACATGACTTTACCTAGTTGTCATGCGCTACTTGTCGGTTGACTCCTGGGAGTCGGCACCGGACGCCTTGCCGATGGCCTCGGCCTCGGCCTCGGCCTCGCGGCCGGCCTCCTCGGCGACGGCCTCGGTGTCACCCGAACCCTCCGCCGGGGCGTCGGCCGCGGCACCGGTGGAGGCGGTGGGCTCCTCGGCGGGGGCGTCGGCCGCGGGCGCGGCCTTCTCCGCCGAGACCTCGGCGCCGGGACCGGTCTTCACACCGGAGGCCGCGGCCTTCTCGGAAGCCGCCGCCTCCTTCTCGGAAACCGCCTCGGGAGCCTTCTCGTCGGAAGCCGCGTCCTCGTCGGAAGCGTCTTCTTCGGAAGCCGCCTCCTCGGAAGCCTCCTCGTCAGCCGCCGCCTCCTCCGCGGAAGCCGCCTTGCCGGACACCGCCTTCTCCTCGGAGGCCGGCTCGTCCTCAGAGGCAGCCGGCTTGTCCTCGGAAGCCGCCGACTCCTTCTCAGAGGCCGCCTCCTTGTCGGAAGCCGCCGGCTCCTTCTCGGAAGCCGCCTCCTTGTCGGAAGCCGCCGGCTCCTTCTCGGACGCCGACTCCTTCTCGGAAGCCGTCGCCTCGGAAGCCGTCGCCGCTTCAGCAGCAGCCGTCTCCTCCGCGGCCGTCGCCTTCTCCGCGGCCGTCGCCTTCTCCGCCACCGGTTCCTTCTCGGCCGGGCCCTCGGAGAGAACCGCGTCCGGTACCAGCTCCGACGCCTCCTTCGCCGCCGTCAGCAGGACCGTGTCCTGCGGGGCCTGGTCGGCGAAGTTCTCCGGGTGGTGGCAGGCGACCCGCTGGCCCGGCCGGAGCTCCACGAGCTGCGGCTCGGTCGTCTTGCAGATCTGCGTCGCCTTCCAGCACCGGGTGTGGAAGCGGCAGCCCGAGGGCGGGGCGATGGGCGAGGGCACATCGCCGCGGAGCAGGATGCGCTCGCTCTTCTGGCCCCGGCGCTTCGGGTCCGGCACGGGCACGGCCGACATCAGCGCCTTGGTGTACGGGTGCATCGGCGACTCGTACAGCGAGGTGCGGTCGGCGAGTTCCACGATCTTGCCGAGGTACATCACCGCGATGCGGTCCGAGACGTGCCGGACGACCGACAGGTCGTGCGCGATGATCACGTAGGTCAGGCCCAGCTCCTGCTGGAGGTCGTCCATGAGGTTCACGACCTGCGCCTGGATCGACACGTCCAGCGCGGAGACCGGCTCGTCGGCCACGACCAGCTTCGGCTTCAGGGCGAGCGCGCGGGCGATGCCGATGCGCTGGCGCTGACCGCCGGAGAACTCGTGCGGGTAGCGGTTGTAGTGCTCGGGGCTCAGGCCGACCAGGTCGAGGAGCCGCTGGACCTCCTTCTTCACCCCGCCCTCGGGCTCCACGCCCTGGAGCCGGAAGGGCGCCGAGACGATCGAGCCGATGGTGTGCCGGGGGTTCAGGGAGCCGTACGGGTCCTGGAAGATCATCTGGATGTCGCGGCGCAGCGGGCGCATCTGCCCGGTGCTCAGCCGCGTGATGTCCTGGCCCTCGAAGGTGATCTTCCCGCCGGTCGGGTCCTGGAGCCGGGTGATGACCCGGCCCATGGTCGACTTGCCGCAGCCCGACTCGCCGACCACGCCCAGGGTCTCGCCCTTGCGCACCTCGAAGTCGATGCCGTCGACGGCCTTCACGGCGCCGACCTGGCGCTGCAGGATGCCCTTCTTGATCGGGAAGTGCTTGGTCAGCCCCTCGACCTTGAGCAGCACGTCCCGCTCCTCGGGAGCCGACGCCTGCTTCGGGACCGCGGCCTCGGCGACGGTGTCCGTCTTCTTGGTCTCACTCACAGCTTGGGCGCAATCTCTTCGGTCCAGATCCGCCGGCGGTCCTCGGCCGAGAGGTGGCAGGCGGACCAGTGCCCGGTGCTCACCAGCTCCAGCTCGGGGCGCACCGTGCGGGTGACGTTCCCCTTGGGGATGTCCGCGTACGGGCAGCGGGGGTGGAAGGCGCAGCCCGAGGGGACGTTGATGAGGCTCGGCGGCGAGCCCTTGACCGGGATGAGCCGTTCGGAGGTCTCGCGGTCGATGCGGGGCATCGAGCCGAGCAGGCCCCAGGTGTAGGGGTGCTGCGGCTGCTCGAAGACCTCGCCGGCGGGACCGCGCTCCACGCACCGGCCGCCGTACATCACGAGGACGTCGTCGGCGATCTCGGCGACCACACCGAGGTCGTGAGTGATCATGATGACCGCGGAGCCGAACTCCTTCTGCAGGTCACGGATCAGGTCGAGGATCTGCGCCTGGACGGTCACGTCGAGGGCGGTGGTCGGCTCGTCCGCGATGAGCAGCTCGGGGTTGTTCACCAGCGCCATGGCGATCATGGCGCGCTGGCGCATACCGCCGGAGAACTCGTGCGGGTAGCCGTCGACGCGCTTGGCGGGCTCGGGGATGCCGACGCGGTCGAGCATCTCGATGGCCCGGGCGCGGGCGACCTTCTTGCTGACGTCGTGGTGCACCCGGTAGGCCTCGACGATCTGGTCGCCGATCTTGTAGTAGGGGTGCATCGCGGACAGCGGGTCCTGGAAGATCATCGCCATCTCCCGGCCGCGGAGCTTGCGCACCTCGTCCGGGGCGGCGGAGACCAGTTCCTTGCCGTCCAGCCAGATCTCGCCGGACATCCGCACGTTCTTGCCGCGGGTGCCGAGCCGGTGCAGGCCCATGATGGCCTGCGAGGTGACGGACTTGCCGGAGCCGGACTCGCCGACGATGGCGAGGGTCTTGCCCTTCTCCAGCGAGAAGCTGAGCCCGTCGACGGACTTCACCAGGCCGTCGTCGGTCGGGAAGTGCACCTTGAGGTCGCGGACCTCCAGGAAGGCTTCGGGCGCCTTGCCGGAGTCGGTGGGCTCGCCCACCGCGGCGCCGGTCTTGGAGAGTTCGGTCACGAGAGCCTCACCCGCGGGTCGGCGGCGGCGTAGAGCACGTCCACCAGGAGATTTGCGATCACGACGAAGAAGGCGGCGAGCAGGGTCACGCCGAGGATGGGGGGCAGGTCGTTGTCGGTGATGGCCTTCACCGCGTACTCGCCGATGCCGTGCAGCGAGAAGACGTACTCGGTGATCAGGGCGCCGCCGAGCAGCAGACCGAGGTCCATGCCGAACACGGTGATGATCGGGGTGAGGGCCGCGCGCAGTCCGTGCCGGACCACGACGTTGCGCTCGCGCAGGCCCTTGGCGCGGGCCGTGCGGATGAAGTCCTCGTTCATCGTCTCCAGCATGCCCGAGCGGGTGAGCCGCGCGTAGATGGCGGAGTACAGGAGCGCGAGCGAACACCACGCCGGGAAGAGGGTGTTGGCCCACTGCGAGGGGTTCTCGGTGAACGGGACGTACGTGGTGCCGAAGATCGGCCACTGGTAGGTGAAGAGCAGCAGGGCCAGGTTGCCCGTGAAGAACATGGGGAGCGAGACACCGGCGAGGGCGACACCCATGAAGGCACGGTCGAAGAAGGAACGGGGCTTCAGCGCCGAGACGACACCGATCGCCACGCCCGACAGGACCCACAGCACGGCGGCACCCACGGCCAGCGAGATCGTCACCGGCATCCGGCTGGTGAGCTGCGGCCAGACCGCCTCGTGGGTCTTGAAGGAGTAGCCGAAGCACGGGGCGTCGCAGTGCACCGTGGTGGGACCGATGTTGTAGTCGGCACCGGCCACGATCCCCTTGATGAAGTGCCAGTACTGGACGTAGACCGGCTGGTCCAGACCGAGATTGTGCTTGACCGCGGCGATGTCCGCCTTCGACGGGCTCTTGCCGATGTACTGCTGCGCCAGCTGATCCGCTGTCTGGCCGGCGAGCCGTGGCAGCAGGAAGAAGATGGCAAAGGTGACCGCGGAGACGACCAGCAGCAGGATCACTGCCGCGGCCGTCCGGCGGAGGATGTACGAGATCACGGGGACCGGCGCTGGTGCCCGCGGGCCGCGAAGCCCGCGGGCACCAATGCCTTCACCTGCCTTCCGGGGCTGCTACTTCGACGCGACGCCGATGTTGAGGTAGTCGTACTGACCGCTGAAGGCCGCCGTGGAAACCAGGTTGGTGTAGCTCTGCGGGCGGCCCAGGAGGACCTTGAAGTAGGTCAGCGGGACCAGGACGGCGTCGTCCATGGTCTTCTTGTCGATCTGCGTGTAGAGGCTGTTGCGCTCGTTGGTGTCCTGCGTGCCGATCGCCTTGCCCAGCAGCTGGTTGACGTCCTTGTTGTTGTACTGCGACAGGTTGGTGTTGCCGGACTGGCTGATCGCCTTGCCGTTCAGGATCTGCTGCAGGAAGCCGTAGCCGGAGGGCCAGTCGGCACCCCACTGCATCATGATCAGGCCGATGTTCTGCTTCTCGGTGAACTTCGGCACACCCGCGTAGTCGGTGAAGTACTTGCCCGACGGGTACTGCTTCAGGCTGGCGTTGATGCCGACCTTCTTCAGCGAGTTGATGATCGCCGTGGCGGCGTCGATCTCCTGCTGACGGTCCGAACGGGCCGTGATGTTCGTCGAGATCGAGGACTTGCCGCAGGCCTTCAGCTGCTCCTTGGCCTTGGCGGCGTCACCCTTGTTGCCGGCGGTGGCGTAGACGTCGGCCTTGGTGTAGCCCGGGATGTCCGGCGGCAGGACGGTGGAGGCGATGTCACCGCGGATCGGGCCGCCCTCGGCGGTCTGCACCGAGACCTTGTCGATCGCGTACTGGACGGCCTTGCGGCACTCCACCTTGTCGAACGGCTTCACCTTGGTGTTGATCGCCATGTAGACCAGGCGGCCACCGTAGGTGTTGTCCGTGTTGGCCTTCTTGGCGGGGTCGGTGAGCACGTCGGCCTGGGTCGAGGCCTGGACGCCGGTGCCGGCCAGGTCGATGGCGTCGCCCGCCATGACGTCCTGGTCGATCTTCTCCGGGTTGACCTTCAGGTTGACGACGATCTTGTCCGGCAGCTGCTTGCGCAGCGGGTCGGTCTTCGGGTCCCAGTTCTCGTTGCGCACGAGGACGGCCTGCTTGCCGTCGTCGTAGCTCTGGAACTTGTAGGAGCCGGAGGACACGATGTGCTTGACGTAGTCGACGCCGGTGTCCTTGGCCTTGGGCACCGGGGCCGTCTGCGGGGCGGCGACCAGGTAGTCGAACTCCTGGAAGGCCTGCTTCAGGTGGAAGACGATCGTGGTGTCGTCCGGCGTCTGGATGGACGACAGGCCCTTGTCGCTCTTGTCCTTGTACGGGCCCTTGTACTTGTCGCCGCCGGCCAGGAACTGCTGGAAGTAGTTCGGACCGAGGGAGAGCACGTCACGCGCGAAGTTCGAGCGCTCGACGGCGTACTTGACGTCCTTCGAGGTGATCGGCGAGCCGTCCTCGTACTTCAGGCCCGAACGCAGCTTGTACGTCCAGGTCTTGCCGCCGTCGCTCGGGACGCCCTTGCTCGCGGCGAGGTCCGGGACCAGGGTGTTGCCCTCCTGGCCGGCGCCCGGCTTGAAGGTCATCAGCGGGCGGGCGTACAGCCGGCTGAGGTTGTACATGTAGGCGTAGTACGTGTTGCCCGGGTCGAAGGAGTCCGGCACGTCGGACATCTCGTAGGTGACCGTGCCGCCCTTCTTGTCGGACACGTTCACGATGCCCTTGGTCGCGGCGTTGGCGCCGGCCGACTTGGTGTTGCCGTTCTCGTTCTTGTTGTCATCGGCCTTGCTGCAACCCGCAAGAAACAGGCTGGCGGAGCCGATGGCCGCGATCGCGGCCAGCGCTGACCTTCGCATGATGGGAGCTTTCCCCTCCATTGTTGGAAACTTTTCGGGCTCTCTGCGGTGGCAGGCGTCAGCGGCTGCGCGGGTCGAGAGCATCGCGGAGACCGTCACCGAGCAGGTTGAACGCCAGGACGGTCACGAAGATGGCGAGACCGGGGACGATCATGTACTGGGGGTCGACCTTGTAGTAGGTGACCGCCTCACGGAGCATGCCGCCCCAGGACGCCTGCGGCGGCTGGATGCCGACGCCGAGGAAGCTCAGAGACGCCTCGAAGAGGATGTTGGTCGGGATGAGCAGCGTCGAGTAGACGATGATCGGGCCGACCAGATTGGGCATCAGCTCCCGGAACAGGATGTACGGGGCCTTGGCGCCCATGCCCCGGGAGGCGTCCACGAACTCGCGCTCACGCAGGGCGAGGGTCTGGCCTCGCACGATCCGGCCCAGGTAGGGCCAGTTGAAGAAGCCGATGACGAAGATCAGCACGCTCAGGTGGAGCGGCAGCCCGTTGAGACCGAAGGCGCCGCCCTGGAGGGTGGCGGAGATGGCGATCGCGAAGAGCAGGAGGGGGAAGGCGAGGAACGTGTCCATCAGCCGGCTGATGACCGAGTCGACCCGCCCGCCGTAGTAGCCCGCGACGACACCCATGATCGCGCCGATGACGTTGGACAGGACGGTGGCGCCGAACGCGACCACCAGCGACACCCAGGAGCCCTCCAGGATGCGGGTGGCGATGTCACGGCCGAACTTGGGGTCCACGCCGAGCGGGTGGTCGAGGCTCATGCCGCCCCAGCCGCCCTTGGGCAGCGAGGTGTCGGGCGTGATCAGGTCCTGGTGGAAGGCGTTGGGGTCGAGGCCGAAGAGGGCCTGGATGGGGCGGGAGAGGATCGCGAGAAGGATCAGCAGGATCACGATGACGCCGCCCGCGACGGCGACCTTGTCCTTCTTGAACCGGGTCCAGGCGATCTGGCCCAGGGAACGACCCTCGATCTGCCCCTTACCGGCACCCTCCAGCACAGCCTCCGGCTGTGCCTCGGCTGCCGCCCCGGTGGTCTCGATCGGTGCGGTCACGGTGAGCGACCCCTCTCGCCGGTGGTGACCGGCCTGCGCTGCCGCGGATTGCGGCTTTGTCGACTTGCCATCGAGCATGAGGTCTCGACCTCATGTCTGAGTCGGGAGTCTTCAGCGTCTTTGTGATCACCCGCCAGAGCTGACGGCGAAAGTATGCGCAACCGTGATGCAGTCCGGAGGATTCCGTTATCCGATCGCTGGGTAACGAGTATCGGACGTGGGCCAGTTGGGGCAGAACGGCGAATCCACGCGGTTCGGGACGTATGGCCGATGTCTACGCGCGCAGAAGTGTGTCGCCCGTGTTAATTGTGTGACTCGGACTCAAAACACGTCCGGTTCCGATCAGTTGTCAGTAACCGCCGTGCACCGGTGGGTAGCCGTACCCGCCGGCCGGGGCCTGCGGCGGGACCGGTGCCTGAAGCTGCGGCTGCGGCGCGGGGGCGTGCGCCTCGCGGTCGTAGAACGGACGCGCGTTGGCCCGCATCCACATCACCACCGGGTCGTAGCCGTCGGTCATCGCGACCGTCGACACCGGCAGCCCCTCCGGGACCGCGCCGATGGACTGCTGCATCATCGCGCGCACCGAGTCGACGGCGGCCGGCGAGGTCTCGTAGACGTCCAGGCCGATGGCGAGATACGGCGCCCCGAGCGCGGGCTGGACCCAGGCGCGGCGCAGCGAGCGGAGCGCGGGGGTGCGGTGCGCGTTCTGCGCGAGGAGGGCGTAGAACTGCGGGATCTCGATGCCGGGTTCCGACAGGCTGAGCGGGCCGGCGGGCTGGCGGTCCAGGCCGGTGGCGATGCGGCGCAGATCCAGCCAGGGGATGCCGACGCCGCCGCCCGGGGCGTGCGGATTGAGCCAGAGGCCGTAGTGGTCGGGGTAGAGGGTGCGGGCCACGTCCAGGCCGTCGACCACTTCGTACGACCGGTTCCAGCCGCTGGCCGACAGCTCCTGGGCGGAGGTGACGCAGGGGGCGTAGTGGAAGCCGTCCACCTCCATGTCCCCGTACTGGGCGTCCGGGGAGCCGGCCTGGCCGTGCCACAGGAGCATCCAGACCTGGCCGGAGGAGGGGGTGGCGAGGGCGCGGAGCAGGGCCTCGTAGGCGTCGTAGCGTCCCGGGGTGACCTGGCGCAGCATGTGCTCGACGCTGCCGCTGTGGCTCGCGCTCACCTGGTGTACCGGCCCTTCTTCGTTTGCCCCTCGTTTGGAGACAGCTTAAGCGCCTGGCAGCTCGGGGCTTCGGGTTCGTGCGCGGGCGCGGGTCGTCTGCGGCTGGTCTCGCAGCTCCCCGCGCCCCTTCGGTGCGTCAGTGGCCGTACTGGTAGAAAGGCCGGACGTTCGTTTTCAGCCAGTCGGAGACCGGGTCATCGGCCGCGTCCATGAGGACCAGGTTGACCGGCCACTTGACCGGGACTTTGCCGAGGGCCCGGCCGAGGGCGTCCAGGGGCAGGGTCCGGATGTCGCCTTCCCACTGGGAGAGTTCCACGCCCACGAACATCACCGGGTCGGCCGTCTCGATGGCGGCCAGGCAGCGGCGGGCGGTGAGGACCACGCCGGTCCCCGCGAACTCGGCGGAGGCCGCGGAGAGGAAGTCGACCGGGTCGTCCTGCCAGTCGGGTTCGAAGAGACGGACCCGGCCGCCGGTGCCCGGCCCGTCGAGCGGGGTGCGGCCGGCGCGGCACAGCTCGGCCACGGCGTCGGGCGGCAGCGGGATGCCGACCACACCGCCCGGGTTCACCGCGACGCCCGCCTGCGGCGGCAGGCCGCGCGCGAACTCCACGGCGGGGGCGATGGTGTACGACATGTGGGGACCGGCCGCCTGGCGCAGCTGCTCCTCGGAGCTGAACACCGGGACGTACACCTGGCCGTCGATCTCCATCGTCGGCAGGTCCAGCGGCCCGCTGTGCGGGCCGCCGCCGTTGGGCAGCGGTATCCACAGGAAGCTGCGGCCGAGGACCTCGATGATCCGGCCGGCCGCCGCGGGGATCCCGAGGGAGGCCGACAGCACCTCCTCCAGTTCATTGCCGGGCCATCCGCCGTGCGGATGGGGGTGTGCCTGTGCCGGGAAGTCCGCTGGGATGTCCGCCGGGAAGTCCATCTGCCTACCGCCTGCTGGGAACCACTGCTGTGAGCAAGAAGGCTAGCGGGTGGCTGTGACCGTGCCTCACCGTGCGAAGCCGACCCGGCCGAGGACGTCCGCCGCCTCCCGGTCCAGCAGCACCGCCGCGCCGCAGCCCGCGGGCAGCTCCCCCTTCTCCACCGCGCGCAGCAGCCGGTCGGTCGTACGGCGGTGGCGGCGGAAGGCGTAGCGGGAGACGCCCCGGCCGCGCTCGCGCTGGCCCGCCCGGGCCGTCTCGGGGCTGACGTCGAGCAGGAGCAGGTGCAGGGTGGCGCCGCGGCGCCGGGCCTCGCGGGCCAGCCAGGCGCGCACCCAGGGCTGGGTGCCGCAGTCGTGCACGACGACGCCCTCGCCGGTGCGCAGGGCCCGGCGCAGCGCGGCGTAGTGGGCGAGGCGGACCAGGGGGCGGTAGAGCGCGTAGGGGACGGAGCGGGGGACGCGGGCGTCCCAGCGGTCGCGGGTGTCCTGGGAGTCGACGCGGTGGCCGGTGACCGCGCGGTGCATCAGGGTGGACTTGCCGCTGCCGGGCAGACCGGTGATCACCACCAGGTCGCGGGGGCCGAAGAGCAGGGCGTGCGGGCTGCGGCCCGCGCGGTCGCGCAGGTCGCGGACGACCGGGGCGGGGTGGTCGGCGCGGCGCCCGCGGGCCAGGGCGGAGGGCTGCCCCGGCACCGCGACGCCGGCGTCGGTGGCGTAGGCCGATGTCCTGTTCACCGTGATCGTCCTCCCCAGTGGGCTCGGTCATCCCCATGCCCGTTCTATGTAAAGAGAAGGTAATGCGCAACGGTAGGAGGTTCGTGTGCGTTCTGCCACAGCTCGGTCACAAGGAGCACGCTCTGGATGGGCGGGGAGCGGCGTGCAATGATGTGCCCGCCAACTGCATACCGGCCGCTTGAATCCGCGCGGGAGAGTTCCCAGCCCCGGGCTGGGACGCCGAAGGAGCAAGTCCCTCCCTTGAATCTCTCAGGCCCCGTTACCGCGCGGGCGAGGCACATCTGAAAAGCGGGCCGCTGTGTCAGTGGCTCCACCCAAGGTGCAAGCCCTGATCGTCCCTGTGGCGGTCGTGGCGAACCTCTCAGGTTCCGATGACAGATGGGGAGGAACGTTCCTCGCCTGTCCGCTCGCCTTGGGAGACCACCGTCCGATGAGCAGCACTGAACTCCGCCACACCGCGCTCGATGCCGTGCATCGCGCGCTCGGTGCGACGATGACCGACTTCGCCGGCTGGGACATGCCCCTGCGCTACGGCTCCGAGCGCGACGAGCACCTCGCCGTGCGGACCAGGGCCGGTCTCTTCGACCTCTCCCACATGGGCGAGATCACCGTCACCGGCGACCAGGCCGCCGCGTTCCTGAACCACGCCCTGGTCGGCAACATCGCCTCCGTCGGCGTCGGCCGTGCCCGCTACACGATGATCTGCCGGGCCGACGGCGGCATCCTGGACGACCTGATCGTCTACCGGCTCGCCGAGACCGAGTACATGGTCGTGGCCAACGCCTCCAACGCCCAGGTGGTGCTGGACGCGCTGACCGAGCGCGCCGAGGGCTTCGACGCCGAGGTCCGGGACGACCGGGACGCGTACGCGCTGATCGCCGTGCAGGGCCCGGAGTCCCCCGGCATCCTGAAGTCCCTCACCGACGCCGACCTCGACGGCCTGAAGTACTACGCCGGTCTGCCCGGCACGGTCGCCGGCGTCCCGGCGCTGATCGCCCGCACGGGTTACACCGGCGAGGACGGCTTCGAGCTGTTCGTCAAGCCGGAGCACGCCGTCGAGCTGTGGCAGGCGCTGACCAAGGCGGGCGAGGGCGCCGGACTGGTCCCGTGCGGGCTGTCCTGCCGGGACACGCTGCGCCTTGAGGCGGGCATGCCGCTGTACGGGCACGAGCTGACCACCTCCCTGACCCCGTTCGACGCCGGGCTCGGCCGCGTGGTCAAGTTCGAGAAGGAGGGCGACTTCGTCGGGCGCGAGGCGCTCGCCGAGGCCGCCTCCCGGGCCCAGGAGAACCCGCCGCGGGTCCTGGTCGGCCTGGTCGCCGAGGGCCGCCGGGTGCCGCGCGCCGGGTACGCCGTCGTCGCCGGCGGCGAGGTGATCGGCGAGGTCACCTCCGGCGCCCCCTCCCCCACCCTGGGCAAGCCGATCGCCATGGCCTACGTCGACGCGGCGCACGCGGCGCCGGGTACCGAGGGCGTCGGCGTGGACATCCGGGGCACCCACGAGCCGTACCAGGTCGTGGCGCTGCCGTTCTACAAGCGCCAGAAGTAGACACTGGGCGCGGTCGCGCCTCCCGGGGACCCCGGTCCCGTGGCCGGGGCGTGACGCTGCGCACATTCGCCCGCTCACCAGCGGTTTCCGTAGTCCCCCCGTCATCAGCACCCTCGCGTGTACAGGAGAATTCAGGCCATGAGCAACCCCCAGCAGCTGCGCTACAGCAAGGAGCACGAGTGGCTGTCGGCCGCCGAGGACGGCGTCGCGACGGTCGGCATCACGGAGCACGCGGCCAACGCGCTCGGTGACGTCGTCTTCGTCCAGCTCCCCGAGGTCGGCTCCTCGGTTTCCGCGGGCGAGACCTGCGGCGAGCTGGAGTCGACGAAGTCGGTGTCCGACCTGTACTCGCCGGTCACCGGTGAGGTCACCGAGGTCAACGAGGACGTCGTCAACGACCCGTCGCTGGTGAACTCCGCCCCCTTCGAGGGTGGCTGGCTGTTCAAGGTACGCGTCGCGGAGGAGCCGGCCGACCTGCTCTCCGCCGACGAGTACACCGCCTTTTCCGCCGGCTGAGGAGTCGTAGCCGTATGACTGTCCTGAACACGCCCCTGCACGAGCTGGACCCGGAGATCGCCGCCGCGGTCGACGCCGAGCTGCTCCGCCAGCAGTCGACCCTGGAGATGATCGCCTCCGAGAACTTCGCGCCGCTCGCGGTGATGGAGGCGCAGGGCTCGGTCCTGACGAACAAGTACGCCGAGGGCTACCCGGGCCGCCGCTACTACGGCGGCTGCGAGCACGTCGACGTCGCCGAGCAGATCGCCATCGACCGGGTCAAGGAGCTGTTCGGCGCCGAGTACGCCAATGTGCAGCCCCACTCCGGCGCCTCCGCGAACCAGGCGGCCCTCTTCGCGCTGGCCCAGCCCGGGGACACCATCCTCGGCCTGGACCTGGCGCACGGCGGCCACCTGACCCACGGCATGCGGCTGAACTTCTCCGGCAAGCAGTTCGACGTGGTCGCGTACCACGTGGACGCCGAGACCGGCCTGGTCGACATGGCCGAGGTCGAGCGGCTCGCCAAGGAGCACCGCCCCAAGGTGATCATCGCGGGCTGGTCGGCGTACCCCCGGCAGCTGGACTTCGCCGAGTTCCGCCGGATCGCCGACGAGGCGGGCGCGTACCTGTGGGTCGACATGGCGCACTTCGCGGGCCTGGTCGCGGCCGGTCTGCACGCCAACCCGGTGCCCCACGCCGACGTGGTCACCTCCACCACCCACAAGACGCTGGGCGGTCCCCGCGGCGGCATCATCCTCGCCAAGAAGGACTTCGCGAAGAAGCTGAACTCGTCCGTCTTCCCCGGCTTCCAGGGCGGTCCCCTGGAGCACGTGATCGCGGCCAAGGCGGTGTCCTTCAAGGTCGCGGCCTCGGAGGACTTCAAGGAGCGCCAGCGTCGTACGGTGGAGGGTGCCCGCATCCTCGCCGAGCGCCTGACGGCCCCGGACGCCCGCGAGGCCGGCGTGAACGTGCTGTCCGGCGGCACGGACGTGCACCTGATCCTGGTGGACCTGCGTGCGTCCGAGCTGGACGGGCAGCAGGCCGAGGACCGGCTCCACGAGGTCGGCATCACGGTCAACCGCAACGCCGTCCCGAACGACCCGCGGCCGCCGATGGTCACCTCGGGTCTGCGCATCGGTACGCCGGCCCTGGCGACCCGCGGCTTCACGGCCGAGGACTTCGCCGAGGTCGCGGACGTGATCGCCGAGGCGCTGAAGCCGTCCTACGACGCCGAGGCCCTGAAGGCGCGCGTGAAGGCGCTCGCCGACAAGCACCCGCTGTACCCGGGCCTGAACAAGTGAGTCCCCGGTGGGGCACCCGCCGAGGGTGCCCCACCACCCCCCTGCTGTCTTGAGGAGTGACCGTGGCCATCTCGGTCTTCGACCTGTTCTCGATCGGCATCGGTCCGTCCAGCTCCCACACGGTCGGCCCGATGCGGGCGGCGCGGATGTTCGCCCGCCGCCTGCGCAACGAAGGCCTCCTGGAGCAGGCCGCCACCGTCCGCTCGGAGCTGTACGGCTCGCTGGGCGCGACCGGGCACGGCCACGGCACCCCGAAGGCCGTCCTGCTCGGCCTGACCGGCGACTCGCCGCGCACGGTGGACGTGGAGACGGCGGACGCGCGCGTGGAGGCGATCAAGGCGGAGGGGCGGATCCGGCTGCTGGGCGAGCACGAGATCGCCTTCGACTTCGACCGGGACCTCGTGCTGCACCGCCGCAAGGCCCTGCCGTACCACGCCAACGGCATGACGCTGTGGGCCTACGACGCCGACGGCAAGGAGCTGCTCTCCAAGACGTACTACTCCGTGGGCGGCGGCTTCGTCGTCGACGAGGACGCGGTGGGCGCGGACCGGATCAAGCTGGACGACACGGTCCTGAAGTACCCGTTCCGCACGGGCGACGAGCTGCTGCGCCTGACGAAGGAGACGGGCCTGTCGATCTCCTCGCTGATGCTGGAGAACGAGCGGGCCTGGCGTTCCGAGGAGGAGATCCGCGCGGGCCTGCTGGAGATCTGGCGGGTGATGCGCGCGTGTGTGGAGCGTGGCATGTCCCGCGAGGGCATCCTGCCCGGCGGTCTGAAGGTCCGCCGCCGCGCGGCCGTCTCGGCCCGCCAGCTGCGCGCCGAGGGTGACCCGCTGGCGCACGCCATGGAGTGGATCACGCTCTACGCGATGGCGGTGAACGAGGAGAACGCGGCGGGCGGCCGGGTCGTGACCGCCCCCACGAACGGCGCGGCCGGCATCATCCCGGCGGTCCTGCACTACTACATCAACTTCGTGCCGGGCGCCGACGAGGACGGCGTCGTGCGGTTCCTGCTGGCCGCCGGCGCGATCGGCATGCTCTTCAAGGAGAACGCCTCCATCTCCGGCGCCGAGGTCGGCTGCCAGGGCGAGGTGGGCTCCGCCTGTTCCATGGCGGCGGGCGCGCTCGCCGAGGTGCTCGGCGGCTCCCCCGAGCAGGTGGAGAACGCGGCCGAGATCGGCATGGAGCACAACCTCGGCCTGACCTGCGACCCGGTCGGCGGCCTGGTCCAGATCCCGTGCATCGAGCGCAACGGCATGGCCGCGGTGAAGGCCGTCACGGCGGCGAAGATGGCGATGCGCGGCGACGGCTCGCACAAGGTGTCCCTGGACAAGGTCATCAAGACCATGAAGGACACCGGCGCGGACATGAGCGTGAAGTACAAGGAGACGGCGCGGGGCGGGCTCGCGGTGAACATCATCGAGTGCTAGCCCGGCCGGATGCCGGGAGGGGAGGCGGATTCCGAGGATCCGCCTCCCCTTCGCCGTCTCCTGGGCGGGTCGGCCGGTCGTCAGCGTGGCGTCCCGGCGGTCGTCAGTGTGGCGTCCGGGTCGGGGTGGTGGCCGAGACCGCCTGCTTCCACAGCGTGTAGGCGACACCGTCGGCGCTGCGGTTCAGACCGGTGGCGTTGATGTTGGCGGTGGTGTCGCAGGAGGAGTGGTAGCAGCGGTCGTACGCGGCGCCCGCCGTGCCGCCCCATTTGGCCGCCTGCGCCGAGGTCTTGCGGGCGCTCGCGCCCATGGCGTAGCCGGAGGTCGCGATGCCGTAGGCCTCGAAGGAGTAGTCGTCGGAGCGGCCCGCGCCCTCGGTGTTCTCCTCCGGCCGGAGGTTCAGCGAGTCCCAGTACGCCTTCATCGGTGCGGCGGCGGTGGAGTTGATGTGGTTGATGAAGTAACCGCCGTTGGGTGAGGCGACCATGTCGAAGTTGTAGTACGCCTTGATCGCCGAACGCTGGGCGGAGGTGAGGGAACGGACGTAGAAGTCCGAGCCGTTGAGGCCCTGTTCCTCGTCCGTCCACCAGCCGAAGCGGACGCGGGCCGCCATCGAGGGGCGGGCCTCGGCCAGTTTCAGCGCGACCTCCAGGAGGGTCGCGCTGCCGGAGCCGTTGTCGTTGATGCCGGGTCCGGCGGAGACGCCGTCGAGGTGTGAGCCGAACATGTAGACCTTCGACGCGTCGCCGTAGGGCCACTCGGCGATCAGGTTGGGTCCGGCGCCACGGGTGCATCCGGAGGTGCAGGACTGCTCGGTGACGGTGTAACCGGCCACCTGGAGCCTGCCCTTCACATAGGCGACCGAGTCGCGGTAGCCCTGGCCGGTCGACCTGCGGTTGCCGCCGTTGCGGGTCGCTATGGCGCCCAGTTCGGTGAGGTGTGCCTGGACCCTGGTGACGTCGATGTCGGGCGCGGCCGCGGTCAGGGTGGGGACCGGGATGCGCGGGGAGGCCGCTTCGGCGTTCGGGGGCAGCGCGGCGAGGCCGGCGACGGCCGTGACGAGCGCGAGGCCTGTCAGGGTGGCTCTTCGTGGTGCGCGCACTGTGTCTCCTTGTGGGGTGAGGAAACGGAAGGTGAGGGTCGGGCCTGGGGAGCCGTACCGCTCTCCCTGAAAGTCATGCGCATGCCAAGAACGGGTCAAGCCTCGGCCCGCGAGATCGGCCGGATCAGGAGCCTGCGCCCGCCCTCCCGGCCGATGTTCCCCCTGGGGCTACCGTGCGATAACCGCACCCGCCTACGCTGCCGCCAATTCTCCTCCGACCAAGGGAAGTTGGCGCATGCGCGGATTGAGACGACTGGCGGCGCTCGTGGGGGCCGCCGCTGTGCTGGTGGTGCTGCCGGGCAACGCCCACGCGGCGTCGCCGAAGTTCTCCGAGACGACGGCCATCGGCACGCACAACGCGTACGACAAGGCCAAGTACACCTACTTCGCCCAGGCGTTGGACTCCGGCGCCTCGCTGCTGGAGCTGGACGTCTACGTCGACAGCATCAGCCACCGCTGGCGGGTCAGCCACAGCAACCCGCTGGGCAACGACAACAACTGCGAGGCGGCGAAGACCCCGGGCGAGCTGTACAGCAAGAGCCGCAACCAGGACCTCGGCAGCTGCCTGGACAACATGGCCGCCTGGAACCAGCTCCACCCCGACCACCCGCCGATCGTCGTCAAGGTCGAGATGAAGGTCGGCTTCAACGACAACGCGGGCCTCGGACCTGACGAGTTCGACACGCTCGTCGCGCAGAAGCTGGGCAGCAGCGTCTACAAGCCGGCCGACCTGCTCGGCGGGACGTACGGCACGCTGGACGCGGCGGCGAAGGCCGACGCCTGGCCGGCCCGGGACTCCCTCAAGGGCAAGTTCCTCTTCGACCTGATCCCGGGCACGGTGGAGCAGTCCAACCCGTTCGACCACTACTGGACGGACGAGGAGTACGGCGACCACCTGCGTGATCTGAAGGCGGCCGGGAACATCTCGGCGGCCCAGGCCTTCCCGGTCGTCCTCGGCGCGGCGAACGGCGACCCGCGCACCAGCCGCTACGACGCCTCGATCCGCCCCTGGTTCGTGTTCTTCGACGGTGACGCGGCCACGTACGTCAACAACGGCTACGACACCTCGTTCTACTCCGCGAACCACTACATCCTGATCACCACGGACGCCCACAACGTCTCACCGGCGATCTCCTCCACCAGCCCGACGGACGCCGAAGTCGCCGCGCGCCTGGCTCTGCTGGCCAAGAACCACGCGAGCCTGATCACCTCGGACTGGTCCGCGAAGTCCGCCGCCGTGCTGAGTTCGGTGACCACCCGAAGCTGAGGTTCCGGAACGGCGCTGACGGGGGACAACCTTCACATGCTGCATGGCATCGACGTGAGCGCCTACCAGTCCTCCTCCTACGCGACGAACGGTCTCTCCTTCGTCTTCATCAAGGCGACGGAGGGCCGTTCGTACGTCAACCCCAGACTCGCCGCCCAGACCAAGCATGCCCGCGACGCGGGCCTGGTCGTCGGCTTCTACCACTTTCTGTGGCCCGGCAACCTCACCGCCCAGGCCGAGTACTTCCTCAGCCACGCCCCGGAGCGCCGCGGTGACCTCCTCGCCGTCGACTGGGAGACCACCGGCGACGGCACCCACGCGACCAACGCCGAGAAGGACCGCTTCATCCGCACACTGAAGGAACTACGGCCGGACAACCGGGTGATGCTCTACTGCAACCGCCACTTCTGGCTGAACATCGACAGCACCTCCTACGCCGGGGACGGGCTGTGGATAGCCGACTACGTCACCGCGGGCAAGCCCCGGATCAAGGCCAAGTGGCGGTTCCACCAGTACACCAGCGAACCCCACGACAAGGACGTGACGAACTTCGCGAGCAAGGCGGCACTGAAGGAGTGGGCCACGAGCGCGTGACGCGCTCGTGGTCCCCACCTCCTCACCCGGGTCAGCCCCGGAAGTCCGCCGGGCGTTCCGGGGAGGCTTCCGCGAGGGCCTTGCGTACCGCTTCCGTGCCGGCGCGCAGGCCGTAGACCGGGGTGCCGGGCTGCTGGCGCCAGGAGTCGGCGATGGTGCCGGCGTCGACCGTGTCGAAGCCGAGTTCGTCGATCAGGTCGCGGACGATCCGCTTGGCCGCCTCGTCGTCGCCGGCGACCGGGAGGGCCATGCGCTCGGGGTCGCCCGCGGGGCGGGGCCGGTCCAGGATGTCCTGCGCGTAGGTGCCGTTGAAGGCCTTGATCACCGGGTGGCCGAGGTGCTGCTCGGTCCACCGGCTCTCGGTGAGGCCCTCGTCCTCGATGGCCGCGATCCGGCCGTCCCGCTGCTGCGGGTAGTAGTTGCCGGTGTCGATGACCGCGACGCCCTCGGCCGCGCCGTCCAGCAGGCCGGCGGGCAGGTCCGGGACCGCCTTCAGCGGCACGGTGACGACCACGACCTGGGCGCCCTCGGCCGCGTCCTCGGCCCGGACGGCGGTGGCGCCGGTCTCCTCCGCGAGGTCACGGAGCGTCTCGGGGCCACGGGAGTTGGCGACGGAGACGTCATGGCCGAGGGCGGTGAGCCGCCGGGTGAGGTTGCCGCCGATGTTCCCCGCGCCGATGATGCCGATCTTCATGGCTGACCTCCGGGTGGTTTTATGCACGCGCATGCGAATGTCCCCGGGACAACCGCGCCGCGCCCCGGACTATTCCGCGTCGTGCGCCGCATCGGTGACGGCCGCCCGTCCGGCGCGCGGCGCGCTCAGATCCGTACCACGATCTTTCCCGTGTGCTCGTCGGACTCCATCAGCCGGTGGGCGTCCGTGATCCGGTCCAGACCGTCGAAGACCTCGGCGATCACCGGGCGCAGGGTACCGTCACCGAGCCCGGCGCCGAGGTAGTGGGCGGCGCGATGGCGGCCCTCCGGATCGCCGGTGATCACGAAGTTCGCGTAGCCGTGGACGGTGAGCGGCCACTGCCGAGGCAGCAGGATGGGCTGCTCGTCGAGCCAGCCGTAGCTGACCAGGGTGCCGTCGGGGGCGACCGCGTCACCGAGCGCGGCGAAGCCGGGGCCGCCGATCGCGTCCAGGACGATGTCCACACCCCGTCCGCCGGTCACCCTGCGGGTCTCCTTCACCACGTCCTCGTCCTCACTGACGATCACGTGCTCGGCGCCCAGGTCGAGCAGGCGCCGCCGTTTGGCCTCGGTGCGTGTGGTGACGACGGGGACGGCGCCGGCCCGGCGGACCACCTGGATCGCGGCGGTGCCGACCCCGCTGGAGGCGCCGGTGATCAGCACCCGCTGCCCGGGGACCAGTCCGGCCCGCTCGACCAGGGCGCCGTAGGCCGTCGTGTAGGTCAGCCAGACGGCGGCGCCGGTGACCGCGTCGACGCCGGCGGGGCGCGGGACGAGGGCGTCGGTGGGCAGCAGGACCCGTTCGGCGTGCACACCGTGGGCGCTGAGCTCGAAGTTGGCGGCGGCCAGGACCTTGTCGCCCGGCGCGAAGCCGGTGACGCCCTCGCCCACGGCCTCCACCTCGCCGGCCGCCTCGTAGCCGTTGCGGGAGGCCGGCAGGGTCGGCTGGTAGTAGTAGCCGCCCGCGCGGAAGAGGGCCTCGGCGCGGTTCAGGCCCAGCGCCTCCACCCTGACGAGGACCTCGCCGGGGCCGGGCGCGGGCAGCTCGACCTCTTCGACGCCGAGGACTTCGGGGCCGCCGAGTTCGTGAAAGAGCACGGTGCGTGCGGTGGTTGTCATGTCGTCGACGCTAAGTCCCGAGCCGTGGACGATCCATGTCCTTCTGTCTTGGTTTCCTGTCCGATCGTCTCCGCCTGCCGCACTGCCCGTTAGGGTCGTCGCATGGACGTGCTGAGCGACGTGGTCGCCGCCATGCGCACCGGCCGGCCGCACTCCGCGCGCCGGTACCAGTACGCGCCCTGGGGCCTGCGGTGGGCCGACTCCGACGAGGCCGGGTTCCATGTGGTGCTGCGCGGCTCGGCCTGGCTGGTCCCGCGGGACGGGGAGCCGGTGGCGCTGGCGCCGGGGGACGTCGTCTTCCTGGCGCACGGGCAGGGGCACGCGCTGGTCAGCGGGCTCGACGTGGCGCCGCGGGAGATGCGGCGGCTGCCGGACGGCACCTGGAGCGGACCGCCCGACGAACCGCGCGAGGGCTGCCCGGACACCGTCACCCTGTGCGGGACCTACCGGCTCGACCGGGACCGGGCGCACCGCCTGCTGGCCGAGCTGCCCGAGGTGGTGCACCTGCCGGCCCGGGTGGGCGGCAATCGTTCGCTGCGGGCGGCGGTGGAGCTGCTCGGGATGGAGCTGGAGGAGGGGCGGCCGGGCACCGACGCGATCGTCACCTCGCTGCTGGACACCCTGCTGCTGTACATCCTGCGGGCCTGGTGGGAGAGCGAGCGGGCGGCGGGCCGGGCCCGGGGCTGGTCGGCCGCGCTGGCCGACCCGGCGGTCGCGGCGGCGCTCCGCGCGATCCACGGCGACCCGGCCCGCCCCTGGACGGTCGCGGAACTCGGTGCCACCGGCGGGCTGTCCCGCGCGGCCTTCGCACGCCGGTTCACGGCGCTGGTGGGCGAGCCACCGCTGACGTATCTGACCTGGTGGCGGATGACGACGGCGGGCCGGCTGCTGCGCCACGACGACCTGTCCCTGCGTGAGGTGGCCGCGCGGACCGGCTACACCTCGGAGTTCGCCTTCGCCAAGGCGTTCAAACGGGAGCACGGGATGACACCGGGCCGGTACCGAGGCAAGGCGTCGTGAACCTGCTGGGCCGCCGGTCAGCCGGGCCGCTGAGCCGCTGAGCCGCAGGTCCGCTGGACCGCTGAGCCGCAGGGCCGCTGGACCGCAGGGCCGCTAGGCCGCAGGGCTGCCGGCCGCAGCACCGCAGGGCCGCAGAACCACAGTCCGCTAGGCCGCAGGGCCGCGGAGCCGCCGAGCCGCTGAGCCGCCGAGCCGCTGAGCCGCTGAGCCGCTGAACCACAATCCGCTGGGCCGCAGGGCCTCTGAGCCGCAGGGCCTCTGAGCCGCAGGGCCACTGAACCACAATCCGCTGGGCCACAGGGCTGCCGGCCGCAGGGTCGCAGGGTCGCTCAACCACAGTCCGCTAGGCCGCAGGGCCGCTGAACCGCAGAGCCACCGAGCCGCAGGGCCACTGAGCCGCAGCGCCGCCGGTTGGACGTACCCCGTCATCCTCGCTCGCGCAGCAGCTCCAGCGTCCGGTCCAGCTCGGTCTGCAGGACGGCCGCCGCCCGGTCCGCGTCCGCCCCGGCGACGGCGTCGACCAGGGCGGCGTGGGTGTCGTCGCCGGTGCCCGGGTCCTCCGCGCGCAGCCGGGTGAGGTCCAGCAGGGTCACCAGGCCCTCCCGCAGGACGGGGAGGAACTCGGTGAACAGGCCGGTGAGCACAGGGTTGTGAGCGGCGGTGACCACGGCCGCGTGCAGGGCGATGTCGGCGTCCACGAAACCCGCGTCGTCCCCGGCGGCGGCCGTACGGCGGTCCTCCAGCGCCGCCCGCAGCGCCGTGACGTCCTCGGGGGTACGGCGCCGCGCGGCGAGCCGGGCCGCCTGCACCTCGACGCCCATGCGGACCTCGTAGACATCGGTGACCGCGGCCCGGCGCAGCCGGGTGGGCCAGTCCTCGACGGGCTCGGTGGCGATGACGAAGACGCCGGCGCCGTGCCGGGGCCGGACCAGCCCGGCGCCGGCGAGGGCGCGCAGGGCCTCGCGGACCGTGGAGCGGCCGACGCCGAGTTCCCTGGCGAGGGTGGTCTCGCCGGGCAGCTTGGCGCCGACGGGCCAGTGCCCGGCGGCGATCTGCTCCCGCAGGCGCTGCGCGGCCTGTTCGACCAGCGGGCTGGGGCGGAGGGCACCGAGCGGCATCGAGGTCACCAACTTGCTGAGGGGATGTGGGGTGTGCGGACCGATTCTCACTTGTCTGAGGAGCTGATGTGTCGCTAGCGTACCCGGCATGACGCATCGCGGTCTGCTTCTTCTCGGCTGCCGCGGCGGGGTCTGACGCGACCGGCGCCCCGCCGCGGGGCCCCGTGCTGCCGGTCACGTCCGACCGAGCCGAGAGGCAGCCGACGATGACCACCACCCCCGTCTGGAACCCCCAGCGGCCCAGCCCGATGCCGTACCACCGCTACCGCCCTTTCCAGGACCGGGTGAGCGTGCCCGTGACCGACCGGACCTGGCCCACCGCCCGGATCGAGCGCGCCCCGCTCTGGGTACCCGTGGACCTGCGCGACGGCAACCAGGCGCTGGCCGAGCCCATGGACACGCCCCGCAAGCGCCGCTTCTTCGACCTGCTGGTGGCGGTGGGCTTCAAGGAGATCGAGGTCGGCTATCCGTCCGCGAGCCGCACGGACTTCGACTTCGTCCGGCACCTGGCGGACGGCGGAGCCGTGCCGGACGACGTGACACCCGTCGTCTTCACGCCCGCCCGCGCCGACCTGATCGACCGGACCTTCGACGCGATCGAGGGGCTGCCGCGGGCCGTGGTCCACCTGTACATCGCCACCTCGCCGGTCTGGCGGGAGGTGGTGCTCGGCCGCGGCCGGGCCGAGGTGTGGCGGACCGTGCGCGGGGCGGCGGAGCAGATGGCCCGGCGGGCCGGGGACGCGCCCGGCATCCGCTTCCAGTTCTCACCGGAGACGTTCAACCTGACCGAGCCGGACTTCGTTCTCGAACTGTGCGACGGGCTCACGGAGCTGTGGGACGCGAGCCCGGACCGCCCGGTCACCCACAACCTCCCGGCGACCGTGGAGATCGCCACGCCGAACGTCTACGCCGACCAGATCGAGTACGCGCACCGGAACCTCGCCCGCCGGGACTCCGTGATCCTCTCGGTGCATCCGCACAACGACCGCGGCACCGGGGTCGCCTGCGCCGAGCTCGCCGTGCTGGCCGGTGCCCAGCGGGTGGAGGGCTGCCTGTTCGGCAACGGCGAGCGCACCGGTAACGTCGACCTGGTGACCCTCGCCCTCAACCTCTACGCCCAGGGCGTCGACCCCATGGTCGACCTCGGCGACATCGACGCCGTACGGGAGACGGTGGAGCACTGCAACCGGCTTCCCGTGCACCCGCGGCACCCCTATGCCGGGGAGCTGGTCCACACGGCGTTCTCCGGCACCCACCAGGACGCGATCGGCAAGGGACTGGCCGAGCACGCCCGCCGCGCCCGGGAGTCGGGGGTGCCGGAGGCGCAGGCGCCGTGGTCGGTGCCGTACCTGCCGATCGACCCGGCGGACCTGGGGCGGTCGTACGAGGCGGTGATCCGCGTCAACTCCCAGTCGGGCAAGGGCGGGGTGGCGTACCTGCTGCGCACGCACCACGGCATCGACCTGCCCACGCGGATGCGGCCCGACTTCGCGCGGGTCGTGCAGGAGGCGACGGACGACAGCGGGCGGGAGGCGACGCCGAAGGAGCTGTACGAGCTGTTCCGGGCGACCTACCTGACGGAGGGGCCGGCGGTACGGCTGCACGCCTGGTCCGTGCACGAACAGGCCCCGGGCGTGCACCGCTTCGTCTGCACCCTGGAGGCCGGGGACCGCGTCGGCGACCACGAGGGCACGGGCACCGGCCCGCTGACCGCCTTCGTCGACGCGCTGGCCGGTGCGGGCGTCGCGGCCGAGGTCCTGGACTTCGCCGAGGACGGGGCGGCGGCCTTCGCCGAGTGCCGGGTCGGCGGTGTCACGGCCTGGGGCGCGGGAACGGGACCGTCGGCCGCCGTGCACGCGGTGCTGTCCGCGGTGAACCGGGCGGTGCGATGACCGATCCGACGACGGAGACGACGGAGGTGCCGGAGGTGCTGCGCGCCGAGGACGTGCACGTCGTCCGGGACGGGCGGCCCATCCTCCAGGAGGTCTCACTGACCGTCCGGGCCGGTGAGCACTGGGCGCTGCTCGGCGCCAACGGCGCGGGCAAGTCCACCCTGCTGGGGCTGCTCGGCGCGGTGGTCCATCCGACCCGGGGCACGGTGCGGGTGCTCGGGCACCGGCTGGGCCGGGTGGACCTGCGCGAGTTGCGGGCCCTGGTCGGGCACGTCGACCCGCGCCATCCGCTGACCTCGCCGCTGCGGGTACGGGACGTGGTGCTCACGGGGGCGACGAACTCGGTCGAGCCGGTCCCCCGGTGGCGGCCCACCCCGGAGCAGACCGAGCGGGCCGAGGCGCTGCTGGCCACGCTGGGGCTGGGGGCGCTGCGGGACGCCCGGTGGCCGACGCTCTCGCAGGGACAGCGCGGCCGGACGCTGATCGCGCGGGCGCTGATGCCCGAGCCGCGGCTGCTGCTCCTGGACGAGCCGGCGACCGGCCTCGACCTGCCCGGCCGGGAACAGCTGATCGACGCGCTGGAGGAGCTGCGGGCGGCTCATCCGGCGCTGGCGACGGTGCTGGTCACCCATCATCTGGAGGAGCTGCCGGCGGGCACCACGCACGCCGTGCTGCTGCGCGACGGACGGGTGCTGGCCTCGGGGCCGGTCGCGTCGGTGCTCACCGGTGACCAGGTCGGCAAGTGCTTCGACCTGCCGTTGACGCTGGAGCGGCACGAGGGGCGCTGGAGCGTGCGGATCCGGCGCGGGGCGTCACGGCATGACGGCGTGACGGGCATGAGGGCGTGACGGCGTGACGGCGTGACGGCATGACGAAGGGGGTGCCCGGGCCGCTCGGGGCGGGCACCCCCTGTCGCCGGCGGGTCACTTGCCCAGGTAGGCCCAGAACTCGTCGAACGACAGCACCTTGTCGCCGTTGAGGTCGCGGGTCCTGATGACGGCCTCCGCGACCGCCTCGGTGACGTTCCAGTCACCCTGCTGCGCGAGGGCGGACTTGAACTCCGCTGCGGTGATGAATCCGTCACCGTCCGCGTCGATCCGCTGGAACTGCTTGCGTGCTTCCTCGATGTCCGCCACCGATCCGCCCCTTTTGGTCGTGTTTCTCATGCCGTGCTGGCGTACTGACGCTGGTCAGATTAACGGCCCGTACGAGAGCGGAGTGCGGCGACCACCCAGGCGAAGTCCTCGGCGTGGGGTGGCGCGGGCTGCCGGTTCACCACGGCGACCAGTTCCCGGTAGCGGGCCACGCGCTCGTCGAAGCCGGCCGTCATGCGGTCCAGTACGGCGCCCCGGTCGGCGTCGCCGAACAGTTCGTCCAGCACCTCCTCCGCCCCGGGCCCGGTGGGGTCGACGCCACGCTCGCGGACCGGCGCCACCAGCTCCACGAGCCGCTTGGCGAACCACAGCGACCGCCCGCGCGGCTCACCGGGCCGCCGGTCGGCCGCGTTGAACTCGACGGCCCGGCGCATCTGTGCGCGGAACCCGGGGTCCTGGAGCATCTCGGCCAGCTCCACCCAGGCGTCCACCTCCTCGGACGTGGGGTCCTCCGCCAGGTGGACGGCGGTGCGCCGCATCCGTTCCCGGATGTCGGGGTCCACGGTGTCGAGCCCGTGCAGCGTCTCCGCCACGAACTCCTCCATGATCCGCTGCCGTTCGGCGGCGGACAGTCGCGCCAGCTTGTTCACGAGTGTCATCTCCTCCGCGGTCGAACCGCGTCGCGCCACGGTGGACAGCACCGCACGGGTCACCTGGAGCGACCGGATCTGCGCGTCCAGCGCCGCCACGTGCGTGGCCGCGACCTGGGCCACGGTCCGCTCGCCGGCCAGCACCCCGCGCACGTCCGCCAGGCCGAGACCCAGTTCGCGCAGGGTGCGGATCAGTTCCAGGCGAGCGACGCCGCCGGCGTCGTAGAGCCGGTAGCCGCCGGCGGACCGGGTCACCGGGGTGAGCACGCCCGCGTCGGACCAGTAGCGGATCGTGCGCACGCTCAGTCCGGTGGCGCGGGCCAGCTCGCCGATGGTGAGAAGTCCGGTGCCGTCCTCGATCATGTCTGCGAGTCTGGGCCTTCCAGTGGGTGGAGACTCAAGGAGCGGGCCTTGGAGACCTTGCGGGACATTCTCGACGCGGCGGCGGCCGGTGTCTTCCCGCCGGCGGACGGCGGTACGACGGTCGTGCCGCAGCCCTCACCGCGGGACGCCGGGGTGCTGTCCTTCACCGCGCACTCGGTGGTCTTCACCGACGAGGACCCGGAGTGGGTGCGCGGGGCGCTGCGCGGCCTGGACTGCGACCCCCTGGCGGCCACGATGCACCCGCGCTTCCTGACCGCCCTCCTGGACCGGACCGGACGCCGGGCCGAGACGGTCGACGCGGTGCTGGTGGGCGACCCGCTGCCGGGTGAGCCGCCGCTCGCGCTGACGGAGATCGAGGACGCCGGCCACCCCCGGATCCGGTACGCCCGGGGGCGCCGGGACGAGGTGCGGGCCTGGGTGGCCGACGGCGGGGTGCTGGTCATGGGTCGCGGGGTCGCCGGGCGGCTGGAGGTGTCGGTCGAGGTGGCCGAGGACGCCCGGCACCGGGGGCTCGGGCGGCTGCTGGTGACCGCCGCCCGGCAGCTCGCCGCGGAGCCGCTGTGGGCGCAGGTCGCCCCGGGGAACGCCCGCAGCCTGCGGGCCTTCCAGGCCGCCGGGTACCGTCCGCTGGGCGCGGAACTGCTGCTTCAGCGGAAGATGCCGGTGTGCCCCAGTGAGTAGCGGCCCGGCTGGGGGTAGACGGCGAGGCCGTGCGGGCCGCTGCCGACCTTGACGCGGGCCAGCTGGGCGCCGGTGCGGGTGTCGATGGCGTACACCTCGGAGTTGTACCGGCCGGACAGCCACAGGACCTTGCCGTCGGCGGAGACCCCGCCCATGTCGGGGCTGCCGCCGCCGGGCAGGTGCCACTTCTTGGTGAGCCGGTTCTGTGTGAAGTCGAAGATCGAGATGGTGCCCTCGCCCCGGTTGGAGATGTACATCTCGCGGGAGTCGCGGCTGACGTAGAGGCCGTGGGCGCCCTTGCCGGTGGCGAGGAACCGGGGCCGGGTGAACCTGTCGCCGTCGAGGATCCACAGGCCGCCCGCCATCATGTCGGCGATGTAGAACAGCTTGCCGTCCGGGGAGATCTTGACGTCCTGCGGCATGGCGCCGTGCAGCGGCAGCTTCTCCTGGGCGACGACCTTCATGCGCGCCGTGTCGACCTTGAGGATCTCGCCACTGAACTCGCAGGAGACGATGAAGTAGCGGCCGTCGATGGAGAAGTCGGCGTGGTTGACGCCGTAGCAGCTCACCGGGACGGCCTTGACGACCTTCATGGTGTGCGCGTCACGGAAGACGAGTTGGCGGTCCATGGAGGCCATGACGACGGCGTACTTGCCGTCGGGCGTGAAGTACAGGTTGTACGGGTCGTGCACGGCGACCGGCTTGCCGGCCCGGCCGGTCCGCGGGTCGATCGGGGTGAGGCTGTTGCCGAGGTCGTTGTTGACCCAGAGGGTCTTCAGGTCCCAGGACGGCACGACGTGCTGGGGCTGGCGGCCGACCGGGATGGTCTCGACGATCCGGTAGGTTGCGGGGTCGATGACGGTGACGGTGTCCGAGTTGGTGTTGGGGACGTACACCCGGGAGGGGAAGTCCTTGACCACGGGCGAGAGCCGGTTCGGCCGGTCGGCGGCGTAGAGGTCGGCCGGGTCGTCCACCGGTGGCATCCCCGGCAACACCTCGACCAGCGGCTTCTTCACCTGCGGCTGGACCGGCGCCTTGCTGGCGGCGGCCTCGTCCGCGTGGTCGCGGGACCCGCCGCCGCACGCGGAGAGCAGCGTCAGGGCGGTGACGGCGGCACCGGCGGCCAGCAGGCGGACGGCTTTCGTGGTTCGCATCAGCTCAGCAGCTCCGTGGTGGTGACCGCGCGCAGTCCGCGGCGGCCGAGTTCGGTCAGGACGTCGGGGAGGGCGGCGACCGTGTCGGGGTATCCGAAGTGCAGGCTCACCACCGATCCGTTGCGTACGCCGGCGAGGACCTCGCGGGTGACGGCGGCGGCGCCGGGGCGGGTGTAGTCGAGCGAGTCGACGTCGTACGACAGCACGTGCGGGTAGCCGGCGGCGCGGGCCAGCCGGGCGACGAGCGGCGAGGCGGCCGGGGCGCGGGAGGGGCGGAACCAGGTGCCGATGGAGCCGGTGAGCCGCTTGAGCCGCGCGGCGCAGCCGGTGATCTCCCGGCGGGCCTCCGCCTCGGGCAGGGTGTTGACGTCGAGGTGCCGCTGGGTGTGGTTGCCGAGGTCGTGGCCGCCGTCGAGGATGCGGCGGGCGAGCTCCGGGTGCTGGTCCAGCCAGGTGCCGACGGCGAGCACGGTCAGCCGCGCACCGCGCTGTTCCGCCGTGTCGAGCAGGGCGCGGGCGAGGGCGGGGTCCCCCTGGCCGTGGAAGGTGAGGGCCACCTGGGGGCGGGTGCGGGGGCCGTGGGTGATCTGGGCGGGCCGGCCGGGGTAGGCCCGGGGTCCCGCCGGGGGTTCTGCCGAGGACGGCACCGGGGCGGCCGAGGCAGGGGGCCGGGCGGCGTGTCCGGTGCCGCATCCGGCGGCGAGCGCACCGCCGGCGACGATTCCGGCTCCGGTGCGCAGCACATCACGGCGGTGGGTGGGGGTCACCTGCACCATTTAAGGGGCGATCGGTAAGAAACAGGGCGATTGGCGCCGCAGATGGCGCAACCGGACGCCCCGCCGGACCTCAGCGGTCGGCGACCCTCATCTCGAACCACGTCGTCTTGCCCCGCGGCAGCAGGTCGACGCCCCAGCGGTCGGCGAGCTTGTCGACGAGGAACAGTCCGCGTCCGCTGACGTCCAGTTCCTGGACCGGCATCAGACAGGGCAGCCCGCGCGAGGGGTCGCGGACCTCGACCCGGATCCAGCCGGTTCGGCGGCGCATCCGCAGGCCGAAGACGCGGGCTCCGGTGTGCCGTACGGCGTTGCCGACGAGTTCCGACACGAGCAGGACGGCGTCCTCGGCCAGTTTGGGGGTGAGCCGCCAGGTGCGCAGGACGACGACCTGGGCGAGCCGGCGGGCGGTGGCCGCGGACTCCGGGCGGGACGGCAGCGGGACCTCTGCCTCCGTCGGGTTCCCGAACAGTTCGAGCGCCTTGAGCCCCTGTTCGTCCTCGACCGCGGGTGACCAGCGCGCCGCGGCCGCACGGCTGTCTCCCCGCGGCTGTTCGATGCCCTCCAGCCCCGCCATGCCCCCATGATGGCCGTCCGGAGCCGTCTTGGGGGCCGTTCCGGAGGAATACGCCCCCCGCACGCCCTCGCCCCGCGCCCGCCGGTCGGCATATGCCGTCGGCATGTCGATGTCCGGAACAGCCCGGTTGACCTGCGGCGACGGCTCACTTCCGGGCAATCGACGGACTCCCTCGACAGGGCAGGCTTAAGGTTGCGTTAAGGCTCCCATAAACCGCCCCATCGAGGGACCCGAATGAGACGACGCGTCAATTGCAAGGCGACCCGCGGCAGTCGGCGGGGTGTTCACGCGGTTGACGGTCAGACGAACTTGGCCTTGCCCGGCCCCTCCTCCACGAAGCTGCGCATGCCGCGCTCGCGGTCCTCGGTGGCGAACAGACCCGCGAACCAGTTCCGTTCGACGGCGAGCCCGGTGTCGATGTCGGCCTCCAGACCGGTGTCGACGGACTCCTTGGCCGCGCGCAGCGCGATGGCCGGGCCCTGGGCGAGCTTCGCGGCCCAGGCGTGCGCCTGCTCGTACACCTCGGCGGCCGGTACGACGCGGTCCACCAGGCCGATGGCGAGGGCCTCGTCGGCCTTGACCTGACGGCCCGTGAAGATCAGGTCCTTGGCCTTGGAGGGGCCGATCAGCCGGGGCAGCCGCTGGGTGCCGCCGGCGCCCGGGATCAGGCCGAGCAGGATCTCGGGCTGGCCGAGCTTGGCGTTGTCGGCGGCGATGCGGTAGTCGGCGCACAGGGCCAGCTCGCAGCCGCCGCCGAGGGCGTAGCCGGTGATGGCCGCGACGACGGGCTTGGGGATGCGGGCGACGGCGGTGAAGGAGTCCTGGAGGGCGCGGGAGCGCCGGACCATCGCCGCGTGGTCCATGTTCTGCATCTCCTTGATGTCCGCGCCCGCCGCGAACACCCGCTCGCCGCCGTAGATCACCACGGCGCGCACGTCGTCGCGGTCCGTGGCCTCCTCGGCCAGCTCCTTCAGCCGGTCCTGGGTGGCGATGTCCAGCGCGTTCATCGGCGGCCGGTCGAGCCGCAGGGTGCCGACGCCTTCGGCGACTTCGAGAGTGACGGTCATGGGGGTCAGGTTAACGGCCACTAACGACAATGGGCCCGGTGCCGTAGGTCACAGCACCGGGCCCTTACCTCAGACGGGGCTCACTTCTTCCAGTCGGCCCACGACATGTTCCAGCCGTTGAGGCCGTTGTCGGGGGCCACCGTGGCGTCGTGGGAGTTCTTGACGACCACCACGTCGCCGATCATCGAGTGGTTGAAGAACCAGGCCGCCGGGACGGAGCTGTCGTAGCCGCCGCGCACGTCGCGCAGGCCGACGCAGCCGTGGCTGGCGTTGTAGTTGCCGAAGGCGCCGCCGCCCCAGTAGTTGCCGTGGATGAAGGTGCCGGAGGTGGTCAGGCGGATGGCGTGCGGGACGTCCTTGATGTCGTACTCGCCGCCGTAGCCGACGGTCTCGCCGTTCATGCGGGTGACGGTGAGCTTCTCGCTCATGACCATCTGGCCGTTCCAGGTGTCGTAGCCGGGCTTGCCGGTGGTGACCGGGATGGTCTTGATGACCTTGCCGTCCTGGGTGACCTTCATCGTGTGCTTCTTGGCGTCCACGACGGAGACCTGGTTGCGGCCGATGGTGAACTTCACGGTCTTGCGCTGCTTGCCGTAGACGCCGTCGCGGCCCTCGACGCCGTCCAGGTCGAGGTCGACGGTGACCTTGGTGCCTTCCTTCCAGTACTTCTCGGGCCGGAAGTCCAGGCGGTCGTTGCCGAACCAGTGGCCCTCGACGTCGACGGCCGGCTCGGTCTTGACGCGGATGGCCTTCTCGACCGCCTCCGGGCTGGTGATGCCCCGGGTGAAGCGTATGGAGAACGGCATCCCGACGCCGACCGTGGAGCCGTCCTCGGGGGTGAAGTAGCCGACGAAGGTGTTCTTCGGGGTCAACGTGGTGAAGGTGGAGTCCTCGGCGGCCTCGCGACCCTCGGAGTCCTTGGCGACCGCGTGCACCGTGTACTTGGTGCCGGCGGCCAGATGGGTCGACGGCGTCCAGGAGGCGCCGCCGCCGGATATCGCGCCCTCGACCTTGGTGCCCTTGGCGTCCTTGACGGTGACCTCGGTCAGCTTGCCCTGGGCGACGCTCACCTTGAGCGCCCCGCTGGTGTCGACGCCGGTGGCACCGGACTTGGGCGCGATGCTGACCGCGGCCGTGGACTGCTCGCCCTTCTGGCTGCCGGCGCCCTGGCCCTTCCCGTCCCCGGAACCGGAGCCCGAGTCGCCGCCCCCGCCGCACGCGGCGAGCGACAGCACCAGGGCGCCGGCTATGAGTGCCAGTCCCCCACGGCCTCGCCGCCCCCTCGCCGACGCCCCCGCCACAGGCCGCGTGTTCACGTTGTTCTCCCCTCCAGCGGACCTGGTCAGGCCCGCTCCCCACCACATTGTGCGCGCATATTAACTGCCAGGATTTGAGCTGGGTGTCAGGCGAATGTCACCGTTCCGTCGCAACTTCCGCCCGGCACCCGTACCGCGCGCCCCGCCCCCTCACCTGGTTACTTCACCGCGCTGCCCGCTTTCCATTCCTTCCAGCCCATGTTCCACCCGCCGAGGCCGTTGTCCGGAGCGACGGTCTTGTCCTTGCTGTTGACCACTTCGATGACGTCCCCGACGAGGCTGCGGTCGAAGAACCAGCCCGCCGGGGTGTCCGAACTGCCGCCCTTGACGTCCATGAGGCCCACGCAGCCGTGGCTGACGTTGACCTGGCCGGGGGCGTCCGGCGCCCAGTAGTTGCCGTGCAGGAAGGTGCCGGAGTCGGTGAGCTTCATGGCGTGCGGGACGTCGGGGATGTCGTACTCGGCGCCGAGACCGACCGTCTGGCTGTTCATGCGGGTGACCTCCAGCATGTCCATCACCACCATCTTCCCGTTGTACGTCGGGTGCTTGGGCGCGCCCGCCGTGATGGGGACGGTGGCGAGGAGGTGTCCGTCGCGCCGGACGTCCATGGTGTGCCGGGCCGCGTCGACCACGGAGGTCTGGCTGCGGCCGACGGTGAACGAGAACGTCTTGTCCTGTAGCCCGTAGATCCCGGGGGCGCCCTGGACGTCCCGCAGGTCCAGGTCGACGGTCACCTCGGTGCCCGGCTTCCAGTAGCGCTCCGGGCGGAAGTCCAGGCGGCCCTTGCCGAACCAGTGCGGGCGGATCTCGACCGGGGGCCGCGCGCTGACCCGGACCGCGCGCTGGACGGCGGCACGGTCGGTGATCTCCTGGCTGAAGGAGAGCGAGACGATCATGCCGGTGCCGACGGTGGCCCGGTTCTCCGGGCTGACGTAGGCGATGAACCGCCGGTCGGGGACGTAGGTGGTGAAGGTGGTGTGCCGGGCCGAGCGGCGGCCGTGGGAGTCCAGCGCGACCGCGTCGACGGTGTACCGGGCGGCCAGCGCCAGCCGGTCCTCGTCGGGACGCCAGGTCAGCCCGTCCTCGCTGATGCGCCCCGGGACCGGTGTCTCCTGTGCGTCCTGCGACTTGATCACGGTGACCTTCTCCAGGCGCCCGCCGGGCACCCGTACCTGTAGCCGGTCGCCCGGACGTACGGCCTTGCTGCCGTCGTCGGGGGTCACCCGGATGACGTCCTCGGGGGCCGGGGGCTTGCCCAGCGCCCCGCCCATGCCCAGGGGGCCCGAGCCGTCCATGGAGCAGCCCGCGAGCAGCCCCGCCCATGTCAGTACGGCGGCCAGCGCGGCCCCCGCGCGCCGTGCGCGTCCAGTTACGTGCCTCACGCGAGACCCAACGACCGGGCCCGCTCCGGGGAAACGTGAGTGCGAGCCACGCGCTGGGCAGAACAGAGGGAAGGACGACACGTTGGGGGTCCCCCCGCAGGGGACCCCCGGCCCGCGTCGGAGCCGTCGGGGCGCGGTCGGACCGGGTGGCCGGGGTGCCGGGAGCGCCCCCGGCCGGCCGGCGCGGCCGGTCGCGCCCCTCGGGCGAGCCACTGGGAAGAGGGGCGACAGTGACGAGCGCAGCCGAGCAGCGGGCACCGGCCGGGGGGCCGGCCACGGGCAGCGGGCAACCGGCGGCGGTGAACGGCGCCCGGCGGGCCGTACCGCCCGTCCCGGCGGTGTGGCCGGGTGCGCCGACCCCGCTGGGGGCCCGGTTCCGGGCCGGCCCGGACGGGGTGGCGGGCACCAACTTCGCGCTGTGGGCGGCCGGTGCGGAGGGGGTCCGGGTGTGCCTCTTCGACGAGGGCGGCCGGGAGACGCAGATCCCGCTGACCGAACTGACGCACGAGATCTGGCACGGCTTCGTGCCCGGTGTGATGCCGGGCCAGCGCTACGGCTACCGGGTGGACGGCCGCTGGGACCCGTGGACCGGCGCCCGCTGGAACCCGGCGAAGCTGCTGCTGGACCCGTACGCGCGCGCGGTGGACGGCGATTTCGGCCTGCCGCCGGAGGTGTACGGGCACGTGCGGGACTGGCCGGACCAGTCGGTCGCCGACACCGTGCGCGACGAGCGGGACTCGGCGCCGTACGTCCCGAAGGGAGTCGTCGTCCACGATGACGACGACTGGTCCGACGACCGGCGCCCCAAGACGCCGTGGGCCGACTCGGTGATCTACGAGCTGCACGTGCGGGGCTTCACCAAGCTGCACCCCGGCGTCCCCGAGGAACTGCGCGGCACCTACGCGGGGCTGGCGCACCCGGCCGCGATCGACCACCTCGTCAGGCTGGGCGTCACGGCCGTCGAGCTGCTGCCGGTGCACCAGTTCGCGCACGAGGACCACCTGCTGCGCCGGGGCCTGAGGAACTACTGGGGCTACAACTCCATCGGCTACTTCGCCCCGCACGCGGCCTACGCGGCCGCCGGTACGACCGGACAGCAGGTCGGCGAGTTCAAGCGGATGGTGCGCGCGCTGCACGCGGCCGGCATCGAGGTCATCCTCGACGTGGTCTACAACCACACCGCGGAGGCGGGCGAGCTGGGCCCCACGCTGTCCCTGAAGGGCATCGACAACCGCGGCTACTACCGGCTCCAGGACGACGCCCGCCGGTACGCCGACTACACCGGCTGCGGCAACACCCTGCACGTGGTACGGCCCCAGGTGCTGCGCCTGATCACCGACTCGCTGCGCTACTGGGTGACCGAGATGGGCGTGGACGGCTTCCGCTTCGACCTGGCGGCGGCGCTGGCCCGCTCGATGCACGACGTCGACATGCTCTCCCCGTTCCTGGCGGTCATCGCCCAGGACCCGGTGCTGCGCCGGGTGAAGCTGATCGCCGAGCCGTGGGACATCGGCTCCGGCGGCTACCAGGTGGGCGCCTTCCCGCCTCTGTGGACCGAGTGGAACGACCGCTACCGCAACGCGGTACGGGACTTCTGGCGGCACGCCCTGCCCGACGTGCGCGAGATGGGCTACCGCCTCTCCGGCTCCAGCGACCTGTACGCCTGGGGCGGCCGGCGCCCCTACGCCTCCGTCAACTTCGTCACCGCGCACGACGGCTTCACCCTGCGCGACCTGGTGTCGTACGGGGCCAAGCACAACGAGGCCAACGGCGAGAACAACCGGGACGGCACGAACGACAACCGCTCCTGGAACTGCGGCGCCGAGGGGGAGACCGAGGACGAGGGCGTACGGGCCCTGCGCCGCAGGCAGCTGCGGAACCTGCTGACGACCCTGCTGCTGTCCACCGGTGTGCCCATGCTGGTCGCCGGTGACGAACTGGGCCGCACCCAGCGCGGCAACAACAACGCCTACTGCCAGGACAACGAGATCAGCTGGCTGGACTGGTCGCTGCTCGAACAGCCCGGCTGGCGGGCGCTGTTCGACCTGACCTCGCGGCTGATCGCGCTGCGCCACCGGCATCCGGTGCTGCGCCGGCGGGCCTTCTTCTCCGGCCGCGCCCAGACCGCGGACGGGCTGCGCGACCTGGCCTGGTTCACCGCGCGGGGCGCGGAGATGACCGAGGGCGACTGGTACGCGCCCGCCGCCACGCTCGGCATGTACCTGTCCGGCAGGGACATCCCGGGCCGCGACGAGCGGGGCGCGCCGGTGGTGGACGACAGCTTCCTCGCCGTGCTGCACGCGGGCGAGCGGCCGACCGGCTTCGTGCTGCCCGGCCCGCCGTGGGCGCAGCGGTACGAGGTGGTCGTGGACACCTCCGTGGAGGAGCAGGAGCGGGCGCCGGGTACGGTCCACCGGGCGGGGACGGAGATCACGGTTCCGGCTCGGGCGGTGCTGCTGCTGAGGGTGGCCTGAGCCCGTGTGAGAGCCGTGCGTGACGCGGATCACGCTCGCCGGGTGCAGCGCCGGCGGGGGCCCAGTGCCTTACCCCTGGTGGAGGAAGAGCCGGCGAGAACGGGGACCGTGGGATGGAGCAGGCCAGGGCCGGTGAGTACGACGCGTTCGTGGCGGCCCGCTGGTCGGTGTTGTTCCATCTCGCCCGTCTGCTCACCGGCGGGGACCGGCACCGCGCCGAGGACCTGTTGCAGGAGTCCTTGGTCAAGCTGTGGTTCGTCTGGCCGAAGGTCGCCGACGAGGCGCCGGAGGCCTATGTGCGCAAGGTGCTGGCGCGGGCCGCGGCCCGGTCGGCCCGCCGGCGCTGGTGGGGCGAACGGCCCGTGGAGGAACTGCCCGAGGTGGCGGCGTACGGCGACGTGTCGGCGACCGTGGCCGAGCGGTCCCGCCTGGAGGCGGCGCTCGCCCAGCTGACGCCGCGGCAGCGGGCCGCCGTGGTCCTGCGCTACTACCAGGACCTGCCCGACCGGCAGGTCGCGGAGGCCCTGGGCTGCCCGGTGGGCACGGCCCGGTCGCATGCCGCGCGCGGGGTGGCCCGGCTCCGCGGGCTGCTGGCCGACGTCATCGAGCCGGTGGGGTGAGGGAGAACCCATGGAGCGCAGGGACCACACGGATCACGGGGAAGACCGCATGTCTCCGCCGGACGGCACGGATCACTTCGAGCGGGAGTTGACGCGGCTCATGCACCGGGCCCAGCACCCGGTGCCGTTCGAGGTCCGGCACCGGGAGGCGCTGCGCGCGGGCGTGCGCGCCCGGCGCCGGGTGCGCGCGGCGCGCCGGGCCGTCGGTTCCGTGCTGGCGGTGGCCGGGCTCGGCCTGGGCCTTTTCCTGTGGCCGCACGGCCACACCGCCGACCGGCCCACCGCCCCGCGCCCCCGGCCCGCGGTGAGCCCGGCGCCCACGCCGAGCACCTCGCCGTCGCAGTCGCCGTCCCGGACGCCGGATCCGCCGGCGTCCCCGTCGTCCACGACGACGTCGACGCCGACGGGCCTGCCGTCACCGGGCGACACCGCGACCACCTCCGCCCCGCCCACCGCCCCGGAGAGTTCGGTGACCACCGCGCACCGGCCGCCGACGGCCACGGCCACCGCCCGGGACGACGGCGACACCCCACCGGCCACCGCGACGGCGAGCGGGGCGGCCGGACCGTCGGACGACCCCTCGTCGTCGGTCGGCCCGGGCGACTAGCGGCGCCCCCTCCGACTCCCGCCCGCGCATGCCCTTCCGTGCACCCTTCTCACCGGAACAAACAGGTAATTACGTGACATACATCCGACCAGGCCGGCCGGCCCGACCGAGTGGGTCACCGGTCGCGGCACCCCGGCGCACCCCCGTGCCGACGCCCCAGGAGGACCCCGTCCTGGACGTGACCGTGCCGGTGTTCAACGAGGAGAAGGACCTGGAGCGCAACGTCCGGCGGCTGCACGCGCATCTGCGGGACGGCTTCCCCTATCCGTTCCGGATCACCATCGCCGACAACGCGAGCACCGACCGGACCCCGGTCATCGCCGCCCGGGTCGCCGGCGAACTTCCGGAGGTGGTCTCGCTGCGGCTGCCCGACAAGGGCCGCGGCCGGGCGCTGCGGGCCGCCTGGTCGGGTTCCCGGGCACCCGTGCTGGCGTATCTCGACGTGGACCTGTCCACCGGGCTCACCGCGCTGCTGCCGCTGGTGGCCCCGCTGATCTCCGGCCACTCCGACCTGGCCATCGGCACCCGGCTGGCGCCCGGCGCCCGGGTGGTGCGCGGGAGCAGGCGAGAGGTCATATCCCGCTGTTACAACGCCCTGCTGCGCTGCACGCTGGCCGTCGGCTTCTCCGACGCGCAGTGCGGGTTCAAGGCGGTCCGGCGGGAGACCGCCGAGCGGCTGCTGCCGCTGGTGCGGGACGGGGGGTGGTTCTTCGACACCGAGTTGCTCGTGCTCGCCGAGCGGGCCGGCCTCAGGATCCACGAGGTGCCGGTGGACTGGGTGGACGACCCGGACAGCAGCGTCGACATCCTCGCCACCGCCCTGGCCGACCTGCGCGGGATCGTACGGATGCGGCGCACCCTGGGCCGCCGCCGGCCGGGGCCGGTGGTCCGGTGACCGCGACCCACTCCCGCGCCTCGTCGGCGCGGCCGGGCGCGGCCGGTACGGCGGCGGCCTCGCGGGCCACCCGGGCGCCCGCCGAGTACCCGGCCACCGCCCGGCCCCGGGGGGCCGGGTCCGGCATCCGCACCCCGGTCCCCGAGGCCGCGCCCCGCTCCCGGCTGCGGTCCGCCGCCCGCCGCCACGGACCGGTCCTCGCCCTGTTCGGCACGTTGAAGCTGGCCGGTTTCTGCTCGTTCATGTACCTGCTGTCCTCCACCGGGGACTACCGCGCCAAGCACCCCCGGTTCGGCGGCGGCGCACACGCCTGGGACGTGCTGGCCACCTGGGACGGCTGGTGGTACCAGCAGATCGCGCTGCACGGCTACGACCCGAAGCTCGTCCCCGTCCCGGGCGCCACCGGCCTGATCACGCTGGAGGGCAACTCGGCGGCGTTCTTCCCGCTCTACCCGGCCCTGATGCGGCTGGCCTCGGCCGTCACCGGCCTCGGCTCCTACGGCGCCGGGCTGCTGGTCTCCATCACCGCCTCCTTCGCCGCCGCACTCGGCATCCACGCCGTCGCCGAGCGGTTCGGCGGCCCGCGGGCCGGGCTCGCGGCGGCCGGACTGTGGGCGGTGTGGCCGGGCTCGGGCGTGGAGTGGGCGGTCTACTCCGACTCCCTCTACGTGGCCCTGGCCGCCTGGGCCTGCCACGCCGTCCTCACCCGCCGCTGGCTCACCGCCGGCGTGCTCACCTTCGCGGCCGGTCTCAACAGGCCCACGGCCGCCGCGCTGATCGCCGCGCTCGGCGTGGCCGCGCTGCTGTCCCTGCGCCGCCGGGAGGACGGCGCCCTGCGCCCGCTGCTGGCCACGGCCCTCGCGCCGCTGGGGCTGCTCGGCTATCTGCTCTGGGTCGGCGACCGCATGGGCGACCTGGGCGGCTACTTCGAGCTCCAGTCGGGCGCCTGGGCGCACAGCTTCGACTACGGCGAGCAGACCCTGGACGTGCTGACGTCCGTGCCCGTGGGCAAGTTCGACTATCTCTTCGCCTACCCCTTCGCGGACGTCATCGCCGTCGGCGTCATCCTGCTCGCCGGCGCGCTGCTGCCGCTGCTGCTGCGGCTGCGCCCGCCGGCGGTGCTGGTCGTGTACACCGTCCTCACCCTGGTCCTGGTGCTCGGCAGCCAGCAGATCGTCGCCAACATCTCCCGCTACCTGCTGCCCTGCTTCCCGCTGTTCCTGCCGCTCGCGGTCGCCATGCGCCGGCTGAGCCTGCCCGTGCAGTGCACCGTGCTGGGCATCGCGGCCCTGGCGTCCGGCTCGTACGCCGGGTACGCGCTCTTCGAACTGGGAGTGCCGTGATCCGGCCCGCCGGCCGGGGCTGGGGTCTTTCGTCCGAACGAGAGGCCCTAGGTGTGCTGTCCCGGGACGTCGGCCGGTCCCAGGAACGCCGCGACGGCGGCCACGAACCGGTCGGCGTCGTCGAGCCACGGGTAGTGCCCGGCGCCGGGCTGGACGACGAGTTCGGCGTCCGGGAAGAGGTCCGCGAACTCGGCCGTGGTGCCGGGAGGGGCTCCCGGGTCGACCTCGCCGGCCAGGAGGAGGACGGGCCGCGGGAACCGGGCGAGCGCGGCGCGGGTGGCCGCCGGGGCGAAGGCTCCTTCGGCGCTGAAGGCGGCGACGATCTCCGGGTCCGTCCGCTCGTCCTGGGTCGCCTGGTAGGCCCGGGCCGCCGCGTCCCAGCGGCCGTGGGAGAACGGTGTGACGGCCTGCCAGCGGTCGGGGGTGGCCTCCCCCGCCACGATCGCCTCCAAGGCCGCGAACGCCTCCGGGAACCACGGCTCCTCCCGGCGCAGCCCCGCGGTCCGGAGCCGGAGGTCACCGGTGATCGTGAGGCCGACGGCCCGGACGCTCGGTGTGATCAGCGCGAGCCTGCCGACGCCGTCCGGGTGGCGGCTCGCACAGAGCACGGCCAGATTCGCGCCGGCGCAGTGCGCGAGCAGGTCCACCCGGTCCAGGCCCAGGTGTTCACGCAGGGCCTGCACATCGTCGACGAGCCGGTCGCAACGGCAGGAGGCGGTGTCCCGCGGTGTCGCGGAGCGGCCGGTGCCCCGCAGATCCAGCCTGATCACCTGCCGGTGCGCGGACAGCCCGCCGAGGTCGGCGAGGTAGGCGGAATCCGTCGGGCCCCCGGGCAGACAGACCACCGGGGGGCCGTCCCCGGCCACGTGGTAGGCGAGCCGGGTCCCGTCGTACGCCGAGAAGGTGGGCATGACCGGGAACCCTGTCAGCCGCGTACCGACGAGGGCAACCGGGTTTCGGCAGACTTCCGGACCCCGCAGGTCACGCCAGGCTGTCCCGCCACGCCCTGTGCAGGTCCGCGAACCGGCCCGTGCCGCCGATGAGTTCGTCCGGGTGGCCGTCCTCGACGATCCGGCCGTGTTCCATCACCAGCACCCGGTCCGCGATCTCCACGGTGGAGAGCCGGTGCGCGATCACCACGGCGGTACGGCCCCGCAGCACCGTCGCCATCGCCCGCTGCACCGCCCGCTCCCCCGGGATGTCCAGCGAACTGGTCGCCTCGTCCAGGATCAGCACGGCCGGGTCGGCGAGCAACGCGCGGGCGAAGGCGACCAGTTGGCGCTGCCCGGCGGAGATCCGGCCGCCGCGCTTGCGGACGTCGGTGTCGTAGCCGTCGGGCAGGGCGCTGATGAACTCGTGCGCGCCGATCGCCTTCGCGGCCCGCTCGATCTCCTCCCGGGTGGCCTCGGGCCGGCCGATGGCGATGTTGTCGGCGACCGTGCCGGAGAACAGGAACGCCTCCTGCGTCACCATGACCACCCCGCGCCGCAGTTCGGGCATCGGCAGCTCGCGCAGGTCCACGCCGTCCAGCAGCACGCGCCCGGCGGAGGGGTCGTAGAACCGGGCGAGCAGCTTGGCCAGGGTCGACTTGCCCGCGCCGGTGGAGCCGACGACCGCGACCGTCTGCCCGGCGGGCAGGGTCAGGTCGAAGCGGGGCAGCACCTCGCCGCCGGTGCGGTAGCCGAACCGGACCCCCTCGAAGACGACCTCGCGCCCCGGGAACCCGCCCTTCAGCGGCGGCAGTTCGCGCGGATGCTCGGGTTCCGGCACGGACGGCGTCTGCGCCAGCAGCCCGGCGATCTTCTCCAGGGAGGCGGCGGCCGACTGGTAGGAGTTCAGGAACATGCCGAGCCGGTCGATGGGGTCGTACAGCCGGCGCAGGTACAGCACGGCCGCCGCCAGCACACCCAGCTCCAGCGAGCCGGACGCCACCCGGTAGGCACCCCAGAGCACGATCCCGGCGACCGCGGTGTTGGCCACCAGCCGGGAGCCGACCACATAGCGGGCCATCTCCAGCAGCGCGTCGCCGTTCGTGCGCTCGTGCCGCGCGTTCAGCACGGCGAACTCGGCGTCGTTCGCGGCCTCGCGGCGGAAGGCGCGCACCGGCCGGATGCCGTTCATCGTCTCCACGAACTTCACGATCACCGCCGCGATGGCCGTGGACCGCGCCCCGTACACCCGCGCCGCGCGCCGCCGGTAGAGCCGGACGAGCAGGTACAGCGGCAGGAAGGACGCCACCGCGACCGCGCCGAGGCCGAGGTCGAGCCAGAGCAGCATCGCCGAGATGTAGACGAAGGACAGGATGACGGTCACCAGCTCCTGGAGCCCCTCGTCGAGGAGTTCGCGCAGCGACTCGACGTCCGTGGTGGAGCGGGAGATGAGCCGGCCCGAGGTGTACCGCTCGTGGAAGTCGACGCTCAGCGCCTGCGCGTGCCGGAAGATCCGCCCGCGCAGGTCCAGCAGCACGTCCTGGCTGACCCGGGCGGAGGTCTCGATGAACGCGAACTGGAGCACGCCGGAGGCGAGGGCGCACAGCAGATAGCCGGCGGCGACCGCGAACAGCGGTCCGTTCCGGTCGTCCCGGAACGCGGGTACGGCGGTGTCGATGGCGTACGCCACCAGCAGCGGGCTCGCCTGCACCGCCGCCTGCTGGAGCAGCAGCAGGAGCGTGGTGAGCGTGACCCGGGCCTTCAGGGGCGCGAGCAGCGAGCGCAGCAGGGCGGCCGTGGCGCCGGGCGGGCTGGGCAGGACGTCCCGGTCGAACTGGTCGCCCGGGCCGCCCGGGCCGCCCGCGTCCCGGGGACGGGCCGGTCCGTCGGTGTCGTCGTCGCTGACGGCGGGGGTGGAGGGGGTCGTGGTGGTCAACGGGAGTCCTCCTGTTCCCCGGATGCCGAGGCGGACATCAGACGGGCGTACTCGGCGTTCTGGCGCAGCAGTTCCTGGTGGGTGCCGACGGCGGTGATGCGGCCGCCCGAGAGCAGGGCGACGCGGTCGGCGAGCAGCACCGTGGAAGGGCGGTGGGCCACGATCAGCGCGGTGGTGTCGGCGAGCACCTGGCGCAGCGCGGCCTCGACGGCGGCCTCCGTGTGCACGTCCAGGGCGGACAGCGGGTCGTCCAGCACCAGGAACTCGGGCCGGCCGACCACCGCCCGGGCCAGCGCGAGGCGCTGCCGCTGGCCGCCGGACAGGCTGAGGCCCTGCTCGCCGACGCGGGTGTCGGTGCCCTGTGGCAGGGCGTGCGCGAAGTCGGCCTGGGCGACGGCGAGGGCCCGGTCGAGTTCCGCCTTCCCCGCGGCGTCCGGGGCGCCCATGAGCACGTTCTCGCCGACACTGGCGGAGAACAGCGTGGGTTCCTCGAAGGCCACGGCCACCCTGCCGCGCAACTCCTCGCGGGACATGGTGGCGATGTCCACGCCGTCGAGCGTGATCCGCCCGGAGGTCACCTCGTGCAGCCGTGGGACGAGCGCGGTGAGCGTGGTCTTCCCGCTGCCGGTGGCCCCGACGAGGGCCATGGACTCGCCGGGGCGGATGTGCAGGTCGACGGCGGTGAGCAGGGGCGGGGAGCCGGGGGGCGCGTCGGGGTGACGGAACGACACGTTCTCGAACCGGAGTCCCGGCTCGGCGGCTCCCGGCGCGTGCGGGCGGCCGTCCCGGGCCCCGTCCAGTTGCTCCTCCGGCACCTCGTCCATCACCTCGAAGTACCGCTCCGTGGCGGTCGCCGCCTCCTGACTCATCGCCAGCAGGAACCCGATCGAGTCCACGGGCCACCGCAGGGCGAGCGCCGTGCTCAGGAAGGCCACCAGCGTCCCGGCGGACAGCTCGCCGTCGGCCACGCGCAGGACCCCCAGCACCAGGGCCGCCCCGATCGCCACCTCCGGCAGCGTCACGATGACGCCCCAGATCGTGGCCAGCAGCCGCGCCTTGCGCAGCTCCGTCCCCCGGAGCCGGCCGGAGAGTTTGCGGAAGGCGCGCGCCTGGCTGCGGTGGCGCCCGAAGCCCTTGATGACGCGGATGCCGAGCACGCTCTCCTCGACCACCGTCGTCAGGTCGCCGATCTGGTCCTGGGCGTGCCGCGCCACCTGCGCGTACCGCCGTTCGAAGACCACGCACGTCCACATCACGGGGACGGCGGGGCCGAGGATGACCAGTCCCAGCACCCAGTCCTGGAGCAGCATGATGACCAGGCCGACGAGGATGGTGACGCCGTTGACGAGGAGGAACGTCAGCGGGAAGGCGAGGAACATGCGCAGCAGCATCAGGTCGGTGGTGCCGCGCGAGAGGAGCTGGCCGGACGCCCAGCGGTCGTGGAAGGCCACCGGCAGCCGTTGCAGGTGCCGGTACAGGCCGGCCCGCATCTCCGCCTCGACGTGCGACAGCGGCCGGGCCACGAGCCAGCGCCGTATGCCGAACAGGACCGCCTCGGCGATGCCGAGCAGGAGCAGGTACAGCGCGCCGAGCCATACGCCCGCCGGGTCGCGGTCGGCGACCGGCCCGTCGACCATCCACTTCAGGACCAGTGGGATCACCAGCCCCGTACAGGAGGCGACGACCGCGACGAACGCGGCGGTGAACAGCCGGGCGCGCACGGGACGGACGTACGGCCACAGCCTGAGCAGGGTCCGTACGGCGGAACGGTCGGTGGTTTCACGTGTGCTGGCCATCAACCGCGAGCGTACGGACCGGCACTGACAACGCCCACCGAGTTTTGGCCGGAGTCCCGCGCGGACAGGCTCGTTGAGTGGACCGGGGGGATGGATGATCGACGCGTACGAGGATCCGGGCACGCCCGACACCCGCGGCGGCTGGCGGTTCCTGTGGTGGCTGGTGCGGTGTCAGCGGGGGCGTTCGGCGGCCGGGGCGCTGCTGGGCAGCACCTGGATGGTGCTGCTGGCCGCACAGCCGTACCTGATGGCGCGGGCCGTGGACGACGGGCTGCTGCCGGGGCGGTTCGGGGTGCTCGCCGGGTGGACCGGGGCGATGTTCGTCGTGGGGGCGCTGAACGCCTGGGTGAGCATCCTGCGGCACCGGGTGATGACGCGGGTCCGGATGGACGCCAACTTCCGGACGGTCAAGGTGGTCGTGGGGCATGTGGTGCGGCTGGGGGCGGCGCTGCCGCGCCGGGCCGGGGCCGGTGAGGTCGTCACCATCGGGGTCGGGGACGTACAGACCCTGGCGACGGCGCTGACGGTGGTGGGTCCGGGGGTCGGCTCGCTCGTGGTCTACGGGGTGGTGGCCGGGCTGCTGCTGGCGATCTCCGCGCCGCCGGCCGCGGTGGTGCTGCTCGGGGTACCGGTGATCGCGCTGCTCACCGGGCCGGCGGCGGTGCGGCTGCAGAGGGCGGAGAGCGAGTACCGCGAGCTCCAGGGGGTGCTCACCGCGCGCATCGGCGACCTCGCGGGCGGGCTGCGCGTCCTCAACGGGCTGGGCGGCAAGGGGCTGGTCGCGGACGCGTTCCGGGACGACTCGCGGCGGTTGCGGGCGCAGGGGTACCGGGTCGGCGCGGTGGCCAGCTGGGTGCAGGCGCTCGGGGTGGGTCTGCCGACCCTGTTCCTCGCCGTGGTGACCTGGCTGGCGGCCCGCCTGACCGCCGAGGGCTCCCTGTCGGTGGGCGAGTTGGTCGCGGTCTACGGCTATGTGGCGGTGCTCATCGGACCGGTCGCCTTCATCGTCCGGATGGCCTACGACCTCAACCGGGGCGTGGTGGCCGCGCGCCGGGCGGTACGGCTGCTGCGGCTGGAACCGGAACCGGACACCGGCACCCTGCCCGCGCCCAGCGGACCGGCCGAGCTGCACGACCCGGCGTCCGGGGTGCGGGTGGTACCGGGCCGGCTGACCGCGCTGGCCGCCGCCCGGCCCGCCGAGGCCGCCGCCGTGGTCGACCGGCTCGGCCGGTACGGGCCCACCGACGCCACCTGGGGCGGGGTGCGGCTCGACGCGGTCCCGCTGACGGACGTACGGCGGCGGGTGCTGGTCGCGGACAACGAGGCGGACCTGTTCGCCGGGCCGCTGCGGGAGGTGCTGGCCGCCGCGCACCCGGCCGACGAGGCGGCGCTGCGCCGGGCGGTGCACGCGGCGGCGGCCGAGGACGTGGTCCGGGGCCTGCCGGACGGACTGGACTCGGCGGTGGCCGGGCAGGGGCGCAGCCTCTCCGGCGGACAGCGGCAACGGGTGCGCCTCGCCCGGGCCCTGCTGGCCGACCCCGAGGTGCTGCTCGCCGTGGAACCGACCTCGGCCCTGGACGCGCACACCGAGGCGACGGTCGCCGACCGGCTCCGGGCGGCCCGGGAGGGCCGCACCACGCTGGTGACGACGACGTCCCCGCTGCTCCTGGCCCGGGCGGACACGGTGGTGTTCCTGGCCGACGGCAAGGTCGCGGCGACCGGCCCGCACGCGTGCCTGCTGGCGCGGGAACCGGCGTACCGGGCGCTGGTCGCACGGGACGGCGGGACGGCGGACATGACGGAGATGACGGAGATGACGGATGTGACGGACGCGACCGACATGACGGGCGCGACGACCCCACCCGCGAAGGAGCCCCACGCATGACCTCCGGTGACGCGCTGCTGCCCGTCGCCGGCCGGGCGGCCGTGCGGCGGGCCACGGTGCGGCTGGTGTCGGCCGACCGCCGGGCGTTCGCCGGGGCACTGGGGCTGAACGCGCTGGCCGCCGCGGCGGGGCTGGCCGGCCCCTGGCTGGTGGGCCGGATCGTCGACGAGGTGCGGGCCGGGCACGGGGCCGGCGCGGTGGACCGGCTGGCGTCCTGGATCGTGGTGTGCGCGCTGGCGCAGATCCTGCTGGCCCGCTGGGCGCGGTACGTCGGGCACCGGTTCGGGGAGCGCACGCTGGCCCGGGTCCGCGAGGAGTACGTCGAGCGGGTGCTGGCGCTGCCCGCGTCCGTGGTCGAGCGGGCCGGTACCGGCGATCTGACCGCGCGGGGCACGGCGGATGTGGCGACCGTCGGCACGACCCTGCGGGACGTCGGCCCGGAGCTGCTGGTCGACGCCGTGCAGGCGCTCTTCGTGCTGGGCGCGGTGTTCGCGCTCGACCCCCTGCTGGGGGCGTTGGGCCTGCTCGGTCTCACCCCGATCCGGCTGGCGCTCCGCTGGTACCTGCGGCGCGCCCGGGACGGCTATCTCGCCGAGGGCGCGGCGACCTCGCAGGTCGCGGAGACCCTCGCGGCGACGGCGGCCGGCGCGCGGACGGTGGAGGCGTTCCGGCTGCGGGAGCGGCGGATCGCGGCGAGCCGGGACGCGCTGGAGGAGTCCCGCCGCACCCGCCTGTACACCCTGCGCCTGCGGTCGGTGTTCTTCCCGGCGGTCGAGGTGACGTACACCGTGCCCGTGGTCGGTGTGCTGCTGCTCGGCGGCTGGCTGCACGCCCGGGGGGCGGTCGGGGTGGGCGCGGTGGTGGCGGCGGCGCTGTACCTGCGGCAGTTCACCGAGCCGCTGGACCAGATCCTGATGCGGGTGGAGCAACTGCAGAGCAGCGGGGCCTCGTTCGCGCGCGTGGAGGGGCTGGCGCAGGCGCCCCGGGGCGAGGGCGAGGGCGTGTCCGCGGTGCCGGCGGACGACCGGATCGAGGTGCGCGGGGTGCGGTACGCGTACGAGCGCGGCGGCGAGGTGCTGGGCGGGGTGGACCTGACGGTGCGGCCCGGGGAGCGGCTCGCCGTGGTGGGGCCGTCCGGCGCCGGGAAGACGACCCTGAGCCGGCTGCTCGCGGGCGTCGACCGGCCCGGTTCCGGCGCGGTGACGGTGGGCGGGGTGCCGGTGGCCGGGCTGGCACCGGAGCTGCTGCGCCGGCAGGTGGTGCTGGTCACCCAGGAGCACCACGTCTTCCTGGGCAGCGTGCGGGACAACCTCCGCATCGCCGAACCCGCCGCCGACGACGCCGCCTTGTGGTCGGCGCTCACGGCCGGGGGCGCCGACGACTGGGTGCGGGCCCTGCCGGACGGGCTCGACACCCGGCTGGGCGAGGGCGGCCGGCCGACGGACGGTGCGCAGGCCCAGCAACTCGCCCTCGCACGCGTGGTCCTGGCCGATCCGCACACGTTGATCCTCGACGAGGCGACGGCCCTGCTGGATCCGGCCACCGCGCGGCACACCGAGCGCGCCCTCGCCGCGGTGCTTGAGGGCCGTACGGTCATCGCCATCGCCCACCGTCTGCACACGGCGCACGACGCGGACCGGGTGGCGGTCATGGAGGACGGCCGGGTGACCGAACTGGGGACGCACGAGGAGCTGGTGGCGGCGGGCGGTGCGTACGCGGCGCTGTGGCGGACGTGGCACGGGCGGGCACCCGGGCGGTGACCCGCCACCGCCCCGAGCGGTGACCCGCCATCGCCCCTGACCGTGTCCCGCCATCGCCCCTTACGGTGTCCCGCCGACCAACGATCCGCATATCGAACATGAACATCCGGTCAACGAACCATTTCCGGCCAAGTTGGTGACGCGGTCCTGACAAGTGGTGAGATCCCCTGCCACTCTTCCCAGGCCGACTCACAGCGGCCCCACAGTTTCCGCGCCTCCGTGTGAGCCGGCTCCGCACCTGCACGTGGCTTTCGCGTAACGCCTTGTTCTGCCCGGACGCCCCAACCCACCGTCCGGTCTCCCCGGCCGCGCGACCCGCGGTCACGCAGAAGGAGTCAGTGTGAGAAGCAATTCCTCTCGCGGACGCACCTCCCACACCCCGCACCGCCCCACCGCCCACCGCCGCACCGCCACCGTCGCCCTCGCCGGTGTCGCCGCCCTGATCGCCGCCGCCGTCCAGTCCGGCGCGGCCACCGCGGCCCCGGCGGCGCCGCGGGCCGGCCAGGCCCACGCGGCGGTCGGGCTCACGCCCGCGCAGCGCGCCGAGCTGATACGCCACGCCGACGCCGGCACGGCCGCCACCGCCCGGCGGATCGGCCTGGGCACCCAGGAGAAGCTGGTCGTCAAGGACGTCGTCAAGGACGCCGACGGCACGCTGCACACCCGCTACGAGCGCACGTACGGGGGCCTGCCGGTGCTCGGCGGCGACCTGGTGGTGACCACCGCCAGGTCGGGCAAGACCATGGAGGTCATCCGGGCCACCAACGCCACGCTGAAGGTCGCCGGACTCACCCCGGCCGTGCCGAAGGCCGCGGCCGAGAAGCAGGCCGTCCAGCGGGCGAAGGCGCTCGGCGGGACCAAGTCGGCCGCGGACAGCGTCCGCAAGGTCATCTGGGCGGCGAGCGGCAAGCCCGTGCTGGCGTACGAGACGGTCGTCGGCGGCCTCCAGGACGACGGCACCCCGAACCAGCTCCACGTCATCACGGACGCGGCCACCGGCAAGAAGCTCTACGAGTACCAGGGCGTCGAGAACGGCGTCGGCAACACCCAGTACAGCGGCCAGGTCACGCTGACCACGACCCAGTCGGGCTCGACGTACACGCTCACCGACGGGGCACGCGGGGGCCACAAGACGTACAACCTGAACCGGGGCACCTCCGGCACCGGCACGCTGTTCTCGCAGACCAGCGACACCTGGGGCAACGGGACCACGTCGAACGCGGCCACCGCGGGCGCGGACGCCCACTACGGGGCGGCGGTCACCTGGGACTTCTACAAGGGCGTGTTCGGCCGCAGCGGCATCAGGAACGACGGCGTCGGCGCCTACTCCCGCGTGCACTACGGCAACGCCTACGTGAACGCGTTCTGGGACGACAGCTGCTTCTGCATGACCTACGGCGACGGCTCCGGCAACGCCAAGCCGCTGACCGCGATCGACGTCGCCGGCCACGAGATGAGCCACGGCGTCACCTCCAACACCGCGGACCTCAACTACAGCGGCGAGTCCGGCGGCCTGAACGAGGCCACCAGCGACATCATGGGCACCGGCGTGGAGTTCTACGCCAACAACAGCTCCGACGTCGGCGACTACCTCATCGGCGAGAAGATCGACATCAACGGCAACGGCACCCCGCTGCGCTACATGGACAAGCCCAGCAAGGACGGCGCGTCCAAGGACAGCTGGTACTCGGGCATCGGCGGCGTCGACGTGCACTACTCGTCCGGCCCCGCGAACCACTTCTTCTACCTGCTCAGCGAGGGCAGCGGCGCCAAGGTGATCAACGGCGTCAGCTACAACTCGCCGACGGCGGACGGGCTTCCGGTCACCGGCATCGGCCGGGACAAGGCGCTGCAGATCTGGTACCGGGCGCTGACCACCAAGTGGACGTCGACGACCAACTACGCGGGCGCCCGCACCGGCACGCTCGCGGCGGCCGGCGAGCTGTACGGCACCACCAGCGCCGAGTACAAGGCGGTGCAGGACGCCTGGGCGGGCGTCGGGGTCGGTGCGCGCTCCGGTGGCGGGGGCGGTGGCGGTACGTCGTACGAGAGCACCACGCCGGTGTCGGTGCCGGACAACGGTCCCGCCGTCACGTCGTCCATCACCGTTTCCGGCCGCAGCGGGAACGCGCCGAACAACCTCCAGGTGGGCGTGGACATCACCCACACCTGGCGCGGTGACCTGGTGATCGACCTCATCGGCCCGTCGGGCACCGCCTACCGGCTGAAGAACTTCAGCTCCTCGGACTCGGCGGACGACGTGAACGAGACCTACACGGTCAACGCCTCGGCCGAACCGGCCAACGGCACGTGGAAGTTGCGGGTGCAGGATCAGGCCACCTACGACACCGGAACGCTCAACGGCTGGAAGCTGACCTTCCCGTAAACCGCACGCCAAGAACCCGGGACCACGGGGCTGTCCGAGGGTCGAGCACCCTCGGACAGCACCCGGTTCACACGCCCGAAACGTTTCTCGGACAGTTGACTTTCGGCCAACATCACGTCAGGGGCCTGACATGTACGCGCCCTTGATGTCACTCTCTCTCCACCCGCCGCAGCAGCACAGCAACTTCACAACGCCACATACTCCGGCCAGTAACCCCACGCTGCCCGGACTCCCCCACGAGAAGGAGCTTCTGTGAGCCCCCTCTACGCGCGTCGCAAGCGCACCACTCTGGCCATCGCCACCGCTGTCGCCGCCGGAGCCCTGCTCGCCACCGGTGTCACCACCAGTGCCACCGCCCAGCCCACGGCCAAGCCGCTCGCCGCCGCCCCGACCGCGCTGTCCGCCGCTGCGCGCACCACCCTGATCCAGCAGGCCCAGGCCGACGCGGCCGGCACCGCCCGGCAGATAGGCCTCGGCGCCCAGGAGAAGCTGGTCGTCAAGGACGTCGTCAAGGACGCCGACGGCACCGTCCACACCCGCTACGAGCGCACCTACGCGGGCCTGCCGGTGCTCGGCGGCGACCTGATCGTCCACACGGCCAAGTCCGGCAAGACCCAGGGCGTCACCAAGGCCACCAAGTCGGCCATCAAGGTGGCCTCCCTCAAGCCGCAGATCACCGCCGCCAAGGCCGAGAAGCAGGCGGTGACCGCCGCCAGGACGCTGGGCTCCGCCAAGACCACCGCGGACGGCGCCCGCAAGGTGATCTGGGCCGGCTCCGGCAAGCCCGTCCTCGCCTACGAGACCGTCGTCGGCGGCCTCCAGGACGACGGCACCCCGAACCAGCTCCACGTCATCACCGACGCGGCCACCGGCAAGAAGCTCTACGAGTACCAGGGCGTCGAGACCGCGACCGGCAAGACGCTGTACTCCGGCACGGTCACGCTCAACTCCGTGCAGTCGGGCTCGACCTACCAGCTCACCGACAGCGCGCGGGGCAACCACAAGACCTACAACCTGGCCCGCAAGACGTCCGGCACGGGCACCCTGGTGGCCAGCTCCACCAACGTCTTCGGCACCGGTACCGCCTCCACCTCGTCCTCCGACCAGACCGCGGCCGCCGACGCCGCCTACGGCGCGGCCGAGACCTGGGACTTCTACAAGAGCACCTTCGGCCGCAACGGCATCAAGAACAACGGGGTCGGCGCCTACTCCCGCGTGCACTACGGCAACGCCTACGTGAACGCGTTCTGGGACGACAGCTGCTTCTGCATGACCTATGGCGACGGCTCCGGCAACGCCGACCCGCTGACCTCGCTGGACGTGGCCGGCCACGAGATGAGCCACGGCGTCACCTCCAACACCGCGGGCCTGAACTACTCGGGTGAGTCCGGCGGCCTGAACGAGGCCACCTCGGACATCTTCGGCACCGGCGTGGAGTTCTTCGCGAACAACGCGTCCGACCCCGGTGACTACCTCATCGGCGAGAAGATCGACATCAACGGCGACGGCACCCCGCTGCGCTACATGGACAAGCCCAGCAAGGACGGCGGCTCGGCCGACTACTGGTCCTCGTCCGTCGGCAGCAAGGACGTGCACTACTCGTCCGGCGTCGCGAACCACTTCTTCTACCTCCTGTCGGAGGGCAGCGGTTCGAAGACGATCAACGGCGTGACCTACAACTCGCCGACCTACAACGGCGCCGCGGTCACCGGCATCGGCCGCGCCAAGGCACTGCAGATCTGGTACAAGGCGCTGACCACGTACATGACGTCGACGACCAACTACAAGGCCGCCCGCACGGCGACCCTGAACGCGGCGTCCGCACTGTACGGCTCCGGCAGCGCCGAGTACAACGCGGTCGCGGCGGCCTGGACGGCGGTCAACGTCAGCTAGTCGCCCAAGGCTCGTGAGGGGGCGGCACCCGGGAAGCGGTTCTTCCGGGTGCCGCCCTACCCTTGTGTCCCATGTCCTCGGCGACCTTCACCTATGAGCCGGTCGGCGCGACCCGCGACGATCTCACCTTCTGCCCGCCCGGCTTCCACCCCATGCTGGTCCGCACCCGCCTCGGCGAGGGCCAGGAGGTGTTCCAGCGAGCCGCCGAGGCGGTCCTGACCTGGGAGATGCACCGCGCCCTGGGCGTCGGCATCGACGCCGGCGCCGACCGCGCCGCCCCCGGCACCGACGTCACCGTCACCCTGGCCGGCGTCATCAGGGCCCCCTGCCGCATCATATGGACGGCCGAGCAACACCGCCGGGCCGGCTGGGCCTACGGCACCCTCGAAGGCCACCCCGAGTGCGGCGAGGAGGCCTTCGTGGTCGACCGCACCGGCGACGGCACGGTCTGGCTGACGGTGGCGGCCTTCAGCAAGGCCGCCAAGTGGTACGCCCGCGCGGGCGGCCCGGCGACCCGGGGCCTGCAACACGCGTACGCACGCCGGTGCGGGGTTGTACTGCGGAGGCTGTGCGGGGGCCTGCCGGAAGCATGACCGTTTGAGAAGGCTGGAATGCGGTCGTGTTGCTGACGGCATTCCCGCTCCGCGTTGCGATCCAGAACGTGGCGATGTGGTGATCCGGCCGTGAATGATCACGGGGGCGATGCCGGATCGGCGGCAAAGATACCGAGGTCACGGCTGTACGACTATATGGAACCGGCCTTTACGGACCAGCGGTACACGACCGCGCCGGAGGCGTCCGAAGGCATCGGTTTGCCTGAGCGTGGGGCAACGCGGGCCGACACCGCTGAGCATGGGCGGCTTGAGTTCGCGGTCCTGCTGGGTGAGTTCCGGCGCACGCCCGTGCTCGTCCCCGTCGACCCGGAGACCGGTAGCCCGTTGGCGGCTGATTTCGGTGGTGTGCGCTGGTTCTACGCCTTCTCCAGCGAGGGGGCGCTGGCGCGTTTCGCGCTCGCGCGGGGTGAGGGTGAGCGGGAGTGGCCGTACCAGCGGTGGCTGGGGGCGCGTCTGCTGGACGCGGCGGTCCCGGCGGTCGGGGTGCCCTGCGGGGTGGCGCTGGACTGTGCTGACGGTGAGGACGGGATGGTCTTCCCGCCGGTGCGCGGGATCGTGCCGGACGGGGTGGCGGTGGACGCCGACGCGGCGGCGGAGAACAAGGGGGGCGAGCGGTGACCGGGGGCGGCGGCAAGGACCTGGCGACGCAGGGGCTCGGCCTGATCGCCAAGGGGCTGACCGAGGCGCTGGGCGAGCTGAAGGAACTGGGCATGGTCGGCGAGGCCGGCGCCGGGCGTGGCTTCGGTGACATCGCCCTGTCCGGGCTGGAACTGGGCCACGAGGGGCTGACGGACGAGTTCACGTCGTTCTGCGAGCGCTGGGAATGGGGCGTGCGCTCGCTGATCAACGAGGGCAACGGCTTCGCCGCGAGGACGGGCCTGGCGGCGGGCACGTACTACGAGACCGACCAGTACGTGGACGGCACTTTCACGCGCGCTGGGCATGTCCGACGAACAGTACGACCGGCTGGTGGACGACGTCTCCGGCCCCTCGCCCGAAGCACGCGCCCAGGCCGCCGAGCAGGGCGGTGAGGGCTGATGGGCTTCGGCGATGTGACCAACGCGCTTCTGAGTGGTGCCGAGGACCTCTACGACAAGGGCAGCAAGAAGCTCGGCGAGGGCGTCGACTGGGCCACGGACAAGGTCGGCGAGGGTCTGGACGAGGTTGGCGCGCACAAGTGGGCCGATGTGGTGGAGGACTGGGGCGACGGGATCGCCTCCGACCTGGGCGCCACCCCGGGTGAGCAGCAGCTCGGCCAGAGCGAGGAGGCCAACGAACTCGTCCACGGCAACCCGGACAAGATCCACGCAAGCGCCAAGCACCTCAAGGACTTCCACAACGCGTTCGACAAGGTCGGCCAGGGACTGAAGAAGGTCGACTCCTCCGGCTGGAAGGGCGAGGGCGGCGACGCCTTCCGCGAGAAGTTCGCCGTGCACCCCGCCAAGTGGGCGCAGGCCGCCGAGGCATGCAACACAGCGGCAGCCGCTCTGGAGTCGTACGCCGACACCGTCAAGTGGGCACAAGGACAGGCCAAGGAGGCCGTCGAGCTCTACAAGAAGGGCGTGAAGGCCTCCAAGGACGCGGTGGAGGCGTACAACAAGAAAGTCGACGCCTACAACGCCAAGATCAAGGCCGACGAGGACCCCGGCCCCAGGCCGGGTCAAGACAGCCCTGGCCCACGCCCCCGCCGAGCCCCCACCCCTGAGCCGCCTCAAGAACGACTTCACCGACCAAGCGCTGTCCACCGGCATCGAACTGACCCACTTCGCCGGCGGTGTGGCCAAAGGCACCGCCGGCCTGGTCAACTTCGCCCGCGGCCTGAACCCCGCCGACCCCTACAACCTCACCCACCCCGCCGCCTACCTGCAGAACGTCAGCATGACGCTCTCCGGCCTGACCTCCACCGCCGCCCAACACCGAGACGGGCCTCAATTGCAACTACCTCAGGTATTACGACCCCGAGGTCGGCCACTACGTCAGCCTGGACCCCCTCGGCCTGGCTCCGGCGGCCAATCCTGTCGAGCATGTGGACCGGCCTTCCGTTTCCTGTGATCCTCTTGGACTTGCTCCCCAGAAGTCACCGGTCCCGCCCAAACCGTACGAGACACTCAATCTCTCCGACCTTGCGAAACATTTCAATCCCGAGGGCGGGAACATGAACTGCACGTACGTCGTCGACGCGTTCGAACGATATACGCGAGGCGAGGGAATACATTCCGTGCCCGGACACATCGGGGGACCGCAGTCCCTCGAACGACTTGAGAACTTGCATGGAGGAAGCTTCAAGGACACGAGCTTCTGGGCATGGTCGACCATGTCCGGAACGCTGGACACGGTGCCCGGGGAATAGTCGCGGGCGAGTCCCCCATCCCGGGGACGCCAGGGCACGTATTCAATGTCGTGAATCATCAGAATCGAGTACTATTCATTGATGTCCAGACTGGATTCGTCGACCCTACCTACTTCAATGCATTCAAGTTGATGAGGACGAACTGATGTACACCATGGAACAAGCAGAACGGATTGCAGCGGATTACATCCAGCAGATGTCCGCGGACTGGGATAACAAGATCGCCCTGTTCCCGGACGAGGAGTGCAAGACCCAGAAGGGCGAGTTCTTCTATTTTGCCTTCCAGTCCGCGAAGTATCTCGCCATGAGGGACGACAAGTACTTCCTTTACGGACCCTGCCAGATTTCTGTGCACAGCGCGACCGGCGAATGCCGACTTCTCAGCATCCAGGAATCATACGAAATCGCCCCGTTCAACGGACGGTAGCCGCGTGGCACGCCACCCCCGCGGCTACCGCCGGCCCCGCCGGTCAGCTCACCGCAACACCATCCCCGCCCCCTCCACCACCTCCTGCGACGGCACCGTCACGAGGCCCAGTTCAGCGGCGGAGGAGAGGAGGGGGTGCGTGGGGAGGATGCGGACCGTGTAGCCGTAGGGGCCGGTGCGGTCCAGGGAGAGGGGGCCCTCGTAGAGGAGCCGGCCCTCCAGGTCGGGGGCGCCGGCCGGCTTCAGGGGGACCACCGTGGCGTCCGTGATGCGGTCCTCCTCGTCCACCCGCCCGGACACCGCCTGCACCTCCACGTCGTCCGGGCCCAGTTCACCGAGGCCGACCCGGACCCGCAGGCCCACGGTGCCGCCCAGTTCCACCGTGGCCGTCGTCGCCGTCGTCTCGACGTGGTCGACGCTCACCCCCGGCCACGCGGCCCGCACCCGTGCCTTCCACTCGGCGAGGTCCCGGGCCGTGTCGGGGGTCAGCGCGCGGTGCGCCCGCGCGGCGGGGGCGTAGAGCCGGTCCACGTACTCCCGGACCATGCGGCCGGCCAGCACCTTCGGGCCGAGCAGGGAGAGGGTCTGGCGGACCATCTCGATCCAGCGGTCGGGCAGACCGGCGCGCCCACGCTCGTAGAAGCGGGGGGTGATCCGCTGCTCCAGCAGGTCGTACAGGGCGGACGCCTCGATGTCGTCCCGCCGGTCGGGGTCGGTGCCGGCGCCGTCCGCGGTGGGGATCGCCCAGCCGAAGTCCGGCTGGAACCACTCGTCCCACCAGCCGTCCAGGACGGAGAGGTTGAGGCAGCCGTTCAGCGCCGCCTTCATGCCGGAGGTGCCGCAGGCCTCCAGGGGGCGCAGCGGGTTGTTCAGCCAGATGTCACAGCCGGGGTAGAGCTTCTGCGCCATCGCCATGCCGTAGTCGGGCAGGAAGACGATCCGGTGGCGGACCCGCGGGTCGTCGGCGAAGCGGACCAGCTCCTGCACCAGGCGTTTGCCGCCGTCGTCCGCCGGGTGCGCCTTGCCCGCGACCACGATCTGGACCGGGCGCTCCGGGTGCAGCAACAGCTCCATCAGGCGGTCGCGGTCGCGGAGCATCAACGTCAGGCGTTTGTACGACGGGACGCGGCGCGCGAAACCGATCGTCAGGACGTCCGGGTCGAGCACCCCGTCGATCCAGCCCAGCTCGGCGTCGCCCGCGCCACGTTGCCGCCAGGACGCCCGCAGCCGCTCCCGTACCTCCAGCACCAGCTGCTCGCGCAGGGTGCGGCGCAGTTCCCAGACCTCCTGGTCGGGGATGTCCGCCACCGCGTCCCAGCGCTCGGAGCGGCCGACGCTCAGCGCGTCCTCGGCCCGCTGGACGCCGATCTGCCGGACGCCGAGCCGCAGCACCTCCGGCGCCACCCAGGTCGGCGCGTGCACCCCGTTGGTCACGGAGGTGATGGGCACTTCCTCGGCGTCGAATCCCGGCCACAGTCCGGCGAACATGTTCCGGCTGACCTGCCCGTGCAGCAGCGACACCCCGTTGGCCCGCTGGGCCAGCCGCAGCCCCATCACGGCCATGTTGAACAGGTTCGGCTCGCCGCCCGGGTAGGTCTCCATGCCCAGCGCCAGGACTCGCTGCACGTCGATGCCGGGCAGTTCGGCGTCCGGGCCGAAGTGCCGGCCCACCAGCTCCCGGTCGAAGCGGTCGATGCCGGCCGGGACCGGGGTGTGCGTGGTGAACACCGTCCCGCCCCGCACGGCCTCCAGCGCCGAGTCGAAGTCCAGTCCGTCCGCGCACAGTTCGGCGATCCGCTCCAGGCCGAGGAAGCCCGCGTGCCCCTCGTTGGTGTGGAACACCTCCGGCTCCGGGTGCCCGGTGAGCCGGCAGTAGGTCCGTACGGCCCGCACACCTCCTATGCCGAGCAGCATCTCCTGGAGCAGCCGGTGCTCGCTGCCGCCGCCGTAGAGCCGGTCGGTCACCCCGCGTTCGCCGAGCTCGTTCTCCTCCACGTCCGAGTCGAGCAGCAGCAGCGGCACCCGGCCCACCTGGGCGAGCCAGATCCGGGCGCGCAGTGCCTTGCCGCCGGGCAGCGCGAGGGAGACCTGCGCCGGGGTGCCGTCGGCCTCCTTGAGCTGGGTGAGCGGCAGTTCGTTCGGGTCGAGCACCGGATAGTGCTCCTGCTGCCAGCCGTCCCGGGAGAGGGTCTGCCGGAAGTACCCGTGCCGGTACAGCAGTCCCACCCCGATCAGTGGCACCCCGAGGTCGCTGGCCGCCTTCAGATGGTCGCCGGCGAGGATGCCGAGGCCGCCCGAGTACTGCGGGAGCGCGGCTGTGATGCCGAACTCCGGCGAGAAGTAGGCGACGGCGGCGGGCAGGCCGGCGGCCTGTTCCTGGTACCAGCGGTCACCGGTGAGGTAGTCGTCGAGATCGTCGGCGGCGGCGGTGAGGCGGCGCAGGAACCGACGGTCCCCGGCCAGCTCGGCCAGCCTGGCCGGTCGCACGCCGCCCAGCAGCCGCACCGGGTCTCCGCCGGCCCCGGCCCAGCCCTCGGGCCAGACGGACTGGAACAGGTCGCGCGTTTCGGCGTGCCAGGACCAGCGCAGGTTGCGCGCCAGGTCGCTCAGGGGCCGCAGGGGGTCGGGGAGTACGGGACGGACGGTGAACCGACGGATCGCCTTCACATGCCACCTCGACGCGTCGCGGGGTGAGACGCACGGCGTTGTACGTCTCGTCGTCGTCTTCGACGGTAGTGGTTACCGCGCGGTCGGTGGGGACGTACCCGTCGGGGGTGTCGGGGGGCGTCAAGACCCGGTCACCGGGCACTCGGAAACCGGGGCCGGTCTTGTGGGTGGACGTACGCGTGAGTAGTTAACACAGTGCCGGATTGCCCACCCGAACCGGGTGGGAAGGCTCCTCCGGTACGCACCCCACAGCAGCACCACAGCACCTCCGCAGGACCCACCTCCCCATATCCATCCGCCCATACCCTGTTGAAGCGGACAGGAGCGGTCATGCCCGCCACGCACCACTCGTCAGCACCCCCGACAAGCAGCAAGGCCAAGGCAGCAGGAAAGAAGACGACGGGCAGGAAAGGCGCGGCCCCGGCCGGCGCCGCCGGTCCGTCCGCCGCCGGGGAACGGTCCTCCCCGGACACGGCCACGACCGTGGGCCGTATCCCCGTCCTCGACGTACGACCCGTGGTCCAGCGCGGCCGCCGGCCCGCCAAGGCCGTGACCGGGGAGTCGTTCGAGGTGTCGGCCACCGTGTTCCGGGAGGGCCACGACGCCGTCGCGGCGAACGTGGTGCTGCGGGACCCGGCGGGCCGGCCCGGCCCCTGGACACCGATGCGGGAACTCGCGCCGGGCACCGACCGCTGGGGCGCCACCGTCGTCGCGGGCGAACCCGGCCACTGGACCTACACGGTGGAGGCCTGGTCGGACCCGCTCGCCACCTGGCGGCACCACGCCCGGATCAAGATCCCGGCCGGCATCGACACCGAGCTGGTCCTGACCGAGGGCGCGCAGCTGTACGAGCGTGCGGCCGGCGGGGTCCCCGAGGACCTGCGGCAGGTCGTCCTGGACGCGGTGGCCGCCCTGCGGGACGAGAACCGCCCGGCGGCCTGGCGGCTGGCGGCGGCCCTGGCGCCGGAGGTGGAGTCGGTCCTCCGCCGCCATCCGCTGCGGGAGTTGGTCACGGCCTCCGATCCGATGCCGCTGCTGGTGGAGCGTGAACGCGCGCTGTACGGCTCGTGGTACGAGTTCTTCCCC
>NZ_JBIRJA010000025.1:71703-103018 GCF_044329325.1 Streptomyces sp. NPDC017676 | reverse complement strand
ATCATCACGGACGCCACGAAGGCCGAGATGAAGAAGGTCCTCGCCGAGATCCAGGACGGTTCCTTCGCCCGGAACTGGATGGACGAGTACCACGGGGGACTGAAGAAGTACAACGAGTACAAGAAGCAGGACTCCGAACTGCTGTTGGAGACCACCGGCAAGCAGCTGCGCAAGCTGATGAGCTGGGTGCACGAAGAGGCGTGAGTTTCTCGGCGGTCACGACACCGCACACTGGCCCGGGCGGTCGCCGGAGCTGACCGGGGTTCAGGCAACTGTATGCGTGACGCGGCCCCGCACCCCTTCTCCGAGGAAGAGCCAGGCACCACGCACCAGGCGAGAGCGGAGAAGTGAGAACTCAACTGGACTCTGTGGGCGTGGCCGCTTGGGAGCCTACGAGCAGACCGGTGGACTGGCCCGCCTCGATGCCGTGGCCCTCGGGATCACGGAAACAGCAGCGCAGCTAGGATCCGCGGTCGACGGGCTCGGTGAGGAAGTCGGCACCGTTCGCGACGGCATGTGCGGAGAAGGCCGCCATGTCCGCCACTCGCACAGTGAGGAAACCGGAGACACGCTCATCATGGTCGCTCGTCTCCACCCGCGGGCCGGCGCGTGCACCGGCCGGCCCGGCCGCATCCAGCGTCGCGGCCGGGTCGGCCGGGTGGTCGCGTCCACGGTGGTTCACCGCCGGAGGGGTGGCCGGGATCTCCTCGTCCCCGTCATGTAAGCGCATCGCCGACCGGGCATCGGCGCGCCGCTGACGGTGACCGCGCTCCGGGCGGCACAGGGAAGAGGGGTGCGCTACGCCTCGCTCGTGGCGAACCCGCCCGGGCCGCAGTACCGGCGCCCCGGCCTCACGACATTGTCCGACTGCCGCCTGATCGCCTTACCGGCCTGAAGTACCGCCCGCCGCCTCCGCAGACGGTCACGCCATGGACCGACAGGCGGTCCGGGAGGCACGACTCGGCGCCTCCTCACGGGCCCCGCTTCGGGAGTCTGCGGGCGATGCGTGCGTCACCGGCGCCGGCAGTGCCGCCCCGCCCACTGCCGGCGGACAGGACAGGCGCGCCCGTGTCACAGATCCACTCGGCGCATGGTCATGGTGAGCGAACGCTGTCAACCGACGTTGCCCAACGGTGTGAAATCACCGAACCGTGTCGAGGACTCCAGTGAACTCCGTACGTCCCTTCAGACTGTGGACCGCTCGCAGACGCCCCGATCTCATAGCGGCCACCACGTGGGCGGGCTGTGCCGTCCTGACCCTGGTCGCCGTGGGCACCTCGTCCGCACGCGACGTCGGCGACACGGGCGGCGACCTTGTGCGTGCCGGGCGCACCTGCCGTTCCGCTCTGCCCGCCGACGAGGAGCTGTCCTGCGGCACTTACGGTTTCGGTGACCTGCGTCATGTGTGCCCGACGTCCGACGCGCCCCGGCGCTGTTCAACGACCACACAGGTCCGGGTACGGAACACCGGGCCGTCCACCGTGTACGTCACCGTCATCGACGGGCCGCGTCAGGGCGAGCGCCGACAGGGCCCGGAACGGGGGATCGCCCCTGCTCACACGGCCGACCTGCGCCCTGGGCAGGGGAACCTGCTGTTCGACCTCACCCTGCGCGGCGCCGGCCCCGTCAAGTCCCTGACGGTCGTCTCGGTGCGCTGACGCCCCGTCCGCATCTTCACCCGGGCGACGCCGGCAGGGTGTGGACACCTGGTGTCCACACCCTGCGCACGTGCGCTTCCGCGGGCACGCCGAACGGCCGAGACGCCACCGTGGAGCGATCGAGCGTCTCGGTCGTGAGCGTGTCGGTGCGGAGCGGTCCCGAAGGGGTACCGCCGTCCCGGTGTCGGTGCTGTCGCCCGCTGCGCCGGCCGCAGCTCAGCTCGCCGTCAGTAGGGCATCGTCGGTCAGGAGAGCCAGTCGGTGTATCGGGTGGGGGCGAGGTGCGCGTTCGTGTCGGTGAGGACGTCACCCTCCACGGCGGCGAACATACCGGCCGTGGGATCGGTGACCACGGTACGGGGGTCGCCCTTGTGCGACAGGGTGATCCGGCCGAGCTCGTCGAGGTTGAAGACCTCGGGGCCGGCGATGTTGTGGATGCCGTTCAGCGGGGTGCCCGCGGCGACCTCCGCCACCGCGCGGGCCACGTCCTTGGCGGCGATCGGCTGGATCGGCGTGGCGGGCAGCCGGACGGTGTCACCGTCGGTGGTCCAGGACAGGACGGCGTCCATGAACTCCATGAACTGCGTGGCCCGGACGATCGAGTAGGGAATCGGTCCCGCCTTGAGGATGTCTTCCTGCAGGACCTTGGCGCGGTAGTAGTCCAACCCCGGCACCTGGTCGACGCCCACGATCGAGAGGATGACGAAGTGTCCGGCGCCGCCCTTCTGGGTCGCGGCCAGGAGGTTGTCCATCGAGGTCTGGAAGAAGGCCGGTGAGGCCTCGTCGAAGGTCGGCGAGTTGGTCAGGTTGACGACGACGTCGACGCCGGCGACCGCCTGTTCCAGCCCCTGACCGCTGATGACGTCGATTCCGGTGGACTGCGAGTGCGGTACCGCCTCGTGTCCGGCGGCGTTCAGGTTCTGGACGACCTGTGAGCCGATCAGCCCGGTTCCGCCGATGACTGCGATCTTCATGACGTGCCTTTCGCGATGATTGGGGTAAATACGTAGATGTCGTGCATCTATGCATGCGTCACAGGGCGCCGCCACACTCGACTGAGACGATCTTCCGCTCGCCCGTCTCCGCACACAGGGCTGACCGGGCATGGCGCTCGCTTGTGACACGGGCTTCGTCGCCGGTCGGCCGTCGCCCGCCGCCCGTCGGCCGACCGGACCATCGGATGCCGGTGCCGGTCCACGCGCACGGTGGCGGAGCCAGGTCAGAAGAGGCGGCCCGCTCTCGGGTCAGTGCTGCGACAGCGCCCGGTACGACGTCCAGCGGGTGCGGCCGTGCAGGGTGAAGTCGGCCCGTACGGCCATCCCGGACCGGACCAGCTTCTGGTGCACCACCGGGTGGCGGCCGGGGTAGGAGACGACCAGGACGATGTGTCCCTCGGGCAGGCCGGTCACGGCGTACTCGCCCTGCGCGTTCGTCGAGGTCCGCACCAGCTGCCGGCCGCGGGTGTCCATGACGGTCACCGCGGCATGACGGATGGGGTGCTGCTCGTCGTCACGGACGGTGCCCTCCAGCATGGGCAGCGGCTCGCCGAAGTGGTGATGACGGTGAACGGGAAGCGCGGTGGGCGCGGGAGCCTCCACGGACGGATCCTCGACCGGAGGCTCCGGGATGTCCTCCTGGGCCTCCTCCGCGTTCTCCCCGGCGGCCTCGTGCCGGTGCCGCCACGCGTCGAGCCCGAGCAGGGTGACTCCCGCGGTGATCCACGCACAGAGCACGAGGACGGGTCCGAGCACGCCTGCCTCGTCGAAGTACAGCAGCCCCTTGAGGGCGTCCACCGCGTTGCCCAACGGCATCACGGCGTGCAGGTCCTGGAAGAACGTCGGCAGCAGTGGGACGGGAGCCACGCCACTGGTGGGAACGCTCAGCACGATGAACAGCCCCATGCCCACGAGGGGGAAGAACTGCCGCGTGAACGGCGCGATGCCCGCGGAGAACGTGGCGACCGCCATGGTGAGCAGGAAGCCGATCGCCAGCGCCGAGGGCTTGTCGGGGAGGTAGTCCAGCCATGTGCCGACGAGGTACCCCACCGCGCTGAAGGACGCGGCGACGCCCGCGACGGTGATCAGTTTCTTGCGGCGATTGAAGGTCACGGCCCGCAGCAGGGTGGTCGCGAGTATGTAGCCGGGTACGCTCCACGCGACACCGAGGTAGACCAGCGTGGTGCCGTTACGGTCCTTGCTCACGGTGGGCGCCACGTCCGTGATCGTCAGCCTCTGGTGGTCGTGCGCCGCCAGTTCGGTGAAGCCCTGGACCAACGCCTGTTCCAGCGATGTCCCATTGGCCTGAGCAACGTACAGCACAGGGTGGCCGCGACCGGTGGCGTATCCCGCCACGGCGTCCCGCCGGAGCACCGCCCGTCGGGCCTGCCCCGCGTCCGCTACGGCGGTGACGTCGAACCCACCGGGATGCGTCCTGCGCAGGGCGGTGTCGATCTCGCGTTCCGTTTCGAGACGGGCGACGGCGACCTTCAGGTGATGCGGTTGGGGAGCGTGGAAGGCCGCGGTGAAGCAGAACAGAAGACCCAGGAAGAGGACGGTCGGGAACATCAGGGTTTCGGCCAGGGTCCTGACCCAGGCCGCGCCCTCGGTGTGCGCGTGCGCCTTGCGGTGTCTCACAGAGCCGCCTCCCGGCCGCCACGGACGGGTGCGGGGCCGCGCCTCGGCAGGTGGACGGCGGCTGGGTCACGTCCTGCGGCTCCACGCTTCGTGACCGTTTCCCGTAGTGCAGCCCGTTCCATGAGATCCCTTCACGCCCTTCGCACTCGGCCGTCGCTGACGCGAACGTCGAGTTAATGTACCGATCGGCACATCAACACACCGCGGAGCCTATGCGTACCGACCGGTACAGTCAAAGTCATGCCTCGCCCAGTCAATGTCGAAAAACGCGCCGAGCTGCTCCGGCAGGTGGTGGCGCACCTTCAAGATCACGGGCTCGCCCAGATGTCGCTGAGCCCGCTCGCCGAGTCCATCGGCACCACCAAACGAATGCTTCTGTACTACTTCGGCAGTCGCGAGAACCTGCTGGCACAGGCACTGATCGCCAACCGGCCGGATGCCCATGCGATGTTCGACGACGTCCGCGACACGGACGGCCTGCGCCGGGCCGCCCGCACGCTGTGGAAGGCGATGACTGTCGGAGAACAGTCCGGACCGGTCCGCATGCTGTTGCAACTGCTGAGCCTGGCCGCCACCGACCCGGAGGAGTACGGCGAGTTGGCCGCCGACACCGTCGAGGTCATGATCGGCCCGATCGCCGCCGCGTACGTCCGGCTGGGTCACCCGCCGGAGCAGGCGCGAGCCGCGGCCACGCTGCTCGTTTCCGGCCTGCGCGGATTGTGCCAGGACCGCCTGGTGACCCATGACGTCGCCCGTACCGACGCGGCAGCCGATCGCCTCATCGACGGAGCCACGACGGCGCCCGGCTGACCCCGCACCTCGACCACCTCGCCACCCCCCGGGGCCCGTCCTCCCGGCGCTCAGCCGACGGCGCCCCACCGCGGTCGACGCCTCGCCAGGGACCGGTTCGGCGTCCCTCACCGTCGGGAGGGAGTGCGGGCGGACTCGGAGAACACCGGGCCGGTCGGCACATGACGAGGCGCGCCGAAGGCGAGAACGGGCCGTCGGCCGAGCTGTCGGAACCCCGCACGCTCGCTGAGCCGACGCGCCGTGTCCGCCTCGCCTCCTCCTCTCACGCGGCATGTCGGGCCGGTCGGTGACCCGGGGGAGGCGATCCAGGGGCCGGCGACGGCAGGCCGTGCACAGGGCTGTCGGGGACGAGCAGCCGGACGAGGCCGTCCAGGTCACCGGTACCGGCCGCGGTCCGGAACGCGGCGACCAGACGACGGTGCGACTCGGCGGGGACCGGCCGCTCACGACCGCACTCCAGGCGGGCCTGCGCTCGGTGGACCACCACCCGAGCGTTCTGGACGCTGATCCGAAGCAGCCCCGCCAGGTCGGCATAGGCGTAGTCGAAGCCCTTCCGCAGCACGTAGGCGGCCAGCCGGTCCGGTGTCAGCCTCGCCATGAGCAGGGCCAGGGCCGCCTCTACCGCCACCGTCTGCTCGGCACGCAGCACGGGATCCTGGGCGGCCCGGTCACCGAGGTCGGCCAACTGCGGCTCGGCCGGCGTCTCGTGACGGTGCCGCGCGGACTGGACGACATTGATCGCCAGCCTGGTCGTGGCCGTGGTCAGGAACGCGGCCGGATTCCTGATCTCCACGCGGTGGGTGAGCTGCCAGCGCACCCACACCTCCTGCATCACGTCCTCCGCTCCCGGCACGTCACCGAGGATCTGGTAGGCGATGCGGAACAGTCGTGCCCGCTGAGCCAGAAAGATGTCGAGGGCGGTGTCCAGGCCGTCTTCGCCCGGCCGGGCAGCCGACGGTTCGGTCGGCGTCGTCGTCTCCGGGCTGGGCGCGGACATCCGGGAACTCCTCTTCGTGGGCGGGCGCCCGTCGAGGGCGTCGCTTTCCACCCTCGCCCGGGGGCACCGTCCACCGCGCCCTTGTCACCCATGGTCGAGTCCGTAGGGACCCCGTGGGGTCACCCGGGGACCCGCACCCGCCCTCAGCCGGACCGCACCGTGCCCTCGTCCCTGCTCTCCTCGGCCGGGGCGCCCGCGAGGGCACCCGGCAGCGCGCGACGCGAGTTGATACCGAGCTTCGTGTACACCTTCCGCAGATGCCACTCCACGGTGTGCGGACTGATGAACAGCTCCGCGCCGATCTTCGCGTTCGTCATGCCCTCGGCGGCGAGCGACGCGACCTGCGACTCCTGGGGGGTGAGGACGCTCGCCGGTGTGCTTTCCCGCACCCTGACGTGCTCGCCGGTGGCGAGCAGCTCGCGGCGCGCTCGCTCGGCGAACGCGTGCGCGGGCATCGCGGCGAACATCTCGTGGGCCGTGCGAAGGTGCTCCCGGGCCAGCGAACGGCGGTTGCCGCGGCGCAGCCACTCGCCGTACAGCAGGTGGGTGCGTGCCACCTCCACGGCCACACCGCCGCGGCCGAACTCCTCGATCGCGGTCCGGTACAGACGGTCGGCCTCGTCATCGTCGGCGAGGAGAGCCTGGCTGCGGGCGCTGGCGCCACGGGCCCATCCGGAATCGGCGGCGCGGGTGAGTTCGACCAGCCGTGCCAGTGAGGCGCGGGCCTGGTCCAGCTCACCGCAACGCGTGGCGGCCTCGACATGTTCGACCAGCGACAGGCCGGTGAAGTTGAACCCGTCGTGCTCGATGCCCGTCCGAGCCGCCTCCAGGGCTTCCTGATAGCGCGCCAGGCCGTTGAACAGCACGCCTTGGATGTAGCCCGTCGCGCCCAGCAGTCCCACTTCGCCGCGTTGTTCGGCCCGCTGCCGGGCTTCTTCGATGATGCCGGCGGCGACGTCCGCCTCGCCCCGCCACGCGGCAAGGACCAGCGTCGCGTACTTGTGCGGGGCGTGGCCGGTCGCGGCGGCGAGCGCGTCGGCTTCGTCGATCATCCGGGCCGCCTCGGCGAAATCACCGTAGTGGATGTGCACCCCGCCGGCGTAGACGAGGGCCGGCGGCAGCGCGCCGAGCGCTCCGATGTCGCGGGCCAGGCGCACCGCGCGACTGGACAGCGTGTCCCACGCGTGCAGGTCCCAGGCGTAGTGGATGAACGCCTCCAGCGCGACCGGGGCCAGCAGGAGCCAGCGCACGGTCGCCTCACGGGTGCCGAGCTCCTCGTGTGCGAGCAGGTCCAGCGCGGCGTGCAGTGCCGGGACACCGGTCTCACAACCGTCCGCGAGGAGCGCGGCCACACCGTCCAGGAGCAGGTCGGCGGCCTTGGAGCCCGAGGGGGGCGCCCCGGACCCGCGGGCCGCGATCGCGGCGGCGCGGGCACCTGTGGGACCGTGGACCCGGCCCGCGAAGATGGTCGCGCTGATCGCCTCCAGGTACGTCTCGCGCGCCAGTGGTGACCCGGCGGCGGTGAACTGTGCGGCGGCTTCGAGGAGCAGGGGTGCCGCCTCGTCGCTGCGGCTGCGGGCGAACAGGATCCTGGCCCGCAGGCGCGCCAGGCGGGCACGGTCCAGAGCGCTCAGGGGACACAGTTCGGCCACCGTCGCGAGCTCCGTGGCCCGATCGGGCGCGGCGGCCGAGAAGTGGGCCTCGGCGGCTGCGAGGGCTCGGCGCCCCCGCGGCCACGGGTCCGGCGTCACCTCGGCCGCGCGCTCCAGCAGTACCGCCTCGGCCGCGATGCCGCCGCGCTGCCGCGCGCGGCCGGCGGCCCGCTCCAGCCCGGCGGCGACCTCCTCGTCCGGCCCGTCGGCGGCCTGGGCGGCGTGCCAGGCGCGCCGGTCGGGATCGAGGACCGGGTCCGTGGCCTCGGCCAACGCCCGGTGCACCGCTCGGCGTTCCTCGGGCCCGGCTCCGTGGTAGACCGCCGAACGGACCAGCGGATGCCGGAACCGCACGGACTCACCGAACTCGATCAGACCGGCCGCCTTGGCCGGTGCGGCATTGGGGGTGATCTTGAGAGAAGCGGCCGCCCGGACCAGCAGACGCGCGTCACCGACCGGTTCCGCCGCGGCGATCAGCAGCAGTGTCCGGGTCGCCGCGGGCAGCGAACCGAGCCGGCTGGCGAAGTCCCGTTCGACACGGCTGGCGACCGGTCCCTGGATGCTCCGGAGGTTCGCCGAGTCCAGGCCGTACGCCAGCTCGGCGGCGCTGCGGCCTCGGGAGAATTCGAGCAGGGCGAGCGGGTTGCCGCCCATCTCGGCCACGAACCGGTCGCGGACCCGCTTCTCCAGCTGCCCGCCGACGGCGGTCTCAAGGAGCTCTCCGGCCGCGACGTTGTCGAGACCGCCGATCCGCAGCGCCGGCAAACCGTGGAGTGCGTCCTGACCGTCGGGGTCACGTACCGCGAACACCATCGCGACGGCCTCGGCGAGCAGTCGCCGGGCCACGAACTCCAGAGTCTGCAACGACACCTGGTCCAGCCACTGGGCGTCGTCGACCAGGACGAGCACCGGTCGGCTCTCCGAGGCCCGGGTGAGCAGGGTGAGCACGGCGAGGCCGACCAGGAAGCGGTCGGGCGGGTCCCCGGCCGCCATCCCGAACGCCACGCGGAGGGCGTCACGCTGGGGTTCGGGCAGTTCGTCGAGCTCGTCCAGGAACGGCGCACACAGTTGGTGCAGGCTCGCGTAGGGCAGCTCCATGTCGGCCTCGATGCCGTGTGCCCAGGCCACTTTCACCCGTGACGCCTGCGCGGCCACGTACTTCAGAAGTACCGACTTCCCGATTCCGGCCTCGCCACGGGCCACCAGGACCCGCGACCCACCTTCGCGCAGCCCGGCCAGCAGGTCGTCGAGCGCCGCGCACTCGCGACGCCGGCCGACCAGGTGGGGGAGCGGGCTGGGGATCATGTGACGCGGCTCCTTGGAGGAATCCGGGGGGAGGCTCCCACGACGGGCTGTGGAGAATCCTCACAACGATACCTGGGACGGCTCCACACCTTGTGGCGGATTGTTGTGACGGACTCCACTGCAAAAGACGCTCCGACGCTGTCACACAACAGGCCGCTGTCCGGTCGACCACTGCCTATGATCTCGCCCGTCCGCCGCCACAGGAGGTCCCGTGTCTTCGCTCGGACACCAGCTCGCCACGTCCGTTCTCGTAGTGGGAGCCGGTGGATCAGGCCTCCGCGCTGCCATCGAGGTCGCCGAGGCCGGTATCGCGGTCATCGCGGTCACCAAACGCGCGGCTGAGGACATCCACACTGCTACGGCATCCGGATGTCCGACTGAGGCGCCCCCCGCCGCCGGGCCCGAAGACACATGGGAACAGCACGCGGCCGACACACTGCGGGCAGGGCACCTGCTGGCCGACCCGCGCGCCGCGCAGGTCGTGGCCCGCTATGCCGCACAGGGATTCCACGACGTGGGGCGCTACGGCATGCGACTCGACCGCCCGGGCTGCGGCGGGACCGCCCGGCACCGGTTCGGCGACGACACGTACCGCCGTGCCGCGTTCACCGGCGAGCACACCCGCCTGGAGGTGCGGCGAGCGCTCCGTGAACGCGCCGAACAGCTCGCCGTTCCCGTCCTGTCGAACGTGTACGTCACCCGGCTGCTGGTCGACGACGGGACGGTCTTCGGTGCCTATGGGTTCGATCTCGTCGACGGCTCGCGTTACCTCGTGCACGCCGACTCCGTGATTCTCGCGACCGGAGGGCACACGCGCATCTGGCGGCGTACGTCGTCGCGTCGAGGCGAGAACACCGGTGACACCTTCCGCCTCGCCGTCGAGGCCGGCGCCCGGTTGCGTGACCCCGAGTTGGTGCAGTTCCACCCCTTCGGGCTGGTCAGCCCGGAGAACGCGGCCGGCATGCCCGTCAGCGAGGCGGCACCCGGCGTGGGCGGGGTCCTGCTCAACAACCTCGGTGAGCGGTTCATGACGCGCTACGACGCCGAGCGAATGGAGCTCTGCGGCCGGGACAGGGTAGCGCTCGCGTCCTACACGGAGATCAAGGAAGGCCGCGGCACCCGGGCCGGCGGCGTGTGGCTCGACCTGTCCCACCTGCCACGTGAGACGGTACTGACGCGGCTGGCGCACGTACATCAGACGCTGTTGGACCTTCAGACGCTCGACATCACCCATGACCCGATCGAGGTCGCGCCGACCGCCCAGTACTCCATGGGCGGCGTCTGGGTACGGCCCGAGGACCACAGCACCGACGTCGACGGTCTCTTCGTGGCCGGGGAGGCGGCCAGTGGTCTGCACGGTGCGGACCGGCTGGAGGAGAACGCGCTGATCGAACCACTCGTCCACGGCCGGATCGCCGGCCGGGCCGCGGCGGAGTACTCGGCCGGGCTCACCTCCCAGCCACGGTCGCCGGCGGCGGTTCGCGCCGCGGAGGCGGACGTGAACCGGCTCGCGGCCGCCGACGGCGACCAGGACGTCCGCGCGCTGCAACGGTCGGTGCGGCACCTGATGACGGAGCACGCCGGTGTCGTACGGGACGAGGCGGGGCTGGCCGCCGGGCTCGCCGAACTCGACGCGATCGAGGCCCGCATGGCGTACGTGGGCGTGCACATCGACATCGGCGGCTTCCAGGACCTCGCGCACGCCTTCGACCTCGGCTCCGCCGTTCTCGCCGCTCGCGCGACACTTCTGTGCGCGCTGGAGCGGCGGGAGACACGGGGTTGTCACAACCGGTCCGACCACCCCGATGTCGACCCCGGCCTGCAGGTCAATCTGGTGTGGTCCCCGGCGACCGGGGTGCGCCGCGAACCCGTCGCGCCCATCCCCACCCGCATCGCCGAGCTGATGCACGACGTACCGGCCGACGCGCGGTCGGTCGAGTAGCGCTTCCGTAGGGCCGACGGTGGGCATCAGAGGGCGGCGGAGGTAGGCACCGCGGCAAACACCCGCTCCGCTTCCTCACGGTCTGCCCGGTACGGGCTGTCCCTCGGTGTTCGGCAGGAGGGACAGCAGGCGGAGGTTGGTGTGGCTCTCGGTGCCCGGTGTCGCGGTGTAGACCACGAGCCGCTGGGACTGGTCGGGGTCGACCAGCGTCTGGCAGTGCAGTTCCAGCGTCCCGACCTGGGGATGCCGGAAGCGTTTGGAGGCGCAGTAGGGCCCCAGCACGGGGCGCTCGCGCCAGATGCCGGCGAACTCGGGGCTTTCCCTGTTCAGCGCGTCCACGAGTGCGGCGGCACGCGAGTCGCCGCCGTCGCGGATGTAGGCGCCGTGGAGGTCCGCCACCAGCAGCCGGCTCCGCTCGGCGTGGTCGTCCTCGGGGTGGAGCAGGCGGGCGACCGGGTCGGTGAACCAGCGGTAGTGGGCACTGCGCGCCAGTCCGGTGTAGGCCGTCTCGTCACCCAGCAGCGTCACCGCCGGGCGCGTCTGTTTCAGTGTCTCGCCCAGGTGGTTCATCACCTGGGCGGGGGTGTCCTCCAGCCGGTCCAGGATGCGCATCATCCCCGGGTTGATGTGGTCGCCGCGCCGCACCCGGCGAGGCAGGGCGTGACCGGCGAGCTGGAAGAGAAGGTCTCGCTCCTCCAGTGACAGGTGCAGTCCGCGGGCCAGCGCGGCGAGCATCTGTTCCGAGGGGTGGGGACCCCGTGGCTGTTCGAGCCGGCTGTAGTAGTCCACCGACATGTCGCAGAGCGCCGCGACCTCCTCGCGGCGCAGCCCTCCGGTACGCCTGCGGCGCCCGCGGGGCAGCCCGACGTCCTCCGGCTGGAGGACTTCCCGGCGCGCCCGTAGGAACGCCGCCAGCGCTGCCCGGTCCGCCATGACTGCTGTCCTTTCTCCCGGGACGGTGCCGTCCCGACGGGATCGCCGGTCCGTGGATGTCCGGAACGGGGTTGCGGGATGAAGCGCCGCCTCGACCACGACCTTCACGAACTGCTTCCACCGTGTGAGCAATGCGGCCAGAACCATTCATTCCCCACAACAGTGTGCCGTCCCACACCCTGCGGACGGTGGGACGGCATCCCTGACAGCGTTGTTCCGCCGTGGGCGATGGTGCCGCGATATGTCAGCGGGTGATCGCCTTGGTCTCCAGGAACTCCTCAAGACCGGCACGGCCCATCTCGCGGCCGTTGCCGGACTGCCTGTACCCGCCGAACGGGGCCTGGAAGTTGTGCGGTCCACCGTTGACGTCGACCTGGCCGACGCGCAGGCGCCGGGCGATCGCCATGGCGTGGTCCTCGTCACCGGTCACCGCACCGTTGAGTCCGTAGATCGTGCCGTTGGCGATCTCGACGGCGTGGTCGTCGTCGACGTAGGGGATGACGACGAGGACGGGGCCGAAGATCTCCTCCTGGGCGATGACGGACTCGGGATCGACGTCGGAGAAGATCGTGGGCCTGACGTAGGCGCCGGTCTCGAAGCCCGCCGGCCGGCCGGGGCCGCCGACCACGAGTGTGGCGCCGTCGGCGATGCCACGCCGGATGTAGTCGTCGACGCGCCGGCGCTGGGTCTCCGAGGCGAGCGGGCCGATCCGTGTGCCCTCGTCGGCGGGGTCACCGACGACGTACTCCTCGGCCGCGTCCCGCAGCTTCTCGACCACGGTCTCCTGAAGGCTCTCGGGCACCAGCATGCGCGTGTAGGCACCGCAGGCCTGACCGCCGTTGGCCCAGGCGTAAGCCAGTCCGCGACGGACGGCGAAGTCGAGGTCCGCCTCGGGCAGGACGATGTGGGCCGCCTTGCCACCCAGTTCGAGTGCGACGCGTTTGACCGTGCCGGAGGCGGCCACGGAGACGCTCCGGCCGGCGCGGGTGGACCCGGTGAAGGAGATCATGTCGATCCTCGGATGGCGGGAGAGTGCCTCGCCGACGACCGGGCCGGTGCCCTGCACCACGTTGAACACACCGTCCGGCAGACCCGCTTCGGTGGCGATCTCCGCGAACATGCGGGCACTGAGTGGGCTGTTCTCCGAGGGCTTGAGGACGACGGTGTTGCCCGCCAGCATCGCGGGGACGACCTTGGTCACCAGTTGCTGAAGGGGGAAGTTCCACGGGGTGATGGCTCCCACCACGCCGATGGGTTCGCGGATGACGAGCGAGTTCTCGACCACCTCCGTCCACTCGAACCGCTCGGCCGTCGTGATCGCGGCCAAGGTCGCCGCGACGGGGAAACCCACCTGTGCCTGTCGGGAGAAGCCGATCGGGGCGCCCATCTCCAGGGTGATGGTGGCGGCGAGTGCCTCGGAGCGCTGCTGAAGGCCTTCGGCCAGACGCCGCATGACGGCCACACGGTGGTCCGGGGACGCCGACGCCCATCCCGGGAAGGCGGCCAGCGCCGCGTCCACCGCCTTGTCCACGTCCTCGGCCGTGCCCTCGGGCACCGCGGCGATCACCGATTCGTCGGCGGGGTTCACCACGTCGATCAGCGGCCCGGAACCCCGGAGAGGGCGGCCGTCGATCCAGTGGGACGGCGTGGGGAAAGGAACTGCAGGGTTTTCGTTCATGCCGCCAAGAGAACACCGGCCGTCACGAGGCATCCATGCCTTCCCGTGCCCATGATCCGCGTCACTTGCACGCCGTGCGCATCTGTTCCAGCCGGGGGTTCCTTCGGTGCATGCCGCCACGGCGTTCGGATTGAGTACCGGACCACCGCCGGACCGGTTCCCGGTCGGTCCAGCGGTTCTCGTCATGCTGTCCGGCGGCGGCCGGGGAGCGGCTGCTCTGCCTCGTGGACGGCTCGCAGTGGCGCAATGAGAGCTCCGCACGGACGCCGGCCTTCGTCGCGCGGCGTCTGCTCCCCGAGCGAACGGCTGCGCCGCGAGAACCGCCGCGACGACGCTCGCACCTGAATGCGTGAGGTTCCTCGGGTGTTCACCCGGTACGTGCCGGTGCCTTCGCCCAGCGCAGCGGCCGCGCATGACGGGCCATCGGTGCGACGGTGACCAGGCGTGTCATCACCGCTTGCGCGGAGCTCACCGCCCAGGAGGCACAGATGGCGGGTCTGGCCCGGACGGGCTCACCGATCCGGAGATCGGGGTCCGGCTGTTCGTCAGCCCCCACACCGTCGAGTGGCACCTGCGCGAGGTCTTCGTCGAACTCGGCATCACCTCCCGCAGGCAGCTCGGCACCACCCTCACCGACCGTCCCGCAGCCACGTCGGCCCAGGCGGGCGGGAGGTGCCGTCGGCCACCCACCTCGGTCTTTCGCCCTCCTGCGACCGCATCGAGCACGAAGGCGCCGCCAGGTCACCGGCAGCCGTCCAGGCTCATGCGCCCCAGGGCGTCCAGCAGGATCCTCCGCACCTCGATGTGCTCGACCTCCGCCGGCACACCTCCTCGCGCGCGCCGGTCCCGAGGGCTGTTGGCACGCTCCAGGGCGAGGTGCACAGCGCCGGCGACGTCCAGATCCTCGTCGACCACGTAGTACATCCGGATCACGCGGGTCCCATCGGGCCGGAACGGCACGCCGATCAGCCATTTCACAGGCTGCGTGAGCGCGGAGCATACGAAGGCCAGAGGACCGCGCGCCGTCTCCCCGGCCTCGCGGAGAGTGGAGTCGGCGGCCGGGGCGCCCTCCCCCGCGGTGAGTCCTGCGCAGTCGGCCTCCGGAAGGCTGGGGTGGTCCCTTTCGAGCAACATGTGACCTCCTCTCCGCGTCCGATGCCGTGCCGGTTGATCCCAGCCGGATCATGAGCGCGAATGCCCGAAATGCAATTTCTACCCGTTTGACCGAATACGGCCGTTCCGCGTGACAAGCCGACCCGGACAGCAGGCAGGGGCAGGTCATCATCGGAATGCGCTCGTCCGCGGAGTGTCCGAGCGCCCCGTCACCGATCCACCACGGACCACTACGAACCGGCCTACGGCCTCCGCGGGGTGCGATCGGTCACACCCGGGTGTGACCTTGGGTCTGCCGCCCTTCGGGGCGCCATGCCGTCGAGCGAAGGAGCGGGTCGTGAAGCCGTATCCGACAAGAGCCAGGCCGGTCCGGGACATCGCGGGCACGGTGGCCCGCCCGGCCGCGGACGAACTCGGTGAGGCCGTGTCGGTGTTCGTCCGGGCCCGGCCCGGACTGCTCCGGATCGCCCACCGCATCACCGGCGACGCGGTCGAAGCCGAGGACGTCCTCCAAGAGGCATGGGTGCGGTGGCAGGGAACCGACCGGACGGTCGTGCTCAACCCACCGGCGCTGCTCAGGACGACGACGATCCGGCTCGCCGTCAATGTCGTCCAGTCCGCCCGCAGACGCCAGGAAACCTGCGCCGGCGCCTGGCTGCCGGATTCGACGGACCACCAGGCCGGTCCGGACACGGTGGCCGAGTTGCAGGACGCCGTCGAACGAGCCGTCCTGCTGCTGATGGAGACGCTGACCCCGAGCCAACGGGCGGTGTACGTCCTTCGGGAAGGATTCGGCTACCCCTACTCCCGTATCTCCCAGATCCTGCACGTCAGCGTCACCAACGCCAGACAGCAGGCCTTCCGTGCACAAGAGCGTCTCGCCGGCGGCCGGCGGCTGCGGTCGGTGGACCCGGACGCACACCGACGGCTCGTGAGCGCCTTCCGCACGGCGGCCCGGTCGGGTGATCTCGTGCCCCTGGAGAGAGTGCTCGCCGCCGACGGCGCCTGTACTGCCGTGCGCGGCGAGCGAGTGGAGACGCGCCCTTGAGGAACGGGGAGGACGGCCCGCTCCTCCCCGCGCCACGACCAGCTGAGCCGCTCGTGGCGTTGTTATGCTCCCCCGGGTACAGGGGGCAGGATGAATGGGGACGATCCGGCGGGGCTGCGTGGTCGGCGCCGCGAGTGTGATGCGCTCGAAGAACTGGTCTCACAGGTGGAGGCGGGGCGCAGCGCCGTGCTGGTCCTGCGCGGTGACGCGGGCATCGGGAAGTCGGCTCTGCTGGATCACCTGGCGGCACGCGTCGTAGGACACCGCGTCGCCCGTGTGGCGGCCGCCGAGTCGGAGATGGAACTGCCGTTCGCGGGGCTGCACCAGTTGTGCGCCCCGTTCCTCGGCCGCGTCGGCTCCCTTCCGCCCCCGCAGAGAGAAGCGCTGGCCACAGCGTTCGGACTCCGCACGGGACCGCCGCCGGACCGGTTCCTGGTCGGTCTGGCCGTACTCGGACTGCTGACCGAAGTGGCCGCAGAGCAGCCGCTGTTCTGTCTCGTGGACAACGCCCAGTGGCTGGACCGGGTCTCCGCGCACACGCTGGCGTTCGTGGCGCGGCGGATCTACGCCGAACCGCTGGCACTGATCTTCGCCTCCCGTGAACAACGAGGACGCGACGAGTGGGCCGGTCTGCCCGAGCTGAGACTCGACGGCCTCGACGACGCCGACGCGCGCGCACTCCTGGACGCGGCGGCCGACGGCCCGATGGACGAGCGGATCCGTGACCGCGTCCTCGCCGAAGCACGCGGCAACCCCCTCGCCCTCCTGGAACTCCCCCGTGGCCGCATGGCGACGGGGCCGGACGACGGACTCGAACTGCCCGATCCCGGACCGGTGACCAGCCGTGTCGAGCGAAGCTACCTCACGCGGGTCCGCTCGCTGCCGGCCGCGACACAGCGCCTGCTGCTCCTCGCCGCCGCCGAGCCGGTCGGTGACGCGGCGCTGCTCAGGCGTGCCGCCGAGCGACTGGGCATCGACTCCGACGCGGCCCGCCCGGCGGTGACGGCGGGGCTGCTCGACATCGGGGCCCTGGTGCGTTTCAGGCATCCGCTCCTGCGCTCCGCGATCTACCGGTCGGCCGGGCTGACGGAGCTGCGGGAGACCCACCGCGTCCTGGCGGAGGCGACCGACCCCGGCCTCGACCCGAACCGCCGCGCGTGGCACCTGGCGCGGGCGACGGTGCGGCCGGACGAGGCGGTCGCCGCCGAGCTGGAGTCGTCGGCCGGGCGGGCGCTGACGCGAGGCGGCACCGCCGCCGCGGCGGCGTTCCTCGCACACGCGGCCGTACTGACGCCTGACCCGCGGCGCAAGGCGACGCGCGCCCTCGCCGCGGCTCAGGCGAAATTCCGTGCCGGTGCGCCCGCCGCGGCGCGCGATCTGCTGGCGCTGGCCGGGAGCGGCGTCCTGGACGCACTCGGCCGCGCCCGCGTGGAACTCCTCCAGGCCCGGATCGCCTTCGCCTCCAGTCGGGACAAAGAGGCCCTCCCCCTTCTGCTGGCCACCGCGCGGCGACTGGTGCCACTCGACGCGGGCCTGGCTCGCGAAACCCTCCTGGACGCCCTGTCGGCCGCCATCTTCGCCGGACGCCTCGCCTCCGGCACGCACGTACGCGAGGTGGCGGCGACCGCGCGGAAGACGTTGCCTCCCGTCACGAGACCGCCGCGCACCGCCGATCTGCTTCTGGACGCCTTGGCCCTCCGCTTCACCGTCGGATACAGCGAGGCGGTCGCCGCCTCACGCGAAGCGGTACGGGCGCTGCGCCGTGAGACCGACCCGGAGGAGATCCTGCGCTTGTCGTGGCCGGCTTCGGCGCTGGCGGCCGAGATGTGGGACGACGAGGGCTGGACGGAGCTGGTGACACGTCAGGTCCGGACCGTACGGGCCGTCGGTGCGCTGGCCGAGCTGCCCCTCGCTCTCAACTCGCGGGTCGTCCTCCACACGTGCGCCGGTGAACTGGACGCGGCGGGACTGCTCATCGCGGAGATCGCCCGGGTGCAGGAGGCGACCGGCACCAGCTTCGCGCCGTACGGCACGATGACGCTCGCCGCCTGGCAGGGCCGCGAACGCGAGGCCGCTCCGCTGATCGAGGCGGGCACCGAGGAGGCCGTACACCGCGGTGAGGGCCTCGGCGTGGCCATCGGCCTACGGGCGAAGGCCGTGCTCAACAACGGCCTGGGCCGATACGAGGAGGCCTTCGACGCGGCTCGTCCGGCGACCGCGCACCAGCAGGAGCTGATCGCGGCCAACTGGGGACTGGTCGAACTGGTGGAAGCCGCGGCGCGCAGCGGTCGCCACGACGCGGCCGAGGCCGCACTGGACCGGTTGACCCGGGCCACGGACGCCGCCGGCACGAACTGGGCGCTGGGTGTGCAGGCGCGCTCCCGGGCGCTGCTCGGCCGGGGCCACGTGGCCGAAGAGCTCTACCGCGAGGCGATCGAACGACTCGGACGTACCCGGACCGCGGTGGAGTTGGCCCGGACTCATCTGCTCTACGGGGAGTGGCTGCGGCGGGAGGGCCGTCGCGTGGACGCCCGGGAACATCTGCGCGAGGCACACGCCCTCTTCAGCCGCTTCGGTGCGGGCGCGTTCGCCGAACGCGCCGTCCGCGAGTTGCGGGCCACCGGTGAGACGGTGACCCGGCGCGACGGTGTCGCCGCGCAGACGCTGACCGCCCAGGAGACCCAGATCGCACTGCTGGCCCGGGACGGTCTGACCAACTCGGAGATCGGCGCGCAGTTGTTCCTCAGTCCGCACACCGTGGAATGGCACCTGCGGAAGGTGTACGCCAAGCTCGGCATCCCCTCCCGGCGACACCTGCACACGGCGCTGTGACCCTGCGTCCCGACGCTGCGAGCGCCGGCGTGGCGGCTCCGCGGGACGAGCCGGTCGGGGGCGTGCTCGCCGCGGGCGGACGACGGGTCCTGGCGCCGGCGCACGAGGGCGGCACCGAAGCCGTGGGGTCCACCCCGTCGCCGGTCAGCGGCCGGTGGTCATGGCCGGCCCCGAGGAGGCGAGGTGTTCTTCGAACGTCCGGCGGCACTGGACATAGTCCCCACGCGGCAGCAGGCCGCCTCCTGACATGGCCTTGCCCACCTTGCCGGGAAGTGTCACCGGCACGACGAGCCGCCGCCGGCCCCGGGAGCGCAGAATACGGCGCGTCATCTCGACCATGTCCAGCCGGGCGGGCCCCGCGATCTCCCGTGCCATGCCGGAAGGGCCCTGCACCGCGTGCTCGACGAGCTTCTCGGCGACGTCCTGGGCGGCGACGGGCTGGGTGAGCATCCTCGGCATCATGACCACTGGTGACCGGTTGTCCAGCAGCGGCTCGGGGAACTCGAAGAACTGGGTGGCACGCAGCACCGTCCACGGCACGCCTCCGTCACGGACGAGTGCTTCCTGAACGCGCTTGCCGAAGTAGTACCCGAAGTCCACCTCGTCGCTGCCGACGATCGACAAGGTGACCAGGTGCCCGATCCCGGTCGACCGGGCGGCGGCAAGCAGGTTGCCGGTGGCCCGCGAGAAGAAGTCGACCGCGGTCTTCCTCCTCGTCGTGACGATGTTCGTCACATCGATCACCGCATCACAACCGGACAGCCCCTCTTCCAGGCCCACGCCGGTGACCAGGTCCACGCCGTGCGAACGGGCGAGAATCACAGGTCGGTGTCCCGCGCCCCGCAGCTCCGCGACGACGAACTTCCCCACCATGCCGGTTCCTCCGGCCACGGCCACCTGCATGTGGCTGCCTCCTCGTAACGACGCCGGTAAGGACGGTTCCCGGCTCCGCCCTACAGACAAGGCAGGTGTTCCCGCTGTGACACGGCGAGGTGGGGGCGGCCGCTCTCACTTCCGGGCGCAGGGAGCCCTGACCGTTCGCGGACCTGCCGAGTGAGGCGCTCACGGGTTCTCCGGCGTCCTCCAGGAGGACCCGTTCGAGACGGGCCAGGTCGCCTACCTGTGCGGCCGCGCGCAACGCCTGCACCGGCCGGCGTCGGGCGACGGCATCCACGGGCTGCTGTCGCCACGGCGCATCCAGACGCTGCTGTGCACGGGTGATCTGCTGCCTGGCGTTGGGGACGGAGAGGTGCAGGAGCGCGGCGATCCGGTCGTACGGGTACCCGAACCCCTGCCGGAGGACGAACACGGCGCGCTGCTGGGGTGTCAGCGTCCGCATCAACAGGACGACCGCTCGTTCCACGGTGTCCTGCCGCTCGGCCACCACGTCCGGGGTGGCACCGGGGTCGGCCGGATCCGGAAGCCACGGGGTGGCGCACCGCTCCCGCCGTCTGCGAGCCGACCGGAGCACGTTGATCGCCACCCGGACGGTGATCGTCCGCAGTAGCGCCGGAGGGCTGCGCACGGCTGTGCGGTCGGTTCGCTGCAACCGCAGCCATACCTCCTGCATCACGTCTTCGGCCTCGCTCACGTTGCCGAGGTCCGGCAGGCGACGTTGATCAACGAGGGCCGGGCCCGCAGGAACACGGACACAGCGCCGTCCAGATCGTCGATCGCCGAGGCCACCGCGCGGCTGTCCCGCACCGGCGAGCGCCTGTGTTCCCTCAGGTCCGTGTCCACGGTCGGCTCCCTTGCTGGAGTGGGTGAGTGACGCCGGAACGCCGCGCGACCAACCCTCGCGCGGCAGCGTGGCGCCCGCGCCATTGAGAACCCGTGGGAGGCTGCGTGGTGGTGCCCTGGTGATGCCGTGGCGGGGTCCCGATCCCCTACCGCGCACCGCGGCAGGGGATCAGGACAGCACCGCGCCGTTCCGGGCCGGCCTGTCACACGCGCGTGCGCCGCTCGGTCTCTGCGGAAGAGGGCTGAGTTACCCGGTCCCCGCACCTCGGTCGAGAGGAAGACCCATGACCACGCGCATCGTGTCCATTGCCGAAGGCAGACGGCTCACCCGTTCCATCGCGGTCGGCCCCCACACCCTGACGGCCGACGAACCCGAGCCCATCAGCAGTGACGCGGGTCCCACCCCGGGTGAGCTGATACTGGCAGCGCTGGGGTCCTGCACTTCCATGGCCGTGCGGGCGATGGCCGACCGGCACGGCTGGGCACTCGACCGCATCGACGTGGCCGTACGGTTCGGTGATCAAGGGAGAATCGTCAAGAACGTCGGGCTGACCGGCGACCTGGAGCCGGCGCAGCGCGAGCAGTTGCTGGCGGCCGCCGAGCGCTGTCCCATTCACCGCCTGCTGACCAGGGAAGTCAAGATCGTCACCGTACCCACGTTGCTGGCGGAACCGGACGTGTCCCCCGCCTAGGGTCTTTCGCTCGGGTCAGGCCGGACCGCGAGCCCGGCGTGACCCGGACGAAAGACCCCCGGCCGCGCCCCCGGTGGCCGGGCCCGCCCGGTAACCGGGCGGGTCAGGATGTCGTCGGCATCCCTTCGAGTTGCGCGGAGCCGATCTCCTTGCGGGAGGAGATGCCCAACTTCGCGAAGATCTTCCGCAAATGCCATTCGACCGTGTGCGGGCTGAGGAACAACCGGGCGCCGATCTCCGGGTTCGTGAAGCCGCCCTGGGCGAGTCGCGCGATCTCGACTTCTTTCGCTGTGAGGACCACCGGCGTCGCCGAGGCGCGTTTGCGCACTCTCACGCCCACGGCCTGCAACTCGCGTCGCGCACGCTCCGCGAATGCGTCGGCCCCGGCTTCGCCGAGCATCGTGTGCGCCTCGCCCAGCTGGGAACGGGCCTCGGCCTGCCGCTGTTCCAGGCGCAGCCACTCACCGTAGCGAAGTCGTGCCCGCGCGCCGTCCATGCGGGCCTGTGCCGCGTCGAGCCGTTCGATCGCTTCCCGGTGCAGGACGTCGGCCACCTGCCCCTCGCTCACCAGGGCACGAGTGGCGGCCGCGATTCCGAGCACCCAGTCGGTTCCGCTGACCTGGGCCATCTCCTCGATCGTCCGCACAGCCTCGGCCACCTGCGCGGCCCGCCCCAGTCGTGCGGCCGCTTCGACGAGTTCGACCCGGGACTGCAGGGACAGTCCGAGTTCCTGCGGATTCCCGCACCCACGCTCGGCGGAGGCGAAGGCCTCCTCGTACCGGCCCAGGCCGTTGTAGAGAACCGCCGCCGCCCACTGGGTCGCCGTCGTCACCTTGCCCTCGTCGTGCAGGAGACGGTCGTGCGTGAGCCTCTCGATCGCCTGCCGGGTCGTGGACTCCCGCCCCTTGAAGGGCTCCACGACGAGTGCTCCGTAGTGCGCGAAGAAGCTGCTGCCCGTGGCTTCACCGATCGCGTTCGCCTCCACCGCCAGGGAGTCGGCGCCGCGGAGGTCGCCGGCGAACACCCGGTTCGACAGGCGCAGGAGGAGGGCCGAGGGCAGGACGGCGAGCGCTCCGTCACCGCGGGCGAAGTCGACCAGCCGTGCCGAGAGCTCGGACCAGGCGGCGAAGTCCCAGGTGCTGTGTGCCATGCGGCACACAAGCGGAAGCCATCCCAGAGCTTCCTCACGGGAGAGTCCTCCCGTGCGGAACGCGTCGACGGCCTCTCGGAGGATCGGCGCGCCCGCGGAGTACCCTTCCGTGATCACCCGCGCGAGACCGGTCAGGAGAAGATTCTCACGGCTCACGGTGTCGACGTGGCCCCGAGCACTCAGCACCGCCTCGGCGACGTCACGGACCCCGCCCGTGGACAGCCGGCCCGCGGTCAGGGCCGCGTAGATCGCGTCCCGGTACGTCTCACCGGCGAGTACGGCATCGTACGGCTGGAGCCGCTTGGCCGCTTCGAGCAACAGCGGCAGGCCGGCGCTGGCGCTCTTGGCCGCGGACATGATCTGTCCCCGGAGCAAGGTCGCCTGTGCGGCTCCGGCCTCGTCGAGATGGCTCAGTTCCGCGGCGTCGACCAGTTCCCGTGCCACGTCGAAGGCGCCCGCCTGGTATTGGGCCTGCGCCGCCGCCAATGCCCTGGCTCCGCGGCGTACGGGATCCGGAGTCAGTTCGGTGGCCCGGTGCAGGAAGGCTGCCGCCGCCGCGACCCCGCCGCGCGCGTACGCCCGCCCGGCGGATCCCTCCAGTTCGGCGGCCACGGCCTCGTCCGGTCCCGTGGCCGCGCTCGCCAGGTGCCATACGCGGCGTTCGGGATAGACGCTCGCGTCGATCGAGTCGGCCAGAGCCGCGTGCACGCGCCGGCGTTCCTCGAAGCCGACGGCACGGTACGCCGCGGAGCGAACCAGCGGGTGGCGGAAGCGTACCCATGTGCCGAGCGTCATCAGTCCCGACGCCTCGGCGTGGGTCACGGCGGTGTCCACGGAGATTCCCAGGCGCTCGGCGGCATCCCGCAGCAGGGTCACGTCACCGACCGGCTCGGTGGCGGCGATGAGCAGCAGTTGTTGCGCCTCCGGGGGAAGCGACCTGATCCTGCGGAGGAAGCCCGCCTCGATCTGGCTGGACAGGGGCCGGGCACCGGGCCCTGCGAAACCTCCGGCCAATTCGACGGCGGTCAGGCCTCGCGGCAGCTCCAGGAGGGCCAGCGGGTTGCCGCGCGTCTCGGCGATGATGCGGTCGCGCACACGCTGGTCGAGCGGCCCGGTGACGACGGAGTCGAGGAGTCTGCGGGACTCGGACTCGTTCAGTCCACGCACAGGGAGCTCCGGCAGGTCGGCGAGAATCTCGCCGGAGCCGGACTCGCGGACGGCCAGCACGAGCAGAATCGATTCAGCAAGCAGCCGACGAGCGACGAATTCCAGAATCTGGGCCGACACGCGGTCCAGCCACTGCGCGTCGTCGACCAGGCAGAGCAACGGCTCGTCGCCGACGGCCCCGGCGAGCAGGCTCAAGGTGGCCAGACCGACGAGGAACCGGTCGGGCGCGTCACCGACCCGCATCCCGAACGCGGTACGCAGAGCGTTGCGTTGCGGCTCGGGAAGATCATCGAGATGGGACAGCAACGGGGCGCAGAGCTGATGCAGCCCGGCATAGGAAAGCTCCATCTCGGACTGCACTCCGGCCGCCCTGACGACACGGCATCCGGTGGCACGGCCGAGGAGGTGGTTCAGCAGCTCGGTCTTCCCGATGCCCGCCTCACCGCGCAGCACCAGCACCCCGCTCCGCCCGGCCCTGGCCTGCGCGAGGAGGTCATCGAGGACCTTGCACTCGTCCCGCCGCCCGAAGAGCCCGGTCCGTGCTCCGCCCCTCGCCATGACAGCCTCCCGGCCGTCACGATACCTCGGCGTTGGAAGACATCAAGCCAGTCCCGGACATGCCGGTCCCCGTTTCACGGCGCGGGAATCAGGACACCGATCCCACGACGACGGCCGTGCACACGAACGTCAACATGGTGATCACGGCCATGGCGATCAGTGTGCCGCGCAGCCATCGGCCGAACCGGATGTTGTTCGCCGTCTCGGCCGCGCCGACATTGTCGGCGATGTGCTTCGTCACCATGCGGGCCACGTGCTTCTGCTCGTCGAGATACCACAGCTCGATATCCCTCTTCTGTTCGTGGGTCAGCCCGTCCATCCTCGCGGTGAAGGCCGTCACACGCCGGCGAGCAGCACTGAGATGCGCCTCCCGGTACAGATAGGCCTCTATGTCGACCAGTCCACGAGCTGCCTGTTTGTTCATGTTCATGATGCGTTCCCAGAGTCGGTGGCCCGGCGCTCGGCACCTGGACCGGGCTGCGGGTGGGCGACGGCGGTCGGCGCGTGCTTCCTCGACGCGCCTGCGGGAGGCCGACCGCTCACTCGATCGGCCCTCCCGGTGGGACCCGGTGCGCTGGGAGCCGGCTGTTCAGCCGGTCGCCTGCGCCGCCTCGTTGATCAGGCGCGCGACGTCACCGGGACGCGAGACGCTGACCGCGTGGGAGGCGGTGACGCTCACCACGGTGGCCTTGGCGCGCTCGGCCATGAAGGTCTGCGCCTGCGCCGGGATGTTCCGGTCCTCGGTGGCCACGAGCACCCACGACGGGACGTTCTTCCACGCCGGGGCGGAGGCACCCTCCGCCAGCGCGACATCGGCCACGGGCCGCTGGGTTGCGGCCATGACCGCCGTGGTCTCCTCCGGAACATCCGCGGCGAACTGCTGGTGGAACTTGCTCTTCTCGATGTAGAGGTCCGTGACCTGGCTGCCGTCCGGCAGGGTGACCGGTACCGGACGGAGCGCCTCCCCCAGGGTGCTGCCCGGGAACTTGCCGGAGAGGGTCACCGCGCTCTCGCCCTCGTCCGGCAGGAAGGCCGCGACGAACACGAGCGCCTTGACGTTGTCGAGGCCGGCGGCGGCGTTGCTGATCACCGAGCCGCCGTAGGAGTGGCCGGCGAGGACCACTGGGCCGTCGATGGAGGCCACGAGTTGTCTGACGTACTCGCTGTCTCCGGCCAGTCCGCGTAGCGGATTGCTCGCGGCCACCACAGGGTAGCCGTGCGACTGGAGCCTTTCGACGACGCCGTTCCAACTGGAGGAGTCCGCGAACGCGCCGTGGACGAGGACGATGGTCGGCTTTTGTGCACTCATGAGAGTGGCCTTTCATTTTGCCAGTGAAGCAGGCCGGTGAAGACGCCGGTGAATGGGATCCTCCGCGCTATGGCCGCGCGAGAGGGACCAGTCGATCAGTCGGTTCCCAACGCCTTGCGCAGGACATGCACGGCCTGCTCGATCGCCGCGGTCGAGGCCTGGGTTCCGCGGACGGGGTTCAGCATCATGAAGTCGTGCAGGCTGGCGTTGTAGCGGACGCTGATGGTCGGCACACCGGCCTGGATCAGCTTGCGGGCGTACGCTTCGCCCTCGTCGCGCAGCACGTCGTTCTCGTCGACCACCACGAACGCCGGCGGCAGCCCCTGAAGGTCCTCCAGGGTCGCGCGCAGGGGCGAGGCCGTGATCTGGTCACGCTCGGCCGGGTCGGTGGTGTAGGCGTTCCAGAACCACTCCATGGCCTTCGCCGTCAGGTGCGGACCGTGGGCGAAGAGCCGGTAGCTCTCGGTGTCCTGCCCGGCGTCGGTGACGGGGTAGTAGAGCGACTGGTGCAGGAAGGTGACGTCACCGCGCCGCTTGGCCAGGTGCGTGAGGGCGGCGCTCATGTTGCCGCCGACGGAGTCACCGGCGACGACCATACGGGAGCCGTCCAGACCCTCTTCGCCGCCCTTGGTGGTGACCCACTGTGCGGTGGCGTACGCCTGCTCGATGGCGACGGGGTACTTCGCCTCCGGCGAGCGGTCGTACTCGACGAAGACCAGAGCCGCCTCCGCGCCCACGGCCAGTTCACGCACCAGGCGGTCGTGGGTGCCGGCGTTGCCGAGGATCCAGCCGCCGCCGTGCACGTAGAGGATCACGGGCAGGACGCCGGTGCTGCCGACGGGCTTGATGATGCGCACCCGCACATCACCGACCTCGGCGGGGACCGTGATCCACTTCTCGTCAACGTCGAGCTTTTCGATCGGCCCGGACTGGACGTCGTCGAGCAGCTTGCGGGCACCCTCGACACCGAGTTCGTAAAGCAGCGGCGGCTTGGCGGTCGCGTCGGCGAATTCCTGGGCGGCGGGCTCGAGAATGATGTCGCTCACGACATACTCCTTGTGAGGTGGCGGGTTTCGGAAAGCTTCCACCTCATGAGACCGGGCCGGGAGTCGATGTGTGACGCTCTGGGAAAAACGGCGCGGAAATCGCTCACCGGCCACGGCATTTCGTGAGCGGAACCCGCGCAGGGCCCGCTGATCCGGCGTTACCTGTCAGATGCCGGCCGGGTGGGACCGGCGGGCTTCGGCAGCAGGAAGCCGTCGACGTACAGATCGACGTGCTCGTTGTAGAAGGCGGTCAGCCCGGCGATGCGGTTGGCGTGGATGGTCGGGAAGTCGTACGTCCAGGCGATGTCCTCGTGGGAGGCGGTGTCGCTGTCGAACGACCAGTAGCTGCTCGTCGTCCCCTTGTAGGGGCATCGGGTGACCGTGTCGGAGTGCCGCAGCCGGGTCCAGTCGATGGTCGTACGGTCGAGGTAGTAGCGGGTCGGCAGACCCGTCTCGAACAACTTCACGCAGTTGGGGGCCTCCGCCAGCACCACACCGTCCACCTCGACTCTGACGCTGCTGCCGGAACGCAGGGCGTCCACGCGGGAGTAGGGGCTCCGGGGATGCACGAAGACCGGCTCGTCCTCCTCGAACCAGGAGTCCAGCGCCTCCCACTCGAAGCGCACGGTGTTGTGCAAGGGGCCCGGGGCACCCTCTCCCCAGACCCACGCCGCCCCCGGCCGGACCTCCGGGCCGACCCGCACAGTGTGACGGTGCGCCGGGCCGGCGCCGAGCTGCTCCGTGTGCTTGTCGTCGTCGAGCACACCGTCCACCAGGTCCTCGACCGGGATGCTGAACTGGGGGTACGCCTGCCACTCCCAGACGTACAGCGCGCGGCGGGTGTCGAAGACGACACGGCCGCCGATCATTCCCCGGATGCGACGAGGTACGGGCTCCACATGCCCGACCGGGACGATGAGGCTCGGGTGCAGGACACTCTCGGTTGCCATGATGATCACCTTGAATTCGCTGAATGGTGGGCTCGCCGTGCCCGGTGTGTGCGGTCCCAGGATGACGTCGCTCGGGCCGACGGGCCTCACCTTCGTGTTGTCACACGGTGCTGAGGATCGTATTGCACCGATCCGCACCGCGTCCTGGTCCGACGGGAGTGACTCGATGACCGACGGTGTCACAGATCGAAGGGGCTCCCGGTCAGTGAGCTGTAACTGTTCCACACCTGAGGAGTTCCGTCATGGACGCGCGTATCAACTTCTTCGGCAACGCCCTGGCCGGCAAGGTCATGAAGCACCTCAACTCGGCCGGCGCGGCGGTGCACTCGGCTCTCCCGGTCGCCACTCAGGAGCTGGTGAAGATTCGTGCCAGCCAGATCAACGGCTGCGGCTTCTGCACCGACATGCACACCAAGGACGCCGCCGCCGCCGGTGAGGACCAGCAGCGTCTGAACCTGGTGGCCGTGTGGCGCGAGGCCACCGTCTTCACGGACGCCGAGCGCGCCGCGCTCGAACTGGCCGAGCAGGGCACGCGCATCGCGGACGGCGCGGACGGCGTGTCGGACGAGGCATGGGCGAACGCCACGAAGCACTACGACGAGGACCAGCTCGTCGCGCTGATGTCGCTGATCGCCGTGATCAACGCCTACAACCGCATCAACGTGATCAACCGGCAGCCCGCCGGCGACTACAAGCCCGGCATGTTCGGCTGAGTCAGCCGCGCCGGCTCGGCCGGTCGCGTACCGTCCCTCGCCTGGTCGCCCCGGCCTTCGACCAGGCGAGGGACGCCGACCCGACCGGCCGGTCGAAGTCCGCCCGGCGGCGCGGAGCCCGGAGCGACCACCGCGGGCCTTGGATCCCGGAGGACCCTCATGTCAGAACGCCACGCACTCGCCCCTCTGCGACGAGTCAGCACCGACGTGCTGGAAGTCGCCTACTACGAGACGGGGTCGGGAGACGACACCGTGCTGCTCCTGCACGGTTTCCCCTACGACGTCCACAGCTACGCGGACGTCGCCCCGCTGCTCGCCGAGAGCGGGTTCCGGGTCGTCGTCCCCTATCTGCGGGGTCACGGGCCCACCAGGTTCCTGTCCGAGTCGACTCCGCGCTCGGGTCAGCAGGCCGCGCTGGGAGCCGACGTCGTCGCCCTCCTGGACGCCCTGGGCGTGGAGCGGGCCTACCTCGCCGGATACGACTGGGGCGGGCGCGCCGCCAACGTCGCCGCGGCTTTGTGGCCCGAGCGCGTTCTGGGCCTGGTCTCGGTCAACAGCTACCTCATCCAGGACATCGGCGCGGCGATGGAACCCGTCGCACCCGAACGGGAGGCGGGCTTCTGGTACTTCTACTACTTCCTCACCGAGCGGGGCCGGGCCGGTCTTGCCGCCGACCCGCAGGGGATAGCCCGGGTCATCTGGGAGCGGAACTCGCCCAAGTGGCCTTTCCGCGAGGAGGATCTGGAGAGGACGGCGAGGGCCTTCGCCAATCCCGACTACACCGACGTCGTCATCCATTCGTACCGGCACCGGCTTGGTGCGGCTCCGGGTGCCGAGGCGTACGCGGCCTTCGAGGCGCGTCTCGCCGAGCTGCCCGCCATCACGGTTCCCACCGTCACCCTCGACGGTCGGGCCGACGGCAACTTCCCCGCGTCGGACGGTTCCTCCACCGCTCGGCACTTCACCGGCCCCCGGCTCCACCGCCAGGTGGTGAACGCCGGCCACAATCTTCCGCAGGAGAGCCCCGAGGCGTTCGCGGCTGCCGTACGCGACGTGCGCGCACTGCGGCACACGTACGTCGGCCGCGACGGCTTCTCCGGACGGAACCAGGACTCGACATGACGCACTCCCCCGCACCGGACGACTCCGCCCCGCTCCGCCTCGCCAGTGCCCGGGGACGGTGGACCCTGCTGGCCACCGTTCTGGGATCCAGCGTGGTGCTGCTCGGATCGACCGTCACCAACGTCGCTCTTCCGCGCATCGGTGACGACTTCGACGCCGACCTCGCGGTGCTCCAGTGGACGGTGAACGCGTACATGCTGACCCTGGCGGGTCTGATCCTGCTGGGCGGCTCGCTGGGCGACCGTTTCGGGCGGCGCCGCATCTTTGTTCTGGGCCTGGTGTGGTTCGCGGTGGCCTCCTTGCTGTGCGGTCTGGCTCCGGGCACCACCACGCTGATCGCCGCCCGAGCCCTGCAGGGCGTCGGCGGTGCTCTCCTCACGCCCGGCTCATTGGCGATCATCGAGGCATCCTTCCACCCGGACGACCGGCCACGTGCGATCGGTCTGTGGTCGGGCTTCGGCGGCGTCGGCGCGGCCCTCGGGCCGTTTCTCGGCGGATGGCTGGTGGACGGTCCCGGCTGGCGCTGGACCTTCTTGCTGAGCATCCTCCCGGCGCTGCTGTGTGTACCCGTAGCACTGCGCCACGTCCCGGAGTCCGTCGGCACGCCCAGGACGAACGAGGTCCTCATGGCCGACACGGGGCGCCGGCGGCGCATCGGTTTCGACATCGACGGCGCCGTCCTGGGCGCTCTGGCACTCTCCCTGATCACCTACGGGCTGACCGAGGCCAGAAACAACGGACCGGTGGCCGTCGGCGCATCGGTCACCGGCGTCGCGGCGGGTGCCGCGTTCCTCCGCGTGGAGCGCCGCAGCAGCGACCCGATGATGCCGTTGTCCGTCTTCTCGTCCCGGCAGTTCACCGCTGTCAACCTGATCACCCTGTGCGTCTACGCGGGCACGGGCGGGTTCTTCTTCCTGACGGCTCTGCAACTGCAGATCGTCGTCGGGTACTCGGCGCTGGCAGCCGGTGCCGCCATGCTGCCCAACACCGCCCTGATGGTGCTGTTCTCCTCCCGGTCCGGGACGCTCGCCCGGCGGCTGGGGCCGCGGACTCCGCTCACCGTCGGTCCGGTGGTGTGCGCGGCGGGCATGTTGATGATGCTGCGGGTCGGCCCGGGCGCGTCCTATCTCCGCGATGTCCTTCCCGCCCTGCTGGTGATGGGAGCCGGCATGGTCGTGATGGTCGCTCCGCTCACCGTGACCCTGCTGTCGTCGGTGGATTCCGCGAACGCCGGGCTGGCCAGCGGCATCAACAACGCCGTGGCCCGTGCGGCCGGGCTGGTGTCCGTGGCGGCGTTGCCCCTCCTGGCCGGGATGGGACCGGACGCCTACCGGTCCGACGCGGCCTTCAACACGTCGTTCGGCCGGGCGATGCCGCTGTGCGCGGGCCTGCTGGTCGTCGGCGCGTCAGTGGCCTTCGCCACGCTGCGGCAGACTGCTGCGGCTTCTCACCCGCTGCACGGACGGACACACAGCTGGCTCATGGAGCCTCCACTGGTGTCCCGCTTCATCCATCACCAGGTCGTCGACTGACACCCGGCGGGGCGCTCCGCTGTCACACGGGCGGACGCCCGCCGGTCTCGTTGTAGAGAGGGCCGCTGCTCAGCGGTTCGCGCCGGCGCGTCGTCACACGTCGGCCGCAGGAAAGGAGCCAGACATGTCGTACCCGTACCCGGAACAGAAGTACTGGGGAGAGGACGGAGAGGTCAGCGCCGTCTTCCGGCCGGCCACCACACCACCGGACCTCGGTGAGGGCGGTACCGGGAAGGACGCCACCCACTATCTGGCGACCACTGGTACCACGCGGGGTGAGTTCGGGCTGTACCGGGTGGAGATGCGGCCCAGGGCGGGCGGCCCCAAGACGCATTTCCACAAGCGGATCTCGGAGTCGTTCTACATCCTGGACGGCACGGTGCGCCTGTTCAACGGCGTGGAGTGGGTCGACGCGCGCAAGGGAGACTTCCTGCACGTGCCCCAGGGTGGGCTGCACGCCTTCCGGAACGACTCCGACGCTCCGGCCGACATGCTGCTCCTGTTCACCCCGGGCGCCCCACGCGAGGAGTACTTCGAGCAGGTGTCGCAGCTGGCGCACGCCTCGGAGGAGGAGCGGGCCGCGTTCTTCGACAAGCACGACTCATACTTCGTGGAGTAGAAGACACCGACAGGCGGGGCCCCCATGCCCGGGAACCCGGTTACCCCGGGGGTGGCCCGGAAGGGGGCCCCCCCGGCGGCGCCACCGCCCGCCCCCGGGGTGACCGGGCCCCGGGG
>NZ_JBIRJA010000025.1:0-71693 GCF_044329325.1 Streptomyces sp. NPDC017676 | reverse complement strand
GGGGGGGCCCGACCTCCCCCCCCCCCCCCCCCCTTTGGGGGGGATCCCCCCCCCCCCCGGGCGGCCCCCCCCCCCCCCCCCCCCGGCGCGGGGGGGGGGGGGGGGGCGCCCCCCCCCCCCGCCTGTCGCGTCGACGGCCGGCACCGGGTGTCACGGAGCACGGTGATCCGGTCCTTGGCACACAACGCGGACACGCCGCCGTCCGCCGCCGTGGGGCAGCGGACGGCGGCCGGACCTCCGGGGTCAGGCGGTGGGCCGCGGCGCACGCAGGTGGGCGCGCTCCTTGAGCTCCTGCTCGTCGACCAGCTCCAGCATGGGCTTGCCGGGGGCGCACATCATGGTGACGACGAATTCGGTCCTCTCGTCGGCGAGAGCGTTGCCGTCCTGGTAGTGGATGGCGTCGCCACCCGGTTCCCAGAACGTGCCACCGGCCTCGATGACGCGCTCGGGCTCGCCCTCAAGTTCGAAGCGGACCGCGCCCTTGATGACATAGCCGAACGCCGGTCCGGAGTGGCGGTGCGGCGGGGTGCCGGGGTCACCGGGCTCCCACTGGACGTGGATGGTCATCGCCGAGGCACCCTCGGGAACGGTGATCGGCGAGGCGTCCTGGAGCATCTTCGCCGCTCGGGTCCAGCTCGGACCGTCCTCGCCGCCCGTTCCGTGACCGTGGCCGTGGTGGGCGTGCTGTGAGTTCTCCGACACTGAGTCGCACCTTCCGTGGTTCCACGTGCCGGGCGGCAGATCCCGCCTGCACGTGGTCATGTCCGGTCGTTGAAGACCGCTCCTCCTCCTGACCGGGTGCCCGGCAGATTTGTGACACGGATTGCGACCGGCGGCGGCCGGCACTCGTGAGCATGGTGTCACAACGAGCCGATCGGTCCTGTCTAGCTGTGGTGAGCACGGTGGCGCACCGACGTCCGCCACCGCCTTCGACGCATACCCAGCGGGGTCATCGGCCCCTGGACGGAAGAGATCCAGATGAGAGTCGTCGTTGTAGGTGCCACCGGTCTGATCGGTTCCAGGACCGTCGCCAGGCTCCGGGACCACGGGGTGGAGGTCGTGCCGGTCTCCCGCAGACAAGGGGTCGACGTCAGCACCGGCCAGGGCCTCGACCAGGCGCTGCGCGCCGCCGAGGTGGTCGTGGACCTCACCGACGCACCCTCGCGGAAGCAGGAGACCAGCACGGCGTTCTTCACCACCGCGACGGGCAACCTCCTCAAGGCCGCCGCCGCGGCGGGCGTCGAGCACTACGTGGCGCTGTCGGTGGTGGGCGCCGACCGGATCGGCTCGGGCTACTTCCGGGCCAAGGCGGCACAGGAGGACCTGGTGCGGCACACCACCGTTCCGTACTCCGTGGTACGCGCCACGCCGTTCCACAAGTCGGTGGCGGCCGCCGCGACGGCCGGCACCCGGCCCGACGGTGTGCACGTGCCCCCGCTCCTGCTGCGTCCGGTCTCGATGGACGACGTCGCCACGGCGGTCGCCCATGTCGCGGTGGGTCTACCGCGGTTCGAGGTGACCGAGGTCGCCGGCCCCGAAGAGCTCAGGTTCGAGGACGTCACCGCCGAGCTGCTCACCTTCCTGGGCCGGCGCGGCCCGGTGATCGCCGACGCGCGGGCCCCGTTCTTCGGCGCGGTGCTCCAGGAGCGGGCCCTCCTTCCCGGGCCGGACGCCCACGTCGGCCACCAGACCTTCAGCCAGTGGCTCAAGAACCGCTGAGTCCGCCGGGCGGCGACGCGTCGTCACCCCCGATCCCCACCGACCGCCCCGCGGCGCCCACCGTGTCCGCGGCCGGCGTCGCCGGCACCCACGCAGTGACAGGAAGGCTGCCATGAGTGATCCGTCCCGGCCCACCGAGACCTCTGTGATCAGCGAGCTCGATCAACTACCCGACCGTGACAGCGAGGAGACCGCCGAATGGCAGGCCTCCCTCGACGCCGTCGTGCGGAACGCCGGGCCGGAGCGGGCGGCCTACCTGATGCGGCGGGTGCACGAGTTCGCCGCGGCGTCGGGGACGCCCCTGCCCGGACTGCTGTCCACGGACTACATCAACACCGTCCCGGCCGCCGCACAGCCGGAGTTCGACGGCGACCTGGAGATGGAGTCCAGGATCACCGCGCTCAACCGGTGGAACGCCGCGGCCATGGTCACCCGGGGTTCCCGGCTGGGACTGGGCGGCCACATCTCCACCTACGCGTCGGCGGCCTGGCTCTACGAGATCGGCTTCAACCACTTCTTCCGGGGCAAGGACGGTGACGGATCGGGCGACCAGCTGTTCCTCCAGGGGCACGCCTCCCCGGGCATCTACGCCCGGCTGTTCCTCGAAGGGAGGCTCAGCAGGGAGCAACTCGACGGTTTCCGGCGGGAGGCGGGCGGACACGGCCTGCCGTCGTACCCGCACCCGCGGCGGCTGCCGTGGCTGTGGGAGTTTCCGACGGTGTCCATGGGGCTGGGCCCGCTCGGCGCGATCTACCAGGCCCGCTTCAACCGCTATCTGCAGGCTCGCGGCATCAAGGACACCTCCGCCTCGCGGGTGTGGGCGTTCCTGGGCGACGGGGAGACGGACGAGCCGGAGTCGATGGCCGCCCTGACTGTGGCCTCCCGCGAGGGCCTGGACAACCTGACGTTCGTCATCAACTGCAACCTCCAGCGCCTGGACGGGCCGGTGCGGTCCAACTCGAAGATCGTGCAGGAGCTGGAGGCGCGGTTCCGCGGCGCGGGCTGGAACGTGGTCAAGACCCTGTGGGGCGAGGCCTGGGACCCGCTGCTGGGACAGGACACCACCGGCGACCTCGTGCGGCGCCTGGGCGAGGTGCCCGACGCGCAGATGCAGACGCTGGCCGCGCGGGACGCCGCGTACATACGGAAGAACTTCTTCACCGGTGACGCCCTGTCCGCCCTCTCCGCCGCCCTGAGCGACGCCCAGGTGGTCGACCTGTTCGAGAACTCCCGCGGCGGACACGAGCCGTTGAAGGTGTACGCCGCCTACCGGGCCGCGGTGGAGCACCGGGGCGCGCCGACGGTGATCCTCGCCCAGACGGTGAAGGGTCACACCCTGGGTTCGGCGTTCGAGTCCCGCAACGCCAACCACCAGATGAAGAAGCTCACGATGCAGCAGTTCCGTGAGATGCGTGACCTGCTGGGGCTTCCCATTCCCGACAGTGCGCTCGCCGGTGACCAGGTCCCGTTCTGGCACCCGGGGGAGAATTCACCGGAGGTGCGGTACCTGCGCGAGCGCCGGGCCGCGTTGGGAGGGCCCGCCCCTCTCCGGCGGGTGATCGCGAAGCCGCTGCCGGAGCCGCCCGCCAAGCCCTTCGAGGCGTTGGAGAAGGGTTTCGGCCACCAAGAGGTCGCCACCACCATGGCATTGGTGCGGTTGGTCAAAGATTTGATGCGTGACGAGCGGACCGGAGCGCGCTGGGTGCCGATCATCCCCGACGAGGCCCGTACGTTCGGCATGGAATCGATGTTCCCCACGGCCGGCATCTACTCGCCGCTGGGCCAGAACTACGATCCGGTCGACGCGGACCAGTTGCTCCACTACAAGGAGAGCACGACCGGACAGCTGCTGATCGAGGGCATCACCGAGGCCGGTTCCGTGGCCGAGTTCGCCGCCGCGGCGACCTCGTACGCCACGCACGGCGAGCCCATGATCCCGTTCTACATCTTCTACGCCATGTTCGGCTTCCAGCGCACCGGCGACCAGTTCTGGGCGCTCGGCGACCAGATGGGCCGCGGCTTCGTCGTCGGCGGCACCGCGGGGCGCACGACCATGACCGGTGAGGGACTGCAGCACGGGGACGGGCACTCGCACCTGCTGGCCGCCACCAATCCGGCGGCGGTCAGTTACGACCCGGCTTTCGCCTACGAGATCGCGGTCATCGTCCGGGACGGTCTGCGCCGGATGTACGGTGAGCAGCCGGAAGACGTCTTCTACTACCTGACCGTGTACAACGAGCCGAAGCACCAGCCGGCCATGCCCGCGCTGCCGGGTGTCGAGGAGGGCATCGTCCGGGGCATCTACCGGTACCGGCCCGCCGACCCCGCCGCGGCGGGACCCCGGCTCCAGTTGCTGTCCTCCGGTACGGCCATTCACTGGGCCCTGCGAGCGCAGGAACTCCTCGCCTCCGACTGGAACGTGCACGCCGACGTGTGGTCGGTGACGTCGTGGACGGAGCTGCGCCGCGACGCGATGCGCGCCGACGACGCCCGGATGCGCGGTGAGGATCGCACTCCGTTCGTCACCGGGGCACTGGCCGGTGCGCCGGGGCCGGTGCTGGCCGTCAGCGACTGGATGCGGCAGGTGCCCGACCAGATCAGCCAGTGGATCGAGCAGGACTACTACTCCCTGGGCACCGACGGTTTCGGTCTGTCCGACACCCGTGAGGACGTCCGTCGCTACTTCCACGTGGACGCCGAGTCGATCGTGGTGACCGCACTGGACCGGCTGGCCCGGGCCGGGCAGATCCCCTTGGCGACCGTCGCGCAGGCCCGCGCCCGCTACGGCCTCGACCGGTGAGCGGCGGGGACACGCGACCGACCCCCATGACGCAGGTCATGAACGAAAGGAACCGGAGGGCCCTTGCGCCCTGCCGGTCCGTGAGGAGCTGAACGACATCATGACGGTTACCGTGACCCTGCCTGCCCTCGGCGAGTCCGTCACCGAGGGCACCGTGACCCGCTGGCTGAAACAGATCGGCGAGCACGTCGAGGCCGACGAACCCTTGCTGGAGGTCTCCACCGACAAGGTCGACACCGAGATCCCCTCCCCCGCCACCGGTGTTCTGCTGAGCATCGCCGTCGCCGAGGACGAGACCGCCGAGGTCGGCGCCGAACTCGCCGTCATCGGTGCGGCGGACGCCGTCCCGGCGGCCCCACCGGCGCCCCCGGCCGAGGCCCCCCAGGCTGCCCCGGCGCCGTCTCCCACTCCTGCGCCGGCGCCGGTCACGCCGCCTCCTGCCGCACCCGTCGCCCCGTCGCCGGCCCCCGCGCCCGTACCCACGGCGGCACCGCCGGTGTCGGCGCCGGTCACGCCGGTGTCACCTGCGCCCGCTGTGCCGTCCACCCCGGCAGCGCAGGAGTCCGCGCTGCGCGGCCGGACGGTCCCGATGACCCGCATCCGCAGAGCCATCGGGGACAACCTGAAGAAGGCTCTGCTGGAGCAGGCGCAACTGACCAGCACGGTCGAGGCCGACGTCACCGGGCTGATGCGCCTGCGGAACCGGGCGAAGGACGGTTTCCTCGCCCGCGAGGGCCTCAAGCTGTCCCCGATGCCGTTCTTCGTCAAGGCCGCGGCCCAGGCCCTGAAGGCACATCCGGTCGTCAACGCCAGGATCAACGAGGCCGAGGGGACGATCACCTACTTCGACACCGAGAACGTCGGCATCGCGGTCGACACCGAGAACGGGCTGATGACCCCGGTGATCAAGGCCGCGGGCGACCTGACCGTCGCCGGGATCGCCCGGGCCGTCCACGACCTGGCCGACCGGGCCCGCAGTGGCCACCTCACACCCGATGACGTGTCGGGCGCGACCTTCACGATCTCCAACACCGGTTCGCGCGGCTCCCTGTTCGACACCGTCATCGTGCCGCCGCGCCAGGCCGCGATCCTGGGCGTGGGCGCGACGGTCAGGAGGCCCGGGGTCGTGCACAGCGCCGGCGAGGAGGTCATCGGCATCCGGGACCTGGTGCACCTGTCGTTGTCGTACGACCACCGGCTGGTGGACGGGGCGGACGCGGCTCGCTACCTGACCGCGGTCAGGGAGATCCTGGAGTCCGCGGCGTTCGAGGACGACCTGTACCCCGACGCCGGTACGTGAGGCGTGCCCGCGCCCTGGTGAAGCTGCTGAGGAAACAGCCGATGCGGAACTCTATGTTCCGCATCGGCTTTTCTCAGTGGGCCGGTACCCGGTCCTGCCGGCCCGGAAGACGGCCGCTGATCACCGGTGCCCGGCGCGGAGGAAGCGACTGCGCCGGCGGCCGGGCAGGCCGACCGCCAGGTCATGTGCCCGGACCCAGGCGGTGACGGTACCGCCCTCCTCACTGCGGTGCACGGGGACGGGCACGTGGCGCAGGAGGGCGTCCGTCCGTTCGTCCCCGGACAGGACGAGGCCGTAGAGCGTCGCCCAGCCGCCTCTGAGCGCGTGGTGGCCCAGGTGGTGCAGCAGGCGGGTACCGAGCCCCTGCCCCTGCCAGGCGTCCTCGACCAGAAGCGCGGCCTCGACGGCCGAGCGGTCCGGCATCAGATGACCCACGGCGACGATGCGGCCGGTGCTGTCCCGTGCGGCCAGGTGGACCGAGCCGGGGCGGGTCAGCAGAGCGGGCAGATAGGTGGGAGGGTCGGCCATGGCCCGGTGGTAACGGCTCCACAGGGTGTGCGAGGAGCAGCGACGGTGCATCGCCACGACGGGAGCGAGGTGGCCGGGGCCGATGGGAATGATCCGCGGTTCGCGGCGCATGGGATCGTCCTTGCGCGGCCGGCCCGGTGCGGGATGCGCACGGGCGGACCGGCGGTCGGGGGAACAGGGTTCGCGCGCTCGGAAGCGTGGAACGCCCACGGGACCGACGTGGACCGAACGGTCCGGGTCAGTCCCGTGGGCGTTACGCGGAGGGGTCAGCGCACCGAGCGTGCGGCGTCCTCGATGACGTCGGCGACCTTGCCGGGCCGCGACACGCTCACCGCGTGGGACGCTCGGACCTCCGTGGTGTGGGCACCGGCCCGCTCGGCCATGAACTCCTGGGCCTTCGGCGGGATGTTGAGGTCCTGAGTGGCGACCAGGACCCAGGACGGGATGGTCTTCCACGCGGGCTCCGCCGCGCCCTCGGACAGGGCGGCGTTGGTGATCGGTCGCTGGGTGACGGCCATCAGGTCGGTCTCGTTACGGGGCACGTCCGCCGCGAACTGGTGCCGGAACTTGTCGTTCTGGATGTAGAGGTCGGTGCCCTGAGAACCGTCGGCGTTCGTGAACGGCACCGCGCGCAGCGCGTCGCCGAGGGTGCTGCCGGGGAACTTCCCCGACAGGTCGACCGCGCTTTCGCCCTTTTCCGGGAGGAAGGCTGCGAGGTAGACCAGCGCCTTGACGTTCTTGTTACCGGTGGCGGCATTGCTGATGACCGAGCCGCCGTAGGAGTGGCCGGCCAGGACGACGGGACCGTCGATGCCGGCCAGGACGTCCTTGAGGTAGGCGGAATCGCCGCTCAGTGAGCGCAGCGGGTTGGCGACGGCGACCACGGGATAACCGTCGTGTCGCAGTCTCTCTATGACGCCGTTCCAGCTCGTGGAGTCGGCGAAGGCACCGTGGACCAGGACGACGGTGGGCTTGGGCGCCCGCGCGGGGACGCCCTTGTCGGCGGAGGCCGGGGCGATCGTGGTGGCGAGCAGGCCCGCGGCGATGGTGGCGCCGGCCAGAACGGTGAGGGAGGTACGGGCCCGGCGTGTGCGGGAGGTACGGGTCATGTCGGATGCCTTTCGGGCGGGATCGGGGCGCAAGCTCCGGGAGGGCAAGCGGGCTGGTCCTTGGGGGTCTTTTCCCCTGCGCGGCCCGCAGCCGCGGTACGGGTGTGGGTCCGCCGCTGCGAGGAAGAGCCGAGGCTGCCGCGCGGGAGTCGGCGGTCAGGCCGACGGGGCGAGGGCGCCGCGGCGAACAGCCGTGTACGGCGGACCGATTGGCCCGGCACTTCGTTGTGCCGCCTTTTACTCATATGACCGGAACCGCGTCGAAGGTGTGACACGTCGTGACGACAGGTCGCGGGGTGTTGCGTCGCTGATCAGGAGTGGTGGTGGCCGCTGCTGATCTCCGAGTACTCGGCCGCCGTGGGCTTGGGAATCTGCGTACCCGAGCCGTAGAGGACACGGCTGAGCCTGACGCGCATGCGCTGGGCCCGGCGGGGCACGGCGCCGTCGCCGTCGCCGTCCTGCAAGGGTGCGGCCTCCATGGGCCGGTACTGCGTGTGGGCCGTCAGGACGTGCAGTTGCGCCTGGGTGAGCGGCTCGTGCACCTCGACGTACTCGCCGTGCGGAAGCCGTTTGATGACGCCGCTCTCACGCCCGTGCAGCACCTTGTCGCGGTCCTGCCGTTGGAGACCCAGTGCCACACGTTTGGTGATGAAGAAGGCCAGGACCGGGACGACGAACAGGCCGATGCGCACGGTCCAGGTGACTGATTCGACGGAAACACGCAGATGCGTCGCTATCAGGTCGTTGGCGGCACCGACGAGAGCCACCGAGTAGACGCTGAGCCAGGCCACGCCCAGAGCGGTCCGCACCGGGCGGTTGCGGGGGCGGTCCAGCAAGTGCTGTTCGCGGTCGTCGTCCGTGACCCAGGACTCGATGAAGGGATAGGCGCCCATGGCGAGGAAGAGGAGCATGCCGATCAGCAGGGGCAGGAAGTTGTCCAGGGCCAGGGTGTGGCCCCAGAACGAGATTTCCCAGCCGGGCATGACGCGCAGGAAGCCGTCGGCGACGCCCATGTACCAGTCGGGTTGGGAACCGGCGGAGACCTGGTCGGGGCGGAAGGGCCCGTAGTTCCACACCGGATTGATCTGCGCGACGGCGGCCATGAAGAAGATCACGCCGGACACGAGGAAGAAGTAGCCGCCGGCCTTCACGGCGTACACCCGGAACGGAATGCCGACGACGTTGGTGTTGGTGCGGCCGGGCCCGGGGTACTGAGCGTGCCGGTGGCGTACGGCCAGGGCCAGGTGGCCGACGAGCAGGGCGACCATCAGTCCGGGGATGACAAGGATGTGGATCGTGTTGAAGCGGGCGATCAGGTCCTCGCCGGGGAACTCGCCGCCGAAGAGGAAGAACGACACGTACGTCCCGACGACCGGGATCGACAGGATCGTGCCGTTCACGACCTGGAGGCCGGTGCCGGACAGCAGGTCGTCGGGCAGGTCGTAGCCCGTCAGGCCCCCGAACATGGCCAGGATGAGCAGCAGGAACCCGAACACCCAGTTCAGCTCGCGTGGCTTGCGGAACGCGCCGGTGAAGAAGACTCGCAACATGTGTACGAACAAGGCGGCGACGAAGACCAGCGCCGCCCAGTGGTGTGCCTGGCGGACGAGCAGGCCGCCGCGGACGTCGAAGGATATGTGCAGGGTCGAGTCGAAGGCCTCCGACACCAGCTGGCCTCGCAAGGGGGCGTAGCTGCCCTGGTAGACCACAGGGTCGGAGGAAGGGTGGAAGTAGAGGCTCAGGTAGACGCCGGTGAGCAGCAGGATGACGAAACTGTAGAGTGCGATCTCGCCGAGCATGAACGACCAATGGTCGGGGAAGACCAGACGCCGAGCGGAGCGGGCCAGACGGCGGTAGCCGAGTCGGCCGTCCGCCCACTGGGCGAGCCTCTCCCCCGTGCGCTCCTGCCCCGGCTCGGCCGGCCGGCTTTCGTTGCCCATCTCTCCACCATTCATTTCTGCATCACCCGAAGCTCGCTGCGTCTGATGGCGCCGCGGTCCCGGGCACTGCCGTGAGTCCGCGGCACTGGCGTGTTGCGAGGGCTCGCCGTCGCCGTGCGGCCGTGGCTGTCCGTGCCACGCGCGTCGCCCAGCCCCGACACGGAGGCGAAGCAACGCACCCGCGGCGCTGCGGAGCCGACTCGTCCACGGCTGTGCTGTTCGGGCACGGTTCGTGAACTGCTGTCCCAGTCATGACCGGCGAGATGGCCCAGGTGTGACAGAAGGAGCCGGGCGCCGCCGTGCTCCTCGACGTTCGTGAGGAGGTCCCGGCCGACGCAACAGCACAGGACTGCGACGGCGGTCACCCCGAGCCCGCACGGGCCGGCACCCCGCTCGCCGTCATCGCTGTCACACCTACGGCCCAGGTGCTGTCTTGCTGGATATGCACCCTGTCATAGCGAGAGCACCGACCTTCCGGCCGCAGACGGATTCCTACGCCGTCACTGCGGAGTTCTACGACATCCTCCAGGCCGAGGCGGACGAGAGACGGGTCCGTCAGCTCTACGGTCGCGAAGTCGCGAAGGCCCGTGTCGGGGTCCTGGACATCGGTGCCGGTACCGGACGGGTCACGTTGATGAGCCTGGCCGAGTCTCCAGTCGACGTGTACGCCGTCGAGCCCGCGCGGGCCATGCGCACGTCCCTGATGACCCGCCTCGCCGCCCTGCCCGCACGGCAGAGGGAGCGGGTGACCGTGCACCCGCACGCCTTGGACGAGGCGGCTCTGTACGCGGTGGCGGACGTGGCCGTCTGCCACAACACGGTCGCGTGCCTCTCGCCGAGCGCGCGGCACGCGCTCTGGCATGCGATCGGCGCGGCCCTCGTCCCGGGCGGTTCGCTGTTCCTGCAGCTTCCACCTGCCCAGCTTCCGGTCCGGGCCCTTCTGCGCGTCCTGCCCGAACAGCGCATCGGCGAGCACACGTACGGCGGACGCATGGTGATGTCGACCGCCGGAAACCGCATCCACACACGCGCCGACTACTGGGTACGGGGTGCGGAAGGTGTGCTCCGGGAGCACACCGAGACGTTCTGGATGTGGCCCGCCTCGCGCTCGCAGATGATCGACGACCTGGAACGGCACGGATTCGTCCCGTTGGCAGGACACGATGATCCGGCCGTACTGGCGGTGACGCTCCGTTCTCCCTGATGAGGCGACGGATCACACCTCCTGATGCCCGCGAGAACGGCCAGGGGACGCCGACGGCGGTCGCCCCGGCACGCTGACGCGGTGATGTCACAACCCTTGTCGTCGCCCGGTCTCATGGATGACCGCACCACACGACTCGCTGTGTGCGCCGCACAACCTGAGACGGGATCATCATGTCGCCTGATAACACATTCGTGATCGTCGGGGGCGGCCTGGCCGCCGGCAAGGCTGCTGAAGAACTGCGCGCGCACGGTCACGACGGGCCGCTTCTCCTCATCGGGGACGAGCGTGAGCGGCCGTACATTCGACCGCCGCTGTCCAAGGGCTATCTGTTGGGCAAGGAGGATCGCGAGTCGATCTATGTGCACCCCGAGGACTGGTACCGGGAACACGGCGTCGACCTGCTTCTGGGCACGAGTGTGACGTCGGTCGACGGGCAGGCCCACGAGGTGACGCTGGACGACGGTCGTCGCGTGCCCTACGCCAAGCTGCTTCTGGCGACCGGTTCCTCACCGCGCCGCCTGTCCGTTCCGGGGGCGGACCTGGACAACGTGCTGTATCTGCGACGCGTGGGCGACAGCGAGCGTCTCAAGTCCGCCTTCACCGAGGGCGCGCGGATCGTGGTCGTCGGCGGCGGATGGATCGGTCTGGAGACGGCGGCCGCGGCGCGGACGGCCGGGGCGGAGGTGACCGTCCTTGAACACGCCGAGCTGCCCCTGCTCAAGGTCCTGGGGCGAGAGGCGGCCGAGGTCTTCGCCGGCCTGCACCGGGACCACGGCGTCGACCTGCGTCCCCACGCCGGGATCGAACGCGTCACCGGAACCGGCGGCCGCGTGGACGGGGTCGTGCTCGCCGACGGCAGTCGCCTGCCCGCGGACGCCGTGGTGGTGGGAGTGGGCATCACGCCCAACGTCCGCCTCGCCGAGGAGGCGGGCCTGGACGTGCGCAACGGCATCGTCACGGACAGACACCTGCGGACCTCGGTGGCCGACATCTACGCCGCCGGCGACGTCGCCAACGCCTACCACCCGCGGCTCGGCCGGCACCTGCGCGTCGAGCACTGGGCCAACGCACTGCACCAGCCGCGCACCGCCGCGCTGAGCATGCTGGGCAAGGACGCGGTCTACGACCGGCTGCCGTACTTCTACACCGACCAGTACGACCTCGGGATGGAGTACACCGGCTACGCCGAGCCGGGCGGCTACGACCGTGTCGTCTTCCGCGGGGCACCGGACGAGCGGCGGTTCATCGCCTTCTGGCTGTCCGGGAACCGGATCGTTGCGGGAATGAGCGTCAACCTGTGGGACGTCATCGGCACGATCCGTTCCCTGATCGAATCCGGCGTGGAGACGGACGACGCCGTCCTCGCCGATCTCGCCGTCCCCCTGGAGAGCCTCCTTCCGCGCGTCTGAACCACTTCGGCGACACGGTCGGCTCCAAGGTGCCCGCGCACATCGGCTTTGAAGAGCCCCGTGCCGGCCTGCCGCCACACCACGCGACATCTACGAGAGCAGACACATGACCGACAGCCCTCTTCCACCGCTCCGCCCGATGCCGGACGACTGGCGACGGGCGCTCGCCGTGGTGGCCCATCCCGATGATCTGGAGTACGGATGCTCGGCCGCCGTGGCCTCCTGGGTGGCCGACGGCCGGGAGGTCGTCTACGTCCTCGCCACCCGTGGTGAGGCCGGTATCGACAGCCTGGCCCCCGAACGCGCCCGGTCGCTGCGCGAGGCGGAGCAGCGTGCCGCCGCCGCGGCCGTGGGTGTGTCCACGGTGGAGTTCCTCGACCACCAGGACGGTGTGATCGAGTACGGCGTGCCCCTGCGGCGCGACATCGCCGCTGCCGTCAGGCGCCACCGACCCGAGCTGGTGATCACGCTCAACCACCGGGACACCTGGGCCCAGGGTGCCTGGAACACACCGGACCACGTGGCAGTGGGACGCGCGGTGCTGGACGCGTCGGCGGACGCGGGCAACCGCTGGATCTTCCCCGAGCTCACCGAACAGGGCCTGCGGCCCTGGAACGGCGTCCGGTGGGTGGCCGTCGCCAACTCGCCCGCGCCGACCCACGCGGTGTCCGCCGAGCCCGGCTTCGAACAGGGGGTGCTGTCCTTGCTGCGGCACCGCACCTACATCGAGGCACTGACCGAGGAGGACCCCGAGACGTACGCGCGCCGCTTCCTGACCGACAGCACCGGCACCCACGGTTCGCGGTTCGACGGAAGGCGTGCCGTCGCCTTCGAGCTGTTCAGCCGGTGACCGAACCCTTTCCGATCTCACACGTCCCGCGGAACCTCGCTCATACGCACGAGCCCGTGCCCAGGAAGGACCATCCATGACGTACGAGTCCCCCACCGTTCTGGACGCCGGACCGTCCGACGACGTCGACCCGGACGAGTTCGTCCGAGCGGCCATGCGCTGGCACTTCGACCCGGCGACGGGTTCCCGCTACTGGCTCGACCGGGCCGACCGGCTCGCCTTCGATCCGCGGCAGGACGTCAAGGGCGTGGACGACCTGATGCTCTTCCCCGACCAGACCGACGAACTGCGGGACGTCCCGGTGGCGGACCTGATCCCCGGGGGCTACGGAAACGACGCCCGGCTGCTCAACGTCTTCGACAGCGGCGGAACGACCGGGGCGCCCAAGCGAGTCGTCCAGCTCGACGACTGGATGCGGCACAGCACGGAGCAGGTCGACAAGCGCCTCCGGGACCACGGCGTGCCCGTGGGAGCCCAGTGGCTGACGGTGGCGCCGACGGGCCCGCATCTGGTGGGTGACGTGCTGCAGCGGGCCGCGGGATCCCTCGGCGGCCCGGGGCTGAGCATCGACATGGACCCCCGCTGGGTGAAGAAGCTGGTCGCCGCCGGCCGGAGCGACGAGGTCGAGTCCTACACCGACCATCTCGTCGAACAGTGCCGGCGGATCCTGCTGACGCAGGACATCGGGGTACTCGCCGCCACCACCCCCCTGCTGGAGCGCTTCGCCCGCGAGGACGACCTCCTGGAGCGGATCAACGGCTCCGTCCGGGCGATCATCTGGGGTGGCACGCACATGGACCCCGACACCCGCCACCTGCTGGGCACGGAGGTCTTTCCCGACGTACCCCTCATCGGCATGTACGGCAACACGATGATGCTCACCGCGCTGCTCGAACGGACGGGTCTCAGCGCTTCGGAGCCCTGTGTGTTCGACCCCGTGTCGCCGTACGTGTTCCTGTCGGTCGTGGACCCCGACACCGGGGACACGGTCGATGTCGGTGAGCGGGGCCAGGTGATCGTCAGCCACGTCAGCAAGTCCATGCTCATCCCCAACAACGCGGAACGGGACACGGCCGTGCGCATGCGGCCGGCCGACGGCCAGGCAGGTGACGCCGTCGCGGACGTCGCGCCGGTGCCCACGGTGCAGGGCGAGACCGTGATCGAGGGCGTGTACTGATGACACATGCCGTGGTCACCGGGCCGGTGTACCTGGACGCGCTGGGTCCCCGCGGTCCGTACCGGACGCGGGTGCCGAGCGCGGTGACGGATGTGTCCGGCACCGAGGTGGCGCGGCTGAGCCTGGTGCCACCGCTGTACGTCGGCCGGGCCCTGGCCGCGCTGCGCAAGGCCGAGGCGGTGCCGGCGGCCGACGTCGACGCACTGCTGGAGGCGGCCGGTGAGGAGTTCGCCACCGGCACCGTCGGCGGACTGGGCGTACGCGAGTACGAACACCTCGTCAGCCGCACGTCCGGCACGCCGCTGACGGTGGTGCGCGCCGCGACACGGGGCACGGCTCGGTTCGTCAGCCGGGCCCGTTCCTCCGCCGAGCGGGGAAGACCACGCGGGGCGGTCTCCGACCGCCGGGACCCGGCTCTGGAGGCCGGCCACGCCGTCTGGGCCCGCCGGGGGAACGTGTTCACCGTCAACGCCTCCGGCAACCACCCCGGCGTCCACCGGTTGTGGCTGGAAGCGCTGGCGCTGGGCTACCGCGTCGCCGTGCGTCCGTCGCGGCGGGAGCCGTTCACCCCGCACCGGCTTGTCGCGGCATTGCACCGGGCTGGTGTCCGCGAGGACCAGCTGATGCTGCTGCCCACGGACCACCGGACCGCCGACGTGCTCATCCGCGGTGCCGACCGCGCTGTCGTGTACGGCGGCGACGAGGTGGTCACCCAGTACGCCCGCGATCCGCGCGTGCTGCCCCAGGGGCCGGGCAGGACCAAGATCCTCGTCACGGCGGACACCGACTGGCGGGAGCACCTCGACACGATCGTCGGCTCGGTCGCCGACGAGGGGGGCACCGCGTGCGTCAACGCCACCGCCGTCTTCGTCGAGGGCGATCCGGCGCCGCTCGCCGAGGCCGTCGCGGCCCGCCTGTCCCGGCTGCCCGTTCTGCCGCCGCAGGACGTGCGGGCGGTGCTCCCGGTGTGCCCGCTCGACCGGGCGCGGGCCCTGGACTCCTACCTGAGGTCGGTGGCCGCGGGGACCCGTGCCTGGCTCGGTGGCGACGGCGTCGTCGGCGACCTCGGTGACGGAAGCGCCGTCCTGCGTCCCGCCGTCCACCAGGTCGGCAGTTCGAGTGCCGCGCAGCTCCGGACGGAACTCCCGTTCCCCTGCGTGTGGGTGGCGCCCTGGAACCGTACGGACGGCATCGCTCCGCTGCGGGACACACTCGTGCTCTCGGCGCTCACCCGCGACGGGGCGTTGCTCGACGCGCTGCTGGCGGAACCCACCATCGCCAATGTGTACGTCGGTGACCACCCGACCTACTGGATGGCTCCGGGTGTGCCCCACGACAGTTACCTGTCGGACTTCCTGATGCGCAGCAAGGCCGTCGTCGGCGCCCTGTGACAGGCGGTCAGTGGGGCATGAGCAGCATCAGGGCCGTCCCCAGCGCCATCGCGCCGTCGCGGACGTGACCGTACGGGTCCGTCGCGGCGGCGCGGTGCGCGGCGTCCGGGGTGGACCGCAGCGAGGGCATGGGGCGGGTCAACGACCACATGGCACAGGCCAGGAGATACACCGTCAGCAGCCCGGTGACACATGCGGTCGGCACCGGTGCGCCGGCGGCATGGCCATGAGCCGCGGTGTCGTGCACGGTTGGGACGCCCGCGGCCAGGGTCTCGTGGGCCGGCACCCCACGGCCGTGGGGTGTGCGCAGCATCCAGGCCATCGCGGCCATGCCGGCCGCGGACGGCAGCCGGCCGGCGATCTCCGCCACTCTGTTCGCCGTGCGGCGGCGGAGGGCGGTCAGCGGGAACCACAGTGCGGCGAGCGCGAAGAGAACCGTCGTGGGCCGACCGGTCAGCGATCGGCCGAGACTCCAGGGCATGGCCGCCATGGCCACGGACATGGCGGCGTGCAGGAGGTGGTCCACCCGGTCACGGCGTCCCGCCCCCGTCGACCGCACACCGTGCCACAGTGCGTGCACCGCCGCGAGGGCGAAGAGGACCGTCAGCATGAAGTGCACGATGTCGACGGGAGTGTCCATGGGACGCGTGCACCTTTCCTGGTCCATGACCTTTCACGGTCTTGACCGGGCGTGCGGTTGTTTCGTGACAGAGCTCGCTCGCCACCAGGAGCGGACGGGTCGCGGACCGGTGTCGTGCCCTGCACGGGGACGGCGCGGACTCTCCGAGTGCCACGGTGTGCCCGCTGGACGGCGTCCGGGACGGTCGTGCCGACGCCCCCGACGCGGCCCTCCGCAGCCGCTTGTAGCATGGTGCGCACGAAGCCAGAAGGGAAGATCCATGCAGGCTGGCGCCCACCCCGACACCCTCGATCAAGCGACGAAGGACTTCCTTTCGGCGCGCCCGCGACTCTTCGGCATCGCCTACCGCGTGCTGGGCAGTACGGCGGAGGCCGAAGACGTGGTGCAGGAAACCTGGCTGCGGTGGCAGAACACGGACCGCACGAAGGTCCTCGAACCGGCCGCCTTCCTCACCACGGTGGCCACCCGGCTGGCGATCAACCTGGCCCAGTCCGCACGGGTGCGCCGGGAGTCCTATGTCGGTCCCTGGCTTCCCGAGCCCGTCGACACCACGGAGGATCCGCAGCTGGGCGCGGAGCGGGCCGAGGCCCTGGAGATGGCGGTACTGCTGCTCCTGGAGAAGCTGAATCCCGTGGAGCGCACCGCCTACGTGCTGCGGGAGGCGTTCGACTACCCCTACGGGCGGGTCTCCGAGATCCTGGAGACGAGCGAGGCCAACGCCCGTCAGCTGGTGAGCAGGGCACGCAGGCACCTCGCCGCCGAGCGCAGGGAGCGCGTCACGCCGGCAGCCCACCGGCGGCTGCTGGAGGTGTTCCTCTCGGCGGCGCGGACGGGTGATCTGTCGGTGCTGGAGGACGTTCTCACCGCTGACGTCGTCAGCTACTCGGACGGTGGCGGGATCCGCGGCGCGTCCAAGATCCCGGTGATCGGACGCCCTCATGTCTCGCGGTACCTCGTGGCCTTCGCCCCTCGCTTCTGGCCGCAGGCGGACATCCGGTGGGTCGAGGCGAACGGCCTGCCGGCCGTGCTGGTCTCGTCCGGCGAGAAGGCTGTCGCCCTGCTGTCCGTCGACGTTTCGACGGAAGGCATCGACCGGCTCATGTGGGTGATGAACCCGGCCAAACTGGAGCCCTACGTGGCCTCCCTGCGCGGCTGACCCGCCGGGCGCGGGGGCATTGTCCCCGGCCGTCGGCGGGCAGGCGTCACAGGAACGGTTACTTGTCGGTCAACCAGTAGTCCGGATCCCGGACGCCCCCGGGTACGCGCTCCCGGACGTCCGCCGGGACGCCGTACCACGACCACATCGGAGTCATGCCGTGACCGAGCGCATCCAGCCACCCAGTCTGCCGACCGAGAAGGACTACGAGGGGAACGAGTTCTCGCCCATCTACACGACCACCGTGACCGTCGACGGTGGCGTGGCCTCGCACGGTCGGGCCTCCGGCCGGGCACGCTCGTCCGACGGCGCCCTGGACCTCGATCTGCGCATGCCCGCCGAACTGGGCGGCGACGGCCAGGGAACCAACCCGGAGCAGCTTTTCGCGGCCGGCTTCGCGGCGTGCTTCCACGGCGCGCTGAGCCTCCTGGCACGGCAGGAGGCGCTCGACCCCGCGGCCATTTCGGTCATGGCGACCGTCGCCTTCGGACGGGATCCGGAGGACGGTGGCTATCTGCTGCACGTCGATCTGGTGGTGCGGTGGCCAGGTGTCGCTCGCGAGACGGCAACGGAACTGATGGAGAAGGCCGACGCGCTGTGTCCCTACGCGCGCATGGCCTGGAGAGGCACGCCGACCACCATCACGCTCGCCTCCTGACCGGCACGTCCGGCATGCGTCGGCCGTCGCCCCGGGCGACGGCCGCTCGGCCGGCACACCCGGTCAGGACGGGAACCACAGGTCCGCGTCGGCGGCTTCCTCCTTGCGGACGGCGAAGGCGGAGATCTCCTTCTTGTGGAGACCCTGCCGGGGCAGGGCCGCGACCAGCGGGTGGTCCCGGTCCGTGCCTTCCCGACGGTCCCGCTCCGGGGTCGCGGCTTCGAAGAACTCCGCGTTGACGGACCGGTAGTGCGCCCAGTGCCGCGGCAGGTCGTCCTCGTGGAAGATGGCCTCCACGGGGCACACGGGCTCACAAGCATGGCAGTCGACACACTCCGCGGGGTCGATGTAGAGCGTGCGTGCACCCTCGTAGATGCAGTCCACGGGGCATTCCGTGACACACGCCCGGTCCTTGATGTCGACGCAGGGCTGCGCGATGACGTACGTCATCCCTCTCCTCCTCTTCGCCGTCGAACACGCCACGGGGCCGCGGACGGCCGTCGGACTCATCGGTAGGACCGGAGACGCCGTCTCGTTGTGACACGTGTGCTCTCCCCGGGGTCACCCACCGCGGAGCCGCCGGGCGACCGTGTCACAAAGCTCCGCCGGGCCTGGTCGTAGTCAGTGACACCCACAGCGACGGGAGCAATCGTGGCCATCACCGAACAACGACTGTCGACCATGGTCCTCGTGATCGGTACCGGCGGAGCCGGCCTGCGGGCGGCGATCGAGCTGGCCGAGGCCGGCGTCGACGTCGTTGCCGTCGGCAAACGCCCCAAGGAGGACACCCACACCTCCCTGGCCGCCGGCGGGATCAACGCGGCCCTGGCCACGATGGACCCCGAGGACAGCTGGCAGCAGCACGCCGCGGACACCCTCAAGGAGAGTTACCTGCTCGGCGACCCTCGCACCGCGGAGATCGTCACCCAGGGCGCGGCCCTGGGCATCGACGACCTGGAGCGCTACGGCATGGCCTTCGCCCGCGAGGGGGACGGCCGCATCTCGCAGCGCTTCTTCGGCGCGCACAAGTACCGCCGCACGGCCTTCGCCGGCGACTACACCGGCCTGGAGATCCAGCGCACGCTCATCCGGCGCGCGAGCCAGCTGGACATACCCATGCTCGACACCGTCTACATCACCCGTCTCCTGGTCCACGACGGCGCCGTCTTCGGGGCCTACGGATTCGACCTCACCAACGGCACCCGTTACCTCATCCACGCGGACGCCGTCATCCTCGCGGCCGGCGGGCACACCCGCATCTGGCGGCGCACCTCCTCGCGACGGGACGAGAACACCGGCGACTCCTTCCGCCTGGCGGTCGAGGCCGGGGCCCGCCTGCGCGACCCCGAACTGGTCCAGTTCCACCCCTCCGGCATCATCGAACCGGAGAACGCGGCCGGCACCCTCGTCAGTGAGGCGGCCCGCGGCGAGGGCGGCATCCTGCGCAACGCCCTCGGAGAGCGGTACATGAGCCGCTACGACCCTCAGCGGATGGAGCTGTCCACCCGTGACCGCGTGGCCCTCGCCTCCTACACCGAGATCAAGGAAGGCCGCGGCACCCCCAACGGCGGGGTCTGGCTCGACGTCTCCCACCTCCCCCGGCAGACGATCATGAACCGGCTCCCCCGGGTCTACCAGACGCTGCTCGACCTGCAGATGCTCGACATCACCCGCGAACCCATCGAGGTCGCCCCCACCGCGCACTACTCGATGGGTGGCGTCTGGGTCCGCCCCGAGGACCACAGCACCGACGTCCGCGGCCTGTACGCCATCGGAGAGGCGTCCAGCGGCCTCCACGGCGCCAACCGCCTCGGTGGCAACAGTCTCATCGAACTCCTCGTCTACGGCCGCATCACCGGCCGGGCCGCCGCCGCCTACTCGGAGTCACTCACCGCGCAGCCCCGCTCCGCCGCGGCCGTGGCCCGGGCGCGCGCCGAAGTCGACGAACTGCTCGCCGCCGACGGGCCCGAGAACGTCCGCGCCCTGCAGCGCGCCATCCGCAACACCATGACCGAACACGCCGGTGTCGTCCGTGACGAACGGGGTCTGCGCACGGGCCTGGCGGAACTGGACACCATCGAGAAGCGCATGGAGAACATCGGAGTCCACCCCGACATCGCCGGCTTCCAGGACCTCGCCCACGCCTTCGACCTCAAGTCGGCCGCCCTGGCTGCCCGCGCCACCCTCGAAGCGGCGCTGGAACGCCGGGAGACCCGCGGTTGTCACAACCGCAGCGACTTCCCCGACATGGATCCCGCCTTCCGCGTCAACCTCGTCTGGTCCCCGACGACCGGAATCACCCGTGAGAGCATTCCGCCCATCCCGGGCGAGATCGCGTCCCTCATGGAGGACGTCTCCACCGATGGAAAGCTCGTCGAGTAGCTGTCCGTCATCCCCGCGATCCTGCTTCACACTCTTCGCCTTGTCACAGAAATCGTGCGCAGCCGGTCTTTTCTGGTGCAGACCGACTTCACACATCACTGAAAGGATTCCACTATGAAGGTCGTAGTGATCGGCGGTACCGGACTGATCGGCTCGAAGCTGGTCGCCAAGCTCAAGGAGCACGGTCACGAGGCCGTACCGGCGGCCCCCAACACCGGCGTCAACACGCTCACGGGCGAGGGCCTGGCCGAGGTCCTCGACGGTGCCTCGGTCGTGGTGGACGTCTCCAACTCGCCGTCCTTCGCGGACGACGCCGTCATGGAGTTCTTCCGCACCTCGACCACCAACCTCCTCAAGGCCGAGGCGGACGCCGGGGTGACCCACCACGTGGCCCTCTCCGTGGTCGGTACGGAACGGCTCCAGGAAAGCGGCTACTTCCGTGCCAAGCAGGCGCAGGAGGGGCTGATCAGGGACTCGGGAATTCCGTACTCCATCGTGCACGCCACGCAGTTCTTCGAGTTCATGAAGGGCATCGCCGACTCGGCGACCGACGGTGACACCGTCCGTCTGGCCCCGATCAAGATCCGGCCCGTGTACTCCGACGACGTTGCCGCCACGGTCGGCCGCACCGCTGTCGGTACCCCCGTCAACGGGGTGGTCGAGGTGGCCGGGCCCGAGGTGTTCCAGCTCGACGAGCTGATCCGAAAGGGCCTGGCCGCCAAGAACGACCCGCGCACGGTCGTGACCGACGTGCACGCACCGTACTTCGGCGCGGAACTGCAGGAGACCACCCTGCTCCCCGGTCCGGACGCGCACATCGCGGAGACGCGTTTCGCCGACTGGCTCGCGCAGCAGCAGCACTGAGCCGTGAGGTGGTGGGCCCTGGGCCAGGGCCCGCCATCCCTTCGAGGGGGCCTGTCATCCGCGCACCGCGGCACGACAGGCCCCCGCCTCATGTCCGGCGCGGCGACGGCCGAGACGCCGGCACGCCTCGTCACCGGCAGACAGCAGCCACAGAGAAAGACATCCGCCATGCTGATACGACGCGATCAGTCCGTTCCTCCCCGTTCCGGTTCGTACCCTGGGGTGACCGGTGTGTACACCATCGACCCGGTCCACAGTTCGATCGGCTTCTCCGTCCGGCACTCCATGATCTCCAATGTCCGCGGGAGATTCGACCGTTTCGAGGGCCTTCTCAAACTCGACGGCTCCGACCCGTCGCGTTCCGAGGCGTACGTGAGTGTCCAGACCGACAGTCTGGACACGGGCATCCAGGAGCGCGACGCTCACCTCCAAGGGCCCGAATTCTTCGACTCCGCGACGTTTCCGCTGATGGCGTTCCGCTCCACCGGCATCGTCCCGCTCGGCAACGACGAGTTCCGTCTCACAGGCGGTCTGCGCATCAAGGACATCGAGCTGCCCCTGGACATCGACGTCGTCTTCGGCGGAGCCGGCGATGACGCCTACGGCCAGCACCGGGTCGGCTTCGAGGGCACGGCCACGCTGCGGCGTTCGGACTGGGGGCTGGCCTGGAACACACCGTTGGCGACGGGGGGAGTCCTCGTCAGCGACAAGGTGACCCTGACACTGGACGTCTCCGCGATACGGCTCGACCGGGACACGGCAGCCTGACCGGAAGCCGGTCTGGGCGGGGCGGCACCCGTTCCGGAACCACCCCGCCCGGCCCCTCCCCGCCCTGTGTCCGCGCTTCGGCTCCTTCGACCACGGCCACGGCCGCGTCCATCACTCGGCCTGCGCTCACGCGGCGGTTTCCGTCGCCCCCGGCGTACGCGCCGTGCGCCGGCGCATGGAGCGGCGCTCCCCTTCCGTCGTACCGCCCCAGATACCCTCCACCGGATCGGCGTCGACGGCCCACGCCAGACACTGCTCCCTCACGGGGCAGCGACGGCAGACGGCCTTCGCCTCGTCCGTCTGTATCGCCACCGGGCCACTGTTGACGTTGCCGATCGGGAAGAAGAGATCAGGGTCCTCGCCTCGGCAAAGCGCCCGTTCGCGCCAGTCCATGGAACACCTCCTGGGGTGAGGGACGGATACGGTCTCGGGGGGCGGCTCGTATTCAGGGAGTGCGAAGACGCGGGTGGGCAGTACACCACCGCTCGTCACTGGAAAGGACCGAGCGGTCGGCGTGTGTGTGACACCTGAACGGTGCCGGACTCGCGTTCCCCCGAGGCCGGCGGGTGATCCACCGATGTGCGCGACGGGCCTTTCGCCCCCCTTCACGGGCCGCGGCCGTGTTGCGGAGCCGGCGACCGCATGTCCACGGTTCCGACCGACGCAAGGGGGCGGATCGGTCGACGCCGACGGACGAAGCGGGGGCCTGCTCCACCGTGACCGCCATGGCCGTCGCGGTCACGCACCGGGGCATTCACTGACGTGGGTCTCGGACCCGCGTCGGAGCGCCGCCCTCTTCGACTCCGATGCCGCCGCGCGGCCGTCCCCCGCGACCGGGTTCCCGGGCGACCCGTCATGCGCGAGGGCGGTTCCAGGAGCGCAGTTTGTCGGGGTTGAGGACGACCCAGATGTGGACGACACGAGTGCCGGTGATGTCGAGGCTGATGACCGCGGCGACCTGGTCGTCGCAGCGGACGACGAGACCAGTGCGTCCGTTGGCGGGGTGCGTGTGCAAACTGGTGCGGGGGTGCCGGGCGAGCAGGGTCAGCAGACTCCGGGTGACGCGTGCGCTGCCGGTGACGGGCCGCGTCAGCGCGCGGACCTTGCCTCCGCCGTCGAAGAATGCGGTGACGTCCGGGCTCAGCAGGGACGCCAGGCGGCCGGCGTCCCCGTCGGCGCACGCGTGCCGCACGGCGTGGGCGATCTCGTCCTGCCGGCGTGGCGGCGTCGGCTGTGCGCGCCGGGCCCGATGGCTCCGGCGGGCCGTGTCTGCCGGCTCAGCGCTCCTCCCCTCGGACTGTCCCACGACGCCCGCGAGCGTGCCCGGTGGCATTCCTAACGTGTCATCGAGGACGAGCGCACCTCTCACGAGCGGTGACAGCGGGTCCAGCGTTCGCAGCAACACCGCGCTGACCTCGCCCCCCGGACCGGGACCGTTCTGCTCCCTCCCCGGCACAGGGCCCTGGGCGTCCTCCCTGTGGCCGGGCAGGGCCAGCCGCGCCAGGCAGATCTCACCGACGACGCGGGTCAGCCAGGCTCGTGGCACCGTTATCCGCTCCCGCTGGTGATCGGAGAGCCCGTACCACCGCCGGTACGCCTCGTCGGTGACACGCTCGGACGCGGGGCGACTGCCCAGCATCCAGTGAGCCACCTCCAGCAGGTGCCTCCGCTCGTCGAGCAACTCTGTGATCGGCAGTGTGTCACCGACAGGCTCCATACCGCGTTCTCCCTCCGGACGGCCCTCCGGCAACATCGTCGCCGCGGTGGCGTCGCATCTCGCGACTGCCTCATTGTGTCGCCGAAACACACTTTTACGGGACCCCGCTGTCGGTGTCATTACCCACGGCAATACAGTGGGTTCTGTCCAACAGGCCGCTCCCGAGGTGCACTTACCCGGGTGGCCCCTCACCCGCCCATCTCCCGAAGGGGATCAGCATGCGCAACGTGTTGCGTACCGTGGCCATCGGTGCCGTGTCCGCAGGACTCACGCTCGCCCCGGGGGTCGCCCAGGCGACACCCGGCGGTCCCGGTGTCACGGGCAAGACGCTGGCACAGTGGACCACCCATAGTTGGGACTACTCTCTCCGTGAGATCACCATTCCTCCCGGTCAGGGGACGGGATGGCACTACCACGACGGCTACCTGTACGCCTATGTCGAGCAGGGAACACTGAGCCACTTCGATGCCACGTGCGCGTCGGACGGCGTGTACGAGAAGGGCGACTACATAGAGGAACCGCCTGGCGCGACGCACGTGCACATCGGGCAGAACCGCGGCGCGGTGGATGTCGTACTGAAGGTCCTCTACGTACTGCCGCACGGCGCCCCCTTCGCCGAGGACGCCCCTGATCCCGGCTGCGAGCCGAAATAGCGGGGCGCGTCGCTCCACGGCTGTCACAGCTCCCGCCACTGCCTTGTCAATGCGGTGTCGACGGCTTGCGGCGGCAACCGCAAGCCGTGCGGTGAAGAAGGAGGAGCATGGCAGGGACACATGTCAGCCGATGCGTTCGAATGATCGCTGTTCGAGAGACGTCCGTGCCCAGGCTTCCGGCACCAGCTGAGGAAGGACGACAGGATGCCCCGAAGCACTGACCGGCAGGCCGATCCCGCCGCCACCACCGCGTCGCTGGCGGCGGAGGCGGCGCTGCTAGAGGGCCGGCTGCGCCTGCTCAGAGAGGCGATCGACACGGTCGATGCGCGCATCGACGCCGTCTCCGAGGCCCTCCGGCAACTGCACCGCTCGGTGGCCCGGCCCGCCGACGGCCAGAAGCACCCGGGCGAGACAGACGGCACCAGGCTCGATCATTCGAGGACCGACCGCCCCTGACGGATCGAGCGGGCGGACCCGGTGAAGCGTCTCGCCACTCGATGCGTTTTCTCCGGTGTCAGCCCGCTCAGATCTCGACCGGTGGGGGCCGCTGCATATGATGTGCGGGTAGCATCCAACGGTGTTGGGCCGGGTTGACGTCGCCGGCACATCGGCGGCCCCGCCGGAACAAGGGTTGAGGACGAGAGGAACACATGGGCTCCGTGACCCCCAAGGCTCGCAACATCGAGATCACCGCCGAGAGCCTCCGGGAGGACCTGGCCCGGCTGGAGGTTCAGAAGCAGGCGCTGGAGCGGGAACTGTCCGCGGTCACCGCTCACCTCGACTCGGTGCAACGAGCCCTCAGCGCCCTCCAGGCCCTGATGCCCATGGCCGCTGCGTCGTCCGCGGCACCCGCGTCCGTGGATGTCGGGCCGGCGGCGGAGCCGACGCCCGAGGGCGCGGACGCGAGCCGGGTGAGGACCGACCACGCCGACGCCGAGGCCGAGGCCGAGGCCGACAGCGCACCGAAGTACGGCAAGCTGACCGAACAGATCCTGACGTACTTCGCCGAAGTCGCGGACACCGACGTGCGTGCCCGCGATGTCGCCGCCGCTCTGGGCCGGGACACCGACAGTGGCAGCATCAACGCCGTGCGCAGCACGCTCGACCGTCTGGTCGGCTCCTCCCGCATTCGCCGTGTCGGCCGCGGCCTGTACCGCGCCGCCAAGTCCTGACCGGAAACCGTACTGCGCCGCGCCAGGTGATGGGTTCCGCTGTCACCTCCGGGCAACGGGTGCTCCCAGCGGGACACCCGCCACCCGGCATGTCACCGCCGGCTCACCCGGCGACGGCGTCCGTGGGCTCCTCGCTGCTCCGTGGGGCGCCGCTGGAGACGAAGGCGTCTCTCGGGTGCTGGACCGAGACGAGGGAGACGATGTCGCGGCCGTAGAAGGCGGCGGTGGCCCACACCGCGAAAACACGCATCTTGCGTTCCCAGCTGGGTACGGCAAGCACGTGGTAGCCCCGGTGCATCAACCATGCCGGGAAACCCTTGATGACCAGACGCCGGTACTGGAAGATGCCACGGCCCAGCCCCAGCGTCGCCACCACGCCCAGACTGTGGTGCACGTAGTCCTTGGCCGACCGGCCCCGAAGCGACGCCAGGATGTTCTTCGCCAGAAGCTTGCCCTGACGGACGGCGTGCTGCGCGTTGGGCACCGTGCGGGCCCCCGGCCGTCCTGCGGCGAGGTCGGGCACGGAGGCGTCGTCACCGGCCGCCCATACGTCCGCCACCACCTCGGTGTCCGTGCCGACCCGGAGATCCGCCCGCACCGTCAGCAGGCCCCGTTCGTCGACCGGAAGGTCGGTGTGGTTGTGCACGATCGGGTTGGACGCGTTGCCCGCCGCCCACACGATCAGGCCCGAGTCGTACTCCTCCCCGTCGGACAGCACGACGTGCCCGCCCTTCGCGGAGACGAGCTGGGTGTTCAGATGCACCGTGCCACCCCGCTTCTCCAGCGAGCGCACCACCCACTCACCGGGCCGGTCGGTGACCTCGGGAAGGATCCGGCCCCGCGCCTCGACCAGGTGGAAGCCCAGTTCTCCCGCGTCGATCTCCGGGTAGTGCTTCAGCAGGGCGGTCGCCAGGGCCAGCAGTTCACCGAAGCCCTCCACCCCGGAGAACCCGCCTCCGACCACCGTGACGGTGAGCAGCTTGCGGCGCTCGGGACCGCGCGGAAGGGTCGCCGCACGGTCGAACGAGGTGAGCAGCCGGTCGCGGATCGCCACGGCCTCCTCGACGTGCTTCAGTCCGTACGCCTGGTCGCTCAGCCCCGGGATGGGGAACGTGCGTGTGACGGCCCCCGCCGTCACCACCAGCACGTCGTAGTGGAGGTCGAAGTCCGGCCCGCTCTCCGGCCGGACCGTGACCGTGCGCGCGCTGTTGCGGATCTCCGTCACCGTGCCCGCTATCACACGAGTCCGGTGCAGGTGCCGCCGCAGCGAGACCGCCGCATGCCGGGCCTCCACCGACCCGGCGACCACCTCGGGGAGGAACGGCTGGTACGTCATGTACGGGCGAGGGTCGACCACGGTGACGCGTGCCTCACCCCGGCGCAGCTTCTTCTCCAGGCCCCACGCAGTGTAGAAACCCGCGTAGCCGCCACCCACGATCAAGATCTCACGCACGGTGTCCTCTGTTCCTCTCGGTTTCACCCATCAAGACCGGCCAGAACCACGTGGTGTGACGGGACCGGGGGCGAACCGGGAATCCGGTACGCGCAACGGGCGGCGCCGTTTCCGGGCCACCCCTCGGATTGGATACCGTCCTCGTCGCGGAGACACGGGGCGTTTGCGGTGCCGACCGCCGGATTGCCACGCCTGCGCCGTGCCGCGGGCCGGCCCGGACGGCCGGGGAACGTGCACTTCCGTCTGTCTCGTGGCCCGGCGGCACCCGGGTCCGCGGCGAGATGCCGTCGGGGAACCCGGCGGCACCCGGGCAGCCGGTGCCGTGGGCCTTCACCGGCTCGGTACCGGCGGCGCCGACGATCGTCGCGGCCCGCCGGTACGAGCGGTGTCCGTGCGGGGGCGGAGCCGGCCTGCTGCCGCCGAGCCAGGTCGCGGTCCAGTCGCCCTGCTGCCCGAGCTGCTGCCCGGCGTGGGCCGTACTGCCCCGGTCGTCGGTGCGGCCGGCGCGTTCGTCACGCGTTCGCGTGCCGGCTCCAGTGCGCCTCCAGGATTTCGGCCACCTCTGCGGGGCGCTGGAGCAGGGGCCAGTGATTGCAGTCCATCTCGATCACCGCGGACGCGTGCAGGGAGGCACCGAGCTTGCGCCCGAACTCGATCTGACAGGCGGGGTCGAGCGCCCCCCAGAAGACCAGGCACGGCGCTGACACCGCGGACAGCCCTGGCTCCCACTCCGCGCCCATCGTCACAGCCGACCGGTACAGCCTGAGGATGGCGTCCTTCATCGGACCGTCCACGTGGCTCACCGTCTCCCGGGCCAGATCAATGGGCACGTCGAAGCCGGTCGCCAGGTCGTCGGCGAACTGTTCCGGTTGCAGTTCCTCCATGAAGCGGTCGCCTTCGACCTGGTCCTGCCAGATCTTGGCCAACGGGTGCCATACGTATGCGGAGTTGACCGGTCCGTTGCCCCCTGCCCAGGTACGCACCAGATCGGGGCGCAGATAGGCGACGCGGGCGGTCAATATGCATCCCCAGTCGTGACCGACCAGGTCGACCGGCTCACCGACCCGTTCCAGCCGTTCGATGAGCCAGTCCACGTACTCCTCCTTCGTGGATCCGAAGCCGGCCGGGCGCGCCGCGCCGAAGCCGGGCAGGTCCCAGGCTTCCACGTCGGTGCGGGTCAGGTGCCGCCGCACACCGTCCCACACCCGGTGGGTGTCGGGGACGCCGTGAATCAGGATGGCAGGCATGGACAGGTCCCTTCGTCAGCGGGCGACGCCTCGCGATCGGTGTCGGGAGAGCATCCTGTCACACTGTTATGTACGTGGCTTCCCGGGCACCACTCATCGTCACACGTCGGCCGGACGGGGTGGAATCCCTTCTGATCGGGTGACGGGCCCGTCCTGGTGTCACATGATCCGTGCCTGTCCGGTCTGCACTGCTGAGGGCACCGAAGACGAGCCCGTCGGCCGAGAGCGTCCGGGACCGCGTGCTCCGTCCGCCGACCGTCACGGACGTCGATCCAGCCGAACTCGGCGGTGTGACGCGGTGCCGTGTGAGAAGGAGGATGCCGTATGGACCAGGCCGGTGACGCAGTGCCGATCGCGGATCTGCTCGACGAACGACGGCATCTGCTCAACGTCGCCTACTGGATGCTGGGCACGGGCCCGGAGGCCGAGGACGCCGTGACCGAGGCCTACCGGCAGTGGTACAACCTGTCGGATCTCCAGAAGGCCCGCATCACCGACCCGGGTGCCTGGCTGACCGAGATCACGGGCTCCGTCTGCCTGGCCCGCCTCATCCTGCCCGGGCGACGACCCGCAGGCGCGGGCGGGAAGGGCGGCGACACGGTGGCGGGACTCCACCGGGCCCTGGAGGAGGAGATCAGCGGCGCCCTGCTCAACGCCCTGAACGCTCTGTCCCCCACTGAACGAGCGGCTTTCGTCCTCAACGACGTCTTCGCCATGCCACCACGAGCGGTCGCCGGCATCGTGGGACGGACCCCACACGAATGCGCCGAACTGGCCGACCGCGCCCGCCGCAGCCTGCGCAGCACCCGCTCACACCCCACCACACCGCAGCAGCACGACAGGATCGTCCGCGCGGTCCGGCAGGCCTGCACCACAGCCGACGCCACTCATCTGGCATCCCTGCTGGCACCCGACGCCACCGCGTTCTTCGACGGTGGCGGCAAGGTGCGGGCCCTCACCCGGCCGGTGCACGGCAATCAGCACGTCGCCCGCACCCTCCTCACCCTCCTGACCCCCCGACCGCACACGACTCTGCACCTCAGCCCGGCCAACGGCCGTACCGCGATCGTCGTACGCCACAACGACCAGGTAGCCGCCGTCATCAGTTTCGACATCGCCGACCACCACGTCTTCCAGGTCTGGGCCGTTCTCAACCCCGACAAACTGCGCACCTGGAACCGGCCCCGCACTCCCGGCGCCCCCACTTCCACGGCCCTCGGAGACTGAGACGCTCCCACACCGTGCGCCCGGGAAGTCCGAGCGCACAACACCTTTTTCCGCTGATCACAACAACTGGTCACGAACGACCTGTAACGGATCTGGACCGGCCCTGGTCTATGAAGCAGACACAGTCGAAATCAGTGTGACTTGTTGTGGCGTGTCATGGAGTCGGCCGATGGGCGGACCGTCACGCGGCAGCCGTACGAGCGCGCCCGCCGGCAGCACCGATCCGCGGGGAACGGAGACAGAAGGACCATGCATCGTGAGACGCCCTCCATGGGAAGCAACCTGGAAGAGGCCGTATCTGTCTTCGTGGAGCTCCGTCCACGTCTGTTCGGTATCGCGTACCGCGTTCTCGGCAGTGCGACGGAGGCCGAGGACGTGGTCCAGGACGTATGGGTGCGCTGGCAGAGAACAGACCGCTCGGTGGTGGTGAACCCCGTCGCGTTCCTGTCGAGTGCGACGACACGGCTGGCCATCAACGTGGCCCAGTCGGCCCGGGTGCGCCGCGAAACCTACATCGGCCCCTGGTTGCCCGAGCCCGTCGACACGAGCAACGACCCGGAGATCGGCGCGCAGCGGGCCGAGGCACTCGAGCTGGCCCTGCTCCTCCTCCTGGAGAAGCTGAACCCGAGCGAGCGGGCCGCCTACGTACTACGGGAGGCGTTCGACTACGGCTACGCCGAGATCGCCGAGATACTGGGTCTGACCCCTGTCAATGCGCGCAAGATAGTGAGCCGGGCACGCAAACACCTGTCGGCCGGGCACCGGCGGTCCGTGGACAGGGCCGAGCACCGACGCCTCCTCGATGCCTTCGTCTCGGCGGCGCGGACCGGAGACGTCGCCTCGCTGGAGGCCGTCCTGGCCCCGGACGACGCCCGTCAGCCCGGTGGCAGGTCCTCCGGTCCCACTCACAGCCGACAGGACGGGACGCTGGGCGCCACGCTGCCTTTCCCGGCGTTCGGGGTGTTGCTCGAACTCGGTTGACCTGCGGTGACGGCTGCGCTCGGGCGTTCCCGGTGCGGACTGACGGGCAGGATTCACGTCACCGCCGACGCGAAGGGTTGGGCAGGCCGCGCAAGCGACCGGACCAGGTGTGCGACCATCTTGGACGGAAGTTCGCACCGGCTCGGACCCGGTGACACGGGCCGCCGACGTCGCCGCCCGCCGGTGCAGCTGGGGGCCACGAACGAGACGGGCGCTCCCTCCCCCGCGGCTCGCCAGGATTCCGCCGCTACGTAGGCGTGCGTCGTTGCGTTTCCAGTGGGCCAGTGGCAACAATTGATGGGCAAGCATTCACCGAAGTACCACTGCATCTTCTCCCTGTGACAACACAGGTCTCCCGGAGCGGATGCAACTGGCGCGGCGCGCACCATCGAGGTCACCACTGAGGGACTGCAGCAGGATCTGGCCCGTCTGTGGTTTCAGAAGCATGCGCTGGAGAGGGAACTGGCCGCCGTCATGGCCCATCTGGGCACCCTCCGGCAGGCCTTGGGCACGCTCCAGCTCCTGATGGCGGATCCCGCGGGTGACACGCCGGATCCCGTGGACACCGTCGGTGTGGCCCGGAGTCGTGCCCCGGGGCCCGGACGGGCGCATTGGGACACTCCCCCGGCCGGACGTCCCGCAGCCGCGGACGGCACCCGGACCTCGGCACCTCCCGAGAACCGGCAGGAACGGGGCATGTGGGCTCCCCGTCCCACAGCCGAGGGGGAACGGACGTACGGAAAGCTCACCGAGCAGATCCTGGAACACCTCTCACGGGCCGGCGTCGTCGACGTACGCGCCCGGGACGTAGCGGCGGCACTCGGCCGTGACACCGGCAATGGAAGCATCAACACGGTGCGCAGCGCACTCGACCGTCTGGTCGGTGCGTCCCGGGTCCGGCGGACCGGCCGGGGTCTCTACCGGGCCCAGCCCTGACCAGATCCGCGGTGACGAAAGTGAACGGCCCCGGACGCCGTCTACGGGGGATCGATGACGTCCGGGGCACTGCACCCGCTCGGCTCTGTGCAGCGGGTGTGACAGCGCTCCTGACGCTTGTCCGGGGTTGCGACCCGACGTCAGGAACACTGTGATGAGTGTAGCGCACTCACACGGTGGTGAAGGCCGGCAGTCACCACACCGGCAGTTCCGGCGATGTTCGACTGGGCGGTCCCGATAACAGTGTGATGACATGTTGCGTTTCTTGTTGGAGTGCGCCCCCCTTCAATGGATCATCGGAAGGCGTGAAGCACTCGTCATCCCCACTTTCCCCCGGCACCCACACGATCACCGTCCCTCACGGCGCCGTCCACGTCGAACAGCGATACCACGTCGCCGGTTCGGGCCCGGTATGCATCGCTCACTCGGGCGGACCCGGCATCGGCTGGGAATACCTGCGCATGCCCGCGCTCGAAAGCAGCCTCACCATGGTGTACATCGAGCCCGTCGGTACAGGCGCTTCCGGACGGCTCCCCGATTCCCGGGACTACTCCGTGACCACGTACGCGCGTCTTCTGCACCATGTGGTCGAACACCTGGAACTGCCCGAGGTCACACTGCTCGGTCACTCCCACGGTGGTTTCGTCGCCCAGCGGTACGCCCTCGACCACCCGGCGCGGCTCGCCGCCCTGGTCCTGTACGACACGTCGCCCGTGGCAGACGAACAGTTCTGGTCGGCGGCGGTCGCCGCCATGCAGCGCTTCGTGGACCGTCACGTCGACGACCATCCGGAGGTGGCCGGTTACGTCGCCGCCCTCACAGCCCGCCTGGACCTGCTCGACGACGACGGCACCACCGCCATCCTGCGCAAGATCATGCCCGCCTATCTCTTCGACTACTGGGACAGGGAGGAGGAGTTCGCACCCGCCCGCCAGTCGCTGCGGATGTATGCGGCCCCCACCCGGGGCGAGGGCGCTCCGTTCGATGTCCGGGACGCCCTGCCGGGTCTCACCACACCGGCACTCGTCCTCGCCGGCAGGCAGGACTTCATCTGCGGACCGCGATGGGCCCGCCTCCTGCACGAGGCCATGCCCGCGGCCGAGTTGTCGATTCTCGAGGACACAGGGCACCTCGCGCACATCGAACGGCCCGAGCAGTTCAGCGCGGCGGTCCTCGCTTTCCTCCGCGGTCAGGGTGTGCTGGGAAGCCGGCAGAACCCGTAGGCCTTCCACCGGACGACCGTGTGGAAACGGCCGCTCGTCGGCCGCCGTGCGCCTGCCGACCGCGGGCGGTGCACGGCGCCCGCGTCGACGGCGCGCACGGAGCCGCCGATGATGTCCGGCGGCACGGCGCAGGCGGTCCCGGTGCGGCCGGTGCCGGGAACTGAGCGGGTCCATGACGTCACCGAGCAGGTCTGTACTGACGGCAGTCCGCGCCGGGCGGGCCCGAGCTCCCGTCGCGCGGATGGTCCATGGGCAACGTGAGCGGGGCGGCGCGGGCGGCGACGGTGCCGTTCGCCGGCCGAGCGGCCGAGCCGGCCGGCTTCCGGCGCGGCTCCGCCGCGCGGGGTCCCGCACATCCTGCGGGCTGAGTTCCTTCACAGGAGACCGCAGTCTTCGGCGCGCTGCTCGCAGCCACGCTCCGTGGCCGGCCTGGCCGTCGTGACCGAGCGCGTCCACGGAACCGTCGCTCACCAGGTGTGGACATCACTCGTGGCGGATGCCCTCCACTCGGGTGACCTGTCGCACTGTCGGCAGCGTCAGGGCGGTCACCAGCAGCACCGCTCCCGCGCCGATGCCGGCCATCGCCAGCATGCCGATCCAGTCGAACACCGCCGTACGGCCCATGAGGTGGAGGAGGCTACCACCGAGCACGGTTCCGACCAGTCCCGCCACGAGCATTCCGATCGCCACGGGCAGCGCGGTCTGCCACAACACCGAGCCGTTGAGGGTTCGCCTCCGGGCACCGACGGCGATCAGCATGGCCATGACGCGTTGTTGGTCCCTCAGTTGTTCGACGGCGCCGATCAGCATGCTTGCGGCGATCAGGAGCAGCACGACGGCAACGCCTGCGAGCAAAGCACGCCTGATGGCACTCAGCGCCGTGTCCTCCTTGCGGTCCTCCGGGAATTCGACCTGGAACTGCGGATTCAACCGGACCGCGGCAGTGCGGATCCGGTCGTGGACATCTTCTCGGGAAGTCCGGTACTCCAGGCTCACGGCATGGGTCGCGTGTGCGGTCGCGGTCGCGCCGGCGGCTCCGGGAGTGGCGAGCAACATCGTCTCGGGAAAGACACCTTGCGGGTTTTCCGCCCTGGCCCGCGCCGTGGCGGTGATCCGGGGCACCCGCCAGTCCGGTCCACTCGTGCCCATGCGCATCCTCGTGCCTGCCTCCCACTCCGTCGTGTCGTCCGTGCTCCCGATGCCGGGAGCGACCACGAAGGCATCGCCGTTCGCACACGTGGGGACGGAGGCCAGGAGACGAAGTACTGCGCAGTCGGCGATGCGTACGGTCTGCGGGACGCCGTAGGGGACCTCGCTCACCTGCAATTCGGCGAAGCCGACGGCCCGTGTCACCCCCGCGGTCCGGGCGAGGAGAGAGGCGTACGGCTTCTCACTGCCGGCTCCGACCAGACGGACCACGCCGACCCGCGTGTCCGGCGCCGGCCGCCCCCGTGCCGTGGACGGGTGGTCACCCGTATGGCTGTGGGCCATACCGGTGAAAAGGGTCTGCAACGCGATGGCCCCGGCAACGGCGACCACGATGCCGTTGACCGATCGGGTGGATGCTTCGCTGTGCGACCGCAGCCGGCGCACCGCGAGCTGCCAGGAGAGGGGGCCCGCCCCGCCTGCCCGTTCGGTGAAGCGATCGAGGAGCCACGGCACGACAGCTGTCACGCCCACGAGCAGCGCAAGCATCCCGGCGACCAGCGCGACGACACCTGCGGTGCTCCGAACCTGCGATGCGTCCCGGACGGACGTCCACAGGAGCAACAGCCCGAACAGGGGCAGGGCGACGCGCCACCACAGCCGCCGCTTGGCGCCGACGGACCTGCGCACCACTCCCAGCGGTTCGGCGACCACCTTGTTCATCGCCAGATGAGCGCTGACCAGGGACAGACAGGGCACGGCAACGGCCACCACGGCCGCCAGGGACGGCTCGGGGGTGAGGTCCTGTGCGAAGACACTGAGTCCCTGGACATCGACCAGGTCGACGAACCGGCGTCCCGCCACGAACAGCGCGGCGCCCACAACAACGCCGATGAGGGAGCTGACCAGCGCCTCACCGGCGGCGATCCCGGCTGTCATGCCACGGTCCGCGCCGATCAGCCGCAGAGCCGCCAGCCGCCTGTCGCGGTGTTCACCGCCGAACCTGGTGGCCGCGGCGATGAACACGGCGACCGGGGTGAGCAGTACCACGATGCCGACGACGGTGAGCAGCACGAGATCGGGGGCCAGGGGCTTGTCCGGATAGACCTTGCCGAAGTGGTCGAGCCGCCGTGCGCCCGCCACGCCGCTCTGCATGTGCTCGCCGCCCAGGAAGAAGACGTACTCGCCGGGGCCGAGCAGGCCCGAGTCGTCCACCTCCCCCGCGACCGGGTGGTCGAGGCGGGCACGCAACAGGCCGTTCCCGGGTTGCGCGAGCAGTCGTCCGAGGGCCGGTGACACGACCATCTCGCCCGGCCGCGGAAACCTGTCCAGCCCGGGCGGCAGAGGGGCATCGGGCCCCTCGGGTTCCACGAGTCGGCCGCGGATCGCAATACCGCGGAAGACCGTGTCGATGTCACTCACCAGTACGGTGCGCCGGGAAGCCGGTACGACCCGGTCGTCCAGGTTGACATCGATGCGTCCGTGGATGCGCGCGTCGCGATGCTGCCTGGCCGTGGGCACCGATGCCGCGAGAAGCATCACGGCGACCCCGACTCCGATCCCCGCGGCCATCAGGATGGTTCGTACCGCGCTGCCCCGGCCGCCGGTCAGGGCGAGTCTTGCTCCCAGGGCTAGTGCGCGGAACCGGCCGAGGCGCTTTCTGCGTTCCGGAGCCAGGGCCGGGACGGGACCGGGTTGATCTGGCCGACGTGGGCTCACTGACTTCCTCTCGTGCTGCGGCAGAGCTGTGTCCGGCCCGACGGCAGCGAGCAGGCCGGGTCCGCCAGGGCGGGGCGAAAAGTCGAAAGCGGCGTACAGAGGTGGCCGCCTCCTGCGTGCATGGCGCACGGCACGGCAGCCCGGACGGGGACGCCCCTGGACGCCGGAACGACTATACACAGGGTGTGTAGTGGGCTGGATAGGTCCCGCGGCGTACCCGGTGCCGCTGAGCCGCAAAGGGCGCAGCGGCACCGGTGGAGACCGCTGCCGGGTCGGTGGCACCGACGACCTGAGCCGCGTGTCAGAAGGGCACGATCCCCTGTTCGGCCGGCCTGCCTGTGGCGGTTGCCGCGTAAGAGGTCGTGAACCCGCCGGGTGGTGCCGTCTACGCACCCGCCTGCCGCGCCTCACGCCGGCTCCAGCTCCTCAGCCGGTACGGATGAGCCGGGTACACGCCCAGGACGCGCACCTCGGAGGAGAAGAACCGCAGCTCGTCCAGGGCGAGGGCGACATGGTCGTCGCCGGGATGCCCCTCGACCTCGATGTAGAAGCGGCTCGCGTTGAGCCCCGCGCCGATCTGATAGCTCTCGATCTTGGTGAGGTTGACCCCGCTGCTGGAGAACCCGCCGAGCGCCTTGTACAGCGCACTCGGTATGTTGCGCACACTGAAGAACAGACTCGTCATCGTCGGCTTCCCGGTCTGCGGCACCGGAGCGGCCTCCCGGGACAGCACGACGAACCGCGTGGTGTTGTCAGGGTCGTCCTCGACCTCGGCGCGCAATACCTCCAGGCCGTGGAGCGCGGCCGCGGCGGGCGGGGCGAGCGCGGCGTGCCGCGGGTCGCCCAGCTCGGCCACCTCGCGCGCCGCTCCGGCCGTGTCGTCGCTGACGAGGGTGCGCCAGCCACCCTCCCGCAGCACCTTGCGGCACTGCCCCAGGGCGTGCACGTGGCTGCGAACGTACTCGACCTGGTCCAGGGTGCCGCCCGCCACGCCCATGAGGTCGAAGCGGATGGGCAGGAAGTGTTCGGCGACGATGTGCAGGCCCGAGTCCGGCAGCAGGTGGTGCACGTCGGCGACGCGTCCCGCCGCGGAGTTGTCCACCGGGATCACCGCTACGTCGGCGTCGCCCAGGATCACGGCGTCCAGGGCTTGACTGAAGCTGGTGCAGGGCAGTTCGCCGTTCGCCGGGTACAGGGCGTTCGCGACGGACGCCGAGTTGGAACCGGGTTCTCCCTGGTATGCGACAGTGATCACGTTCTTCACCCCTTCCTGAGGGGCGTGTTGTCGACAGGCGGCAGAATCTCCGTTGCGCATCGCGCCTGCTGGAGTATCGGGGAACTGGTCTCGATGATGCTCACCAGGTCGTGCCGGTCGCCCATCGTGTCCCCGGACAGGATCTGCTGGTAGGCCTCGGTCAGGACGTGCTGGACGACGATGGCCACCTGCCGGACCTGCCGCGCGAGCCGTGCTTCCATGACCTGCGGCAGAACATCCCGGGCGGCGGGGAGGTCGTGCACGGTGGCCGCCAGACTCGACCGCTCGTCGTGCAGTACGGCCGCCAGCTCGGCGGCCTGCCCGGCGGGTGCCGCCCGGGGGTGCGGCGGCGCCGCGCCCGGCACACTGCCCGCCAGCGCGTCTGTCGTCCGACGGGCCGCTCCCAGCGCCAGGGCGGCGATCGCGGTCCAGTGGAAGGCGGCGTCGCTCGCGAACAGGGGCTTGCCCGTCGTGTACGTGGCGAAGCCGACCGGCACGTACACATCGACCCCTACGTACGCGTCCGTCGCCCGCGACACCAGCCCGGACGCCGGGTGGCTGTCGCCTCTGCCCCGCGGGAGCATGCCCGTCGTGCGGAGGTTCCTGGCGGGCATCACGAACAGATCGGGGGCGTTCCGCTCGGCAGCCGTACCGGCACAGGACCGTCGGCCGTCGGCGAGCGGTAGGGCCACCCACGGCGCGGCGTCCGCAGCGGAGGGCAGCCGCCAGCGCCCCGAGAGGGTGTAACCCCCGGAAACCGGCCGTACGGCTGGTGTACCGGTCCGGTCGGTGCCGGGGAAGCCGGTGGGCAGCGGTGCCGCCCAGTTCCAGGTGCTGGTCAAGGCCCGCCAGGCTGAGGCGGGATCGTCATGGCCGCGCTTCTCGAAGGCGGAGAGCACCGCCAGAAGGGCGGTGTCCGGTCCCAAGGCCCTCAGCGGGTCGTAGTGCGTCGGCATCGACATGTGTTCAGGCCGCCTGTTCGTCGACTTGGGCTCCGGTTGCCGTCAGGACGACGTTGTGCAACTCCTGGCCCTGCTGGTAGCGGCCCAACTGCTGCCTCAGGAAGTCCTTGCTCATGGTCTGGAACGCGTCCGTGAACGCGGCCACATGAGGGGTGATCAGCGCGCCGGGGAGGTGCCACAGGGGGTGGCCGGCCGGCAGGGGCTCTGGATCCGTGACGTCGAGCGCGGCGCGCAGCCGCCCGGCCCGCAACCTTCGGACCAGGGCGTCGGTGTCGACCAGTTCCCCGCGCGCGATGTTCACGAGCATCGCGTCGTCCCGCAACAGCGCCAGTGTTTCCGCGCCGAACATGCCGCGCGTCCGGTCGGTCAGGGGCGCGCACAGCACGACCGCGTCCACCGTGGGGAGCAGCGCGGGCAGCTCCGCCACCCCGTGCACGTGCCCCTCCTGGGTCACACGCGCCGTGCGGGCCACGCGGACCACCTCGCACCGGAACGGGCTCAGCCGCGCGGCGACCGCCGCGCCGACGGCCCCGTAGCCGACGATCAGGACGCGTTTGCCGACCAGTGTCATCCGGAACTCGGGCTGCCATCTTCCCTCGGCCTGGCGCGTACCGAAGTCGTCGAGTCCCCGGAACAGAGCGAGCAGCAGGGTCACCGCCAGCTCGGCTGTCGCCTCGCGGTGCACACCGCGGCCGGTCGCGAGCCGCATGCCGGTCGGCACGCGGTCCAGCAGCGGCATGACGTACTCGTAGCCGGAGCTGAGGAGTTGGAGCACTTCGAGGTTGTGCATGCGCGGCAGAACCGAGCGCAGTGCGTGGTCGGCGCCCGGCGACGGTGGGCCGACCAGGAAACGCACATCGTCCGGATCGCCGGGTAGTGCGGTCGAGCCGTCCCAGAAGTCGTAACGCAACCCGGCCGGCAGGCCGGGGACCTGGTGCGGGGGGTACGGGAGCCAGACGGTCCTGACGTCGCCGTCCTTCATGGTCGATCAACTACTTCCAGCTTCGTTGCCGCGTGGACCGACACGGACACACGTAGTGGTCCCACGCGGATTCTGATTGCCTCCATGCAGTTTCATGCATCCGTGACACTAGACGTGTCAGTCGATGTGAAGGTTTGATGTGAAGCTCGCCACTTGAACGGCTGCGCCGTGGCGGAGTGGGCACGATCAGGGCAACGCACCGGGGCCTGCATGGGACTTGGCCCACCACGTCCGACGCGGGTGGCGACTGGTAGTCGCGTGCTTCGAGGCGGTTCACGCGACGTTCAATCACACACATCAATCCGGAACACAACGTTGTGATGGACTCGCCATAACGTCTGCTACGTTCGAGGCGCATCGAACGCGGGCCGACATGGATCTCCGGTCGGCCGACAGCCGATGTGACCTTCACCTCTGCCCAGATTTGGGAAGTTGATGACACAAGAGACGAATGCCCGCCGGAAGCATGCCCTCCGGCGGCGTCCCGTTGCGCTGGGTGCCGCGGCCGTGGCCGTGGCCGGAGCCATCGCACTGCCGGTGGTGGCGCAGGCAACTCAGGGCGACCCCGCGACCGACCCCACCCTGCAGAAGGCGTTCTCGGCTGCCGCGGCCGAATTCCACGTTCCCCCGCAGGTGTTGCTCGCGGTGGCCTACGAGCAGTCGGCCTGGGACTCCCACAAGGGGCAGCACAGTGCCTCGGGTGGTTACGGCCCGATGCACCTGACCGACGTCACCCCCGAGATGATCGCCGGCGGCTCCGCGGGCATGGCCGGCCGCGCCGAGGCCGCCGAGCTCGCGAAGGGCGAGGACAAACACACCCTGCGGACCGCCGCGAAGCTCTCCGGACTGTCCGTCGACGAAGTGCGTACCGATCCCTCGGCGAACATCCGCGCCGGCGCTGCGCTGCTCGCGTCGTACCAGAAGGAACTGAACGGCCAGACCTCCGACAACCCGGACGACTGGTACGGGGCGGTCGCCCGGTACAGCCAGGCCACCGTGCGCCAGGGCGCGTCGGCGTTCGCGAACCGGGTCTTCGACACCATGAAGAAGGGTGTCACCCGCAAGACGGACGACGGCGAGATCGTGCGGCTCACCGCCGACAGCGAGGTGACCCCGGCCACGTCGCAGATGAAGGCGCTCAAGCTGCCGAGCGCCGAGGCGACGACCGACCCCGAGTGCCCGCCGACCCTGGACTGCACCTTCGTCCCGGCCGCCCCGGGCAACGGGCAGGTTTCGGACCGGCCCGCGAACGGGATCAGGATCGACCAGATCGTCATCCACGACACCGAGTCGCCCTACGAGTCGGCCATCGCCACGTTCCAGAACCCGTCGAGCTTCACCTCGGCCCACTACGTGGTGCGCTCCTCCGACGGCGCGGTGACCCAGATGGTGCCCACCAAGAACCTGGGTTTCCACGCGGGCAATTACTCCACCAACCTGCACTCGATCGGCATTGAGCACGAGGGCTACGCGGCGCACGGTGCGACCTGGTACACCCAGTCGGAGTACCGATCGACCGCGGAGCTGGTGAAGTACCTGGCCAAGCGCTTCGACATCCCGTTGGACCGTCAGCACATCATCGGTCACGACAATGTCCTGGCGCCGGCCGACCGGTTCACCAAGGACCAGCACTGGGACCCGGGCCCCTCCTGGGACTGGGAGCGCTTCATGGGCCTGGTCGGTGCTCCACCGAGGGCACGGCACGGCGTCGGCCCCGTGGGCTCAGCCGTGACGATAGCTCCGGATTTCACCCGGAACGAGCAGACCATGCAGCTCTGCCCGCAGGATGACGGCAGCGGCGTCACCAAGGAGTGCACGACCGTGCGCCAGGCGTCGAACTTCGTCCGTCTGCACACGGAACCGCGTGCTGACGCGCCGCTCTTCGCCGAGCAGTCGATCCACCCGGACGAGCCCGGCACCGACCGGATCAGCGACTGGGGTTCCGCGGCCCAGGCCGGCCAGCAGTTCGTCGTCGCCGGCAAGAAGGGCGACTGGACGGCCATTTGGTACAGCGGCAGCAAGGTGTGGTTCCACAACCCGCACGGTCGCCTCACCGTTCCCGCCCATGACGTGACCGTCGTTCGGCCCGCCGGTACCGAGTCCCTGAAGGTCTTCGGCACCAGCTACCCGGACGCCGACGAGTACCCCGAGGGTCTCTCGCCGTCGACGCAGGCCCCGCTGAGCATGTACAGCGTTCCCGCCGGGCAGGCGTATGTGGCCACGGCCGAACCGACGCCGACCGACGACTTCTTCCCATCCAGCGGCAAGGTCGTCTTCGGTGCCAAGAAGATGTACACGATCCAGTACAGCCACAAGACCGCGCTGATCCAGGCGGACGGGGTCAACGCCACGCGTTGACGGGTTTCACAGGGGTGGGGGGCCTGACCGGTCGGCCATCCGGCGCAGTGGCAGGCGCCGATCGGCCGACATGTCGCCCCCACCTCTGCTGAAGTGGCCGTCAGACGTTTCCCTCATCGACCGAGTGCGACGGCCGGCTGCCGGTCAGGGCGGCCGGCCGTCGCACGTGACCGGGTGATCGGCCGGCCGGGTGAACTCCTCAGGGTCGCCGGGCGGGGGCGGGGAGCGGCGAGCAGCACGAGACGGGAGAGAACCTCCAGGGCGTGCCCGCGCAAGCGCGCCAGGTGCCTGCTTCCGGCGAACGGCCTTTGGACCCGTGCCGGCCCGTGGCTTGGTCACTGCGGGATGTGCGGCTGCTCCGGACGCGGCAGACGCCTGACGGTTCGACAGACGGGACGACGAGGACACTGCCTCCCGCGTTCCAGAACAGTGGGCAGCGCGCGGTGTGGGAGGACGCCGGAGCGCCCGGCCGGTCGCAGCAGACCGCCTCCGGCTCCAGCGGAGCGTCACCGCTGACCGAGCCGCCGGCCACCGAGAAGCGCTCTCCCCCACCGACCGCTTCGGTGGCCTGCCCAACAAGCGGACGCTCATCTTCGACCCGCAGACCGGGGACCTGTTCGCCGACGAGGAACGTACGCACAGCGATACGCCGAGGACCTCACCGCCAACCGCGAGGACCAGGGCGAGATCTCCGCGCGGATCGCCGCTCTGCGCGAGCAACCGGAGCGATTCGAGGAGGACGAGGCGTGGCCGGCTCAAGGGCAGGGCAGGTTGCCGGGGGCGAGCACGGCGGGATCCGAGGCTGAATCCGACGCCGCTGCGGACCAGGTGCCGTCGGCGGCCGCACGGGAGCCCGCTGCACTCGACGAGCCCCCGCACCGGCCGCGATCGTCTCCAAGGCGCCCCGGACCGTTTTCTCGCGGCGGCGCGAAACCCAGGACGGGCCGGCCGTCAGGAAGAGGGCTGCCGCCAAGGGCAGGGCCGCCGCCACGAAGAAGTGGGCAGGAAGGCGGACGGGCCTGCACCGCACGAACTCGCCCTGCTCCTGCGGCTGAAGTCTCCGGGATACCCGCACACCGCGCGCGAGGTCCTCGACGCGGTCAACGCGGCACACCCCCAACGGAAGACATCCGTCCAAGCCGTGCGCGACAACCGCGAACTCCTCGTCGAGAAGGACCGCATCGAAAAGTCGCGTCGGCAGAAGGCGGTGATGTACACCGCGCAGCCCGGCCGGCGCGCCGTGATCGAGCGGGCGCCGCGACCGGCAGGCCGTCATGCGTCGGGCTTCATGGTGCTCACCGTACGTGGGCAGGGGCGCGGATCGGGGCGAGGCCGGGGTGCGTTCCGGACAGGATCGATCGGCAGTGCGTGGCTGCGTCCCCGTGGGCCAGGGCGGGGCTGTCCAGCACGGTCGAGGCGACGGCCAACGCCGCCGAGGTCACCGCAGCGCGACCCGCCGCGCGTGCGCCGGGCAACGTCAGCGGCCGGCTTCCGACAGAGAGATTCGGATCACACCATCTAAATACGAATCTGAGATGCAACAATGTTACGGTGATCTCGTGAGGCTGACCAGATACACGGATCTCGCACTCCGGGCAGTGATGCGGCTGGCCGTCCTGGACGGTGACCAGCTGGTCACCACGCGACACATCGCCGAGGCCATGAACGTGCCGTACACGCACATGGCCAAAGCCGTGGCGGAGTTGCAGCGCCTCGGGGTGATCGAGGCGCGGCGCGGACGCAACGGCGGACTGTCGCTGACCGCCGCGGGCCGGGAGACCGGCGTCGGCGAACTGATCAGGACACTGGAGAACGACCGCGAGGTCGTCGTGTGCGAGGGCGACACACCATGTCCCCTCTCCGGCGCTTGCCGACTGCGTGACACGCTGCGGCAGGCGCAGATGGCCTTCTACGCCTCACTCGACACCGTGACCGTGGCGGACCTGGTGAAGTCACCGACCGGGCCCGTGCTTCTCACCCTCGGCGTCGCACCCACCGGCTGACGAAGAGGGGCGCCCCCCTCCCGCAGAACTCCCGGCCGGGGGTCCGCAGGGGTCGGACACGACCTTAAATATGCATTTGAAATACCAATTACATGGAACATCGAACACAGGAGTGTGTCTGATGCTGTCTGCGCAGTCGGTCCCCGTCGTCCGAGCGACACTCCCCGCCGCGGGAGCCTCGCTCACCACGATCACCGATCGCTTCTATCAGCGACTGTTCGAAGAACACCCGGAGCTGCTGCTCAACCTGTTCAACCGGACGAACCAGGTCAACGCCTCGCAGCGGGAAGCACTGGCCGGAGCGGTCGCCGCCTTCGCCACGCTCCTGGTCGAACGGCCCGACGAACGTCCGGACGCCATCCTGTCCCGCATCGCGCACAAGCACGTCTCCCTCGGCATCACCGCCGAAAGCTACCCGCTGGTCGGCCGTCACCTGCTGGCCGCCGTCGCCGAGGTGCTGGGCGACGCCGTCACCCCCGAGGTGGCCGCCGCCTGGGACGAGGTGTACTGGCTGATGGCCAACGCGCTGATCGCCACCGAAGCCCGCCTCTACGCCGCCGCCGGCGTCGAGGACGGCGACGTCTGGCGCCAGATGGTCGTCACCGAACGCCACCAGGAGTCCCCCGACGCGGTCGCGCTGGTCCTGCGCCCCGCCGACGGCGGGCCCGCCCGGCCCTTCCGGCCCGGCCAGTATGTCAGCGTCCGGGTGGAGCTTCCCGACGGCGCACATCAGATCCGGCAGTACAGCCTCTCCACCGCTCCCGGCCGTGACACCTGGCGGATCACCGTCAAGCGCGAGCGCTCCGCCGACGGGACCGTCCCCGACGGAGAGGTCTCCTCCTGGCTGCACGCGAACGCGAAGGAGGGGTACGTCCTCGACGTGTCGCTGCCCGCCGGCGACCTGGTCCTGCCCGACGGCGACACGCCGATCCTGCTCGCCTCCGCCGGCATCGGCATCACCCCCATGCTCTCGATGCTGGACCACCTCGGCCGGACCGGCGCCACGCGCCCCGTCACCGTCCTCCACGCCGACCGCAGCCCGCGTCAGCACATCCATCGCGCCGAGCAGGCGCAGCTGGTCGACCGGATACCCGGCGCCGACCTGCACGTATGGTACGAAAACGACGCGCATCACGTCGCGGGCCCCCAGGTCTACGCCGGGCGCACCGCCCTGGACGAGCTGAACGTCACCGACGACACCACCGCCTACCTCTGCGGCCCGCTGCCCTTCATGCGCGCGGTGCGGGGCCAGTTGCTGGCCAAGGGACTGCACCCGTCCGCCATCCACTACGAGGTTTTCGGCCCCGACCTCTGGCTCAGCAAGTAGGCCCCGTAGGGCCGGCGCCGCCCCCGTTGTTCTTCGCGGTCCCGCAAGAGAGCCGCCGGCCTCCGGGCCCGGCACGACCGCCCCCCGCTCGCACGGACGAGCTACGAGTCGGCGTCACCGGGTCCGGGGGTGGCCTCGCAGACACCGGGCGGCTCACGGGCGGCAGGCCCGAATGACGTGGATGCGCGCGAACGGCCCCGGCGCCGAGGCCGGCTGCCAGATCCCGCTGTCGGCATCAGCGCCGGATCAGACGCTCCCGCCGGGCGCGGGGCGGCGGTCCCCTTCTCGACGGAGCGGCGTGGCAGGCCGCCGTGCGGCCGGCCGCACGGCCGAGCGACAGCACGGCACCACCAGTTGGTCCACCGCGATCGGCCAACGAGCATCGCGTCCGGCGCGACGGCGACCGACGCCGAGCTGCGAGTCAGCCCGGGCCCCGCTCCGTCTCGACGTGGAGGATGCGGTCGTCCGCCCTGCCCTCACCGGGTCTGCGCAGGCACCTCTTGCAGCACCCACTCGTTGCCGTCCGGGTCGTTGAACGTGGCGTACGAGCGGTATTCGAGCCGTTGGGGATGGGGGCCGCTGCGCCGCGTTTCGTCAGTGCAACGGTGGAACATGTCGCAGGTGTCGTGGAAGATCTCACCCGTCCTGACTCCCCGCTCACGCAGTTGCAGACACGCCCTCTCGATGTCGGTCACGACGAGATGGAGCCCCCGGACGGTGCCAGGCAGGGCCGTTGTCACCCCGGTTCCGAAAAGAACTGAGCACGGAGATCCCGGAGGCGTCATGTGTACCACTCGATATGAGTCGTCGCTGATGTGGTCCTCGTCCAGGCGGAACCCCACCGCCTGATAGAAGGCCTTGGCGCGATCGACGTCGGAGACGGGGAGGACGACCAGCTCCAGCCTGAACTCCAAGGGGGGCTCGCTGCCTTCGGCGGTGACCGCAGCCGTTTCGGCGCGCGCCGGACTCTCCACCTCCTGGATCTCCACCCGATAGACGTAGAGCTCGGGGCTGCGCCCGTGTGAGGTGGCTGTCCAACCGCTCACCACACGCCAGGCTGCGTCGCGTCCCCGCAGAGGCTCTCCTTCCGGTGCGGAGGCTGAACGCAGCTCGGCCTCCAGTTCCTGGTGCCGCTCGTGCGGCACGTGCAGTTCCAGAGCGAACCGGCGCGGGGGACGACCACCGGCGACGGGGGTGAAGGACGGCAGCTCCACGGCCGGAACCTCGCGGAGCGCATTGAGCAAAGTGACGTGCAACGTCGTCATGACCACATCTCTTCCTGGAGTCTCTTGGTAGGCGGAGTCGGCGGACGCCTTGGAGCCAGGCAATGGTCCGCTCGATCACCGGGGTCGGTCTCGGGCACGGTCGTCAAGGGGTGGGGTACGGTCCTTGTCGGCTGAGCCAGACCGTGGTGTCCCGGGGTGGCTGGTCCGTCACCGCGACGGGGGCGGTCAGCACATGAGCAGTGAGGGGCAGGGGGATCGGCTCGGTGCCGAAGTCGGTCATCCGTCGGCTTGCCCACGTGGACCGGTCAACCGGCGCCCTGGCCGGCGTCCCGATGGTCCAGGGCGAAACGGCCCTGGCGTTCACCCGCGGTCATCCCGCCCCACACGCCGTACGGCTCGTTGTTGTCCAGGGCCATGGCGGCGCACGCCTCGATGACCTCGCACTGATCGCAGATCCGGCGCGCATGTTCCTCCCGCTGGCGGCGCCGGTGGCCCCTCTCCCCCTGAGAGGGGAAGAAGACGGCGCTGTTCATCCCGCGGCAGGCGGCTCGCTCCTGCCATTCCCAGTCGCTCAGCAGCGGCAGCAGTCTGGTTCGCATCATTCCTCCTCCTCCCGCCCCCACAGGACCCGGACGTGTGTGATGGTTGCGTGAAAACTTGGAGCCCCACCGCGGCTGCGGGGACCACGTCCGGTCCGAGGGGGGCGGGAAGCGTGGGCCCCACAGCCCGTGGGGCGGACGTCTCAGTCGTCGACGGCGGACCGGGCGGTACCGCCGTCCGGTCCGCTTCCCCGCAGGTCCGTCTCCCCCGTCCCGTTCAAGGGTCGTGCAGAACGAGGAGAACCCTGCCTGAGGCGCTGCGCACTGCACCTGGCTACGCGTACCCGCCCCTACCGGGCAGGGAGACAGCTCCCATGCGGTCGGCGTGGGAGTCGGAGTGCACAGGTGCGTGACCCTGGAAAGGGTTGCCGCTGGCACGGGTCACCCCTCCGGGACGGCGTCAGATGGCGTACGGGGGCAGTCTGGACGTCGACGAGCACGACGCCGTCCCGGATGGACGTGGGTCATGGGTCATCGCCGGCCAGGGGTGCGGGCGGCGATCACCGCTGTCAGGAGGGGTGAAGCTCCACGACGACGCGGTAGCTGGCAGGTTCTGAGGTGATGTGAAGGCCCGGGTCGTCGAACATGCGCTGCAGTGAGGCATGCCATTCGGGGTTGCCGGTGGCCTTGTCGAGTGCGGTGCCTGAGGTCCACTCGGCGATGTGGACGAACTGCACCTCAGGCGTGTCGGCGAGTGGCCTGTGCAGGCGGGAGCGGAGGAAGCCGGGCTGGGCCGACATGATACGGGCGTTCTCCTGGTACACCTCGACGAAATAGTCGGCCTCGCCCGTCGGCACGGTGTAGCGCTTGATGACAGTGACCGGCCCGTCGATGCCCGTCTTCGATTCCAAGGATTGACTCATGCCCACAGTGACCGACGATGCCAGTCATCTGTGACCAACGGTCGGCTGCCGATGTCGCGCAAGGGCGTCGAGGACCATCTCGCTGAGAGTTCCCACCCGGCCCTCAACGAGGTCCCCCGGAACCGGTCCCATGTCCCCTGACGCACCTCGGTCGAGAAGCCTCCCGCTTCACGACACCGGCCTGGCGTCTGTGTCCGCCGAGGCGTCGGGAACACGGTGCCGGCGACGCGATCACGGGACCGCCGGCCCTGCCCCACCCCCTGGCGCGGGGCGCGGGCCTATGGGCTGGGAGCCGGGCCGCAGGCGGTCCCGGCGGGCACCCGCGGTGAGCTGCACCGCGGCGGGGGCTGGGCCGGCGCGCGGTCACCTGGGGCGACCTGGAGCCGCCGCCGACCGCTTCGTGGCCGACCCGCCCGGCGCCGCGCCCAGCGGGCGGCTCCACCGCACCGGCGGCCGGTCCTGCGCGCCGACGGCGCCCTGACCTTCGTCGGCCGGGCCGGCGACCAGGTGAAGATCCGCGGCTGCTCCCACGGCGTCCGTCACCGAGGCGGCGCGCACCCGGCAGCCCCGCAGGCCGAGGACACCGAGGCGTTCCTCCTGTCGGGTGCCGCCGGCTGCTCGACCAGCCCGGCCTCACGTCGGCCGATGACCTCACCGACGCGGGCGAGACCTCGCTGGCCGTCGCACGCCTGGTCGCGTTGGTCGAGAGCACCTACCCGATCCGGGGCAGGGCGAGGAGGTCATGCGCCGGCCCGACCTGGCGGCCCGCGCCGTGCTGGTGGCCACATGCCGGGCGGAGCCCTGGAACGACCTGGGCTCTCTCATCGGCAAGGTCACGCACGCAGTGCTTCCGGACGAGGCCGACCGACGCTGATCCGGCGGCCATGAACCGGGGCTTCGGTGGCCGGTCCGCCCAATGCGGCCGAGGAGGATGCGGATCACACGACGCGGGTGCGGGGCAACAGACGGCGGCGGCCGGCGGTCCGGTACCGCCAGGTTTCACGGAGCCCGATGCGCTGTCACAGATCTCGTTCGACCCTGGTCATACGGGTAGCACACAGCGCCCCACTTCCACATCGCACAACGTGCGACACATCAAAAGGGTTGATCATGAAGGTGGTCGTCATCGGCGGGACCGGGCTCATCGGCAGCAAGGTGGTCGCCAAGTTGCAGGAGCACGGTCATGAGGCCGTGCCTGCCTCTCCCAACAGCGGTGTCAACACGCTCACCGGCGAAGGCCTGGACGAGGTGCTCCAGGGTGCCCAGGTCGTCGTCGACGTCTCGAACTCCCCGTCCTTCGCGGACGACGACGTCATGGAGTTCTTCCGTACCTCGACGTCCAACGTCCTCAAGGCGGAGAAGGCCGCAGGCGTGAGCCACCACGTCGCCCTGTCCGTGGTCGGTACGGACCGTCTGCAGGGTAGCGGCTATTTCCGTGCCAAGCAGGTGCAGGAGGATCTGATCAAGGACGGAGGCATCCCCTACTCGATCGTCCACGCGACGCAGTTCTTCGAGTTCGCGAAGGGGCTCGCCGACCAGGCGACCGACGGTGACACGGTGACCCTCCTCCCCGTGAAGATCCAGCCGGTCTTCTCCGACGACGTCGCCGCGGCCGTCAGCCGCACCGCCGTCGGTGAGCCCCTCAACGGCATCACCGAGGTGGCGGGTCCCGACGTCTTCGAACTGCCCGAGCTGATCCGCAAGGAGCTTGCCGCGAAGCAGGACACGCGCAAGGTCGTCGCGGACCCGAACGGCACCTACTGGGGCGCGAAGATCCAGGAAGACACCCTCCTCCCGGGCCCGGACGCGCACATCGGCGAAGTCCACTTCGGCGAGTGGCTCGCGCAGCAGAAGTAGCCTGCGCAAGCGGTCCTGGCGAGGAACGGGCGAGCCCACGTCACGATCAGGCCGCGTACGCCGGCGCACCGACGGGGCGATGGGTGGTGTGACGGCCACGGGTCGGTGGGCCCGGTGACGTGGCGAGGCTCCTGGTCGTGCGGCTGGTGTCCCACTTCCCAGCAGCCGACGTCAGGGCCTCACCGGTCCCGCCTCGTGCCGTGCTCCCCCTTCTGGGGGAGCACGGCATACTCCCGTCGGATCACTTCGCTCCCCCCTCCTCCGGCCGGCCCGCGCAGCGCGGACCGAGGCATCACCTCGCCGCCGGCCGGCCGCGGCGGTGGGCGCCACAGAGCGCTACGCCTTGCAGGCGGGCGTGCAGGGGACCGTTGCGGTGTCGGCGGCAACGGGAGCACGCATGGGCCCTCCCGCTACGGAAGTCGGAAACGTCAACTCAAACGCATGGATACCGCGAGCGGTTCCGGCGGCTCGCTGAAGGAGTCATCGTCGCTCCGGCGGCCGGACGCACAAGCGGCCCCCTTGTCCACGACAGGTGGCCGCTTCGAGGCATGAGCCACCGCGTCCGCCTCGGCCGGGACTGACCCCGGCCTGTGCCCCTTCTTCCAGCTCAGTGAGGTTGCCCCCGGGAGCAGGCTCGACGGCTGCTTGCCCGTCCGGTCGGACAGTGAGGCAACACGGTCCGGGCCGGCGCACACGGCCGGCGCCGTGGATCAGTGCAGGCCCTGGACGACGTACCGCGTGCCATGGACCGCGCTCTTCAGCCGGCAGGTCATGGAGATGCTGCGTTCTCGGTCCCTCATGAGCGGCAACCCGCGGGCCGTGGCAGCGGGGTTGCGCGGAACTGAGATGTGACGAATGGCCATCCGGCTGGAACGGGTGGGCCTGTCGGCGACATGCTGGTGAGGTCCGCGGGCTGCGAGACGCGAGCCACCACCGTTTCAGACTGCTCCCACTCCCCTGCTGCGTCATCTGCTCGCGGTGACTTCGGAGCCCGGCGGAACCCAGTGGGTGATCGCTTCGTGCGTGCTGCCCCGCAGGTAGCGGACGAGGTCCTCGTCGGTGCCCTCGGCACGGAGTTCCCGCACGATCTCCTCGACAGCCCTGTGGACGACAGGAGAGCCGTTCCCCACCACTTCGTGTCCGAGGGGAGTGAGTTCGATCTCGACACTGCGGCGGTCGTGTGATGACAGGCGCGTGGCGACCAGTCCACGGTCCTGCAGACGTGTGACGAGACGACTGGTGCCGGACTGACTCAGGCCGATCCCGTCGGCCAGGACGTTGAGGTACAGCAGACCCGAACCGGCTCGCACGCTTTCGTCCAGCGCGCGCAGGGCGTGGAACTCACTTGCGCCCAGCCCGAGGTGCTGATGAAGGTGTCGCCCGACCCGGGACTCGATCCGACGGTGGACACGGGTCAACGTGTCCCACCGGGCCATCGAAGCGGCAACGGCGTTCATGGTTGGTTGGCCTCCCTGCTGTCCGCAGCCCCTGCCGTGTCCCGCATGACACATGCCGGCACAGGAGGACGGCGGAACAGCCGCCGCTGGTCTGCAGCAAGTAGACAGACCAGGGGTCGTCGTTGTGACAGCCGCAGCAGTACGACGATTTCTCCAACGCTCTTGAGCCGGCGACGTTGTCAACGGTGGGCTTGTACGGGAACCGAGTTGCAGGGGCTTCACTCGACGTTCGCTGCACCTGGTGGTGGAGTCGTCACACCGCCTCCGGTCAGATGACGTCAACCGACCCGGAATCGGGGCCGGGTTCGGCGAGAGCGGTCTTCAGTTCGGTCCGTCGCTTGATGCCGAGCTTCACGAAGACCTTGCGCAGGTGGTACTCGACGGTGTGCGCGCTGATGAACAACCGTGCGCCGATGTCCCGGTTCGTCAGCCCCTCGCGGGCCAGGCGCGCCACGTTGAGTTCCTGATCGGTGAGCTGCGCCGCCGACCCCCGCACGCGGACCCGCAAGGTTTCTCCGCTCGCGCGCAGCTCGTCCGCGGCGCGCTGGGCGAAGCCGTTCAGGCCACAGGCGCTGAGCACCTGGTGCGCGGGGCGGAGCTGTTCGCGCGCGTCGGCGTACCGCCCCCGGCGGTTGAGTGCCTCGCCGTACAACAGACGGCAACGCGCCACCCAGATCGGTATCCGCTCTTGTTCGAAGCCCTTGATCGCATCGCGGTACAGCTTCTCGGCCTCGTCACCCGCACGCAACTGCGCCTCCGCCATGGCCAGCACGGCCAACGCGTAGGTGGTTCCGACCGGCCGCGTGACGCGCGCCAATTTCTCGAACGCCTGCTCGGCGAGCGTGCGCTCGCCGGTGTGCGCGGCCGCTTCCACCAGTTCGAGCAGCGTGCGCATCGCGAGGTTCAGTTCGTGGGTGTAGGGCAGCTCGCGGCGACTGCAGGCCACCGCCTCGGCGAAGCGGCCCAGGCCGTTGTAGAGGACCGCCTCGGAGAAGTTGGCCGCGCACAGCGCGTGCCCTTCGCCCCGCGCGTGCCCGTCCGCCCTGATCTGCTCCGTCCAGCGCTCCGCCTCGGCGGCCTGCCCCCGGTATGCCGCGAGGAGGAGCCGTCCGTACTGCGGGAGCGGATTGCCGGTGACCTCCTTGATGGCGTCGATCTCATCGCAGGAGGCTTCCGCCCCGTCCAGGTCGCCGTCGGTCATCTGCACCAGCATCAGCAGGCTCAGGGCGATCGGCAGTACGGTGACGACGCCTTCGGCGCGGGCGACCTCGACCTGCCGGTTGGCGAGCGCGCGGAGCCCGTCGGGGTCCCACAGGTCCTGGGCGGCGCGGGAGGCGAACCACACCCAGTGCAGCTCCAGGAAGTCGGGTGCCTGTTCGAGGAACGCACGCTGCGCCCGTCGCAGGGTGGGGAGCGCGGCCTCCTGGCCTTCGGTGGCGAGCAACGCCTGGCCGCGCAGGATCAGGTCCCGTGCCCGGCCGGTCTCCTCGGCGGCGGGCGTTGCCCGGAGAATCGCGTGCGCGACGGCGGCCACCTGTTCGGCGTCTCCGAGCCTGCCGCCGTATGTTGCGGCTGCCAGCGCTTCGATGTAGGTGTCGCGGGCGAGCGCCGGGTCGAGCGCTTCGAGTCCCTGCGCCGCGGCGAGCAGTTGCTGTACCCCACCGCGGTCGCGCCGCAGCGCGTATCCCGCCCGAGCGCGCAGCCGCGCGACGAGCGCCTCCTGCAACGCGGTGAGAGGAAGGGCGCGGACGTACTCCAGCAGGCGCAGGGCCGCGGCAGGCGCGCCGGCGTCGTGTGTGGCCTCGGCGGCTGCGATCAACCGCTGCCCGCGGGAGAACGGCGAAGGTGTGAGCTCCGCCGCCCGTTCCAGGAACGCGCCCGCGGCAGCCGCACCGCCGCGCGTCCGAGCACGTACCGCGGACCGCTCCAGATCCGCGGCGACCTCCTCGTCCGGGTACAGCGTCGCGCTGGCCCGATGCCAGGCGCGGCGGTCCGGATCGTGTTCGACGCTGGTGACGTCCGCCAGGGCGGCGTGGACACGACGCCGGTCCCCCGGTGACGCCGCCCGGTACACGGCCGACCGCACCAGCGGATGACGGAAGGCGACGCGGGTGCCGACGACGAGCGCCTCGGCGTCCTTGGCCGCTTCGAAGGCCTTCGAGTCCAGTCCGAGTGCGGCGCTCGCCCGCCACAGCAGTCCGGGATCACCGGTGGGCTCGGCGGCTGCCAGCAGCAGCAGGAGGCGCGCCGACGCGGGCAGCGGGGCGAGCTGCACCATCAGACTCTGCTCGATGCGGTTCTCCAGCGGCAGGGAGTCCGCCAGGGTGAAGCCGCCGGCGACCCGGGCAGGGCCCACGGCCCGGGGGAGCTCCCGCAGCGCAAGCGGGTTGCCGCGAGCCTCCGCGATCAGTTGGTCGCGTATGCGCCGGTCGAGACCACCGGGCACCGCCAGGCGCAGCAGTTCGCACGCATCCTCGTGGCCCAGCCCCTCGACGACCATGTGCGTCAGGCCCGCGAACACATCATCGGCCTGGCGCATGGCGAACACCAGGGCGATACCCTCCGCGTCCAGGCGCCGGGCGGCGAATGCGAGGGCACGCGCGGACGCCTGATCGAGCCACTGGGCGTCGTCGACGATGCACAGCAGTGCCCGGTCCTCCGCGGCCTCGGTGAGCAGTCCGAGCAGTGCCAGCCCCACGAGGAACGGGCTCGGCACGGCGGCGCCGCTGCGCAGCCCGAACGCCACCTCGATCGCCTCCTGTTGCGGGCCCGGCAACCGGGCGGCCGAACCCATCATGTGCCCGCAGAGCTGCTGGAGGCCGGCGTAGGCGAGTTCCATCTCGGACTGGGAGGCGACGATGCGCTCGGTGCGGACGTGCGCCGCGGCCCGCGCCGTGATGTGGTCGAGGAGTGCCGTCTTACCGACTCCGGCCTCACCGGAGACGATCAGCGCCCCGCTGTGGCCGAGGCGGGCACGGCTCACCAGCGCTTCCAGTTCCGCCAGCTCGCGGCGTCGCCCCCGCAACGGCGCGATATCAGGCACGGTGTCCACCTTCGCCGGAAACCCACCATCCTGTCATGACTTCACCATCACATTCTGTCGAAGCATCGCCCGAACCATCCCGAGTGCGAGCAGAGGGAGGATCTGGTTGTGGCGGGACAGACCGACTCCGCCGCGGGAAGCGCACTGCCCACGGGGCGCGGCCCCCAGTTGCACCTGAACACCGCGGCCGGCCACCCCGTCCCCTGAACCGAGACACCGTGCGGCCGGCAATGGCAGGAGCCGACCCGCACCGGACACGCACGCCCCGTCGCCGGGGAACAGGGAACACGACGGCGTGCGACCCGTCCCATCGCGCGGGGCACCGCGACGGTCGCCCCGCCACAGCGTGTGCGCCCGCGCATTCCTGTATTCGCGGGTACCACGGGTCCTCAGGCGGCTCCCTCGGTCGGAGAAGCAGCGGACGGCTCAGGGACCGGCGGGTCGGGCAGGTCTTCCAGGAAGTCCGCGGTCGGCGTGAAGAACAGGGAGCCCGTGACCGGAGTGGAGAAATCCAGGATGCGGTCGTACGACGCTGACGCCGTGCCCAGGAACATGCGCTCCAGCATCGTCTCCGTGACGTCGGGAGTGCGCGCGTAGCCGATGAAATAGGTGCCGAACTCCCCACGGCCCACGGATCCGAAGGGCATGTTGTCACGGAGGATCTCGCGCTCGTTGCCGTCCGCGTCGGTGACCGTTGTCACAGCGACGTGAGAGTCCGCCGGTTTGGCGTCGTCCGGCAGCTCCACGTCGGACAACTTCCGGCGACCGATCACCTTCTCCTGCGCTTCGACTGGCAGGGCTTCCCACGCGTCGAGGTCGTGCAGGTACTTCTGCACGACGACATAACTGCCGCCTGTGAACCGGGGGTCTTCCTCGCCGACGAGCACGGCCGCGTGCGCTGCCGGGCCCGTCGGATTCTCCGTGCCGTCGACGAAGCCGAGCAGGTCACGTTCGTCGAAGTAGGTGAAACCATGCACCTCGTCCTGGACCGTGACCGCTCCGCGCAGCCGGTTCATGATCTCCGTGGCGAGCCCGAAGCACAGGTCCAGCCGGGAAGCGCGGATGTGGAACAGCAGGTCGCCGGGGGTGGCCACGGCCCGGTGCACGGGACCGTTCAGTTCCCGGAAAGGATGCAGCCCCGCCGGACGCGGTCCGGCGAACAGCCGGTCCCAGGCGTGCGAACCGATACCGGTGACACAGCTCAGCCTGCCGTCGGGCTGGGCACGGAAGCCCACGGCCCGTTCCAGTGAGCCGACGTCCGAGAGCAGTTCGCGAACGGTGGTCTCGCCACCGCTGTCGATCGTGACTACCAGGAAGATCGCCGCACTGGTCAAGGGAGACAGAACCATCTGAGGCACCGGTTCTGTGACGTCTCCGGACATGCATCATCCTCTTTCGTCCACGTCGATGGCAGCTGATCTCAGCGTCGGTAGTCACTGAGACGATCGGTGCGGAACAACTCGCGCTCCTCGTGGCACCGACGTGCGTGCAGAAGCGACGGTGGTGATCGGGTGAAGGGTGCTCACTCGGTACGCCAGGGGAGGCCGCAGCCCAGCTTTCCGAGACGCGTCAGACGGCGTGGGTCCCGTGCGGTTCCAGTACTTCACCCTCAGTGGCAGCCTTCGTCGGACGATCCGTGACGGGGCCTGTGGGCGCCGTCCGGGGACTCACCGCCTCCAGGGTTCTCGGCGCTCTCCCGCCCGGGTCGACCGGCACACCATTCGCGGTAGCTCGTCCGCGCGACGAAGGCGTCCGCACCTGGCAGAAGGTCCGTGGGCCGAAGACGCGCACCGAAGAAAGGGCTGCGGGCGTCCGCGAGGACATGGCGGTGCTCCGCGTGCACGGTGGTCAGGGCGGCACGCACGAACGCGTCCAGCCTGACATTCTCAGGACCGGCGATCTCACGGACGCCGATCAGGGGCCGGGACACGGCGGTGTGCGCGAGCATGATGGCCACGTCGGTCAGGGACACCGGGCGCACTTCGACCGGCGGCACCCAGACGATCCAGTCTTCGGTGCCCGCGGTCGCTATGTCCTCGGCCGACTCGAACATCTGCGTGGAACGCACTATGGAATAGGAAATGCCGGACCGCTGAACCATGGCCTCGTGCGCCTGGAGGGCTCGGAAAGCACCCTCACTTCTTGTCCGGTCCACACCTACCACGGACAGGGAGACATGGTGTGCGACACCGGCGGCCCTCTCTGCCTGGAGGAGGGCGCTGGTGGAACGTCGCCATGACGCGACGAGGGCCTCCTCGTCCCTGACAAGGCCATGATCGTCGGTGACGATCCCGGAGTTCAGGGACGGCTGACGACAGAGGTCGATCACTACCGAGCACTGGCGCAGGGACTCGGCGATCTCCTCTTGTGCGAGCGAGTCAAGACCCCCGGGTGCCGAGACCAGGCCGACCTCGTGTCCGTGGTCCCTGACCCAGAGAGCGGTCTCGGCGCCTATGAGCCCACCGTCGTCGAACACAACGACCTTCATCCGGAAACTCCCCTATGGACGGGACCGCGTCGCGGTGCTCGACTGGACTCTTCGGGGGTGGCCGCGTGAATTCCCGCGAGCAGACCGGTGGACTGACCCACCTCGATGAGGTAGCCGTCGGGGTCACGGAAGTAGCAGCGCAGTTCGGATCCGCGGTCGACGGGCTCGGTGAGGAATCCGGCCCCGTTCGCGACGGCATGCGCGTAGAAGGCAGCGATGTCGGCGACTCGCACATTGAGGAATCCGGAAACACGCTCACCACTGCGAGGTGCCTCCAGTGTGACCCCTGGTTTGTCGGGGGTGGGACCACCGCCGGGGTTCATGATGATCCAGGTGTTGGCGACCTTGACGATCGCCGGATTCTCCTCCATGACGACCTCTCCGCCGAAGACGTCGGCGTAGAAGCGCCGGGACACCGCGACGTCGCGCACCGTCAGGAAATGCGTGAGCAGGAGTCCCTGCTGCGGTGCGGGGAGGTCCCCGTGAGGTGTCATCGTCCGTCATCCCTTCATGGGCCCGGGTGGTTGAAGGTGTGACCGGACAGGCACCCGGCCTGTGACACCAGCGGGCGTCCGTGACGAGGGTCTGAGGGACAGATCACCTCCTGGGGGCGAGTGTCCGCGGCGCCGGCCTTCGCGGGCCGGCGCCACGGAGCCCCAGGGGCGACCAGGTCACCGCCGGTGTGCGGGAGCCTCAGTGGCGGACGATCTGGGGGGCGACGTCTTCGGTGAAGGCCTTACCGCCGGAGCGGGTGGTGACCTTGCTGCTCTTCAGGGGATCGACGCCGCAGAACGCGGCCTCCAGAGTGCCGGCGAGGACGGTGTTGACGGTGCCGTTGTTGGACGTGTTCGCCATCGAGGTCATGCTGCGCTTGCCGTCGGCCGTCGTGAAGGCGTACGTGTAGTAGCCCTGCACGGTGCCGGTGTGACCGTAGACCGTCACGCCGCAGGAAAGCTTCCTGCCGCGCAGGCCGAGTCCGTAGGACTGGGTGCCGTCCGCGTTCACCGGGACCGTGCTCATCATCTCCTTCAACTGCGGCTCGGGAACGAGCTTGCCGGAGACGATCGCGGCGAAGAACCGGTTCAGATCAGCCGAGTTGGAGATCACGGCTCCGGCGGACTGAGCCCAGGAGACGGTCTGCTCGGTGGAGTCCACCAGCGGCAGTGTGGTGTCGTCGTCGCGGACGTAGCCCCGCGCGTAGGAGCCGGTGATGGTCGTCTGCGGATGCACGTAGGAGGTGTTCTTCAGGCCGAGCGGCTGGAAGATCCGCTGTTCGTACTGCGTGGCCATCGGCACACCGGTGACGTGCTCGATCATCTGTCCCAGCACCACGAAATTGGTGTTGGAGTAACTGTAGGCGGCCCCCGGCTGGTTGGTGGGCTGGTGCGCGGTCGAGAGGTCGATGAGTTCCTGGTAGGTGAACACCTTGTTCCGGACCGCCTCGAAGCCCGGGACAGTGTGGTAGAACATGTCGTTCGTGTAGTCCCACAGGCCGCTGCGGTGGCTCAGCAGGTGCCGCACGGTGATGCGGTCGTCCGGCAGCGGCTTGGGGAGGTAGTCGTTCGCCGACGCATCCAGGTCGATACGTCCCTCGGCGACGAGCTGCATCAGCACCACGGTGGTGAAGCTCTTGCTGACGCTGCCGACGCGGAACCTGCGGTCGGCGTCCATCGCGGTGCCGGCCGCGGTGTCCGCCTCCCCCATGGCGATCCGGTAGCTGGAGGATCCGGAGTCGATCCGGGTGAGCGCGCCGGGCGCGCCGTTGGCCATCGCCTGCTTCTGCACGGCGAGCACACCCGTGACCGACGGGCTGGGAAGGCTGGTGGTGGCGGCACCGGCGGGCGTCACGGCCAGAGCAGCCATCACGGCGGTACCTGCGAGCACGACGCTCGCGTTCTTGATGCGCATCCGATTCTTTCTGACGTGATCGGGTGAAGACGCTGAAAGCGATCTACGGGCCGTAGCACGGTCCCTGACAACAGCCGTCGCTGATCCTCGCCTTGGAGGGCAGACATGGGCTGGAGAACGCTGGCCCACACCATAACGCACACGGTGGACACGGTGGCGAAGACAGCTCCGCCGGGTGGGGCCTGGATCCCTTCGATTCCAACACCTTGCCGCCGGCCCTGGGTTCCCTCACTGCGGCGTTCACGTTGAGTTCCATCCAGGCGGGCTGGATCATGACGGTGACCCTGCCGGGCTCGGTGGTGCGCGGGACCCTGGCGGATCTGCTGTCGGACCGGGTGGGGCGGGTACGGGTTCTGCTGCGCACCATCGCGACCTCCCCGACGGGGCCAAGCACATGCCGCTGGTGCCGGGAGTGCCCTTGGGGATGGCGGCGTGCGGATCGCCGGCCGGTATGAGCGTCTGCTTCAGCGAGTTGCTCCCTGGCCGGGTACGCGGCACAGGCGTCGGACCCCTGTGCTCGGCCGTAGAAGGCGCCGCCTCGTCCTGGACCTCCCGCCGGGAACCTCGCCCCGTACGGCACTACACTCACCAAGCCCCCGTCAGAACCCGCGAAGCAGAAGGCCGTGTTCATGATGCACGCAGCAAGGGCGATCGGCGCGCCGCACGATGACCGGACGCAAACCCGGGACACTGCCCGGGACCCAGGACCCATGGCGTCGGTGTTCGCCAACTTTCGCCAGTACCTCATGGGATGGGACGCGGAGGCCCACCCAGGGCCCGAGGTCGATCAGTTCCGCAGCGGGCTCGCCACCCCACAGTTCAACGGCGTGGTGCGCGTGCGGTCCACGTCCGCGACAGGGCCTGCCGTGGCGGCCGTTCGCAGGGACCTGGAGGGTCTTCCCTGGTGGTGGTGGGTCGGGCCCGACAGCCCCGGGGACACCGCCGACGCCCTGCGGCGCCACGGCGGACAGGAGCTCGCCGTCCTGCCCGTGCTGGCGAGGCCGCTCGGCCACCCGGCCGAGATGCTCGACCCGGCCGGTCAGGACGGCGCACGCGCCGACCTGCGGGTGGAGACGGTTCGGGACGGCGAACGGCTGACGGAGCTGGTCCGGACGTACCGGACGTCGATGGGTATCGCGTCCGGCCTGGAGCCGGAGATGGTGCGCATCGAGTCGCAACGCGAGGACAACGCGGACATCGTCCGGCTGGCCGCGGTACTGGACGGCCGGGTGGTCGGGTCGACGGTGGTGATCAACGCCCACGGGGTGGCCGGGATCTTCCTCGTGCACGTGGCCGAAGCGCATCGCCGGCGGGGCATCGGGGCGGCACTGACGGTCGCCGCGCTCCGGTCGGCGCAGGAAAGAGGGATGCGCTCCGCCGCGCTCGTGGCGAGCCCGGCGGGGGAGCCGCTGTACCGGCGCTTCGGCTTCACGACGCTGTCCGAGTACCGCCTGTTCGCCTTCCCGGCCTGACCGTCCGCCCAGCGGTGGTGACGCCGGTGGTGCGGGACAATGACGGTGCCGGCTGTCACCGAGTGCGGTCCGTGTCACAGATTCACTCGACGCCTGGTCATGGTGGGAGAACCCTGTCGAAACAGTGTTGGGCCGATGGCGTGAATCCACCGAACCGTGTCAAGGACTCCCGTGGGCTCGCCGGGCACCGGCTCGGCGTCCCTCACCGTCGCGAGCGGGCGGGCAGACGCACGGAACGGGATGCCGCCGCCGACCAGCCCCGTGTGCACCCCGGCCCGGTAGTCATCGGATCAGGCCCGGCGCGGACGCCTCCCGCTACGTATCGAGGTCCTCCTCCGGAAACAGGGTCGACCGGCGGCCGCCGTACGCCGCAGGCACCCTCACGCGACTCACGGGTTCCCGCGTGGATCTCCCGGCCCCCGTGAGAGCGTGACGGTGCGTCAGGAGCGCGCTGGACGGTGGAGTCAGATGAGTTCCAGCCCGCCGTCGACGGTGATCACCTGACCGGTCGCATGACGCCCGGCGGGATCGGCCATACGGAGGATCCAGTGGGCCACCTCCTCAGCGCTCGCGATGTGGTGCGTGGGGATACGGTCACGCTCGTAGGCGTACATGTCGTTGGCGGCCTCCGGCGTGAGGCCGGCGTGCAGCATGACGTCGGTCCGGGTGGGGCCGGGAGCGACCGAGTTGACCCGAACGCCTTCGCCGGCGAGTTCGAGGGCCCAGCTCCGCGTCATCTGCTCGACGGCCGCCTTGGTGGCCGAGTAGTGCGCGCCGCCTGCCATGGGGCGGTGGCCGTAGGTACTGGAGAGGTTGATGATCGTCCCGGAGGTCCTCCGCAGGTGGGGCAGGGCTTCGTGGGCCAGCAGGCTCGGAGCGACGACGTTGAGCGCGAACAGATCGACGATCGTCTGCTTGTCGGTCTCCGCCAGGGGCATGACCGCCGTCGCGCCGGCGTTGTTGATGAGGTGGTCGAGGCGGCCCCAGCGTTCCACGGCGGCACTGACAACCTTGGCAGGTGCTCCGTCGCCGCATATGTCGATCGCCAGGACGTCGATGTTGTCGTGGGCCGCGGCCGTCTCCTTCAACGGCGCCTCACGTCGCCCCACACCGAGTACGTGGGCGCCCGCCTCGGCGAAGGCGATGGCCGCGGCCCGGCCGATGCCGGAACCGGCGCCGGTGACGATCGCGACATGGCCGGAGAAGGTCCGGTCGAGGGGGTCGGCAGGCATGAGCCACTCCTTGTTCGATGTTCGTTGTACATAGAACACTATGGGAAGGCTTCGCACCCTCGTCAAATGGGAACGTGGCGGAGTGACGACCACAACAGTGTGCACTGCGGCGGTCTGCCCAGGTCAGCAAGGGGTTGCGCCGGACGATGGACTCATCGTGTGTCACACGCGACAGGGACTGGAGCGGGCCGGACACCGATCGGCGCGGTGGGTCCGACACCATGGCACAACGCGGGCACGGGTGCCACCACACACCGCAACCGGTGCGGCGGAACGTCAAGGGCGGAGGCGGTGCGCGTCACAACCCTCATGGCGACGGGTTGTCGCCCGCCCGGGGACACACAGCTCGTTGAATACGGGGCGCCGGCAGTGGCGTCGCTACGCCGGTTCGTCCCGCTCGGTGACATGATCTCCGATGTTGTCGCTGACAGCGGCGGACAACAGTGCCTGCAAGAGGCCGGGGAAACGGGCCTCAAGGGCGTCACGCCTCAGCTTCACATAGCAGCGCGTACCCTCCTGACGGGTCTGCGTGACGCCCGCCTCGCGCAACATCTTGAGATGATGACTGAGAGTGGATTTGGCGACGGGAGCGCTGAATCGGCCCCATCCGCGCTCGGCACCGTCGGACAGGATGCGGACGATCCCCAGCCGAGTCGGGTCGCTCAGCGCTCCGAGCAGACGCGGCAGGGCGATCTCACTGTCGGCGGGGAACGAGTGGTCCGGCATGCCGACCATGCTACCGGGCGTTCGGTACATGTCGAACATCACTCGCGGTCATGGGGAGAGCACTGATCCGCGTCACGGCTCGGCTTGCCGTCCAGCGCCGCGCTTCCAAGATCCTGTCCGTGTGGCACCAGCTCGGCCGGCAGGGAGAAAGCACGCGAAACCGTGGCACGGCCTGCCACCAGGCGCGTTCCCCGGCTCGTCCTGCTGCACCTTGTGGTGTTCTTCATCGTCGACACGGCCGTCCCGGTTCTGCGGCGCGACCGCCCGACAAGCCCATACTTCCGTGCGTACACCGCCGTCCCCGTCCTGGGGGGCTCCTGCGCGGCGCTCGCCACAGAGGTCGAGGCGGTGGTCTGGACACGCTGGCTGACCGTCATCGCGGTAGGCGTGGCCCTGGGGGCCGTGGCCGCCCTCCACCGCCGCCGGCCCTCGTCCTGGACGGCCCGGCGGTGCCGGCTGATGTGACGGTGCGTCGCTGGACGAACCGCGGTGACAGGCCGCCGGTGGGCGGGGTGCGGCGTGGGTACGGGGGCGGGTGCGTCATGGGTGCCTCCGTGTTCCGGGCGGCGCGACGGCGGTGCGCCGGAGCGGTCAGGAGACGCACCCGGCGGCTTCGGCTGCTGCCGCCGCAGAGGGGTGACGGGAAGACGGTCGGGCGATCCAGTGGTCCAGGAAGGCGGACGCGCGCGACGAGCCCTCGGCGTCCCTCCCGTCCACAGCGAGGGGACGAGCAGGCCAGGGGATGGGGGGTGGATACCCGCCGATGTGTCATTCCGCTCGCCGTCAGATGGAATGCGCGTTCGACGGCCGGTGCCGGCCGGGCGAGCCCTCACGCCCCCGCCGTGGGACGGGTGAGGGCGATGGATCACCAGGGGCCCGTACGCGGTCACGCTCGCACCATCACCCGTCCGGCCGTCATGTCGTTCGCCCGGTCCTGGGGCAGTACGCATCGGCCATGGGGCCGTGACGACCGCCTGTTCGCCGGACACGGCCCACCCACCGGAGCGGACTCACACGCCTTGTTCGAATTGACGCCGGGCCGCCGCGGCCCCGTACTGAACAGGACGGGCTCTTGGCAAAAGTTGCCCCGTCAACTTCCATCATCTGCAGCCTCTCCCCTCTCAGGGAGCCACCATGACGGTGCAGCAACAGACAGCGACGATCCAGACGGTCCTGGTGTACGAGGACGACCCCGGTTTTCCTCCCCGGGTCAACATGCCCGTACCGCATCCCGTTCCCCAACTCGACACGCAGCCGTTCCCGACGGCCATCGCGGACGCCGCGCCGCAGCCGGACGGTGCCGGGCCGGGCACCGAGGCGTTCCGCTACTGGGTGGCGGCCGATGCCCTCAGCAGGGCCGGCCAGACCTGGGGTCCGCTGGTTCCCACCGGAACCCAGTGGCACCCGACGGTCGGCCGGGCCCTCACCGCGCACCTCGACGCGGGAGTCGACCTCAACGCCTACTACGACCGCAAGGGCCTGTGGTTCTTCCGCAGCACGGTGGCGGGGGTCATCGTCGCCGCCTGTGAGAGTCCCGAGGTGGTCGCGCACGAGACGGGGCACGCGGTCCTCGACGCCCTGCGCCCCCAGCTGTTCAACGCCGCGAGCGCGGAGACGGCCGCCCTGCACGAAGCCTTCGGCGACATCAGCGCGCTGCTGACCTCGCTGCGGCTGGAACCGCTGCGGATCGCGGTACTGGCCGAGACACAGAGCGACCTGGAGCTGTCCTCGCGGGTGTCGCGGATGGCCGAGCAACTGGGCGCCGCGATCCGGCAGGGCCACCCGAACGCGGTCGACCCGGACTGCCTGCGCAACATGTCGAACAGCTTCTTCTACCGCGACCCGGTCCATCTGCCGCCCAGCGGGCCCGCGAACACGCTGTCCAGCGAGCCGCACTCGTTCTCCAGGGTGTTCAGCGGCGCCTTCCTGAAGATCCTCGCCGGGATCTTCCGCCAGCAGGACCTGCAGGACCAGGCCGGCCTGGCCAGGGCGGCCGAGATCGCGGGACAGCTGCTGGTGGACGCCGTCGTGGCCGCGCCCGTGGTGTCCGCGTACTACGCGCAGGTCGCGGGTCACATGATCGCCGCGGACCAGCGCCGCAACGGCGGCAGGTACGGCGCGTCCCTGCGCTCGGCGTTCATCCGCCACGGCATCCTCTCCCTGGAGGCCGCCACATCCATCACCGAGCCGGAGGTGGCTCGCCGGGGCGCCGGAATGGCGGAGGCGACGCCGGGCGGCAGCGAGGAGGAGGGGCTGACGGCCGTCACCGTCCACGGGGCGATGTACGGCATCACCCAGCCCCTCGTCCTGTCCGCCCCGGCGCAGGAGCGACGCTTCGGCATCGCGAGCTCGGACCCCGCGGGCGGCTCGGTCCGGCCCGCCGACCCCGAGCAGGTCGCGACGTCGTACCTGGAGGACCTCTTCCGGCGGGGCCGCGTCCACGTGCCCGAGGAGCACCGGACCGCCGCGGCGTTCGTCGACGACAGCCCCTCCCGGCTGACGACCCACGAGATCACCCGGAGCACGACCGGTGAAGGCCTGGCCCTGGTCCGGCGTTGCTTCGACTGAGTGCCGGCCGGGTCAACGGAAGCGCAGACGGCGGACGGTGAGCCGTCCGTCGTCCTCGCTCCTGACGACGTGCGTGGTACGCGGAGTCGGCTCCTCGCCCTCGTACACCGCCTCGCCCCGTGCCAGCAGATCACTGATGAACTTCTCGGACGCCCGGCGCTCGGCGTCGTCCGCCGGCCCGCCGTCCACCGGTTCTTGCAGGTCCACCGGGAAACCGGCGCGTTCGAGCGCTTCGGCGCCCCGCGCGGTCGCCATCGCGAGCACGAGGCGTTCGGAGACGCTCCGCACGACCACGGCCTCCGTGTCGTTCACGGCCGTGGTCAGCTCGGGCAGGCCCCGGCCGTCCGGCAGCTCGACCGACGCCCGGTGCACCGGACGGTTCTCCGTCGCGGCGCGCGCGAACACCGGGTCCGGCGCCGTACGCATCCCCGCTTCGCGGGCGAACGCGCGCTCCCGGGAGTCTTCGCCCACGAAGACACAGTCACCGGCCGTGGCTTCGCCCGCGCCGGCGACCGCCCGGTCGAAGATCCCGCGACCGTCCTTCGCTCCCCAGTGCACCAGCGCCTCGTCCGTGAACCGGCCGGGGAACGCCTCGTGCAGCGCGGCCTCGGCACGTTGCGCGGCACCGGCGCCCGGTCCGGGGTCGGAGATGACGCCGGTGCGTACGTCGCGGAGGGCGTCGAGCGCGGCCATGACGCGCGGGCGGGGGCGCAGTGTCACGGAGCCGTCGGGTTCCACACGGGCGTCAGCCAGGGTCGCCCCGACGTCGAAGAAGATCACAGGCATGTCCAGTGCCTCCCCACGACGGCCACTGTCGAGTCGGGCCCACCCGGGTGAGATGTCCGGCGGCACGTGGGGTGGTCGGCGCAGAGCATGTCGGGCCTTCGGCAGGGACAAGGGAATCCGCCCAGCGGGGCGGTGGGCGGCGTGGACGCTGAGAAGCAGCTGCCCGCGCCCCGACACCACCTGCGCGGCGGGAGCAACGTCGTACCGGCGCCGGCCTCCAGGTGGCTCGGCGCCGTACGCGCGGCGCGGTGCTGGACAGGGTCGGTCCGTCGGTGCCGCAGGCGTCGTGGGCGAGATCGGGGCCAGTCCATCAGCGCCGTACGCGCCGTGTCCGAGATCAGGCCCAGTCCATCAGCGCCCGCACCTGTCGCGCCCGAAATCCGAGCCAGACCACCGGCACCCACAGCCACCCCCGCCCGAAATCCGAGTCAGTCCGTCGGCCCCCGCAACCGTCGCGTACGAGCCGGTACCGGGCCGGTCGACTCACGGGCGATGTACGTCGTGTTCAGGGTGTGCCGGCGGGGGCGGGCGGCGGCTCCGTTGATGCGGCGGATCAGGATGTCCGCGGCCAGGCCGCCCAGTTCCTGCACGGGCTGGCTGACCACGCTCAGCCGCGGCCGGATGAGCGTGGTCCATTCCGCGTCGTCGAAGCCGATCACCGAGACGTCGTCGGGGATGCGGGCGTCGAGGTCCAGCAGGGCGTCGAGGGTGCCGAGCGTCGCCACGTTGTCGGTGGTGAACAGGGCGGTGGGGCGGTCGCGCGAGGTCATCAGCTCCAGTACGGCCGACCGCGCCCACGCCCGCTCGTACCCGGTGTGGCGGATCAGCTCCGCGGAACGCGGGATGCCGGCGGCCCGCAGGGCCTGGCGGTAGCCGGCGACACGTTCCGTGGTCGTCCAGATGTCCGCGCCCGGCGCCAGACGGGTGCCGTCGTCGCCCGGCATCGCCGAGGTGATCACCGCGATACGGGTGTGTCCCGCCTCGGTGAACCGGGTCACCGCCGCCTTCACCGCCCCCCGGTTGTCGACGACCACCGTGTCCAGGGCGGCCCCGGACACCACACGGTCGAGCAGCACCACCGGGATGCCGGCGGAGACGGCCCGGGCGAGGTGCTCGTCGTCGGTGGCGGCCGGCGCCACCACGAGCCCGTCCACGCGCCGCTCGATGAACAGCTGGACCGCGGCCTTCTCCTTCTCGCTGTCCTCGTCGCTGTTGGCGAGGATGGCCTGCAGCCCCGCCTTGGCCGCGACGTCGGCGATGCCGCGCACCGCCCGGGCGAAGTAGGCGTTCTCGACGTCGGCGACGACCACTCCGAGGGTGTCGGTCCGGCCGCTGATCATGCTGCGGGCCACGGCGTTGGTGCTGTAGCCCAGCTCGGCGGCGGCGGCGAGCACCCGCTCCCGGGTGGCCGCGCTCGCCGATCCGTACCCGCCGAGGACGCGTGCGGCCGTCGCCTGTCCCACACCGGCGTGCCGGGCGACGTCCGGGATGGTCACGCGCCGCCGCGGCTGCGATTCAGGGGCCATGTGCGCATCTCTTCGTGTCGGCCCGGCGAACACCGGGGAACGGGACGGTGGGATTCAGCGCCATTCAACCATTGACGCGGGCCCTCGGGGCGTGGGTAAGGTACGACCGCGTTGGTAACGTTATCAATCCTGCCCGCCAGAAGGCTCCGCCTGCCGTCTCCCGGACGGCCGTCCGCGCGCCCTGCCCAGGCCGCCCTCTCTCCCCCATCCGATCCCCGGAGGTCTCCGCGATGGCAACCGACACCCTTTCGCCGCCACCGGTCGGCGCAGATCCGGCCATCACCCTCGTCGACGTGGTCAAGGACTTCGGCGGCGCCCGCGGCGGAGCGGCGGTACGAGGGGTGAACCTCACCATCGCCGAAGGGGAGTTCTTCTCCCTGCTGGGGCCGTCCGGCTGCGGCAAGACCACCACCTTGCGGATGATCGCCGGATTCGAGGAGCCCAGCGGCGGCCGGATCCTGCTGCACGGCCGGAACATGGTGGGCGTACCGGCCAACAAGCGGGACATCAACATGGTGTTCCAGTCCTACGCGCTCTTCCCGCACCTGAGCGTCGCCGACAACGTGGCGTTCGGACTGCGCCGCCGTCGCGTCCCCAAGGGCGAGATCCACGACCGGGTCGACCGCATCCTGCGCACCGTCGAACTCGCCGAGAAGGCCGACCACCGGCCCCGGCAGCTCTCCGGTGGCCAGCAGCAGCGCGTGGCCCTGGCGCGGGCCCTGGTCAACCGCCCGCGCGCCCTGCTCCTCGACGAACCACTGGGCGCACTCGACCTGAAGCTGCGGCAGTCCATGCAACTGGAGCTCAAGCGCATCCAGCGTGAGGTGGGCATCACCTTCGTCTACGTCACGCACGACCAGGCCGAGGCGCTGACCATGTCGGACCGGATCGCGGTGATGAACGGCGGCCTGATCGAGCAGGTCGCCTGCCCGCAGGAGGTGTACGAGCGCCCCGCCACCGCGTTCGTCGCCGGCTTCATCGGCACCTCCAACCTGATCAGCGGCCGCCTGACCACAGCCGGACCGGAGGGCGGGGTGATCGACCTCGGCGACGGGCAGCGCATCACCGTGCCGCCGTCCGACGCGGCACCCACCGCCGGGTCGGACGTCCAGCTCACCGTACGGCCCGAGAAGATCACCCTGACCACCGGCCCGGCCGGGGACGCGAGCCGCATCCGCGGCACCGTCAGCGAGGTGGTCTACCTGGGCACCTCCACCAGTTACACCGTGGCCACGAGCACCGGCGCGGAGATGACCGTCTTCCAGCCCAACGACGGCACCGCCTCTGTCGTACCGGCCCGCGGCGACACCGTCTGGCTGTCCTGGGCCACCGCCCACTCCTACCCGCTCGGCACCACATCCGCCGCGCCGGCCACCTCCGCCGCCGACCGGGCGGTCCCCGACTCCGGTTCCCTCACCCCGAGCTGACGACAGGTCGACATGATGCCCCTGCAGCCCACACCTCCCGCGCCCTGGCTGCGCGGACTGACCGAGCGCCGCTGTTCCCGGCGCGGTCTGCTGCGTGCCGTCCTCGGCGCCGCCGCCCTGGCCCCGCTCGCCGCGTGCAGCGTGCCCGGCGCCCGCAAGCCCGTACCCGGCACGGCCGCCGAGATCGCCGCCGCCGTCAGCGACTTCTGGACCGGACGCACGAAGAAGGGCCGGCTCAGCTTCGCCAACTACACCCAGTACATCGACACCGACCCCGGCGACCAGAGCCGGCACCCCACCCTGGAGGCGTTCACCCACGAGACCGGCATCAAGGTCTCCTACGACGAGGTGATCGACGACAGCGCCTCCTGGTTCGGCAAGATCCAGCCGGAGTTCGCCTCCGGGCAGGGCATCGGCTACGACCTGATGGTGCTGGGCGGCGACAGTTACCTGCCCAAGTACATCGAACTCGGCTACCTCGCCCCGCTCGACCACACCCGGCTCCCCAACTTCGCCCGGTACGGCGGCGCCGCGTTCAAGAACTCCTCCTTCGACCGCGGCAACGTCTACACCGTGCCCTGGCAGTCCGGCATGACCGGCATCGGCTACGACCCGGCCAAGGTCGGTCGGAAGATCACCAGTTGGCAGGACCTGCTCGACCCGAAACTGCGCGGCAAGGTCGGCATGTGGAACGACGCGGTGCAACTGGGCAACGTCGCCCTGCTGGCCGTCGGCGTCGACCCGGAGACCTCCACGCACGCCGACTGGCGCAAGGCCGCCGCCTGGCTGCGCCGCCAGCGCGACGCCGGCCTGGTCCGCTCCTACAGCACCACCACCTACCAGTCCTCGCTCCAACGCGGCGACCTGTACGCCTCGTTGGTGTACTCCGGTGACGTCTTCCAGGCCAACCGGAGCGGCTCGCGGCTGGAGTTCGTCATCCCCGAAGAGGGCGGACTGCTGTGGACCGACAACCTGTGCACCCCGTCGACGGCCGCGCACCCCGTCGACGCCCTGACGTACATGGACTACGCCTACCGGCCCGAGGTGGCCGCCAGGATCAGCGAGACGGTGCAGTTCGTCTGTCCCGTCCCGGACGCCCGGCCGGTGATCGCGCGCGACGCGGCCGCCGCCACCGGCAAGCGCCGGTCCCTGCTCGGCTCCCTGAGCACCAGCCCCCTGGTCTTCCCGACCAAGGCCGACGAAGCCAAGCTGCGCCATCTGCGGGTGCTCGACGAAACGGAGGAGAAGCAGTGGAACGCGCTGTTCGAACCGATCTACCAGTCCTGACGCACCGCCGACGGCGCCCCGGCGCGGTGCTGGCGCCGTATCTGATGGTGCTGCCGGGCTGGCTGTGGCTGGCCGCCTTCTTCGTGACGCCGGTGATCGTCATGGTGTCGCTGTCCCTGCAGACCGGCGACTTCATCGACGGCTTCCGCCAGACGTTCCACTTCTCCACCTACGCCCACGTGGTGGAGACCTACCACGTGCAACTGGTCCGCTCGCTCCTCTACGGCGCCGCGGCCACCGCCGGCTGCGCACTGGTGGGCTACCCGGTGGCCTACTGGATCGCCTTCCGGGCCGGCCGGCACAAGTCGGTCTTCCTCTTCCTGCTCCTGCTGCCGTTCTTCGTCTCCTTCGTCATCCGCACCCAGTCCTGGAACGTGGTCCTCGCCGACAACGGCGTCCTGCTCGGCCCGCTGAAGCACCTGGGGCTGCTGCCCGCCGGCTTCCACGTCCTGGCCACCCCGTACGCGGTGATCGGCGGACTGACCTACAACTTCCTGCCGTTCATGGTGCTGCCCGTGTACGTGGCCCTGGAGCGGGTGGACGCCAAGGTGATGGAGGCCTCCACCGACCTGTACGCCTCCCGGGCGCAGACCTTCTGGCGTGTGGTGCTGCCGCTGTCCCTGCCCGGGGTCTTCGCGGGCGTCCTGCTGACCTTCGTGCCCGCCTCCGCCGACTACGTCAACGCCGGCATCCTCGGCGGCCCCTCGACCACCATGATCGGGAACATCATCCAGACCGAGTACTTCACCAACCTCGACTACCCGGCCGCCGCCGCCCTGTCCTTCGTCCTCATGGGCGCCCTGCTGCTCGCGGTGTTCGCCCACGCCCGCGCCCTGGGCACCGACGAGGTGCTGGAGGTGGCCGCGCGATGACCACCGGCACCGTCACCCGCGCCGAGGACGCCGTCGCGGCGCCCCTGCCGCGCACCGCCCGCCGCCCGCGCCGCCGTCCCACGCTCACCGTGTACACCTGGCTGGTGCTGGCCTGGCTGCTGCTGCCGATCGCCGTCATGGTCCTGTTCGGCTTCAACGACACCCACAGCAAGGTGAACTTCACCTGGCAGGGCTTCACCCTCACCTGGTACCGGCACCTGTTCGCCATCCCCAACCTGACCTCGGCGCTGGTCAACAGCCTCACCGTCGCGCTGGTCGTCACGGTGGTGGCCACCCTGCTGGGCACCCCGATCGGCCTGGCCCTGGGCCGCCATCGCTTCCGCGGCCGCGGCTCCGTGGACCTGCTGCTGTTCGCCGCCATCGCGGCCCCGGAGATCGCCCTCGGCGCCGCCCTGCTGTCGCTGTTCATCGTCCTCGGCGTGCCGCGCGGCTACTGGACCATCGTCATCGCGCACGTGGCGTTCTGCATCCCCTACGTCGCCATCACCGTACGGGCCCGCATGGCGGGTCACGACCCGACGCTGGAGGAAGCCGCCCGGGACCTCGGAGCCGGCCCGTGGACGGCGTTCCGGCTGGTCACCCTGCCGGCCCTGCTGCCCGGTGTGGCCTCCGGTGCCCTGCTGTGCTTCGCCCTGTCCATCGACGACTACATCATCACCAGCTTCAACGCCGGCCGGACGGTCACCTTCCCGCTGTGGGTGTACAGCGCCAGCCGTACCGGTGTGCCCCCGCAGGTCAACGTCATGGGAACGCTGATCTTCGTCGGCGGCCTCGTCATCGCCGGGGCGAACGTGCTGTTCTCACGGCGTCGCGCGGCCTGAGACCTCGCTCGCACACCTTTCCGCACACCTTTCCCGCGCATCCTTCCCGCGCACATCTTCCCGCGCCGCCAGAACACCGGCCCGGCCGTGGCCGGTCGGACCCAACCCTCGAAGGAAACCATCACCGTGCTCTCTTTCAACGAAGCCGAGTTCGTCGCCCAGACGGAAAGCCTCGTGGCGCTGCGCCCCCGGATCGAGGAGGTCGTCGACCGTCTCGTGGACGAGGGCTACGACAACGTCCTCCTGGTGGGTGCCGGCGGCACCTACGCGCAGATGTGGCCCTACGAGCATCTGGCCCGGCGCACCTCGGTGCTGCCGGTGCGGGCGGCCATCGCGGCGGAGCTGGTCGTCTCCGGTGACGCCCGCCTGGGCGAGCGGACCGCCGCCGTCTTCACCTCCGTGTCCGGCACCACCGAGGACAGCGTCAAGGCCATCGACCACTGCAAGGAGCAGGGCGCGTACACGATCGGCTTCACCGGCCACCCCGACTCCCCCGTCGCCCAGCGGGTGGACACCGCGCTGGTGTCGGCGCCCAAGGCCTGGCCGTTCGACGTCCAGTTGCTGCTCTTCATGGGCCGATGGCTCTCCCGGAGGGGCGAGTTCACCGGCTACGGCCGTCTGGCCGACGAACTCGCCGGCCTGCCGCGCATCCTGGTGGAGGTCGCCCGTCAGGCCGAGCCGGTGGCGTCCGACTTCGCCGAGGCCCACAAGGACACCGACTACCACTTCCTCATCGGCGGCGGGAACCTGTGGGGATTCACCTACCTGTACTCCATGTGCATCCTCGAAGAGATGCAGTGGCTGCGCACCACCCGGGTGCACAGCGCCGAGTTCTTCCACGGCTCGCTGGAACTGCTGGAGGAGGACACCAGCGTGATCCTCTTCCAGGGCGAGGACGAGACCCGCGCGCTCACCGACCGGGCCGAGGCGTTCGCCCGGCGCGTCTCCAAGGACGTCACCGTCTTCGACACCCGCGACTACCCCCTGGCCGGCATCAGCCCCGAGTTCCGGGGGCTGCTGGCGCCGCTGGTCCTGGACACCGTGATGGACCGGGTCAGCAAGCACCTGGAGCGGGTGCGCGACCACTCCCTGGACCTGCGCCGCTACTACCGCGTCATGGACTACTGACCGCGGTCCGTCCCACCCCCGCCTCCATCCGCCCCGGCGTGGGGGGGGGGGGGGCCCCCCGCCCCCCCCCCCGGCCCCCCCCCCCCCCCCCCCCCCCCCCCCCCCCCCCCGCGGGGGGCCCAAAAAA
>NZ_JBIRJA010000024.1:0-121486 GCF_044329325.1 Streptomyces sp. NPDC017676 | reverse complement strand
CCCACCAACATCCCCACCGGCTGCCGCTTCCGCACCCGCTGCTGGAAGGCGCAGGAACGCTGCACCCACGAAGACCCACTGCTCGCGGTCCCGGCGGAGTTCCGTTACACAACCGGTCCCGCCGCCCACCCCTCGGCCTGCCACTTCGCCGAGGAGAAACAAGTGATCGCGGATAGGTGACTCAAGACTTCGATAACGAGGACCACACCAGGGGAAGGAGCCTGACATAGTTGTGAACCATGATGCGCGATGGTGTGTTGTCCGACAGGTTTCTGCGTGGGGTCGTGCAGGCCGGTCTCCTTCCCCTCCGGGTGATCGCGACGGTCTATTGGCTGTTGCTGGGTTGGTTCATCCATCGCCCCGACCACGAGGAGCGGGAGACACTGCGTATCGCGCGGGCTGCGGCCGCTGCTGGCGCGCTGGGTGACCGTTCGGAGCCGACCGCGGCCGAGGTGCGGAAACAAGCGATGCCGAAGTGATCCGTAGTCACAAGTACTGACTGTTACAGTCACAGGCATGGAAACACTTGACTTGGCTGATGTCGCCGCACAGGGATGGCTTGACAATGTCGCCGACATCGCCGGGGCCCTGCCGGGAGGCCTGTGCGTGCGGGCCGAGCCAGGCCTGGCCCTTCTGGCCACCGGTGCCCCGTTGGCGTCGGTGAACGGCGTCATCGACGTCCGTTCCTCCCCGCGTCCCGGCCTTGTCGCCGAACTGGCGGAGCGCGCCGCCGACGAGATCGATGTTCCGTGGTGCATCCAGGTCAGGGCGGAGCCGGATGCGGAGATCGCCGATGCGGCGGCCGCTCAGGGGATGACGACCGTGGCGCGGATCCCCCTCATGCTCCGGGAGCTGGCAGCCGGAGGCCGGCTGGGCGGTCCCTCGCCCGAAGGGTGGGCCATGAGGCGGTCCGGGCCCGAGGACAGTGCCATCTTCGCCACGGCGCTGGCGGCCGGCTTCGAGGCACCGGTGGAAGTGATGAGCCTGCTGGGCGCTGCCGAGATACTGGGCCTGCCGTGCGCGACCGGATACCTGGCCGAGGTGGACGGCGAGGTCGTGGCGACGGGGCTGGCACTGCGCGCAGAAGGCTGCGTCGGCATCTACAACATCTCGGTTCCGCCCGGTCGGCGCAGGCAGGGGTACGGTGCGGCCATCACCTCGGCGATCCTGGAGGCCGAACGGGAACGGGGCGCGCGACTGGCGTACCTGCTCTCGTCCGAGCAGGGACTGTCCGTGTACGAGTCCCTCGGGTTCCGCACGGTGGAGCGGTGGACCCGCTACACGCGGTGACATGTGTGGATATTGATATCAGCTGTCTATGGAAAGAGTCAGGCATGAGTTAGTCTCATGACGTGAACCGTCGCTCCTATCATCATGGGGACTTGCCCGCAGAACTGCTCGCCCATGCCGAGAAGAGGGTGCGTGAGAAGGGAGCGGGCGCCCTGTCTCTGCGGGAGATCGCCCGGGACATCGGTGTCAGCCCCGCCGCGCCGAGTCGGCACTTCCGGAGCAAGCAGGCCCTGCTCGACGCCCTGGCGCTGAGGGGATTCGAACGTCTGGCCACGGCCGCCGAAGCCGCCCGCACAAGCGCCGACGGGACGTTCGCGGGACGGCTCGGTGCCGTGGCCCGTGCCTACCTCGGGTTCGCGGTGGCCAACGGCGCGCTGCTCGGCCTGATGTTCCCCGCGGAGATCGGGGCGCGGACGTCACCGGAACTGCGTGAGGCCGCTCGACGGTGGTCCGCACAGCTGGTCGCCCTCATCGCCGACGGGCAGAGTCGGGGCGAGGTGCGGACCGGGACGCCGGAACGCGTCGCCCTTCCGGTGTTCGCGGCGTTGTACGGGTACGCCCGCCTGGCGGTCGACGGTGTGTTGCCGCGGGAACTGACGGAACACGGCCTGGACGACGTCATCGAGTCCGTTCTGCGAAGCTGCCGGCCCTAGGTGTGCTGTTCGGACAGGTTGGTGACGCGGCTGGCTGGTGGTTGGCCGCTGATGCCGGTGTGGGGTCGGTGGTAGTTGTACCAGTCCAGCCAGTCGGGGAACGCTGCCCGGCGTTCGCGGTCTGAGGTGTAGGGCCGGTGGTAGGCCCATTCGTCGAGCAGGGTGCGGTGGAAACGTTCGACCTTGCCGTTGGTCTGCGGCCGCCAGGGCCTGGTCCAGCGGGGGTTGATGCCCAGCTCGGAGCAGGTGTCGCGCCAGGTGTTCTTGGTGTAGGCCCAGGCGTTGTCTGTCAGGACGCGTTCGACGGCGACGCCCTGGGCGGCGAACCATGCAGCAGCCCGCGGCGTACCGACGGGGCGGTTCCGGCCCACCCCGGGAACGCGGCGTGCGCGGCGTCGACGGCCCGGGTGACGTCCTCGGGGCCGGCCGCGGGCACGTCCTTGCCCCCGATCAGGAGGCCACGGGACGCGGTTGCGGTGGCGAGGTCGGTCATGTTCGCTCCTTCACAGGCCACGCGAGGATGTGACGACTGTGTCAACCGCGCACTCGCCGTGGCTGTAGGGCCGGCCGCAGGCCCCAGGGCGGGACCGTCGTGCGGGCGGCCGCGGCGCCCTGCCAGGCCGGGGAGTGGGACATGCCCGAGAAGGCGCTGATCAGACCCTGTTGACGGCGCGGCCCGATCAGCTTCGCCGGTCGTCCGTGCGGGGGAAGAGGAGCGCGACCGCGAGGGCGGTCAACGCCACGACGCCCGTGGCGACGAGGTACGACAGGGCGTACCCGGCGGCCGGCGAACCCGTGCCGCCCGTGCGCGCGGCCGCGATCGTGGCGAGTACGGCCAGCCCCACGGCCGACCCCAGCTGCTGGGCCGTCACGAACATGCTGCCGGCGAGACCGCGCAGCGCCGGCGGGACGTCGGACGTGATCGCCACCGAGCTGGTGGGGAACGCCAGTCCCATGCCGACCGCCGTCAGGACGATGCCCGGCAGGACATGGGTGACGTAACCGCTGTGCTCGGTGAGCGTCGACAGCCAGAGCTGGCCCGCGCCGACGAACGCCAGCGCGAGCAGGAGTGTCCGGCGCAGCCCGAGGCGGGGCTGGACCTGCCGGGTGAGCAGGACGGACACGGCCATCACGAGCGCCGTCGCCGGGATCAGGGCCAGGCCGGTCAGCAGGGTGGACATGCCGCGCACCCGTTGCAGGTACAGGGACACGAAGTACACGTAGCCGGCGACCACTCCGCCCAGCAGCAGCATCACGACCAGCCCCGTGCGCCGTGCCCGGTCCCGCAGCAGGGCGAAGGGCAGCATGGGGTCGGCGGACCGGTTCTCGACCAGGACGAACACACCGGTCAGCAGGACGGCGGCGAGGAGCGGGACGAGCGACGGGGCGCTGCCGAAGCCGCGCTGCTGGCCCTCGCTCAGTCCGTAGATCAGCGCGCCGGCGCCCGTGGTCGCCAGCGCGGCACCGGGCAGGTCCAGCCGGGCGCCGGCCGGTCCCCGGTGGCCGGCGGGGAGCTTGCGTGCCATCAGCCATGCCAGGACCGCGATCACCGGCGGGTTGACCAGCAGGACCGACCGCCAGCCCAGGTACTCGGTGAGCACCCCGCCCAGCACGATGCCCGCGGTGGCTCCGGCGGCGCTGCTGCCCTGGAAGACACCGAGGGCGCGCGCCCGGCCCTGGGGCGTCGTGTAGGCGTCGGTGAGCACACCGAGCGCACCCGGCGCGACGAGGGCGGCGCTCGCTCCCTGCGCCAGCCGGGCGACCACCAGCACGAGACCCGAGGTGGCGAGGCCCCCGGCGAGCGAACTGAGCCCGAAAGCCGTCAGTCCGACGAGCAGCGCCCGTTTGCGGCCCATCAGGTCGGCGGCGCGCCCGGCGACCAGCAGCAGCGCACCGTACGTCAGGGCGTAGCCGGTCACCACCCACTGCAGTCCGGCATCGGTGAAACCGAGCCGGCGCTGGATCGCGGGCAGGGCGACGTTGATGATGCTGAAGTCGAGCTGGAGCACGAACTGCGCGGCGGCGGCCAGCGCGAGCACCCAGGCCGCGCCCGCTGCCGCGGCCGTCCCCGCGTCGTTCGGGGACTCGTCCGGGCGGCCGTCCGGCTGGCCGGGGCCGGAGGCCGGACTGGACCCGGGGGTCGGGTGTGTCATGACGGAAGTCCGATCGGAGTGGGGCGCCGGTCACCGGCGGGCGCGAGGTGACGCAGGCGGTACGCCGGTGCGGCTGGGGGACGGCGTGCGACAGCGCTCTTACAGCACGGGAGCGAGGTCGAAGTTGTCGTGGAACAGGTTCCGCGGGTCGTACCGCCGCTTGAGGGCGACCAGCCGGGCCAGCGTGTCCGGCGGGAAGGCCTCCGCCAGGCGTTCCGGGCGGGTGTCGGTCTCGAAGCTCACGTACAGTCCGGACAGCTGGGAGCGCAGCGGCTCCCAGTACCGGTCCAGGCCGTCGGGCTCGGTGCCCATCGCGACGACCTGGAAGGCGGCCGACCGGTGCGCGAAGGCGGTGTCCGCGGGGTCGGCGTCGGCGATGGCGCCGCCCATCGCGCGCAGTTGGAAGAAGTAGGACTCACCGCTGGTGACCAGCCGGGCGGCGGCCCGTGCCGCGGCTGGGGTGAGACGGTCGAGGAGGCCGCTGCGGCTGACCGGTTCGCCGTACGCGGGGGAGGAGGGACCGGTCTCCGAGACGACGTCGGAGTAGTCCACGAGTCCGACGCGCTGGGCCGGCGACGGCGAGAGGTCGGCGAAGGGCTGGAGCCGGTCCCGGATGACGCCGGGGTCCTCGGAGTCGACCAGGATCGTGCTCTGCGCGATGACCTTCCTGCCGTAGGGCTGACCGATGGTGAGGAACGCCGTCGTGTCGCGGGGTGCCGATCCGGCGACGGCCGCCCAGTCCTGGAGGAACTCCGCCGTGTCGGTGGCGTCGTGGACCAGTCGGGCGTGGCCGAGCAGTCCGACGGGCCCGGCGGTGAACTCGAACGCGGTGACGACACCGAGGGCGAATCCCGCGCCCCGGATTCCCCAGAACAGCTCCGGGTGCTCGTCCGCGCTGGCTCGCAGCCGCCGTCCGTCGGCCAGGACGATGTCGGCGGCCCGCAGCCGGTCGATGGTCAGGCCTTGCTCCCGGCCCAGCAGGCCGATGCCGCCGGCCGTGGCCAGGCCGCCGACGCCGACCGCGCCGTGGTCCCCCGAGGTGATCGCCCATCCGTACGGGTGCAGGGCAGTCGCCACCGCGCCCCAGGAAGCTCCCGGTTCGACCCGAACCAGACGGGTGCTCTCGTCGAGGACGTCGATGCGGTTCATCGCGGACAGGTCTATGACGATGCCGCCGTCGTTCGTTGACCTGCCACTGAACCCGTGACCGCCGCTGCGGACGGACAGCGCGACCGGTTGGGTGCCGGCGAAGACGACCGCCTCGGCCACTTCCAGGGCATTGCGGGGACGCAGCACGAGCGCGGGGCGCCCGCCGCGCACGTGGCTGGAACGGAGGTCCTGGTAGGCGGGGTCGCCGGGAGTGACGGCGGTGCCGGAGAGCGCGGCCGGGAGGCCGGCGAGGTCGATGGCGCGTGTGGCGACGGGGTTCACGGAGGGCTCCTGGGATGTGCGGGACGGCTCAGGCGGCGCGGCTCTGGTCGGCGACGAGCCGCCGTGCGGCGGGGATGACGTGCTCGCCGAAGAGGCTGATCTGGTCGGGGGTTTCGCGTTCCGGCACGAGGTTGACCGCGTCGAAGCGCTGCTCGGTGACGAAATGGGCGATGACACGGGCCCACTGGTCGGGGTTGGCGTGCACGGGCCGGCCGTTGGGCCCGGACAGCGGCACCTCCAGAGGGGACGTCGAGCCGGTGACGGAACCGACCAGCTGGATCACCCGGCGGATGTCCCGCGGGGAACGGCCGGCGGCGCGCGCGGCGGCGTCGATGGCGTCCTGCGCGGCCGGCTTGGTCTCGAACGGGGTGGCCAGCGGCGCGATCCAGCCGTCGGCCCGGCGGCCGAGGAGGTCCAGCATGCGGGGGCCGGACGCGCCGAGCCAGATCCCTATGGGGTGGGCGGGGGCCGGACCGGTGGCCACCGCGTCGAGGGAGTAGGTCTTGCCCGGGAGGGTGACGGAGGGGCGCGGCTCCCACATCGCGCGCAGCACCGTGATCGCCTCGTCGATCGCGTTCACCGTCTGACCGGGCGTCCAGGTGGGTCCGCCGAGGCCGGCGATCTGCGGCCAGGACCGGCCGCCGCCGAGCCCGAGGTCGAACCGCCCCCGGGACAGGACGTCCAGGCTGGCCGCGGTCTTCGCGAGCAGGGGAGCCGGGCGGAGCGGAAGGTTGGCGACGTCGGTGAGGAAGCGCAGGGTGCTGGTACGCGCCGCCAGGTGGCTGATGAGGACGTAGGGGTCGAGGAAGTCCGGGACGTACGGGTGGTCCTGGACGGAGGCGAAGTCGAACCCGCTGCTCTCGGCGGCCTGGGCGTTGTCGATGAGCAGGCCGTTGTCGCGGTGCGGGCTGAGGAAGACGCCGAAACGGGTGTCGTTCACGACAGGTGTCCTTTCCGCGGACCGTGCGGGTCCGCGAGAGTCGGGGCGGTTCTCAGGAAGCGGCGGTGAACCGGCGCCGTGGGTGGCGGTTTCGCTCCAGTTCGTCGACGAGGACCGCCGCGAAGTCCCCCTCCGTGATGGTGCTTTCGCCGTCGGCGTTGACGACGGCGTCGTCGCCCGCCCGCACCACGTAGTGGCCGGTCTTCGCGCCGGGCAGGAGGTAGTGCGGCGGGGGGCTGAGGTAGGTCCACTCGACGTCGTCCCCGGTGTCCCGCAGGATGCGCAGCGCCTCCGCCTGGGCGAGGGCTTCGGCCCGGAACCGCTCGGGGAAGGCGGGTGCGTCCAGGGCACGCAGGCCGGGGGCGATGTTCAGGCTGCCGCCCCCGCCGACGAAGGCCACGCGCCGGACGCCCGCCCGTGGCGCGAGGTCGAGCAGCAGGGTGGCCGTGGCGGGGATCCGCGAGCGGTCGGCGGTGGTCCGGTCGGTCACCGCCGAGACGATGACGTCGCTGCCGGCGACGGCGTCGACGACCGAGTCCGGGTCGTCGAGGTCGGCGGGGACCGCTCGGGCCCCCTCCAGCGCGGCGAGCGCGGCCCGGTTGCGGCCGATGGCGACGACCTCGTGGCCCCGGGCGAGCGCCTCCCGGGCGATCGTTCCGCCGAGCCGCCCGGAGGCTCCGATGATGGCGATCTTCACGGCTGTGCCGATCCTGTCTGGTCAGAGGGGTTGGGGGAAGCGCTCCGGTGACGTGGGTCAGCCGGCGTTCGAGCGGCGCCGGGCCAGGACGGCGACCGCGCCGAGCAGGACCAGGAGGACGCCGGCGAACCAGGTCATGACCGTGGTGGCGGGGAAGGAACGGGTGGCCACACCGATGCCGACGGCCGGCGCGGTCAGGCCCAGGTAGGAGATCAGGAACAGTCCGGCGAGGGCCTCACTGCGCTTGGCGGGGACGGCCAGCGCGGCGACCGTACCGAGGGACGCCTTGAACAGCACGCCAGCGCCGATGCCGGCCACGATGCCGCCGACGAGGAACCCGGCCAGGTTCGCGGTGTGCATCCCGATGACGAGCGTCGCGACACCGGCCGCCTGGGCCAGCAGCCCCAGTCGGCGCTTCGCGGCGGTGGTCAGCCGGGTGGTGAGACTCTGCGCGGCGGCGGCGGCACCGAAGACGGCGAAGACGATCAGACCGGCCAGCGCGCGGGAGGGGTGGTGCAGCGCGCCGGCGACGAAGCCCGGGGCCACCGAGGTGAACAGGCCGAAGACGGCGAAGGACGCGAACCCGGCGGCAGCGGCGGCGGTGTACCCGGCGCGGTCACCGTGGTCGACCGAGATGCGCTGGGGCCGGTACGCGGGCCGGACCAACTGCTCCTCGACCGTCTCCGGCGTGAGGGCGATGGCGACGATGCTCGCCAGCAGCAGGACGGCGAAGACGATGTAGGGGGTGCGCAGGGGGCCGGTGACCCACTGGGCCAGGAAGCCGGCGACGAGCGGACCGACACCGAGGCCGCCGATGTTGGCCGCGGTCGACACCAGCTCGAAGCGCTGGGCGGAGGCACCGGGCCGGTGCGCGGTGTGCAGCTCGTGCAGGTGGGCCGTCGCGGTGGCGGTGACCATGCCGACGCCGAGGCCCGTGACGAGCCGGGCCACGAGCAGGACGGGCAGCGACGTGTTCGTCAGGAAGAGCAGTGCGGCGATCAGCTCCAGGCCGATTGCCGGGATGAGGATCTTCTTGCGTCCGACCCAGTCGGAGATGTGACCGGCCAGGACGAGACTGATCACCACGCCGACCGCGTAGGCGGCGAAGACGACGGTGACCATGAAGGTGGAGAACCCGTCCTTCGCCATGTACAGCGGGTACAGCGGCGTGGGGACCGTGGAGAACGCCATCGCGGTCAGGAAGGCGAACGCGATGAGCGAGAAGCCGACGCCGTGGCGGCGGGCACTGGCGCGGGTGCCGGCGGGCGCTGCTGTGCGCGGGCGGGGCGCGGATATCGACTGTGCCATGGGGGACTCTCCAGGCTGAGGTGTTTGCTTGAACGCTTAACAGAGTGGACCGCTTCAACAATCTCGTCCAACGAAACTTGGAGAGCATGACCATCTCTCAGAGAGATACTTGAGCCATGGAACTGCGCCAGCTCGAATGCTTCGTCGCCGTGGCCGACGAAGCGAACTTCACCCGTGCCGCGGCCCGCCTGCACATCGTCCAGTCCGCGGTCTCCAGCACGATCAAGAGCCTCGAACGCGAACTCGGCACCCCGCTGCTCGACCGCAACTCCAAACGCGTGCTGCTCACCGACGCCGGCGCCGCCCTCCTCCCCCGCGCACGCGCCACGCTGCACGCCGCCCGCGAGGCGGCGGACGCCGTCGCCGAGGTGCGCGGCGGGCTGCGCGGCACCCTCCGGCTGGGGACGATGACCTCGGTCAGACTGCTGGATCTCCCGGCGCTGCTCGGCGAGTTCCATCGCCGTCACCCCGGTGTGGTGCTCCAGACCAGCGCGCTGCCCTCCGGTTCCCAGGGACTGGTGGACGCCCTCCTCGAACGACGCCTCGACCTCGCCTTCGTCTCGGTGCCGGGACCCCGTCCCGCCGGCGTCACACTGACCGACCTCACGAGTTCCGTCCTCGACCTCGTCGTACCGGCCGGTCATCCGCTCGCCGGACGGCGCAGCGTGTCCATCGCCGAGCTGACCGGTCTCGACTTCGTCGACTCCCCGGTGGGGTACGGCAACCGGACCGTGGCCGACCGCGCCTTCGCGGCCGCGTCCGTGCCCCGCCGTGTCGCCGTCGAGATCACCGACGTCGGCACCGGCGTGGACTTCGTACGGCACGGTCTCGGGGTGGCGCTCCTTCCCCGGTTCGCCCTCCGGGAGACCGCGGACATCGCCACCCTGACGGTGAGTGACGCCGACCTGAACTGGCCTTTGTCCCTCGCCGTGCCGAGCGAGTACCGGCCCGGTGCTGCGGCGCGCGCCATGATCGCGATGGCGCGCGAGTTCGTGACCTGAGACGACCGGCCCGTTCCCGCGGCCGGAGCGGCTCCGGCGCACCCGAGCCGGTCGATCTCCGTCGTGCTCGCTCACCGGGCCAACGTACGGCAGTGCGTGTGCCGGGTCATGACATGAATAGGTGAACAGGAAACTCCATCTGACTCCACTCTCATGCGAGTCACACATGAGCCATGCGTTCTCTGTGCTAGGTTCGGCTCCATGAGCATGGGTCTGGCCGAGCGAGTGCGGTCCGCGGTGGCAGCACTCCTGCACGCGACCGGCGAGTCGCAGACCGATCTCGGCGTCGCGCTGGGGGTGAGCCAGGCCCAGGTGAGCCGCCGTCAGTCCGGGAACGCGGCCTGGAGCCTGGCCGACTGCGACGCGGTCGCCGCACACTACGGCGTGGACGTCCTCGACCTCCTCGCCGGACCCACCCGCGCCGTCGAGGCGCTGCCCGCGGCCCGCCGCCGCCTCTCCGGCGGGCGGGCCACCACCGCCCGTCCCGCCGTACCGGAGGAGGGGGCCCGATGACGGACTTCGACGCGATCGACGCCCTGCTCGCCGGCGCCAGGCAGGAATCCCCCCTGCCGCCCGCCGAGGAGCGGCGTGCTCTGCGCGAGGGACTGAACCTCTCCCGTACCCAGCTCGCGCGGGCCCTGGAGGTCAGCCCGTCCACGGTCGCGGGCTGGGAAGGCGGACGCGACCCGAGCGGCGACGTACGGGAGAAGTACGCGTACTTCCTGAAGGGGGCGCGGACGAAACTGGCGGCGGCCCCGGCCGAGCCGGAGGAGACGGAGCCGCAGGAGACGGAGTCGGCGGAGGCCGGGGCCGGCCGGCACCCCGACCACGGCAGCGACGACGACGAGGACGTGGTGGCCCTGTCCACCCCCCGGCCCTGCGTCCTGTGCGGACAGCCCGCCCGCCACCAGGTCGCGGGCTTCCCGCAACACCTGGAGCCCACGCACTGCGGTGCACCCGAACCCGCGCGCACGACCTCCCACACGCGGCCGGCCGAGCCTCCACCCCCGCCCACGGCCTCACCCGCCCGCTCCCACCCGCGGACGGGCGGCGGCGTCAAGGTCGTCCCCGCCGGCCGCCGGCTCAAGACCGCCGAGGACCCCGACCTGATCGCCGCCGCCGTGTCGGCCGCCCTCGACCAGCACGGCGGCGATGTCGAGGCGGCGACCGCCGCGCTGGTGCGGCGGGCCATCCCGGACGCGATGGCGTTGCTGGACCAGACCCGCAAGGGCGGCCGGTACGACATCGTCGCGCACCCCTGGCTGCCCGACGTCCTGCGCAAGCAGAGTTCCCGCGGCCCGGACCAGATCTGGGAGGCCCGCCCCAAGTGGACCCGCCCCGAACTGCCGCCCGGCGAGTTCGAGGTCACGGCGCTCGACGTCAACGGCGCCTACCTGTCCGCGCTCAAGACGCACCTGCCGCTCGGCCAGCTCGAACACTCCACCGGTGACCAGCACGACCGCCGCCGCGCCGGCGTCCACCTGATCACCCCGCCCGCCTGGGAGCACGACGCCTACCTGCCCAACCCCATCGGCAGCCGCGACGAGCCGGGCCCGCTCTGGGTGACCGAGCCGACCCTGCGCCTGCTGCTGCGCCTGTCGGGCCCGAAGTACGGCCTGTGCGACCCGCCGGAGATCCACGAGTCCTGGACCTCCGGCGCCACCGAGGGCCTGCTGGAGAAGTTCCGCGTGGCGCTCAAGGACGCCCGGGACCGCGCGATCGCCGCCGACGACGAGGTGACGCTGGAGTACGTCAAGGCCATGTACTCCAAGTTCGTCTCCACCATGGGGGAGTCGAACTACAACCGGGAGCTGTACCGCACCGACTGGATGCACCTGATCCGCTCCCAGGCCTTCGCGAACCTGTGGTGGAAGGCGCACCGCGCCTACGACGAGGGGCTGATGGTCGTCCGTGCCATGGGCACCGACGAACTCCACGTGACCGGTGACTGGCGGGCGGTGTTCCCCGAGGGGCGCGGCGTCAGCGAGGTGAAGGTGAAGGACGTGTACACCGTCGGCACCCCGGTGGCGGTCGGCCAGGACGTGTAGCGTGACGCGTACGTGAGGTCGTATCGGATCGAGGGGCGGCGGGAGACAGGGAGATGCCGGAGAGGACGCTCAACTTCGGTGCGTACGGGGCGCAGGGCATCAAGGGGTACGAGGCCGTCGCCCGGCAACTGGACGCGCTCGCCGGATTCGTCGCCACCCCGGTCACGGCCCGGCGCGGCCTGCTCGCCCGCCTGCGGTACCTCACCCGCAGCGACCAGTCCCGCCAGGCGGCCCGCGCGGCCGGCCTGACCGTCACGGACCGCACGCTCAGGGCCTGGCTGCGAGAGGAACGGAACCCCTCGAAGCGGAACCTGGAGCGGATCGAGACGGCGTACCGCACGGTCCGCCGCCAGAACGTCTCCCGCTACCTGCTGGCGCGCCTCAACCGTGAGGGCCGTGGCACCCGCGTGGAGTTCCACCCGCTCAACCAGTCCCAGGTCCTGCGCCCCCGCCAGCGGGTGGTCGCCTACCGCACACTCAACGTCCGCCGCTGGGACCGCATCGTCGAGGCCTGGGCGGCGGGCGACGCGCAGGCACTGGACGACGCCTGGATCTACGACGCGGTGGTGGACCTCGGGTCCGAGTGGGGCCAGTACGAGTACGTCACCAACATCGGTTTCGCCGCCTGAGCCCCGAACGCCGGGCCCCGAGCGCCGGAGCCTGCGCCCCTGACGACGGCGCCCGTCGGCGTCAGTACGGCAGCTCTCCCGTGCCGCGCGTCGCGATCGGGTAGCCGCTCAGCAGCTCCTCGGCGATGCCGAAGCCGGCCACCAGCGTGAGCGCGGCGGGAACCAGTTCTCCGATGACCTCGTCCGTGGCGTCCGGCAGCACGACGGCATCCTCGGGGCGCAGCCGGTCGGTCAGCAGCAGGTCCCCCGTGTGCGGGGCGATGCTCCGCAGGGCGAACAGCCGGTGCAGCGCGTACAGCAGCTCCTGTGCCTGTGCGTCGGCCGTACGGTCGGCGGCCTCCAGCAGGGCAGCGCCGGCCAGCCGCCGGGCATGCGCCTCGACCAGCCGCAGCGCCGGGGTGGACGCCTGGTTCCAGCGGCCCAGCGGGTCGCCGGGCCTTCCGGCCCGCAGCCGGGTGCGGGCGCGCTGGTGCCAGACACGCTCGATGTCACCGAGCAGGGCCTGCAAGTGCTCGGGCGAGGTGAGCCGGTCCGCGCCGTCCGGTACGGGCACCGGCGGCTGCGGGGTGAAGTGGCCGAGCAGCAGCTCGCCCGCCGCCTTGGCCCAGATCACCAGGTTGTCGCCCTCGGCGGTGATGGCGCCCTCGTGGGCCGGTATCTGCCCGGCGATGCCGTTGACGAGGAACAGGCCCTGCGCGCCGCAGCGTTCCCGGCACTCCGTCATCACCGCGCGCCCCTGCCAGGTGATCCAGCCCTTGGCGACGGCGATGGCGCGCTCGGCGTCCTCCTGCTGCTCGGGCTCCGTGGCCTCGGCCCACCGCCGGACCGCCCAGCGCTGGAGGAACGACGCCGCGTAGGTGGTGGCGAGGGCCTCGACCAGCGGGGCGTGGTGGCTGCGGTAGGCGAACAGCGGCACGGTCTCGCCGGTGCGGACACCGCTCGTCCGCCGGTTGTGCGCGTGGGCCACGGCGACGGCGAGGGCGTTGCGGGTGACGCCGAGGCTGAACGCGCTCATGCACAGCTTGCCGGCGGTCACCCGGCCGACGGAGGCGAGGAAGCGTTTCCGCTTGCTTCCGACGGCGCTCGTGAAGGTGCCGTCCGGCGCGAGCCGGCCGTGGTCGGCCTGGAGCATGGCCTCGTACGGCAGCCGGACCCGGTCGAAGACGGTCCGGCAGTGGTCGACGGGACTGGTCGAGGTCTGCGGCAGCCGTGTGACCGTGATGCCGGGCAACGGGCGGCCGGCGTCGTCGTGCAGGGGCGTGAGGAAGAGGAAGACGCCGTGATCGGTGCCGCCCACGATCAGCCGGGCGGCCACGACGGCGTCCTTGGGCCCGCCGGTGGAGCTGGTGTTGGGCATGAACTTGGCCGCGGCCGGTGTCGGTGTGTGCAGTTCGAAGACGCCCTCGGCGGGGTCGTAGGTGGCCGTCGTCTCCAGTTGCGAGACGCTGTTGCCGTGGCCCGCCTCCGTGCACAGGAACGTGCCGGTCCTGGTCATGTCGGTGTACGGAGTCAGGTCCCGCCGCTCACCGTCGTGATCGACGAGGCTGCCCAGGAAGAGGTTGTAGTGGATCGAGCTGACAGTGCACAGCCCTACGTCGGACACGCCGATCCACTCGTGCAACGCGGTGAGTTCCCCGATGTCCCGCACCAGGTCCACGGGCTTGCCGACCACGTCGTTGACCAGCCGCAGCCGGTCGTAGGACAGCTCGGTCCGCTCTTGTGGCGCCAGACCCTCCCGGAAGAGGAACGGTTCGGTCGCGAACAGTTTGCGCCAGCGCGTGTGCAGAGTGTCGAAGCGGCCTTCATACAGGGCGTCGGTCAGCGCCGTGGCGGTGGTGGACGCCACGACGGCCGCCTCGGAGGGGGGATTGTTCATAGTGAGTGATAGTAATTGATGTCAGTAAGGCACAACTAAGTGGAACAGTCAGTCCGACTGAGTCGGATGTCGCGCTCTCATCCTCGGGCAGCCTCGTCGGCGTTCCGGACCCCGGCGCGACCCCCGCGGTAGAGGAGGACACTGATGACGGCTCCCGCGAGGAAGAAGCCGGCCGACCACCAGTAGGCGGTGGCGTAGCTGTGCAACTGTGCCTGGGCCAGAAGCTGCGGCGTCGGTCGCTTGCCGCGCGCGTAGGCGGTCGCCGCGCTGGTGGCCAGGGTGTTCAGCAGAGCGGTGCCGACCGCGCCGCCGATCTGCTGCATGGTGTTGACGGTGGCCGAACCCACACCGGTGTCCTCGGGAACGAGGCCGCTGGTGGCCAGGCTCACGGCGGGTGGCAGGACCAGGCCGATGCCCAGGCCCATCACCATCAGCCAGGGGAGGATGTCGGCGGCGTAGGTGCTGCTCAGGCCCAGTCCGGTGAACCGGGTCAGGGCGAACGCTGCGATCAGGGCACCGACCGGGATGACGTATTTGGGGCCGAGGCGGGGCACGAGCACGATCGTGGAGATCTGCGCCGTGACCATCAGCACACCGATCATCGGCAGGAAGGCGAGACCGGTCCTCACCGGGTCGAACTCGAGGGAGGTCTGCAAGTAGTAGGTCAGGAACAGGAACACACCGAACAGTCCGGCACCGCACACCGCAACCACGCTGAAGGAGGCCGCGCGGTCGCGGTCGGCCAGTACGCGCAGCGGGAGCAGCGGGTGTCCCGCCCTGCCCTGCCACGCGGCGAAGGCGGCCAGCAGGACCCCGGCGGCTGCCAGGAAGCCCCAGGTCAGCGGGGAGGACCAGTGATGGCGCTCCGCGTTGGAGAAGCCGTAGACCAGCGAGAACAGCCCGGCCGAGGCCAGGAGCGTACCGGGTATGTCGAGTGAGGGACGGTCGGCGGGACGGCCCCCGCGCAGGAAGACAGCACCTCCCACGACGGCGAGCACGGCGAAGACCAGGTTGACGTAGAGGGTCCAGCGCCAGCTGAGGTGTTCGGTCAGCACCCCGCCCAGCAGCAGGCCGATGCCGCCGCCCGCACCGGCGATGGCGCCGTAGACCCCGAAGGCCTTGGCACGGTGCCGCGTACCGGCGAAGGTGATGTTGAGGAGCGCCAGGGCGGCCGGAGCGAGCAGGGCGCCGAACAGGCCCTGGAGCGTACGGCCGACGACCAGCACCGTGAAGTCCTGGGCGGCGCCGGCCAGCGCCGAGGAGGCCGCGAACCCGACCACGCCGGCCAGGAACACCGCCTTGCGGCCGATCAGGTCGGCCAGCCGGCCGCCGAGCAGGAGCAGGCTGCCGAACGCGAGGGAGTAGGCGGTGACCACCCACTGCCGGTTGCCGTCGCTGAAGCCCAGCTCCTTCTGGGCCGACGGCAGCGCGATGTTCACGATGGTGGCGTCCAGCACCACCATCAACTGGGCCAGGGCGATGACGCCGAGCACCCACCACTGTCTGCTGTCGCCTCGTGCGGGGGGTGCGCCGTCGTGGGCCGTTGTGGCGGGGCGGTGATCGTGGACGTCATGACTCATCGAGTGCACTCCGAGGGCTGACCGGACCGGACACGGCACCGAACCGGCTCGCGCACCGCGCAGGGCGGTCACCCGGGGCGCTTTCGGCACCGCGCGAAGCCAGGTTCGGACCTTTCTCACCCTCTCTCGCGCCGCGGCCGGTCAACCATGGAGGGAGCACCAGCAACACGACCGGGCACACATGGGGAACGCCCTACGCTCCGGCTCGGGCGGGTGTCCCCGGTCTCGGTCGGCGGCGGGCGGCGGAACCCGGATGTGGCCGGGCGTCCTGAGCGCCGTGTCGTCGTGGGCGCGGGCCGCTTGACCGTCCTCGCCCGCCGGTACCCGCCCGGACGTCACGACGCGGCCGACTCCCGCAGCGGGCGCAGTGCCTCGGTCATCCGTACCAGTTCGTCGAGCATCGCCTTGGCGGCCCCGCGCATGATCTCGTTGGGTACCAGACGCTTGTCGTCGTCGATGAACTGATGCACGAAGGGGATGGACACCGCCTCGAAGACCGGGGTCATCTTCAGAGTGGTGACCACCTGCTTGATCATCTGCACCGCCCGGGTCCCTGCGGAGACACCGCCGTAGCTGACCATGCCGACCGGCTTGTACTGCCACTCGCTGTGCAGGTAGTCGATCGCGTTCTTCAGTTCCGCGTTGTAGCCGAAGTTGTACTCCGGCATCACGAAGACGAAGGCGTCGGCCTCGGAGACCTTGGCACTCCAGTCGAGGGTGTGCTGCTGGGTGTAACGGCCGAGCCGCGGGTGGTGGGGCTCGTTCATGAAGGGCAGGTTCACCTCGGCGAGGTCGACCACCTCGATCTCCGAGAAGCCGCCGTGCTCCGCCGCTTCCTTCTCGATCCAGTCCGCGACGCTCGGACCGACACGTCCGGGACGTGTGCTCGCCACAATGATCTCAAGCTTGCTCATGTGTGTCAGCCTGCCTCTCCGATAGGTGCACAAAAAATAGGTGGGTACCGAGAGAACGTTAGACAGTAACGAACTTAGTTCCTGACATAGGTGAGAATCAGCCAAGTGCATGGGAGACGCACGTCATGAGTGGGGTGGGCAGACGTCAACCGTTGTGCCCAGTGCTCGTGCTGTGCTCGCGGACCAGCCTGAACGCTTCCTCGCGGTCCCGCCGGTCCAGGGCGTCGACCAGCTGGCGGTGCAGGTCCAGGCGCTGCGCGAGATACTCGCCGAGCGGTTGTCCCTCGACGGGCAGCACGGACAGCGTGTGGCTCTCGATCAGGTCGAGCAGGCTGGCGTAGAGCGAGCTGAGCAGGGCGTTCGGGCTGATGGCGGCGATGGCGGCGTGCAGGCGCCAGTTGGCGTGGACGAAGGCCACCGCGTCGGCCGCGTCCACCGCCGCCGCCATGGCGGCGATGTGCTCGCGCAGACCGGCGACGTCGGCCGGCGAGGCGTGCCAGAGCACGTCCTCGACGAGCAGGGGTTCGAGGGCGTCCCGGATGCGCACGGCCTCGGCGACGTCGTGCTGGTGGGCGTCCAGGGCCAGTACGGAGTTGCCGAGGCGCACGATGGGGGACTGCTCGGCGCTGAACAGGCCGCCGCCGGGGCCCGGCCGCACGGTGACCAGACCGCGGGCCTGCAGCAGTCGCAGCGCCTCGTTGAACGTCCCGACCGAGACCGCGCAGAGCGTCCGCAGCTCCTCCTTCGTGCCGAGACGGGAGCCTGGCGGCACGCTGTCGACCAGCTCGGCGACCCGCTCGGCCGCCTGTTCGGCGCGACCGGAGGCCGTACCACGGCCGGGGCCGGCCACGAGGGTCACCGCCGCCTTCCGTGGCCGATATGGGTATTCATCATGCTCTTTTGACCTCCATGCTCTTGACGCCCGGGACCATGGGGCGCACCATCGGTGTATTCATCATGCTGAATTGCCGGTGAGCGGGCAAGGTCTCGCAGTCGCCCGCTGTTCGGCCTGTCTTCCACACCGGCGTCGCCCGTTCCGCGCGTCGCCGTGAGTGCCGTCGCCCTCAGCCCCTGCTACGGGAGTCACCATGCGCATCGCGAACCTTTCCGGCCGTCTCGTCCTGATCCGCGACGGACTGGCCGTCGACGTCGAACGGGCCAGTGACGGCGCCTTCCCGGCCGATCCGCAGGCCGTCTACGAGCGCTGGGAGGAGTTCCTTTCATGGGCCGGGAACGCAGAGCTGCCTGCCGGCGAGCCCTTCGAGCCCACCGCGCTCGGCTCCCCGGTCCCCGCGCCCCGGCAGACACTCGCGATCGGACTCAACTACCGGGACCACGCGGCGGAGTCGGGCTTCACGGTCCCCGAGGGGCTGCCGCCGGTGTTCACCAAGTTCGTCACCAGCATCACCGGGCCCGTCACAGAGGTGCGGCTGCCGGCCGGCGGGCACACCGACTGGGAGGTCGAACTGGTGGCGGTCATCGGCCGCCGGGCCGAGGCCGTGCCGGAGGCCGACGCATGGGCCCATGTGGCCGGCCTGACGGTGGGCCAGGACATATCCGAGCGGATCGTCCAACTGGCGGGCCCGGTGCCGCAGTTCAGCCTGGGCAAGTCCTACCCCGGCTTCACGCCGATCGGTCCGTGGCTGGTCACGCCGGACGAGTTCGACAACCCCGACGACCTGGAGCTGCGCTGCACGATCAACGGCGAGGAGGTGCAGAAGGGCCGCACCCGCGACCTGATCTTCTCCGTCCCCACGCTCATCGCCCGGCTGTCCGCGGTGCTGCCGCTGCTGCCCGGGGACGTCGTCTTCACCGGCACCCCGGCCGGTGTCGGCCTCGGCCGCGACCCGCAGCGCTGGCTGACGGCGGGAGACGAACTCGTCAGCACGGTCGAAGGCATCGGGGAACTGCGGCAGAACTTCGTGGCCTGAGGTCCGGGCCCGGCGGAAGAAGGAGTCCTATGGCACTGCACCGTCTGGCCTCCATCACGATGGGGGTCCCCGACGTCACCGCTACGGCGGCCTACTACACCGACTTCGGCCTCACCCCGCAAGCCGACGGCTGGTTCTCCACGCGTGACGCCGGCCGTCAGCTCCACATCGTGCGCACGCCGACGCGCCGCCTGGTCGAGGTGCGCGTCGGAGTCGACGACCCCGACGACCTGGCGGCCGCGGCCTCCAGTCTGCGCCGACTCGGTGTCGAGTCCCGCGTCGAGAACACGACGCTGACGGCGTACGACAGGGCCACGGGCGTCCGCGCGGTCCTGGAGGTCGTCCCCCGGCTGGTACAGGAACCGGTGGCCGCCCCCGTCTACAACGGCCCCGGCCGCCCCGAGCGCACCGGTTCACGTGCCGCGGGAGTCCTGCGCACCGGCCGGGTGCGCCCCCGCAAGCTCGGACACGCCGTCCTCGGTACGACGGACTTCGAGGGAACCACCGCCTTCTTCCGCGACGGGCTCGGCTTCAAGGCGTCCGACTACGTCAAGGACCACGGGGCGTTCCTGCGCTGCTCCACCGACCACCACAACGTCTTCGTCCTGAAGATGCCCGTCGCCTTCCTGCACCACTCGTCCTGGCAGGTCGACGACATAGATGAGATCGGCCGCGGCGCCTTCGCCATGCTGGAGGGCCACCCCGAGCGGCACGTCTGGGGCCTGGGCCGCCACCATGCCGGGTCCAACTTCTTCTGGTACCTGAAGGACCCGGCCGGCAACTTCAGCGAGTACTACTCCGACATGGACTGCGTCGTCGACGACCAGCTGTGGAAGCCGGAGGTCCTGGAAGGGGCGAAGGGCCTGTTCAGCTGGGGGCCGCCGCCCCCGCCGTCCTTCCTGTCCCCCGAGGATCTCGCTGCCCTGATGGCCGGGGCGCACAGCACGGCGGGATAGTCCGCCGCCCGACAGGCTTCACCAGCCGCCGCAGGTGTAGGCGCCGCAGGTGACGTCGGTGTGCACGCCCGTGTTCGTGGCGGCGAAGCTCGAGGTGGTGCCCAGCAGGCTGACACCGAGGGCGAGCAGGCAGGTGGCGATGATGCGACGCATGTGAAGCAGCTCCGTTCGTGAGAAGGGATGTACGCATCAAGCTGAACACGCCGATGTGATGAACAGGTCGTGCGACCTGTTCATCGTGTCCTGCCGTGCAGGCAGATCTTCCCTTGTGTCTATAGATGCTTCATATCGCAGCACCGAGGTCGGCGTCGGCGCATACGGCGCGGAGAGATGGGGCACCCCCAGCGGGTCGATGGTGACCATGCGCAGTTCGGTCGCGTCGTTGTCGAGTTCCCGGCCGCCCCGCACAGCACGTTCGCCCGGCGTGTCGGCTTTCCGCAGCGCGGCCGAACAGGCCAGCTCGGCGTCGGCGGCATGGGGGATCACGTAGTAGTGGTGCACCAGCCGGCCCCGTTCCGTGTGGAACCCGAGGCCGACGAGCCAGAGACGTTCGGTAATCATGTGGGGTGCCCTCCACGGTCGTCGTGGCCGGATGGAAACAGGCGGCAGTCTCCATGTGTCAGTGTTCGCATAAGCCGACATTCCGGTCATCCGTCATCTGACTGTCCTTGTGATGACGGTCACCCCGTGGGCGAGTCCGTGCACCAGCGCGCGGCCTGGTAAGCGTGGTCGGCCGCAGTCGCCGTCGTACTGTCTGTGACGAGGCCACTGCTCGGCTTCGGCGGGCCGGCGCCCAGTCCGCACCACGCGTGTCGCCGGACATCAGGCAGGGCGTCGCGGGGCTTGGCCGACGCGGCCACGAAGTCCGCCTGCCGCGCCGGAGTGGGGAACCGGATGCCCTGGGAGAAGTCGATCAGCGCGTACTCGGTGGGCCGGATCGGCTTGCGGTACCGCCGGCGGACCGCCTCCGGGGTGCGGAAGTCCTCGCCGTGCCAGTGCGGCGCGATGAAGTCCGCCCGGCAGCCGCGGGCCACCATACCGGCCGGGAAGCGGTCCGGCCGGCATCCGGGGCGCCCGCGTCCGTGGCCGCCGCGGGACTGCCGAGCACCGTGCCGGCCCGCGTCAACCTCGGCCACGGGGTCGGCGCCTGGTCCACCGTCACGTCCGCCTGCCCGGCCGCGTCGGGCTCGTCGAACCCCGGCAGGTGCGGGCCGTCCGCGCCCGCCTGGGCCGGCGCATCGTCGGTCGCGGAGGCCGCTCCCCGGATCATCGGGACGAAAGGTACCCGAACCGGGCGTGACGACCCCGGTGCCCGGTCGACCAGGTGTGGTGCCAGCTCGTACCGGACGCGGCGAGTGCCTGGCCGCCCCCGCCGAACGGCCACACGTCCACTGCCTTGCGGCGCCGGCCGTACGTGCGGGAGCGGCGGCCGGGACGGTGGCACCGGGCCGGGTGCTCGCGTTCCGCGCCGGCCGGCGGGCGGGCGCGCATGGCACGGGGGAGGGGGCGCAGGACGCGGCGGCCGGCGGTGCCGGTGCGGCCGGGAGGAACGCCTGGGCCTTCGGCAGAGTGGCGTCGTCGGGTGGCCCGAGCCCACCGGCCACGAGGGGCCGTGCCGGCGGGCTGACGGATCAGGCGGCCGTGGAGGGGGCCGTCGACCGCGCCGGCCGGCAGTGCGTGACGGTCGTCGGCCTCACCCGGGCGACGGTCTGGGCGGTCGTCAGGGAACAACCGGTCCACCGGGACGGCCGCAGACTGGCACCGGGCTGGATCATGTCGCTGACCGTGCCGAACAAGTGGGGCGGAGGCGCCTGGGGCCGCACGGCCGCGGGGGACCCCGGAGAGCCACCTGCGCGAGGGGGACCGCACCAGCGTCCGCGACGGCCCCGACCCCGGCCACCCCGTGGGCGAGTTCGCCTTCGCCGCCTACGCGGGCACGGAGTCCTACGACGTGAGCATGGTCGACGGCTCCAACCCGCCCTTGTCGATCAGCACCTCGCACACCATGCCCACCGAACCGTCAGCTCGTCGGGTTGCGACAAGGGCGTGAGCACCTCCGACGTCGCCTGCCCGGCCGCCGTGCGGGCCATGGCCGAGCGGCCGGACCGACGGCAGCGAGCCGCCGTGCGCGGCGTTCCGCGGCGACACCTGCTGTTGCCGCGGGCAGTGGGGCGGGCCGCGAGCGCCGCCTTCACGCCAAGCGGCCGGTCGACCACGCCCGGGTGTTCGGGCCTGCCGCGCCGTACGCGTACTCGTACGCCGTCGACGACGCCGCGACGATGCCGTGCCGAGGGGCCTGCTGCCGCCGGGTGAGGTCAGGGACCACCGGGTAACTCTGGCGGGGCCGGCCGATACCCACATGCCGCACAGCCTTCAGCCCGGGATCACCGGGTGTCCACAAAGGCGTACCAGGGTCTGAACGCTTCGGTGCATTCACCCTGCACCTATCCCCTTCCCCCGACTTGCCGAGGACAACCATGTGCCTTGACGGACACTGCGAGCACAACGCCGATCCCCTCACTCCGGAAGCCGGAGTGGGCCGGCGGCGGCTGCTCACCGCGGGACTGGCCGGCGCCGCCGCCCTGACCCTGCCACCCGTCTCCTTCGCACAGGCCGCCGACGGCTCCGCCGGCGGCACCCAGCCCGCCGGCGGTGAGGCCACCCGCGTCATCACCGGCTTCCTGGAGACCGGAGCGGCGGACTTCGTCTACCTGCCCGTCGAAGTTCCCGAGGGCGTGCGGAAGATCGCCGTTTCCTACTCCTACGACAAGCCGGCCGTCCCCGCCGGAACACCGGGCAACTCCTGTGACATAGGCGTGTTCGACGAGCACGGCATCGAGCTCGGCGGCCGGGGTTTCCGCGGCTGGTCCGGCGGCTTCCGCACCTCGTTCGAGATCACCAACAGCGACGCCACACCCGGATACCTGCCCGGTCCGGTCAACCCCGGCACCTGGCACGTCGTGCTCGGGCCGTACCAGGTGGCCCCGCAGGGCATGCACTACCGGGTCCAGGTGACGCTCACGTACGGCGAGCCCGGCCCCGCCCATGTCAACAGCTACCCGCCGCGGCGGGCCAAGGGGCGCGGCCGTGCCTGGTACCGCGGCGACTGCCATCTGCACACCGTCTACTCCGACGGCAAGCGTCTGCCGGGCGAGGTCGCGGCCGGCGCCCGTGCCGCCGGGTTGGACTTCATCGTCTCCACCGACCACAACACCCCCGCGTCGCACGGCGTGTGGGGCGAGTACGCCGGACCGGACCTGCTCGTCATCACCGGCGAGGAGGTCACCACCCGCAACGGACACTGGCTGGCGCTCGGCCTGCCGCCCGGCGAGTGGATCGACTGGCGTTACCGATCACGCGACGACGCCTTCACCCGCTTCGCCCGCCAGGTACGCCGCGGCGGCGGCCTCGTGGTACCCGCGCACATGTACTGCGCGTACGTCGCCTGCCAGTGGAAGTTCGGCTTCGCCGACGCCGACGCCACCGAGGTGTGGACCGGGCCCTGGACCTATGACGACGAGCACGCGGTCAGCACCTGGGACCAGAAGCTCGGTGAGGCGGTCCGCACCGGCAAGCGCTGGCTGCCTGCCATGGGCAACAGCGACGCGCACAGCGAGCCGCAGGTCATCGGCCTGCCCCACAACGTCGTCCGGGCGGACGACCTGGCCACCGACTCGATCATGGAAGGCATCCGCGAGGGCCGCAGCTACATCGCGGAGTCGGCCGCCGTGGAACTGACCTTCACCGTCACCGGTCATGGCAGGCAGGCCGGCATCGGCGAGACGCTGAGCGTGCCCGCCGACGCGCCGTTGGACGTCCGCCTCGATGTGCGGGGCGTACCCCACGGCACGGTCCGGTTCCTCACCGACGAGGGCCAGATGCACCAGGAGTCAGTGGGCGCTTCCGGCTCCGGTACGGTCGTATGGCGGACGACGGCCTCACTCGCCGCGTACGTACGCGCCGAGGTGCGGCACCCGATGGCGGACGGCAGTCCGGGGCAGGGCAACACCATGGGTGACGCGCTGCTGTTCGGGCCGATGGCCGCCCTGACCAACCCGGTGTTCCTGAAGGCGACACCCGCTGCCCGGCGTTGACGCACTCGCGCCGGCGGCACCTGTCGCCGGGAGCCGCCGGTACGGCGGGGGTCTGTCGGTACTCCGTCGCTGACGGCCGTCGGCCGTGCCGTCGGAGGACACGGCCGAGGTGGTGACTGCCGTCATGCCCGTGGCGGAGGCGGACGGCTCTGCGCGGCACCCGGCTGTCGCCACGCCGGCACCGGCCGCCGCCGACGGTACCGTTCCCGTGCCGCCGAGGCTCGCGCATCAGGGCGCGACCCTGTCGACGCCCCTTCGGCTCCGGCAGCGGAACCCGATCACGCACCGGCCGGTGCGACGGTGTCGGTCGCCTCCGATCCGTCCGGCAGCCACCGGGAGGAATCACCGTGCCCCCGTCAGGACCGCCGGCACCCGCTCCGCGTCCCCCGCCTGCCGGTCCGGCCCGTGGGACGCGCGGAGAGGGGTCTCCCTGATGAAGAGGATGACCGCGAACGCGACACAGGCGAGGGGCGAGCAGTACAGGAAGATGTCGCCGATGCCGTGTCCGTAGGCCCGCTCCAGCCAGTTGCGGACGGTCGCGGGCAGCGCGCCGGGATCCGGGAGGGCGCCGTCGGTCGACGCCGTCCCGGCCACCAGCCGGTCGAACGGATCGAGCGAACCGATGCTCTCCCGCGCGTGGTTGCCGGTCCGGGAGGAGAGGACGGAGCCGAGCACGGGGACACCCACGGCGCCGCCCAGGGAGCGGAAGAAGGTGACGGTGGAACTCGCCGAGCCGATCTCGGACGGGCCCACCTGGTTCTGCGCGCACAGCACCAGGTTCTGCATCATGATGCCGACGCCGCACCCCGTCAGCACCATGAAGGCGGCCAGCCGCGCGTATGGCGTGTCCTGGCGCAGCGTGCCCAGCAGCACGAGGCCCACCGTCAACAGCACGGCACCGGCCAGCAGCCAGCCCTTCCACCGGCCCGTCCTGGTGATGAACCGGCCGGAGACCGTGGACGCCACGCACAGGCCGGCGAGCACGGGGATTGTCATGACGCCCGACACCGTCGGCGACTTCCCCTGTGCCAGCTCGAAGTACTGGCTGAAGAAGACCGCGCCCGCGAACATCACGACGCCGACGAACAGCGAGGCGAGCGAGGCGAGCGCGATGGTGCGGTCGCGGAACAGGCGCAGCGGGACGACCGGGTCGCCGGCCCTGCTCTCGACCCGCAGGAACACCAGCGCGAAGAGCACGGAACCGCCGACCATGACGCAGGTCTGCCAGGACAGCCAGGCGTACCTGTCGCCGGCGAACGTGACCCAGATCAGCAGCAGGCACACGGTCTCGGTGACGAGGAAGGCGCCGGCCCAGTCGACCCCGGTCCCCTGCCGGGGCGGCACGGGCAGGTCGAGGCTCCTGCGCAGCACCACCAGCGCGACGGCGGCGAACGGCACGCCGACGAGGAGACACCAGCGCCAGCCCAGCCAGCCGGTGTCGGTGATGACACCGCCGAGCAGTGGACCGCCGACCGTGGCGACGGCGAAGGTCCCGCCCACATACCCCTCGTAACGCCCCCGGTCGCGGGGGGAGACCATCACCGCCATGATGATCTGGGCCAGGGCGGACAGGCCGCCCGCACCGGCTCCCTGGACGGCACGCGCGGCGATCAGTGTCCCCGCGTCCGGGGCCAGGCCCGCTGCCATCGAGCCGGTGATGTAGACCAACAGAGCCGTCTGCACCAACACCTTCTTGCTGTGCCGGTCGGCGAGTTTGCCCCACAGCGGTGTGGTTGCCGTCATCGCCAGCAGCGAGGCGGTGACCACCCAGGTGTACGCGCTCTGCCCGCCACCGAGATCGTTGATGATCTCGGGCAGGGCGCTGGTGACGATGGTCGACGACACGATCGCGGCGAACAGGCCGAGCAGCAGCCCGGGCAGTGCCCGAAGGACCTGACGATGGGTCATGAGGCCCCGCGTCGGTGCTTCCTCGCCGTGCCCGCCGCGCCCGCGCGCAGCGGCGGATCCAGTCGTTGCCATGTCATCTTCTCTCTCCTGCACCGGGGCTCTGGACCGGACTTCGGCCATGCCTGACACGGTGTGCGGCCACATAGGAAACCTGTGTGTCGGCATGTTGTCATCTCCACGCCGCCTTCCCACCAAGCTGCATGACACGCAATCCGACGTTCGGACATACCTGTTGGCACCAACAGGCAGCCCTGGCCGAAAGGCATCTTCGGTCCGGTAAGAATCAGCACGGCTGACGGCGTGCAAGAGGCTCCCGCGGTCACAGCGTCGTCGGCAGGCCTGGCCGCAGGCCCTGCGTGAGCAGATACGGCAGTCACACATTGAGATCCCCCCGATGGAACATCCGCAGCAGGATCACCGCGCTGCTGCTGCTCCCCTTGCTCTCCCTCACCGTCCTGTGGACATACGCCGCGTACCTCTCCCTGGGCGACGCGCTCACCCTCAGGCACGTCGACACGATCGGCAACCACCTGGCCCGGCCCCTGGGCGAGGTGTTCATCGGGCTCCAGCGGGAGCGCCAGGCCGGCCTCGTGTACCTTGCCTCCCCACGCACGAGGAACACCCCGTCCCAGCCCGCTCAGGACTTCTCCCGCGCCCGCGCCGTCACCGACACCGCGGTCCGCGCCTTCCTGCGCGAGGCGGACGACGACGGTGTCCGCGGCGCGGAGAGCGCCCAGGTGCACCGCACCGTTGTCACGGCCGAGCACCGGCTGGACAGCCTCGGGAGGCTGCGCCGCGGCGTCGAGGCCCGCACGGCCGCTCCGGACGCCGTGCTGCGTGCGTACACCGGGATCAACGCGTCGATCGCCGAGGCCTTCGACGCGATGACGATCCTGCCCGACAGTGAGGCCCAGCGCTTCGGTCAGGCCCTGTACACCCACACCCTGGCCAGCGACCTGTTGTCCCAGGCGGACGCCCTCATCTCCGCGAGCGCGAGTACACGGCGACTGAACCCGACGACGTACGCCGCGATCGTGCAGGACGCGGGAGCCGCCGAACAGTTCGACACACTCGCCCTGAGCCGGTATCCGGCCGATCAGCGGGCGCCGTACGAGCGGCTGGCGGCACGGGGGCAGCCACTGGCCCAAGTGGTCGAGATGGAGCGGCGGCTGGCGGCGGCCGGTCCCCGGGCCACCCGGCTGCCTTTCTCGACCGAGGAGTGGCGCAAGGCTTACGACACACAGTGGGAGCGGTCCAACCAGCTCGCCCTGGACGACATCTCCGTCGTCTTCACCCTCACCGGCCCACCGGCCCAGCGGGCGCTGTGGCGGCTCGTCGCCGCCGGCGTCTTCGGCCTGATCGCCCTCGTCGTGTCGGTGGTGCTGTCCGTACGTCTGGGCCGCTCGCTCGTCGGCGACGTCGCGCGCCTGCACGACTCCGCCCGCAACCTGACCGACGACCAGCTGCGCGACGTCGTCGGCCGGCTGCGCCGGGGCGATCGGGTCGACGTGACGGCCGACATGACCCGCCCGGTCTTCGTCCACCACGAGATGGCCCGGCTCGGCGAAGCGTTCTTCGCCCTCCAGGTCACCGCCGTGGACCTTGCGGCCGAGGACGTGCGCCTGCACCGCAGCATCAGCGACGTCTTCGTCAACCTCGCACGTCGCAGCCAGGCCCTGGTGCAACGCCAGCTCGGGCTGCTCGAATCGATGGAGCGCCACGAGGAGGACGCCCGGCGCCTGGACGAGCTGTTCCGTCTCGACCAGATGGCGACCCGGCTCCGTCGCTACGCCGAAGGACTGATCATCGTGTCCGGAGGAGCGCCCGGACGCGTCTGGCGGCACGCCGTACCCGTCGTCGACGTGGTGCGGGGCGCCATCGCCGAGACGGACGACTACCGGCGGGTCGCGGTCCTGCCGGTACCGCACGTCGGCGTGGCCGGGCACGTCGTCGCGGACGTGGTCCACCTGCTCGCCGAACTGATCGAGAACGCCCAGAACTTCTCGCCCGAGCGCACCCAGGTACGAATCGGTGTGAGCCTCGCCGCGGGCGGCCTCGTCATAGAGATCGACGACCGCGGACTGGGCATGGACGCCGGACAACTCCACGACGCCAACCTGCTGTTCACCGAGCCCACTGATCTGAGCCTCCTGGACAGCACCCGGCTCGGCCTGGTGACGGTGGGCAGACTGGCGCAGCGGCACGGCATCGGCGTCGCCCTGCGCGACTCGCCGTACGGCGGAGTCACCGCGATCGTGCGGCTCCCCGACAGCCTGCTGGAGGCGGAATCGGCCCGCGACTCGGACACCGGGCCGGTGGCCGTACACCGATCCGGGCCGCTGATCCCGCGGCAGGGCGGACACGGCCCGTACGACCACCGCCCGGAGACGGGCTCGTCGACGTGCGCCCCCGGCACGACGGCGCACGTCCGCCCAGCGCGCCCGTCGGCGCCGGCCGACGGATCCGGGCCCCCTCCCCGGCAGGAACCGGCCGTCACCGACCCACCCTTGTACGACGGTCCGCACCACGGCCCGGGAGACGTGGAACACCTCGGCCTTCCGGCGGAGGCACACACCGAGCCGCCGTACGCGCCGGTGCCGTCACCCGATTCCGGACTCCCGTACGGTGCCGGGGCGCCGGACCCACAGACCCTCGACGGCCTGCCCCGGCGAGTACGGCAGGCCAGCCTCGCTCCCGAGCTGCGCCAGGGTGCCGCGCCGAGTACGGCGCCGGTCGACTGGAGCGGGACCACCGCGCACCCCGCCCCCACCGGTACCCCGGACCACCCGTGGGAGGACACCGGTCCCCCTCCGGAAGCGCACCGGCCGCCATGGCCGGGCCATGACGACGAGGGCCCCGGGGAGTCATCGTCCGACCGCCGGCCCGAACGGGTGCGCTCGCTCATGAGCGCGCTGCAGACGGGCTTGGCACGGGGCCGTCAGGAGGGGTGGGACCCCCGGCTGGACGAGGCCGGCTTCCCATCGCTTCCCGGCACCCTTCCCCCCGCACACCACCAGCACACCACACCCGAGAGGGGAACCCCCCGATGACGTCCGTACTGGGCCCGGCCCGGACCGCCGACCTGAACTGGCTGCTCAACGACTTGGTCCGGCGTGTGCCGCAGGTCGGTCACGCGATCGTGCTCTCCACCGACGGTCTGCTGCTCGCCTCGTCGGAGGGGCTGGGCCGCGATCAGGCCCAGCAGCTGTCCGCCGTCGCCTCCGGTTTCCACAGCCTGGCCAAGGGCACCGGTCGCCATTTCGGCGGCGGCAAGATTCTGCAGACCGTGGTGGAGATGGAGCGCGGCTACCTCTTCGTGTGCGCCTCCGGTGAGAACGCCTGCCTGGCCGTCCTCTCGCCGGAGGGTGCCGACATCGGACTGGTGGCGTTCGAGATGGCCCGTCTCGTCGGCCGGGTCGGACAGCACCTCGGCGTCGACGTCCGCCTGTCCGCTCCGTCCGCTGTCGACTGACGTCATGCCCGAGTTCTGGCCGAACGGCGAGACGGTGGCCCTGGTGCGGCCGTACACGCTCGTCCGGGGACGCACGCTCGCCCACCGCGGCACCTTCGACCTCGTCACCTACGTCGTCGCGATGGTGCGGTCCCTGTACGCCTGGGACGGCGTGGAACCGGAGCACGGCCGACTGCTGAACCTGTGCCAGCGTCCCCGGTCCGTCAGTGAGATCACGGCACGCATGCACCTGCCGCTCGGCGTGGTGAGGGTGCTGCTGGGCGACCTGCTGGACATGGACGTCATCCGGATCAGCCGACCCCTGCACGCCGACGGCCGTCCCGACATCCCGGTCATCCAGCAGGTCCTGGAGGGCCTGCGCGCCCTGTGACCCGCGCCCCACGCCGAACGGCCCCGGCGCGTTTCGCCTCGGAGAGTACGTAATGCCCGAAGACACGATGACAACGCACGGTCGTCCGGCTGCCGCCAACCCGGCTGCCGCCGAGTCCCTCCCGCAAGGAGTCAAGATCCTCGTCGCGGGAGGATTCGGCACCGGCAAGACGACCCTGGTCTCCACGATCAGCGAGATCGTCCCGTTCCACACCGAGGAGAACCTCACCCGGTCGAGCATCGGCATCGACGACACGGCGGGCGTCGAAGCCAAGACGCGGACCACCGTGGCCATGGACTTCGGCCGGATCACCCTCCGCAAGGGGCTCGACCTGTTCCTGTTCGGCACACCGGGGCAGGACCGGTTCTGGTTCATGTGGGACGAACTGGCGGCCGGCGCGCTGTGCGCGGTGGTGCTGGCGGACACCCGTCGGCTCGCCACGTCCTTCGCCGCCGTCGACTACTTCGAACAGCGCGGGCTCCCGTTCGTGGTGGCCGTCAACACCTTCGACGACGCCCGCCCCCACGACGCCGACACCGTTCGCCGGGCACTCGACCTCGACCCCCATGTGCCGCTGTTCCACTGCGACGCCCGCCGTCGCGAATCCGTCAAGACACTCCTCGTCCGGTCCGTCGAGTATGTCCTGGAACAGGAGGCGCCCCACGCCGGCGCGGCCGTTGGGCGGCCGCGCTGACCTGCTCGTCGCCCAGCAGGTGCGTACGCCGCTCCGGTCACCGAGGCCGGTGGGCGGTGGCCAGCACGGAGACGGTGAGCTGACCGGGCAGGAGGTCGTCGTCGTTCAGGTCCGCACGGCTCACGTGGCGTACGCTCGGCGTCATCGCCACCCGGTCCAGAAAATCCTGCCGGATCGAGGTCGCGCAGTACTCGACCCGTTCGGTGACGACGGCATCGAAGAAGGGGCTGAGCGCCCGGTGCAGGCGTCGTTCCTTGACCGGGTCGATCCTGGCCATCACAGGTAGCTGCCCGCGCAGCTCGGCCAAGTGCCGCCCGGTGGGACGGATCACGACCAGCCGGCCGGTCGGGCGCAGTACACGGTGGAACTCGGCCGGGTGGCGTGGGGCGAACACGTCCAGCATGACAGGCCACCGCGACGGCCCGGTCGTGGGCACGGCTGCCGAGCGCAGCGCGCGCACCGACGCGTCCAGCCCCAGCCCACGGGCGCCCTCTGCGCCGGAGTGCGGTCGGGGACGCGGGCCGAGGTCGTCGAACACCTCGGCGTGAGCGGGGGGCGGAAATCGTCGACGGCGCCGAGATCCGGTCCGGCGGCCGGCCGCCGGAAGCAAGGACCGGGACGAGTTCATCTCCGGCAGGAGCAAGCGGAACGCCGGTCACGGCCCGTGGAACGGTCCGTCCGGGTACGCGGAAATACGCGGGCGACAGCGCGAGGCGCGTTCCGCGCGGCGAATCCGGGTCGGGCAGGACGACACCGTGGCACTGTTCGAGCCGTCGCCCACTGTGCGCCGGCTCGTTGGTGTCCGCGGTCCGCGAACGCGCGGAAGCCGTCGTCCCGCTGATTCGCGGACCACGGGCGCGCGATCGTTCCGGCCGGGCGTGGCCGCGCGCGGCCACGGGGCCGGGTCCCCCGGTGCGGCTGGGCCGGTCTGCCGGTCGTGGACGTCGGACGGCATGACGGGCCGCACCGCCGAGTCACCGCCGACGGTGGCTGTCGGAGCCCGGGACCGGGCCGGGTACGGGTTCCGTAGTGACAAGGCGTGCCCGTCACCGGCCGTCCGCACCGGCCCGTGCCGTCGCGACGTACGACCTCCCCCCTTCGGCCCGCCGCCCGAGCCGCCCGGCGTTCGAGGAGCGGTCTGTGCGGACGGACCCCGGCCGTGGAAAAGGCAGCGGCCAACGGTCCGCCCCCGGCAGTTCGGCTGTCCGCCCGGTCAGGCCCGCTGCGGTTCGGCCCCGCCCTCCTGCCGCCGGCCCCGGCCGGCGCCCCCCGGTACGCGACGCCGTCTGAGACTGCGGTGTTCGTTCTCGCTGAGGCCGCCCCAGACGCCGAACTCCATGCCGGTGTCCCGTCCCCACGCCAGACACCGTTCGACGACGGGGCAGCCCCGGCAGACAGCCTTGGCCTCCTCGATCTGCAGGAGGGCCGGTCCGGCATCGCCGATGGGGAAGAAGAGTTCCGGGTCGTGCGTGCGGCACGCCGCGTGATGACGCCAATCCATGGTCGCTTTCCTCGCCGGGCCCGTTCGGACCCTTGTCCGGGGCCGTGCCGGATCCGTGGTGCGGCCTGTGCGGGGCGCACCCGGCTTCGTCATCGGCCTCCGGTCAGCGGGAGCCGTCGGGCTGTCGTCGTGACAGGTCCGCCGCCGAGGTACCGGGAGGGTTCGCCCTGACCGGCAGGTGCCGGAAGGCGCCCGGTGGCCGGACGGACCAAGCAGCGAGCCTAATCAGCCTGACGCCGACGCGCATTCCGACGTCATGGCAGCCGGTGACGCCCCACTGCGAAGAGGCTTCGGCGGTGGTCCTCCCCGACCGTGCGACGACCGCTGTGCGGTCAGGGAGGACCCGAGCGGCATCCGGCAGAACGGCATGTGGCGCCGGACCGTCAGCCGATCGCGATCTTCGCCGCGTTCTCGGCCAGCCAGTCCCCGAAACCGCGCAGCGCCGGGTTGATCGCGCGCAGCCCATTGAGATCGCGGGCACCGGTGAACTCTCGGTCGAAGTCGCCGTAGTACTGGAACATGTTGCCGATCTCCCGGGCCGCTGGCGTGCCGAGGGCGCGGAAGGCGTCGTAGGGCACGGACCGGAAACGGACGGGCTCGCCGAGGGCGGCCCCCAGCTTCTCGGCGTACTGCGCGCCGGTGAGGTGGTCGCCGGCCAGACGGACGGTCTCCCCGATGAACCGTTCGCCGCCCTTGAGAAGGGCGTGGGCGGTTCGGCCGATGTCGGCGGCGTCGACGAGGGCCAGGAGCTTGCCGTCCTCGAAGGGCATGGTCAGGGTCAGGACGCCGTCCTCGGCGCGGCGCGGGGCGAGCGGGCCGAGGAAGCCCTGGTAGTACGAGGTGGTGCTGAGGAACGTGGTGGGGACGCCGGCCCGCGTGAAGAGGTGGTTGCCCGCCCCCTTGGCGTCGAAGTGCGGCACGTTGTAGCAGCCTTGGAGCACCGGCATCCGGTCGTCGTCCAAGGGCAGCAGCTCACGGGTGTCGTCGAGGGTCGACCAGATCACGTGCCGCAGGCCCGTCGCCCCGGCCGCCCGGACCAGCACGCCGATCTCCTCGGTCTCCTTCACCGCCGAGCGATGGGCCCAGAAGTCGGTGACGAGGAAGGCGCCGTACGCGCCGTCGAACGCCGCGTGCACCGTCGGTTCGTCGTGGAAGTCGGCCCGCACCACCTCGACGCCGACCGCGGCGAGTTCCCTCGCGGCGGGCGAGCCGGGGTTCCGGGTGAGCGCCCGTACGGCGAATTCCGTGTCCCGGTCGGCGAGGATCGACCGCACGACACCACCGCCCTGTGCCCCCGTGGCGCCGACCACCGCTATCACTTTCTTGGTGCCCATGACAGCAGTCCTCATCGCCGGGAAGGAAACAGGTGGGGGGATGTGCCAAGGACGCTAGGCACGGCGGTTCGACGCGTCAACCGCGGTGGGTGGACGTGCGGCGTCCCCCGACCGAGGGTCCGCCTTCTTCCGGAGGGCGCCGGGACCCCTCATGGGCGGTGGAAGCGCTCCGGCCCAGGGGACCGGCAGTGGCGCGGAGGCGGCCGTGGGCTCGGCAGTCCGGTGCCGAAGCCCGTAGCGGGTTCGGGCCGCGCCATCCGCCTCGGACGTGACCGGGTCAGCGGGTGCTTCCGCCACCGGCCGGTGGCGACCGGCGTTCGGCGGCTGCTCCAGTTGCGCGACGACCCGGACAAGCCGTCACGCCGAGGCCGGCCTCGATCCGGCACGCTGTGGCTGACCGCCGGCGGGCACATGTCCGTCGCGCACCTCGCGGCATGCCACGTCGGGTCCACTACCGGTGGGTCGCCAAGGGCCTTTGACGGGAAGTCCGCAGCAGGTCATCGACGGCATCATCGCTCACATCAAGTCCGGCGCCGCATCACCCCCCCTGGGAGCGCAGGGCGTCGGTCAGCCCGTCGGCCAGGTCGACCGCGTGCTGTGCCGCTCCGCCCGGACCGGTCCCGGTCCCGGTCGAGTCGGCGGAGGAGCTCGGTGGGGGCGCCGGGCGTTCGAGGGCGCGGAGCACCGCGCGGACCCGGGCGGCGGGGTACGTCGCCGCGTAGGGCTCGGCGCGGTCGCCGGCGTAGGCGTGGGCCAGGGCGTCGCCGACCGCTCGTGCGTGGGCCTCGGCGAAGGACGCCGCGTTCGCGTCCGTGCTGAGTCCGGCGTACTGGTGCCCGTACGCGTCGGCCTCGGCCGCGGTGTGCCCGTGCGCCAGGGCGTGGTCGCGCGCGTTGGTGTGCGCCTGTTGCATGAAGGGGGTTCCTCCTGGTGATCCGGGTCGTCCGCCGGACCGGCGGTGATCGGCTACAGCGGACGGGACTCGGCGGGGACGGGCGGGTGGGACGGCTCACGGGTCCGGGCGTGCGCGGCGAGGTCCGCGCGATGACGGACGCGATCCCGGCCGCCCGGGGCGGGGCGACCAGCCCGTAGTGGTCGGTGTCGACGCGCAGCACGCGGGCGGACGGCGGCAGGTGGCCGCGCCAGCGCGCCGCCGCGGCGGGCTCCGGGGCGAGGGCGTGCGCGTCCGGCACGGGCCGCCCGGCCAGCCACAGGACGGCCGGCGTACGGGCCAGCCGTGGCGGCCGGTGCCCGGCCATGGCCGCCAGGTTGACCCGGCAGCAGTGGGCCAGGCGCTCCGCGTGACCGCGGCCCCGCCCGGTCAGCGGTTCCGCCCGGTTGCCGGCCAGTTCGCGCGCGAAGACGGCGTCCACCTGCCGCCCGACGCCGGAACCCGCCCGGGAGATCCGCCAGGTGCGGCACCCAGTCGGCCGGCTCGGGACCCGGCAGGTCGGCCCAGCGCAGCGACAACCCCAGCTCCTGGCGGGGCACCCGGACCGCCGCGGCGAGCAGGCCGGCCTCGGGGCGGACGACCTCGCCGGTGACCGGCTGCGCCTCGTACGACAGCAGCCACACGCGGGGCCGGCGCGCGGCGGGGACGTCCGCCAGGGCCCGGCGCAGGGCCGCCACCGTGTCCAGGCACGCCCACCGGGCCGTCTCCAGGGAGCGCCGGCCGACCTCACCGCGGACGGCGAGCGGCAGCGCGTGCAGCCAGTCCACACCGCCCCCGCCGGCCGGGGTCATCATCACGTCCATCGACCGGCCGTCGTAGACGCTGTGGTGGAAGGTCAGCAGCAGGACATGGCGCTCGGCACCGAGGATGACCAGCCGGCCGCGCCCGAGGGGACCGGCCGCCAGGTCGAACGGGGTGCGGGCCTCCGCCTCCTGAAGCGCGAGGACCCCGTCGGCCGCGTCGGGGGAACCGCTCAGGTCCTCGAAGGCGAGGGCGAAGCCGGTGCCGGGCCGGTCGACGTGCTGACGGACCTCGCCGTCCTCCGCCACGAGCCGGGAGCGCAGCGTCTCGTGGCGCCGGGTCAGGGCGTCGAAGGCGCCCGCCAGGGCCCCGCGGTCGAGGGGACCGAGGAGTTCGAAAGCCAGGGTCTCGTTGTACGCCACGTCTCCCCCGGGGAGTTGGGCGAGAAACCACAGGCGCTGCTGGGCGTACGAGGCCGGATAAGAACGGGGTGAAAGGGGGGCGGGTTGTGCACCGCTGATCCTGACCTTCCCGTGAAAGGAAGTGAACGGCTTCCCCGGCAAACGGGCAAAGCCATGCCAGATTACTTGCCAAACGCACAACTGCCGTGATCATCAATCAAGGGATCTGGTCATGTCAACGGTCGTGTGTTTCCGGGTTGTTCGCAGATGATGACGCCTGTGAGTCCACCCGGAGCGGCACGAGAACGAGGAACTGATGTCACTACCCCTGTCCGCGGCCGGCCATGCCTTTGTCGTGTCGGCCGGTTTCATGAAAAAGGGGTACACGGTACAGTCAAGTGGCCAAAGAAATCTAGTGCTTTACATGTCTCCACAAAGGGTGTCGGATTCGACCGATCACCAACCATGGAGGACATGTGCACGTCCCTCTTGCTCGAATACGCGCGGCATCAGTAACGTCTTTGATCGTTGCCGCCCTGATCGCCCCCACGGCAGCCCACGGCGCCGAATTCCCGCCGTCTCTCCGGGCCTCCCCGGCTGGACGCGGCGCTTTGGCGGCGGCGCCGCTCACGGTGACCCTGATCACCGGCGACCGGGTGACGGCGACGCGCGGGCCGGGAAACGCCGTGTCGGTCGCGGCCGTCGACCGCCCGCCGGGAGCCTCCGGAACGGTGCGTGTCACCACGGAGAACGGTGACACCTACGTGTACCCGGACGAGGCCATGGCCTACGTCGCGACCGGCCGGCTCGACAAGCAGCTCTTCGACGTCACCCAGCTGGTGGCCCAGGGCTACGACGACGCGCACACCAGCGCCCTGCCCCTGATCATCACCCGCCCGCGGGGCACGTCCGCCGCCGGGGCGGGCGCCTCCAGGGCCACGGCGCCGGCGGACACCGGGCTGCCGGGCGCGAGGACGACGCGGGAGCTCCCGTCCGTCGGGGCGGAAGCCGTGCACGCCCAGCGTTCGAAGGCAGCGGCCTTCTGGTCGGCCCTCACGGGTGCCACGGGCCCGGACGGCACGCGGGCGACGGCGCGGTCCGGCGGTTCCCCGGACGCCGCCGCACCGTCGTTCGCCGCCGGCGTCGGCGAGGTCTGGCTCGACGGCAAGGCGCGGGCGGACCTGGCCGACACGACGGCGCAGGTCGACGCCCCCGAGGCGTGGGCCGCCGGCGGCACCGGCGCGGGTGTGCGCGTCGCCGTGCTGGACTCCGGGGCCGACACCACGCATCCCGACCTCGCCCCACGCATCGTGGCGTCCCGGAGCTTCGTCCCGGGTGAGGACGTCACCGACCGGTTCGGTCACGGCACGCACACCGCCTCCACCGTCGCCGGAACCGGCGCCGCCTCCGGCGGAAAGGAACGCGGGGTCGCTCCCGGCGCCGACCTGCTCGTGGGCAAGGTCCTCGACAACACCGGATCCGGTCCGATGTCGGGGATCATCGCGGGCATGGAGTGGGCGGCACGGACCGAGCACGCCAAAGTGATCAACATGAGCCTGGGCACGCCGGTGTGGCACACCCAGGACGATCCCCTGAGCCAGGCGGTCAACCGCCTGAGCGCCGAGACGGGTGCCCTGTTCGTCGTCGCCGCGGGCAATTCGGGGAACAGCCCCTACAGCGTGAGTTCGCCGGGAACCGCGGACGCCGCGCTCACCGTCGGCGCGGTGGACGCCTCCGACCGGCTCGCCGGGTTCTCCAGTACCGGGCCGCGGCTGAACGACGACGCCCTCAAGCCCGACATCACCGCGCCCGGCGTGGACGTGCTGGCCGCACGCTCGCAGTACGCGCAAGGCGGTGAGGGCTACTACGTCACGGAGAGCGGCACGTCCATGGCGGCCCCCCATGTCGCCGGAGCGGCCGTCCTGCTGGCCCAGAAGCATCCCGGGTGGACCGGTCAGGACATCAAGGACGCTCTGATGAGCACCAGCGCGCGGACCCCCGCCTACAGCCCCTACCAGGCGGGCGCCGGCCGCCTGGACGTCGCCGCCGCCTACCTCCGGGACCAGGTCGTCGCGAGCGGATCCGTGGACGCCGGACTCGTTGCCTGGTCAAAGGACCCGAAGCGGGAGCCGGTCGAGCGGCGGATCACCTACCGCAACACCACGGACCAGCCCGTCACACTGCGGCTCTCGGTCGACCCGGGCACCTCGCCCGCCGGAGTGTTCACGACGGCCGCCTCCCAGGTCACGGTGCCGGCGGGGGGCGCCTCCACGGTCGGCGTCGTCGCGGACCCGACGGGGCTGGCGCCGGGCCAGTACGGCGCCCAGGTCACCGCACGTTCCGCGACCACAGCCGTCCACACGGCGGTGGGACTGTCCGTCGAGCCGGAGAAGCACGCCCTGACGATCCATCTGAAGGACCGGTCCGGCAAGTCTGTCAGCAACGACGTCGAGATCACCGGCGCGGACGGGAGGACCACCGTGATGTGGGTGCCGGACGGGACGCTCACCACCCGCCTGGCCCCCGGTTCGTACACGATCGTCTCCACGCTGGACGTGGAGGGCCGGCACGGCCCGCACTCCCTCGGATACGCCGTACTGACTGCTCCCGAGGTCGACCTGACGGGTGACCAGGACGTGGTGCTCGACGCGTCGCGCATACGTCGGATCAAGGTGGCGACACCCAGGCCCACGTCCGTCACCGCCGGCAGGATCGACCTCTTCCGCTCCTTCACCTCACCTGAGCCGACGCCCCGTGACGAGCAGGCCCTGCACGAGATCCTCATGCCCTCGGCCGCCTACGACAGCCTGTGGGCCCTGCCCACCAAGGGCAGGGTGAAGAAGGGCAGCTTCGTCTTCACCACACGGTTCCGCGCCGAGCAGACTCCCCTGAGGATCACCTACGGCGGGCGCACCCTCGACGACACCCTGCTGGTGCAGCCGGGCAGCCACCGGTTCCCGGACGGCACCACGCGCGTGGACGCCGTCTTCGCCGGCACCGGCACGGCGGCCGAGTACGCCGGCCTGGCCGCCCGCGGCAGGGCCGTGGTCGTCCGCCGCAGCGCGGAGGTGCCCCCCACGGACCAGGCGGCCGCGGCGCGCTCGGCGGGTGCGGCGATGCTCCTGGTGGTCAACGACGGCGACGGCCGCGGGGTCGACTGGTACGGCGAGCCGGACGGCAGGACGGCCGGACGGATCCCTGTCGCCTCGCTCACCGATGACGAGGGCGAGGACCTGATCAGGAGGATCGAGGACGCCGGAAGGGGCCGGGTGGAACTGGCCGTCTCGGCGCACCCCTCGCCGGAATACCTCTACGACCTCGCCGACTACCACCGGGGAGGCGTGCCGGACGATCCGTCAGCGGCGACGGATCCCGGCCATCTCGCGCGCATCGAGAACGACTTCGCCCCGCCCGCCGGCCAGCAGGTCACGGAGAGCCGGGAGGACAGCCCGCCGTACGAGTACTGGCCGGCCGCCTACCCCTACGCCGGGTTCGGGATGACGCGCGTCCCCCCGTTCCCGCGCGAGCCGGTCGCCCCGGGACACCGCACCGACTGGGTCTCCGCCGGGAACGGCGTCAAGTGGCAGCAGTACGCGGCCGTCGACGGCTGGTCGACCTTCACCGACGTGGTCGGCTACCGGCCGCGCAGCGTGCAGAACGAACGCTGGTTCGGTCCCGTCACACGGCCGCGCATGGTCAGCTTCGAGGTCCCGCACCGCGTCGGGAACGCCATGGGCGGCACGCTGGCGGGCTTCGGTGACGGAGGATCCGCCCACAGCGGTGACACGAGCCTGATGTCGCGGAGCTTCGCGCTCTACCAGGGCGACGAACTGCTGGTGCGCAACGGGCCACGGCCGGACTTCGGAGTGGGTGATCTGGCACCGCGGGAACTCCCGTACCGGCTCGTCGCCGACACGCACGCGAACAGCGACCTCGTGCGGTACTCCACCGCCACGCACACGGAGTGGACCTTCCGCTCCGGCAACGCGGAAGACCAGGCCATCCCGCTGGTCCAGCTGGACTACGGAGCGGACGTGGACCTCGCGGGACGGGCCAGGCGCACGTCGGTGTTCTCCGTCGCGCCCGTCGTCGTCGGCAGCGACGCGGCCCGGGACGCGGTCTCCTCCGTCGAACTCGAAGTCTCCTACGACGACGGGGCGTCCTGGCGGCGGCAGCACCTGGAGCGGGACAAGGGCCACTGGCAGACAGTGCTGCACGCCCCGTCCCGGGCCGGTTACGTGTCCTTGCGCGTCACGGCGAAGCAGCGCAACGGCGGCGGCATCACCCAGACCATCACCCGGGCCTTCGGCCTCAGATGACCCTCGCCGAGCGGCCGGTGCCCCGCCCTCGCACGGCGTGGGGCACCGGCGGCGCTCCCGATCGGGGCGCTCCGGGCTGGTCCGGGTGGAACCGTCTGCAAGCCGGGGCGGGCTCAGCTCATAACCCGGCCTGAGATGTCATAGAGCGGGCGCCGCTGCCGCCGCCGGGCGGCTGGTGCCAAGGTGACGTCATGACGGCTTCATCGCAGTCGACCGCCGAGAACGCGACGCACCGCCGGGCCGCGAGGCGGAAGGGCGGGAACGCCCCGGGGCTGCCCGCCGCCGAGGCCACGCCACTGCCCGCCGCCGAGGCCGCGGCGGAGCGGCGTCGGCAGGCCGCGCACCTGTTGCGGGACGGCGCGCAGGAACGGCTGGTGTCTGTCCTGCTCGGTCTGCGCATGGCGCGCGAGCAGCTGGCCGGCCCCTCCGCGCCGGCCGCCGAACTCCTCGACGACGCGATCCGGGACGCCGAGGCCGCCCTGGCACAGGTCCGGGAAGTGGCGGCGGGGCTGTGCCCGCAGGTGCTCCAGCTGCGCGGACCGGGCCCGGCCATCGCCGCCCTCGCGGCGGCGAGTCCGGCTGCCGTCACCGTCCGGTCCGACGGGACCGCCGGATTGGCGCGGTCGTTGGAGACCCAGGTGTACTTCCTGGTCGCCGAGGCGCTGGCGCACGCGGTGGAGGACTCGGGCGCGAGGCGCGTCGCCGTGGAGCTGACGCGTATCGGCCGCGGGCTCGTGGTGAGCGTGGTCAGCGACGCGTGCCCACCGCGCGGACCGGGTGCGCATGCCCGGGTGGGGGCGATGACCGAGTGCGTCACCCTGCTTGAGGGGACGCTGACGGTGACGTGTTCCTCGGCCGCGGGTACCACGGTCCGTGCCGTGCTGCCGGTGCCGGCGGGGGCCGAGTAGCGTCTCGTCGGGTTCTGGTGGAGGCTCAGGACACGGCCATCCGGCTCCGGGTCGGACTGCCGCAGGGAAGGTCCGGCCGGCGAACACCGGCTCGGCCAGGCCCGCCGTCGACCGGGCGTACGCCCTCATGATCTGGCAACGGCCCGGATGAGGTAGACTCGATCTTGAAAGGGTCGCCCGAACACGGGGCGCCCGGTGATGCGTTGGTGGTCCAAGGAAAGACGCCCCGCTTCCTGCGGGGAGATGCAGGTGCAAGGCCTGCCCGGCGCTCGACGTGAAGGTCCCCGGCCTCGAACGGGCCGGGGACCTTTCCCGTGTCCGGCACCCGCACCGTGCGCCCGGCAGCGCCCTTGGGCCACGGCGACTTCGCCCATGGGGCGACAGCTGGAACGTCGCGGCGGGCGGCGGGTTCTTCGCCGCCGTCCACCTGGTACACCGACTTCCGCGCCGACATCCCGGCCGTCGACGTGCCGGCCCTGATCCTGCACGGCACCGGCGACCGGATCCTGCCCGCCGAGGGCACCGCCCGCCCCTTCCACAAGGCGCTGCCGACCGCCGACTACGTGGAGATCGAGGGTGCACCGCACGGTCTGCTGTGGACCCACGCGGAGGAGGTCAACACCGCGCTGCTCGCCTTCCTGCGGAAGTGACGTCAGTCGCCGGCCTTGATGCCGTTGATGACCGTCGTGCCCTGCTGCGCGGGGACACCGAGGGTCTTCAGGAAGGGCAGGGGGAAGCCGAGGGCCGGGGCGGTGAGGCGGTCGAGCTCGTCGAGGTGCTCGGCGGAGAGGGTGACGTCCAGTGAGGCCAGGTTGGCGTCGAGCTGGGCGACCGTGCGGGCACCGATGACCGTGGCCGTGGTCAGGGGCTGCTGGCGTACCCACGCCAGCGCGACCGCCGCGACGGTGGTGCCCGACTCCTCGGCGATGCGCCCGAGTACGTCGATCAGGGCGAAGGTCCGCTCGTTGAGGTGCCGGCCGACGAACATGCCGCGGCCGGAGCCCTCCGGGGTGTGGTTGTCGCGGGTGTACTTGCCGGTCAGCACCCCGTTGGCGAGCGGGCTCCAGGGCATGACGCCGAGGCCCAGTTCACGCGCGGCGCCGAACAACTCGCCCTCGGAGGTGCGCTCCAGCAGCGAGTACTCCAGTTGCAGGGCGGCGACCGGTGTCCAGCCGCGCCACTCGGCGAGGGTCGCCATGCGGGCCACCGCCCATGCCGGGGTGTCGGAGAGGCCGACGTAGCGCACCTTTCCCTCGCGGACGAGATCGTCCAGCGTGGACATGGTCTCCTCCAGCGGGGTGTGCTGGTCCCAGTTGTGCTGCCAGTACAGGTCGATGTAGTCGGTGCCGAGCCGTTCCAGCGAGGCGTCGATGTGTGTGCGGATGGCCTTGCGGCTGGTGCCGCCGTTGTTCGGGTCGGTGGGGTCCATGGACAGGGCGACCTTGGTCGCGATCACCAGCCGGTCGCGCTGCGCGGGGTTCTTGCGCAGGTAGGCGCCGATGACCTGTTCGGAACGCCCCTCCGCGTAGCGGTTGGCGGTGTCGATGAAGTTGCCGCCCGCGTCGGTGTAGCGCGCGAGGATGTCGAGTGAGGTCCGCTCGTCGGCGCCCCAGGAGGGATCGCCGAAGGTCATCGTGCCCAGGGCCAGGGGGCTGACGCGAAGGCCGGTGCGTCCGAGCGTACGGAAGTCGGTGAGGCTCACGGCGGGGTTCCTTGACTCTGCTGAGGGTGCGGGGCGGGTGCACCGGGTGGGTCTGCTGGTCGACGTCGGTCGAGCCGGCGCTGGAGTGCAGTCCATGACCACACAGGTAAATCCATCCGGTTGGTTGGAAATCTAGCGCACTCCGTCAGTGAAAACAACCGGATGGTTTAGTTGCCTGGGCAGGGGTTCTGGCCGGCCATGTGCCGGCCCCCGGTGCCCACCAGTTCCACGCCGAGGTGCCCGGTGTGCGCAACCGCGGTTCGCCGCAGGGCGAGGATGGCGGCATCGTCGAGGAGGGCTCCGCCCGCGTGGGCGAGCAGGTCCTGTCGGACGTGTTCGACGAGCGCGTCGGGACCGCACCGGGGCCAGCGGGTGAGCCGCCGTTCCAGCGGGTAGAAGAGGCCGCCGTTGTCGCGGGCCTCCACCAGACCGTCGGTGTACAGCAGGAGGGTGTCACCGGGCTCGAAGGCGAAGGTGTGCGACGTACGGATGCCCTGCTCCAGCCCGCACAGGCCCAGTGGCGGCGCCGGGGAACTCGGCACGCTCGTCACCTGCCCCCGGCTGATGAGCAGGGGCGGCGGGTGCCCGCAGGGCGTCACCCGCGCCACGGGGTCATGGTCGGGGACCTCCATCACCAGCGCGGTGATGAAGTGCTCCTGGACCTCGCTGTCCGCCCCGGGGAACTGGGTCAGGTAGCGGCACAGGCTGCGGTCCAGAGCATCGGCGAGGGCCGGGAGCGTGGTGTGGTGGTGCGCGGCCTCCTGGAACGCGCCCATCAGCGCGGCCGCTTCCCCGACCGCGGCCAGCCCCTTGCCCCTGACATCGCCGATGAGTACGCGCGTACGGTCGCCCGTGCGGGCCACGGCGTACAGGTCACCGCCGATGCGCGCCTCCTTCTCGGCGGCCAGGTACGCGGACGAGATCTGCAGCGGACCGAGCCGGCGGGGCAGCGGGCGGAGCAGCGCCCGCTGCGCGGCCTCGGAGACCGATCGCACCTGGGCCAGCTCTCGCGTGCGCCGCTCACGTGTCAGGCAGACGATCACGGCCATGATCGACAGGGCTGCCAGCCCGATGATCTGCGACACGTGGTTGGGCGTGGTCAGGCCCCCGTGGAGCATGGCGATGACCACCTGGGCCGCCACCGCCAGCGCGCCGATCACCCCGGTCAGCCATGCCGACCCGAACGAGACGGTGATCGCGGGCGCCACGACGAGCAGCGGACCGAGGTGGATCGATTCCGGGGTCTGTACGTCCACGACGGTGATCGCGACGATCAGCACCAGAGGGAGCACCACCAACCCCTGGCTGGAGCGCCACCACCGCCGTGTCGAGGCGAGGTTCTGCCCAAGGCGCATACGTCCACTGTGCGCCCTCCGCCCGCGAGGCGCCGCAGGAAACCCTGCGCGTGCGCCCTCGGGCGTCGCGTCACGGTGCTCGTCGGAGGGCCACGGCGCCGGGCCGGCCGCGTGGCGTCAGCGCGGCGCGAGCGCGTCCGTGCGGACGGCACGCAGAGCACGGTCGACGGTCTGCCGGTTCTCGCCGACCGGGGCCACGTAGTCGAGGACGTCGCGTGCGGCCGCTTCCCCGAGCGTCCGGGTGATCACCCAGGTGGCCAGGTACTGGGACGCCAGGCAGCCACCCGCTGTCGCGATGTTCCCCTCGGCGTGGAACGGCGCGTCCAGCACGGTGACGCCGCGGGCCTCGACGAACGGCCGGCTCTTCCTGTCCGTGCACGCCGGCATGCCCTCCAGCAGCCCCAGCCGGGCGAGCACCAGCGCGCCGGAGCACTGCGCGCCGATCAGCTGGCGCGAAGGGTCGAGCCGCAGCCGGGAGACCAGCTCGTCGTCGGCGACCACGTCCCGCGTCCGCACGCCACTGCCGATCAGCACGACGTCGGCCTCGGTCACGAACTCCATCGGGCGCTGCCCGGTCACCTCCACGCCGCTCATCGACCTGACCACCGGCGCCGGCGTCGTGACGAAGGCTTCCAGGCCGTCCTCACGGCACCGGTTGATCAGCGCGGAGGCGATGAAACTGTCGAGCTCGTTGAACCCGTCGAAGGTGACCACGGCTACCTGCATCACAACTCCCTCAAGAACGGCACGGACCCCAGTCTTGCCCAGCGCCCCTGATCCGCACCAGCCGCTCACGGGCCCGTTCCCGATCCCCGGCGCCGGGCTCCGGCAAGGGATGCGGGAGCTGTGAACCCCGGGCGAGCCGTCACGCGGACGAGGGGGACAGGGCGGCGCCCAACGAGCCCCCGCCCTCCGGGCCGTCGTCGGTGACGGCGGCGGGCGCCGGTGCCGGTACCGCTCCGGGACGGCGGTAGACGTACGGCGGTGCCTCGGGCCGGTCGCCGTCGGCCGGCTCCCGGACGAGGTGGTGGTCGGGGGAGAGTGCGCACGCCGGATCGGTGCGGGCGGCGTCGCCGGTGAGGGCGAACGCCTGGCAGCGGCAGCCGCCGAAGTCCTCCTCCTGGCGGGGACAGCCCCGGCAGGGGCCCGTCATCCAGTCGGTGCCGCGGAAGCGGTCGAAGGCCGGTGACCGCTCCCAGATCCAGGCGAGCCGGTGCTCGCGGACGTTGGGCGGGTCCAGGTCCGGCAGGGAGGCGGCCGCCGGGCAGGGCAGCACGGTCCCGTCCGGCGCGACGGTGAGCGAGACCGCTCCCCAGCCACCCATGCAAGGCTTGGCCACACCGTCGAAATAGTCGGGGACGACCCACACCAGGTCGATCCGCCCGGCGAGTTGCTCCCGGCGGCGCTCCACGGTCTCCCGGGCGCGGGCCAGCTGCTCCCGGGTGGGCAGCAGCGCGGCCCGGTTGAGCAGGCCCCAGCCGTAGAACTGCGCGTTGGCCAGCTCGACGCGGTCCGCACCCCAGGCCAGGCCGAGCTCGATGACGGCGTCGACGGTGTCGAGGTTGTCGCGGTGCAGCACGACGTTCAGCCCGAGCGGGATCCCGGCCCGCCGGACGAGCGCCGCGGCCCGCTCCTTCACGGCGAAGGAGGCGGGACGTCCGGCGATGCGGTCGTTGGCCCCCGGCTCGGCGTGCTGGACGGAGAGCTGGACACTGCGCAGCCCGGCCCCGGCGAGGGCGCCCAGCCGGGCCTCGTCCAGGCCGGTCCCGCTCGTGACGAGCTGTGTGTAGATCCCGGCGGCCTCGGCGGCGGCGACGATCCGCTCCAGGTCCGGGCGCAGCAGCGGCTCGCCGCCGGACAGGTGCGTGTGCACGACGCCCAGTTCACCGGCCTGACGCAGGACGTCCGTCCACTCGTCGGTGCTCAGCTCGGTGGAACGGCGGGCCAGCTCCAGCGGGTTCGAGCAGTACGGGCAGTGCAGCGGGCAGGCGTGGGTGAGCTCGGCGAGCAGGGCCCACGGGGGTGCGGGCGCCACGACGGACCCGGGGTTCACGGCGGTGGTCACGTCAGCCAGCCCTCCTGCCGCAGGCTGTCGAGGAAGGCGGGGACGGTGGCGGCCACCGGGGCACCGGGGAAGCGCTCGGCCAGCTCGCCGACGATCCCGGGCACGGTGCGGGTGCCGTCGCACAGGCCGACGACCATGCCGCCATGGCCTTCGAGAACGACCACGCGTTCCGGCAGGACCAGCAGGTCCGTGCCGCGCACGGCGTCGTGCCGCAGCATCAGCGCGGGGGCGAGCGCCGGGCACCACTGGTCCACGGTCCGCGGCGTCACACCCGCTCCCATGCGCCGTCCCGGTCGTGCGCCCGCTCCTCCTGCCCGGCGTGCCCGGGGCCTGCCGCGTACTGCTGTACGGCGTCGAGCAGGGACCACAGCACATCGCACTTGAAGGAGAGCGCGGCCACGGCCTTCTCCTGCTCCTCGCGGGTGCGGGCCCACTCCAGCACGAGGTCCAGCGCCTCGGCACTGTCGCGCCGGCCCTGGTCGACGCGGGCCCGGAAGTAGGCGAGCCCGTCCGGCGCGATCCAGGGGTAGTGGCGCTCGAACGCCTCGATGCGCAGGCGCATCAGGTCCGGAGCGGTCAGCTCGGTGAGCGAGGCGGCGACCGCCTCCAGGGTGGAGCGCAGGCGGCAGAAGTTGACGTAGCCCTCCACGGCGAGCCGGACGCCCGGCAGCACGGTCCCGCCCGACAGCATGGTCTCGCGGTCCACGCCGGCCGCTTCGCCGAGCCGCAGCCAGCGCTCGATGCCGCCCTCGCCCTCGACGCGTCCGTCGTGGTCCTCGATCCGCCGCAGCCACATGCGCCGCAGCCGCGACGAGTCCAGCTTCGCGACGATCAGCGCGTCCTTGACCGGGATGTGGCGCTGGTAGTGGAAGCGGTTGGTGATCCAGCAGCGCACCTCCTCCGGACTGAGGTCGCCCTCGTGCATACGGACGTTGAAGGGATGGCGGTCGTGGTAGCGGTGCTGGCCCACCGCGCGCAGGCGGTCCTCGAACTCGGCGCGGCTCCAGGGCCTCAGCGGCGGGGCGAGTGTCGTCGTCACAGCTCGATCACCATTCCGTCGTCGGCCACGTCGAGGCCCAGCCGGGCGAGCCGCTTGTGCTGCGGCGCGGCGGGGTCGACGAGGGGGTTCGTGTTGTTGAGGTGGGTGTAGAGACAGCGGGCGGACAGCCCGGCGAGGATGGCGGCGGTGCCACCCGGCCCGTCGATGGGCAGGTGCCCCATGCCCGTGGCGGTACGGGGGGAGATGCCGGTGCGGCGGGGCTCCTCGTCGTCCCAGAAGGTGCCGTCGACGATGACGCAGTCGGCCTCGGCGGCGGCGCGGTGCAGTGCGTCGGACCAGGCGGCCACGGCCGGGGCGTACAGGACGGTCCCGCCGGTGGCGGGGTCGTACAGGCGCAGCGCGACGACCCAGGTGTCGTCACCGGGGGCGTCGGCGGCGTAGCGCGGGCGCTTGCCGGAGACGGGTACGGCGCTGATCCGCACGCCGGATCCGGCCGGCACGCCCGCGTCGGCGTGCAGCGGCTGTGTATCCCCGCACCGCAGCTCCCGCCACGTCAGTTCGGTGTACGGGGCGAGGACCGCGCCGAGGCGCAGGCGGCCGTCGACCGCCTCGCGGACCGGGGCGGTGGCGAGGATCTCCACGCCGTCCGCCTCGCGCAGCCGCCCGATCCCCAGCGTGTGGTCGAGTTCGGCGTCGGTGAGCACGACCCCGGCGACCGGTGTCTGCCGGGGCCCGGGCCCGGGGTGGAGGACCGGGTGGGCCTCGATCTGGTCGCCGATGTCGGGGGTGGCGTTGACGAGGTACCAGCGGCCCTCGTCGGCACGGACGGCCAGCGAGGCGTGTCGGCGGCGCCGCCCGGGGTGGGCGCGTGCCCCGGAGCACCCGGGGCACGCGCAGTTCCACTGGGGGATGCCGCCGCCGGCCGCGGTACCGAGCACCTGCAGCAGCATGACGGCGGTTAGCGGACGCTGAGGGAGTAGGCGGTGACCTCCAGCGCGGTGTCGACGACCACGTATCCGGGGGCCTGCCAGGCGGTCCGGTCGATCTCCTCGGTCGTGCGGGCGGGCTGCTCGACCTGCTCGACGGCTTCGGTCATGGGGCGTACCTTCCTTTCTGCGAGGGGGTGTTGCCCTCCCGGGCGGGAGGGAGCCTTCGGTCGACCGTCGTCACTTGATGGTCACCTTGAGGAGCAGGTCCTTGTCGATGCCGCGGTCACTCGTGCCCAGCCACAGCTGGTCCGCGCCGGGGACCTTGACCAGTGCCCGCAACCGCCCGTAGGCGCCGTTGTAGTAGGCCGTCGCCCGTCCGACGTCCTGGCCGGTGGAGTCGATCGGCACCCGCCACAGCCGGTGGCCGCTCAGCGTGGAGGCGTAGATCACGTCGTTGACGATCGCGATCTGGGCGGGCACGCCTCCCTCGTTCGGGTCCCAGACCATCTTCGGATCGGTCATCCCCCCGGTGCGGCAGGCACCCTCGCAGGTGGGCCAGCCGTAGTTCCGGCCCGGCTTGACGAGGTTGAGCTCGTCCCAGGTGTCCAGGCCGATCTCGGTCGACCACAGCCGTCCGGCGCGGTCCCAGGCCAGCCCCTGGGGATTGCGGTGGCCGTAGCTGTAGACGCGTGTCCCGAACGGGTTCCCGGGGGCCGCGGCACCGTTCTTGGTGATCCGCAGGATCTTTCCGTTGAGTGACTTCTTGTCCTGGGCCAGACGGCCCTTCTGGGCGTCACCGGTGGCGACGTACAGATATCCGTCGGGCCCGAAGGCGATCTGTCCGCCGTTGTGCTGGGTGTCCCGGACGATTCCGGTCAGGACGGGGGTGTAGTTGCTCAGCCGGGTGCCGTCGAACTTCATCTTGACCACACGGTTGTCCTTGGCCGTGGTCTCCATGAAGAACACGTCCTTGTCGGTGGTCCCGTTCCAGGTCGGTGACGTGGCGACACCCAGCAGACCGCCCTTGTCCTGCGTCTGCTCGCTCCACACCGCGTTCGGCACCGTGCCGACCTTCTTCTTGGCGCCGTCCAGGGCGACCTGCCAGACCGCGGCCGTGTCGCGTTCCGTCACCAGCGCCGCGTTGCGGCCCCGGAGGAACGAGATCCCCCAGGGGGTCGTCAGACCGCCCGTGAGCTTGCTGATCCCTGACGGCGCGCCACCCGCGCGGAAGGGGGCGGTTCCGGCGGCCGTCGCGGACTGCCCGGACACGCCGAGTGCGGTGACGGCGGCGACGGCGGTGAGCGCGGCCATGCCCGGACGGACCCGATGCAGCGCCGCATGCGCCAAGCGTGACATCCTGATGCCTTTCATGTCGTGGCGCGGCCGCGTGATTCCGGACGGAACGACGCGGCCGACTGCGATACGAGGGGGGTGCTCACTGCTGCGCCGCACCGTGGTGAACCCGGTGAGAAGGGCGGGGTCCGGAGCGTGGCGATGACTCCTTTCCGGACTGTCAGCGCCCCCTGAAGCGATGGCCACCGGAATCGGGTCCGTGTTGCTGACGGACCGTTTCCCGGCGTCGGGACTGCGGATATCAGTGAGCTTGCGCGCCGACGCGTCCGCCGCCGGTCATCGGCGCCGGGAAGTCCCTCCCACGGGTGACCCGCCGCTGCGCGGATGGGCGCGCGGGGAGTGCACCGGATCAGGGGGGCTTCTGCTGCGGGGAGGAGCAGCCCGCCTGGCCGGTGTCGAGCGGCGTCGGGGTGGCCGGGGTGGCGGGAGTCGTCGCGGGGCTGGGCTCGGGCGGCGTCGCCGGCTGCGGCGCGGGGGTGGTGGCGGGACTCGGTTCGGGTGCCGACGCCGGGCTCGGGCTCGGCGCGAGGCACGGGGGCGGGGCAGGCGGGGTGGACGGGGTGGACACGGGCGAGTCGGCCGGGCCGTAGGTGTCGACGCAGTCGACGAACCGCACGAAGGGCACCTGCCCCGTGCCCGCGGTGACCGCGAAGTCATGTGCCGTGTGGCTGCGGAGCAGGCACATGTCGTAGCGGGCGAGGACCGGGAGGGGGTCCGGCGCGGAGGCCGGCCGGTACTCGTGGCGGCCCACCAGCTGGCAGGAGTCGTAGCGGATCAGCGGCCCGCGCGGGCCCACGTCGTAGCGGTGCGGGCGGACCTCGGCGGAGAAGTCCCTGTAGGCGAGGCCGGTGTCGTCGCAGTCGCTGAAGTGGACCGTGCCGCCGTTCCACACGCAGTCGATGACGACCACGTCGGGGTTGCGCACCTCGAACCGGATGTCCTGGGCGTGGAACCGCTGCACCGAATCGTGGTGCTGGGCCCCGGGGAAGCGGAAGAACGTGCTGGTGGTGCCGTACTCCGGGGTGCTCTGCGGACGTCTGCCCGTGATGATGTACGAGCCGCCCCGGCAGGCGATGGAGCCGCCGTAGGGGAACTCCAGGAAGTTGCCCCACTCGTATTCGACCTTCATGTCGGTGAACCAGTAGTTGAGGAACTGGTCCTGGTCGTTCGGCTCCTGCTGCCCGTCCCGCGTCAGCCCGGAGTACAGGAACGCCCGGCGGTAGCGGCCACCGACCCGGCACGCCTCCCACCGCATCTCCGAGTTGGTGTCGGTGCCGCTCAGGACGAGCCCGTACTCCCATTCCCCCATCCACTCGCACTCGGAGAACCGGTAGTCCTGCGCCTGCCCGGTCGAGTACGAGTCGAAGAAGGAGGCGCCCGGTGTGGTCGAGCGGAACTGCATGCGTTCGAAGGAGAGGTTGGACCAGACGTCCTCGTTGCGGCAGAGGAAGGAGCCGGGGCCGGTGCCGGGACGGAAGACGAGACTGGTCATGCGCCTGCCCGCACCGGAGAACCGGAGCCCGCTCGCGGGCCGCGGCGGAGCGACACCGTTCAGCAGTGCGTGCGGACGGGTGATCAGGAACTCACCGGCGGGGATCTCGACCACCACGCGGCCGACTCCCCCCGAGACCCGTGCGGCGGCGAACGTGTAGGCGGTCTCGAAGGCTTCGGTGTCGTCGGTGCGCCCGTCGCCCACCGCCCCCAGATCGGCCACGTTGACCACGGTGTCCGGATCGGTGGAGGGACGCGGAACGGCGGACGCGTCGCGGGCCGACAGGGCCGTCGCGGCCAGCGCCGAGGCGCCGCCACGCAGAAACCGCCGACGGCTGAGACGGGACCTGGATACATCCCGTTCTGTCATAATCCCCTTCTTTCCAGCCGATAGGGAGCCAAATGACCGGGTTCATCGAGATGCTCAGGCACATGTCGGCCGCGCAGAAGCCGGCGAAGGGCGTGTCGGTCTACACCCTGTTCGTCAACCGTCCGGCCGGCCGCGTCCTGGCCGCCCTGGCCTACCGCGTCGGTGCGACCCCCAATCAGCTGACGGCTCTCGGCGCCCTGTTCACGTTTCCCGCCCTGGCCGCCGTGGCCCTGGTGCGGCCCGGCCCGGGACTGTCGGTGGGCGTCTGTGCGGCCCTGGCCGTGGGGTTCGCCCTCGACGCGGCGGACGGTCAGCTCGCCCGCACACAGCGCTCGGGAAGCCCGTCCGGCGAGTGGCTGGACCATGTGCTGGACTGCGTCAAACTGGTCGCGGTGCACCTGGTCGTCCTGGTGTCGTTCTACCGGTTCTTCTCCCTGCCCGACCCGCTCTTCCTGCTGGCTCCGCTGCTGTTCGAGCTGGCGGCTGTGGTGATCTTCTTCGCCGGCATCCTGACCGAGCAGCTCAAGCGGCGGACGCAGGCCCCGGCGCCGGCGGCGCCCGCGCCCGCGCTGCGATCCCTGCTGCTCCTGCCGGTGGACTACGGAGTCACCTGCCTCAGCTTCCTATTCCTGGGCAGCCAGCACGTCTTCCTTTCCGTTTACTGCGCATTGCTGCTGGCCCACCTCCTGTTCATGGCGGCCTTCCTGGTCAAGTGGTTCCGCGAGCTGCGCTGACAGCTTCTCCCGCGACGTGGGCTGGGCGAGCAGCTCCAGGGAACCGCGCAGCAGTGTGCTGGAGGTGTGCACGGTGTAGGGGAAGTAGACGACTTCGACACCGACCTGCGCGAAACGCCGTTCCAAGGACTGCCACTTGGGCGTGCCCCGCCAGTCGTCCCCCTTGAAGATGACGTGGAAACCGATCCTCCGCCACGTCGCCAGCTTGTCCTCCTCCGACTCGACGACGGCCACGTCGACGCAGCGCAGGTCGCTGACGATCTCCAGGCGCTCGGCCAGCGGGACGACCGGCGACCGGCCCTTGAGGCGCACGACCAGGTCGTCGCTGGCGACTCCCGCGATGAGGCGGTCACAGTGCAGGCGTGCCCTGCGCAGGATGTTGAGGTGGCCGATGTGGAACAGGTCGTAGACGCCGGGCGCGAATCCCACTCGGGTCAGCTCCATGGGGCACCCGCCGCTTTGTCCGTCGCCCGCGCGGGCACGGTCACATGCAACGGCGGCGACTTCCGGGAGGTGTTCGTCCCGTCCGTCACCTCGATCCGGTACTGGTGACGGGTGCCGGCGCCCACGGAGTCGGTGTGGCTCATCGACGGGCGGTCCCAGTAGGTCGATGACCGCTGCTGCCGGGAGATCAGCCGGCCGTCCCGGTAGAGCCGGTAGGTGAGCGACGCGTCGTCCCGGTCCCACGAGGCCTTCCAGCGCAGGGTGACCCGTCCGGGGCGCTCCACGGAGAGCGAGAGGGCGGGAACCGCCGGTGCCCCGGTGTCGGGGCCGGCGCCGAAGCGGGTGAGGGCCTGCTGGGGCTCGCCGTTGACCCGGGTGAACTCGCCGCCCACCCACAGGACGCCACGGGCGACCGTCAGCGCCCGGGGTCCGACCTGTTCCCCCGTCCCTTCGTCGGTGTCGGGGAACCAGTGCAGGATCCTGCTGTCCCGGGGCGACTGGGCCAGCAGGTGCTGCCGGTCCTGCCGCTCCGGGAACCCGCCCGGCGTCTCATGGCAGTCGTGCGCGTGCGAGGCGCTGTAGAGGACGCCCCTGTAGGGCAGGACGGCCTGGGTGGCGCCGCGGCAGGTGTCCTTCCAGACCATGCGGTCGTTGTCGAGGCGGCCCGCGATACGGCCGTCGAAGACGCCCTCGCCGTGGCCCTCGGCCCCCACGTAGAACAGGGTGCCGTCCTGCGCGATCGACTTCACCGACGACCGGGGCGGCAGCCAGTGCGGGAAGGCGTGCTCGGTCGCCCCGCTGGTGGAGTTCAGGGCGACCAGCGAGCGGGCCGAGCGGCCGTTGACCCGCTCGAAGTCACCGCCGGCGTAGATCTTGTCGTGCGAGGGCACCACCGACAGCGCGCGCACCGGAGCGTCGACGTCGGCCCGGAACGGCCGCAGGTCACCCTGAGGGGTGAAGGCGGCGATGTGCTGCCGGGTCCGGCCGTCGACCTGGCGGAAGTCACCGCCGAGATAGACCGTCCGGTCAGTGACGTCGATCGCCCGGACGGTCGCGGACACCGCCGGCCGGAAATCCCTGCGCACGGAGCAGTCGGCCGTGTCCAGGGCGACGGCGCTCGCCACGCCGGTGGACCCGACACGGCTGAAGGAGCCGCCCACGTACAGCACCCGGCCGTCCGGTGAGGTCTTGAGCGCGCGGACCGTCCCCTCGCCCCCGGTGAACGACGGCGCGCACGGCAGCAGGGCGCCGGTCACCGCGTCGAACGCGGCGAAGTTGCGACGCGGGACCTCCCCGTCACCCGGCCTGGCGCCCGGCGGCCGCACCGAGTCGAAGGTCCCCCCGACATAGACGACACCGTGCGCGGAGGCCAGTGACCAGACGATGCCGTTCGTCTGCCACGTGGTCAGCGGGTCGGCGGTGAACGATGTCCTGGGCTCGCCGGCGGCCGTGGCGGGAGCGGGTTGGAGCAGGGCGGCGGAGCACAGGAGCGTGGCGGCGACAGCACTGGTGGCCGCCCTCGACGGGAGATTTCTCAGGCGCAAAGGACACCCCGGATGGCAGTGGTGTGGGCGACACGCGGGGAATGACACGGGGCCCGCCGCACTCGGACCGCACACCCTTGCCCGGGCTCATGCGGCGCGACGGCGCAGGACTCCGACCAGCTCACTCACTCCCAGCGGCCTGCGATACCACCACAAAGTAGTACCAAACGCACACAATCCCAACGTCATCCCGGCGGCGAGTCCTGACGTGGTGTCACCTCCCAGTGAGCGCACGGCGCCCAGCACCACCGAGACGGCGAGTCCGGTACCGAGGGCGGTGGTGTAGCCCCGGTCCACGGTCGTGAAGCCGAGGCGCCGCCGGATGAGCAGGGCGGCCGAGAGGTTCTCCACCACGATCGCCGCGCCCCACGACACGGCGGCCCCGACGACGCCCCACCGCGGCACGGCGAGCAGGCCCACCGTCAACTGCACCGTGAACGCCGCCGCGGTGACGGCCAGGTGCCAGGAACTCCTGCCGGACATCAGCAGCACGGTCTGGGCGTTGCCGACCGCCACGTTGACCATCGAGGCCAGGCACAGCACGACCAGGGCGGGCGCTCCGCGGACGAACTCCGGGCCGAAGACCGACAGCACGGTCCGCGGGAAGGCGGCGACGAGGACGAACAGCGGCCAGGAGAAGAGCACGATCCAGCAGGTCGAGACCCGGTGCAGGTGGCGCGCCTCGGCGACCTGGTCGACGGCGAGGAGCCTGCTGATCTGGGGTGCCACGGCGAGCCGGACGGCCAGTTGCAGCAGGGTGCCCGCGGTGACGACGCGGCCGATGGCGGTGTAGACGCCCGCCTCGGCGCCGCTGGCCAGCGCGGACAGCAGGAGGACGCCGACCCAGACCGCGCTGATGTCGAAGACGGACGAGATCGCGCGGGGTGCCGCGAAGCTCCAGAAGGCGCGCCAGGGAACGGCCCCGCGCACGGCCGGCCGCGCGGTGCCGCGGACGGCGCGGCAGCGGCGCAGGGCCGGCCAGGCGGCCAGGGTGCCGGCCAGCGCGGGCAGCAACCAGGCCGCGGCCAGGGGGAGCAGGCCCGGCACACAGGCGGCCACCGGTACGGCGATCAGCACGCGCAGCACCGGCTTGCCGACCTGTTCCACGCCGACGAACGGCACCACGGTGCCGTGGCCCTGGGTGGCGCCGAGCAGGACCAGTCCGACGGTGGCGACGGGCAGGAACAGCCCGAAGAGGCGGACCAGGGCGACCGCGTCGGCCGGCGGCAGGTGCGGCAGGAGCGCGGTGGCCACCGCCGGGCACAGCAGCAGGGGCAGGGCGGCCGCCGTACTGGCCGCGGCCGCGGGTGCGACGGCCGCGCGCAGCAGACCGCCCACCGAGCGGCCGCCGCCCACCGCGATGTCGCGCGAGACCAGACGGACGAGCCCGGTGTCGGCGCCGAGCTTGCAGGTGTTGCTGAGGATGGTGAACAGGGCCACGCCCGTGAAGACCGAACCCGCGCCCTGCGCTCCCAGGGCGCGGGTGATCAGGCCGACGAAGACGAAGGCGAAGACGGCGTTCGTGGCGGAACCCGCCACACCCCACCACCCGCCCCGCGCGGCGGCGGCGACGCTGTTGGCGGCGGGGGTGGCGGCGGTCGCTTCCGGGGCGGTCATCCGCGGGAGACCGAGAGCGTGTCGTCCTGCGCCGGGAGCTCCACGACCGGCGTGGCGGTCTCCGCCTCCGGGCGGCGCGCGGGGCGGCGGCGCAGGACGGCACGGAGGCGTCCGCGCCGGCGGCCGGCGTCGAGCACGACGCCGAGGAGCGTTCCGCCGGAGCAGCCGACCAGCTCGTGCACCCGCCTGAGGTCGTCCCGCCGGGTGGTGCCGAGGCCGGCGACCAGCAGGACGCCGTCGACACGGTGGGCGAGGGCCAGGGCGTCGGCGTGCTCCAGGACCGGCCGGGTGACGACGACCGTGGTGCGGGAGTCGGACCCGGCCGGCAGCCGGTGGACGGCGGCGGACCCGCCCGCCCGGTCGGGGGAACCGGTGCCGCCGCAGGCGCAGCAGGCGAACCGCCCGGCGGTCCCGGCGTCGACGAGGCGGCTCCCGGCGGGCAGGGAGGAGGCGTCATCGACCGGGCGGGCGTCGTCCGGCAGCAGCGGCAGCCGGGCCGTGAGGGCGGCCGTGCCGGGGTCGGCGTCCACGAGCAGCACCTCGTCGCCGCACTCTGCGAGGGCCGCGGCCAGATTCACCGCGACCTCCTCGGTGGCGGCGCCGCGCCGGGGGGAGACGACGAGGAGCCGGCCGGTGCCGGCGGGCAGACCGGTCCCGCGCAGGCGGTAGGCGAGGGCGCGCAGGGTCTCGGCCCGGTCACCGCCCTGGCGGCCCACCGCCGGCAGGTCGTCGTCCTCGGCGTGCCCGGGGGGCAGCAGGCCGAGCACCGGGGTGCGCAGCGCGGCCCGGGCCTCGTCGGCCGACCGGACCCGGGTGTCGAGGGCGGAGCGCAGCCAGGCCAGCAGGATGCCGAGGGCCAGACCGCCCGCCAGTCCGAGCGCGAGCAGGGCCGGCAAGCCGGGCACCGAGGGACGGGCGGGCGCCTCGCCCCGGCGGACGATGTCGCCTCCTTCGGTGTCCCGGGAGTTGATGTCGACGACGCGCTTGTGCAGCGTGTCGAGCTGGCTCTGCAGGGCCTTGGCGGCGTCGTCGTCCTCCGTCTCCTTCTTCTGGGCCGCCTCCACCGTCTTGATCTGCTGCTCCACGCCGCGGGTGGCCCGCAGGGCGGCGGCTTCGTTGCGCGCCTTGCGGTCGGCCAGATACGCCTCGGCGAAGGCGTTGGCGCCGCGCGCCGCGCGCTTCGGGGTGCGGGCGGTGAACTCGAAGCGCAGCACCTGGGACTTCGCCTGGTTGGTGATCCGCAGATCGTCCTCCAGCGCGGCCGCCGTGCCGGCGGCCTGGCCCATGAGGCGTGCCGCGCGGACGGCGACCGCGGTGCTGGCGGCGATCTGCTGCTCGGTGCCCATGCTGACCTGGCTGTCGGCGGCCACACTGACCGTGCCGAAGGGATCGGCGGTGGAGCGTACGAGGACTTCGCTGGTGGAGGTGTAGGTATGGGCGCCGGAGAGGGCCAGGGCGGCGCCGCCGAGCAGTCCCAGGACGATACCGAGGGCGATGACGACGCGGTGGCGCAGGAGCCGGCGGAGCTGGTCGCGTAGCTGGTCCGGCTCGTCGTACCGGTCGTAGAGGTGGATGGGGCCGGTCACGGGTGCCCTCCTGTTCCGGGGAGCGGTGCGGGGCGGATGGGTGCGGTCGGCGGCGCCGACGGGACGAGCCGGGCCGCGCGGGCGCCGGGGGCGGTGACGAGCAACGGAACGGTCACCAGCAGCGTCAGCGGGCCGACGATCCCCAGCAGGCTGCCGCGCAGGAAGACGATCTGGTAGAAGGCGAACGCCGGGACCAGGAACGTCGCGAGGGCGCCCGCCCGGTCGCGGAGCCGGTGGCGTACGTCGTCCATGCGCCGGCCGGCCGCGCCGAGCAGGAAGAACACGGCGGCCACGGCGGGCGGGCCGGCCCACAGGTAACTCTCGATCCACAGCGGGGCGGAGAGGTTGAGGAAGTCGTAGCCGGCGTACCGGGCCAGGGTGATGCCGGTGTCCCCCGGCTTGTCCGGCCACAGCGAGCGGGGCACCGGGAACAGCACGGGACCCAGGACGCCCTGCGGTGAGAACCCCTCGTCCCGCGCCATGTCGATGCCGGTCTGCACCTGCTGGAACGCGTCGTAGTCGCCGTTGGCGGTGAACTGCGCGGACAGGGAGACGACGGTGAACTGCTCACGGTCGCTGTAGCGGAAGTAGTCGCTGTACGGGAAGAGCAGCAGCACGGTCGCCATGAGGGTGGCCGCGATGACGCGGAAGGCGCGGGGCCGGCTCAGCCGGGGAACGGCGAACAGCAGGGTCAGCAGGACCGTGCCGAACCAGAACCGCGGTTTGCTGACGGGGTTGTTGACGACGACGTTCAGTGCGAGGAGCAGCGGCAGCAGCAGCCGGCGGATGCCGCGCAGCAGACGGTCGCCGCCGGGCACGCGCGGTACGTACAGCAGGCCCAGCAGCGCCCAGAACGCGGGCACGGACAGGGACCAGCTGCGCAGGGCCGACAGGAACGCGTCGTCCGAGCCGTCGGCGAAGCCCGCCTCGCGCAGCGCCTGACGGCTCGTGAAGTAGGCGCTGAAACCGCCCGGTTGACCGGGGACGAGCAGCGCCGCCAGGGCCAGGGCGAGCCCGCACAGCGACAGCAGGCGCCAGGGCGCGAGACGGCGGGACAACAGCCGTTCCACCGGCCCCGGCGAGCGGGCGGCGGACCCGGCCGCCGTACGGGTGCGCTCCCGGCGGGCGGCGACGGCGGCTCCCGCACTGTGGGCGAGGAGCCCGAGTTCGACGACGGCCACGGCCGTGAGGGCGGTGCCCCGGCCGGTCCGGTAGGCCCAGGGGTAGGTGTCGGTGGCGAGCTGCGCCAGGGGCGCGAGGCCGAGCCAGATGTAGGCGAAGACCCAGAAACCGAGGGCGGTGAGCCGCACCGTCGTCCCGGTGAGCACACGGATGAGGGCCACACCGGTGTGTCCCAGCACCACCCCCTGCACGGCCAGCGGGACCGACAGGTGCGCGCCGTCCGACTGGAGGACCAGCCCCGGCAGCAGGACCAGCAGCGCCACGGCCCAGAGGGAGACCGCGGCCACGCTGCGGACGGGAGCCTCGCGCCACCGAAGGTCTTCACCAGTCGGGTATTTCGCCTGAAAGCTCATCAACAGGGTTATAGCGCTCGTACACCATGAAGCCGTACAGGCGCGCGCGAGTCCGGGAGCCGCCCGCGGCCGTCCGCTCGGCACCGTCATCGGGTGACGTGAGGAGGCCGGTCGGCGTGCCATTTGCCGAAAATCAGGACAAATGTGCGTTGCTTTATCGCGCCAGGTCATCCGATCTTCGGACAGAGGAGTTGCCCATGGGCAAGCAGGTCGACGTCGTCGTTGCCGGTGGCGGGGGATTCATCGGAGGCCATCTCGTGGGCTCCCTCCTGGCCCAGGGGCTCACCGTCCGCTCCATCGACATCAAGCCCCGGGACCAGTGGTACCAGGTGCACGACGCCGCGGAGAACGTGATCGCCGACCTGTCGCTGCTGGAGAACGCGCGCGCGGGTGTCCGGGGCGCACGGCAGGTGTACATGCTGGCCGCCGACATGGGCGGCATGGGCTTCATCGAGAACAACAAGGCCGCCTGCATGATGTCGGTCCTGACCAGCACCCACATGCTGCAGGCCGCCCACGAGGCCGGGGTGGAGCGCTACTTCTACTCCTCCTCCGCCTGCGTCTACGCCGCCGCAAAGCAGACCGACCCGAACGTCACCGCGCTCCGCGAGGAGGACGCCTACCCGGCACAGCCCGAGGACGGCTACGGCTGGGAGAAGCTCTTCTCCGAGCGCATGTGCCGCCACTACACGGAGGACTACGGGTTCATCACCCGCGTCGCCCGCTACCACAACGTCTACGGCCCGCACGGCACTTGGGCCGGCGGCCGGGAGAAGGCCCCCGCCGCGGTGTGCCGGAAGGTGGCCGAGGCGGTGCTCTCCGGCGACCACCGGATCGAGATCTGGGGCGACGGCCTGCAGACCCGTTCCTTCATGTACATCGACGACTGCCTGCACGGCACCCAGATGATCATGGAGGGAGACAGCGGCGAACCGGTCAACCTCGGCTCCTCGGAGCTGGTGACCATCAACCAGCTCGTCGACATCGTCGAGAAGATCGCCGGCATCCACTGCGAGCGCAGCCACCGGCTGGACGCCCCCCAGGGCGTACGCGGACGCAACTCCGACAACACCCTGATCCGCGAGATCTACGGCTGGGAACCGTCGGTCTCCCTGGCCGACGGACTGGAACGGACCTACGCGTGGGTCTACGACCAGGTCAAGCGCTCCCACCAGTGACGCCCGACGCGTCGCGAGGACACGAGACGATGAGGATCCTCGTCCACGACTACAGCGGCCACCCGTTCCAGGCCCAGCTGAGCCGGGAGCTGGCGCGCCGCGGTCACCAGGTCGTCCACTCGACCTGCACGGCCTACGTCTCCGGCAAGGGCGACCTCGCCGCACCCGCCGCGGGCCTGCGCTTCGCCACCATCGGCGACGGCGTCAGACTGCGCAAGGACGCCTACGTCCGCCGGCTCGGCCAGGAGACCCGGCTGGGCCTCGAACTGGCCCGGCAGGTGCGCCGCGAGAAACCCGACGTGGCGCTGCTGTCCAACATGCCGATCCCGGTCCTGGTGGTGACCGCGGCCGTCCTGAAGAGGCTGCGCATCCCCTGGGTGCTGTGGCACCAGGACGTCACCGCGGTCGCGCTGAAGAGCTTCGCCGCCGCCGATGTCGCCAAGTCGATGGGCCTGGCGGCGAAGGTGTTCGAGGCGGGCGAGAAGTGGTCGGCGCGACAGGCGGCGGCCGTCGTGGTGATCGCCGACTCGTTCGTACGGGTCCACGAGCAGTGGGGTACCGCCGGCAAGGTCACCGTCATTCCCAACTGGGCGCCGCTGGACGAGATCGTCCCCGTGGCACGGACCAACGGCTGGTCGGCGGAGCACGGTCTGCACGACGTGCGGACGGTGCTGTACTCCGGCACGCTCGGACTGAAACACAACCCCGAGCTGCTGGTGCGGCTGGCCGAGCGGCTGCGCGAGCAGGGAAGCCCGGTACGGCTCGTCGTCGTCAACGACGGCCCCGCCGTACCCGTCCTCAGGGATACCGCCGCGGCGCGGGGCGTCGGCCTGACCCTGCTGCCCTTCCAGCCCTACGAACGGCTGCCCGAGGTGCTGGGCACGGGTGACGTCCTCGTCGTCCTGCTGGACCCGGGGGCGGGACAGTTCTCGGTCCCGTCCAAGACGCTGTCCTATCTGTGCGCCGGGCGGCCGGTGCTCGGCCTGATGCCCGCTGACAACCTCGCCGCGCGGCTGCTCCGGCAGGCGGGGTCTGCGGTCTTCCCTCCGCAGGAGTCGGCACTCGACGGTGCGGCCACCTGGGTCCGGGAGGTCCTGTCCGACCCGGCCCGCGCCGAGCGGCTCGGCAAGGAGAGCCGCGCCCTGGCCGAGCGGGAGTTCGCCCTGGAGGGCTGCGCCTCCCGCTTCGAGGACATCCTCCACGGTGTCAGCGCCGACGGGAACCGCCGCCGGCCCTGAACCTCCCGCCCCGGGCGCGTTCGCGACCCGGCGCCGGGGGCCTGTCCGCGAGCGCGGCCCCAGAGCGCGGACCCGATCCGGCGGGGGACCGGCACCGGCGGAAGTGGTCGAACGCCGGGCGGCTGGTCTTCCTGGCGTCCGCAGCCCCTCCCAGGGCCCGGGCCGACAGGTCCAGGCGATCCAGGCGTGCGTGGAGCGGGGAGGCGGACGCGGTCGAGCGCCTGCCGGATCCCTGTCGGATACCCGCCTGATGCTCGTTCGGTCCCCCGCCGGGTGGTCTGCCGCCGGTCACCACCCCCTCGTACCGGCCCGCAGGTCCGGGCGACCCCGGCGTGCGCGGAGCGCGGGCGCGGCTTGGCCGGGCCTCTGCCCGACACCCGCCGGTTGCCCGCTCCCGAGCCCGGCCAGGGCCGGCGGGTGGGCTCGGGGGGTCAGCCGAGCGGGTTCGGTGTGGCCGGCTGCTGCTGGGGGTGGCTGTCGCGCGGGTGTACCCCGTCGTGCGTGCCGCCTCGGTCGGCGGGGTCGTTCCGGCGGCTGCCCAGGTAGATCTCCTCCAGCCGGTCCACCACGGCGCCGATGGAGTAGACGTCCTCGACCACGCGGCGGCCGGCTTCCGCCATCCGGGCGCACAGCTCCGGGTCGCCGAGCAGCCGGCGGACCGCTGCCGCCATGGACTCGGGACTGCCGTCGGTGACGAGGGCGGCGCCACGGCGGGCCAGTTCGTCGGCGATGCCGCAGGTGTCGGTGCAGACCACGGGCGTGCCGGCGGCCAGCGCCTCGATGACCGTCATGCCGAACGGCTCGTTCACGCTCGCCAGCACATGGACGGCCGCCGTCCGGTAGGCCTCGCGGGCCTCGGCGGGGTCGAGCGCCCCGCCGTAGCGGACGACGCCCGCGGGTCCCTGCTCGATGAGCCGGCGCACGGCGGGCAGCGATCCGTCGTCCGGGCCGTACAGCGTGAAGCGGGCCTCGGGCACCTCCTTGTGGACCAGCGCGGCCATCTCCACGAAGGCCTCCGGACGCTTACGGGGATGCAGCCGGGCCAGGAACAGCACATGCGGCTCGCGCGGCCGCCGCGGCGCCGGTTCGGGCGGGCCCGGCTCGATGCCGTTGGGCAGGACGCGCAGCGGCGGACCGTCCGGCCCCAGCACCCGCGCCACCAGCCCGCGCTCCTGCTCGGTCAGGACGCAGCAGGCGCGCGCCCGGCGCAGCAGCGGCAGGTAGAGCAGGTCGAACAGCCGGACGGGGAGCGCGGTGCGCGGCTCGACCATGCCGTGCGTCTGCGCCACACACGGCACCCGGCGCAGGGCGGCGACGGCGAGGGCGGAGAGGGAGACCAGGTCGCGCCCCGCGTGGACGTGCACGACCTCGGCGCCGCGCATCGCCCGCCACAGATCGCGTACGAGGAGGGGGTGCAGCAGGCCGATGAAACCCCGCCCCGGCAGCAGCGTACGGGCGGGACGCGAGCGCAGCCGGACGGCGCCGACACGCTCCGGTGCCGGGCCGCTGCCCCGCCACAGCGACATCAGCGCGACGTCGTGACCGCGTGCGGCCAGCTCCCGCGCCTGGGCGACCGCGACGCTCGGCGGACCGCCGAAGGCACCGTCGTCGCTGATGAGCGTGACGACGTGGAGCAGTCTCATGCCGTACGTCCCTTCGTCGTCAGGACCTCGCCGGGCGCGAGGTCCCGGTGGGCGACGGCGCCGGCGCCCACCACGGCGCCCCGGCCGACCGTGACACCGCGCAGGACGACGGCACGGGCCGCGACCCAGCTGCCCGGCTCCAGCCGGACGGGGCCGTTGTCGAACTCGAACGTGACGGAACCGGCGCGATGGCTGCCGGTGCACAGCAACGCGCCCTGGGAGACGCAGCAGTCGCTGCCGATCGTGACCGGTTCGAGGTTGAGGATCCAGGCTTCCTCGCCGATCCACACGTCGTCGCCGATCTCCAGCTTCCACGGCCAGTGCACCCGCACCCCGTGCCGGATCAGCACCCGCTGTCCGACCCGGGCGCCGAAGGCGCGCAGCAGCACCGGCCGCCAGCGGTCCGGGCACCACCATTTGACGAAGACCAGGTGGAGGACGGCGAACCAGGCGGCCTGCACGGGCAGGGGGCGTCCCTTGTCGTATCCGGCGCCGGTGAAGCCGCGCAGGGATCGCTCGACGACGGGCCGGTGCGGGACGGCTGCGGTCTGCGCCATGACGGTGTTCCTTCCGGTTCCTTCCCGGCATCCCCCGGAGGGCCGAGGCGTTCGGCTCGGTGGTCCTGCGCGTGATCCTTCATGCCCCGGCGGGCGAACCCGCCGCGATCGGCGCGTGTTGGCGGCAGGCTTGCCCGGATGGCGGAACTTCAGTAGGCGCCCTGGCCGTTCAGCACCGCGCGCACGGTGCGGGCCATCACGTTCATGTCCATGGAGGGGGACCAGTTGTCGACGTAGCGCAGGTCGAGCGAGACCGTCTCGTGCCAGGACAGGTCCGACCGCCCGCTCACCTGCCACAGCCCGGTCAGCCCCGGCTTGACGTGCAGCCGGCGCATCTCCACCGGGTTGTACCTGACGACCTCCTCGGGCACCGGGGGCCGCGGGCCGACGAGGGACATGTGGCCGAGGAGGACGTTGAACAGCTGGGGCAGCTCGTCCAGCGAGTAGCGGCGCAGGACGCGTCCCACGGACGTGACCCGGGGGTCGCGGCGCATCTTGAACATGTGGCCGTCGTTCTCGTTCGCCGCCTCCAGCTCGTCCTTGAGACGGTCCGCGTCGACCACCATCGTGCGGAACTTCCACATCGGGAACGGCGTGTTGTACTGCCCGACCCGGATCTGACGGTAGAGGGCGGGGCCGGGGGAGCCGAGCCGCACGGCCAGCGCCAGCAGGAGCAGCAGCGGCGAGAGCAGCACGATCAGCAGCAGCGCGCCCACGCGGTCCACGGCCGCCTTCAGCAGGGCCGGCATGCCACGGCGCAGCGGCGGCGAGATGTGCAGCAGGGTGAGCCCGGACGCCGAGGTGAGCCGGACCCGCCGCCGGGCGACCTCGACGATGCCGGGCAGCACGACGATCGGGCGGCCCCGGTCGTGCACCGACCAGGACAGCCGGCGCAGCCGCTCGCCCGACAGGTGCGGGCCCGGCGCCACGAAGACCAGGTCGGCGGAGAGTCCGTCGGCCGCCCCGAGCACCGTGGTGGCGTCCTGCTCGGGGGTCCCGGGCTCCTCGCGGGGCAGCCGCGCGTACACGGGGACACCGGAGAGCACCTCGTCCTCCCCGACCGGGCAGCAGCCGACGATCACGTACTCGTGGTCGGTGCGCTGGGCCAGCTGACCGACCACCGCGTCGATCGTCGGACCCTCTGCGACCACCACGACATGGCGCAGCGCGCGGCCACGCCGGCGTGCGGCGAGGAGATGACGGTGGATCACCTTGTGGCAGGCCGCGGTGAGGACCAGTGCGGGGATCAGCGCCGTGAAGGCTTCGGCCGGCACGCTCCCCAGCCCGCACAGCACACGGAGCGTCGCCAGCGCGCCGACCAGCAGCAGCCAGTCCCTCAGAACGGCTCCCAGGCCGCCGCCGTCACCCCAGGCGGAGGCCGTGTACCGCTTGCCGACCACTCTGATCAGCGGCCACGCCAGGGCGGCCACGGCCGCCAGACGCAGGGGGTGGGGCTCGTGGACCTCCACGATCGCCGCCGTGACCGGCAGTGCCGCGCCGGCCAGGTCCACACAGACGGACAGGGGGCCGTACCAGGGTGCGTGGGTGCCTTCCGGATGGGCCGGCCGACGCGACACGGAGACCGGGGCCTGTCGGGTTGCCGCGATTCTGAAGGGCCGCATGCCTCTCCTTAGAAGCTCCAATCCCAGACAACCGGCGCGGCCGCAGCGCCCCCTCCGGGACGGTCACGCCTTCACGTGATCTTTATATCAAGCAATAGTCATCTATGTCTGATTTGCCTACCGCCTCAGATCTACTACGTCCTGCTCGACCCGCCGGCCGGACGGCGCCGGAACCGGATCGCCGGGCCGACGGGGCGACGAGGGCGGTCAGCGTAGGTGGCGGCCGGTGCGCCGACCGGGTGGATGCGCGCGGCGCGCTGCACGAAACGCCACCGGCCGTCCTGACGTACGAAGCGGTCGTGGCAGCGCGTCCGCCGCGAGGGGCTGGAGCGGCGGATCGTCCAGCGCCGCGGGACGGTGACGTCTGCTCCACGGCCGCGCGTCCGGCCAAGCGCGCGCCTCGGCCGCCGATGAAGACACCCTCCGCACCGCGAAGAGCCGGCCGAGTCCCGGCAGGTCAGTGTGATCCCCCAGGGGACAGGGGGACGGTTAGGGGGAGTTCAGGAGTGCAGCGGCGGAGGCGCGAAGGGGGGCACGTTCTTTCCCGGGCAGATATCTGTCTCTTCCGCCCCTGCGGGGACCGGTGGACCGTGAAGGGGTGCCCGGCACGGACGGTGCGGGCACCGGGCCCGCCTCCCTGGCGCGGCGCCGCACACCACCGTTCCAGAGGAGTGCCCCATGAGCAGGAGTGATGTCGGCTTCGACAGCGCCGGTGTCCGGATCGCCGCGCACCTGTACACCCCGGACCCCTCCGGCGCCCCGGCACCGGGTCCGCGGCCGGCGCTGGTGGTCGGTCACCCCGGGACCGGCGTGAAGGAGCAGACGGCCGGCACCTACGCGCGGCGGATGGCCGAGCGCGGCTTCGTCACGCTCGCCTTCGACGCCGCTCACCAGGGCGAGTCCGGCGGCCTGCCCCGCGGACTGGAGGACCCCGCCCAGCGCGTGGAGGACTTCAAGGCCGCCGTCTCCTACCTCACCACCCGCGCCGAGGCCGACCCCGAACGGATCGGCCTGCTGGGCATCTGCGCCTCCGGCGGCTACGCGCTGACCGCGGCCGGCAGCGACCGCCGCGTCAAGGCGCTGGCCACGGTCAGCCCCGCCGACGTCGCCCGCCAGTTCCGCCTGGGCGCCGACGGCACCCAGGACCCGGCCGTCTTCCGGAGTCTGCTCGACGCCGCCGCCCGCGCCCGCACCGCCGCCGCCCGCGGGGAGGACCCCGGCGTGATGACGATGTTCCCCGAGACCGCGGAAGAGGCGGGTGCCCTGGGCGGCGAGCACGGCATCGAAGGCTTCGAGTACTACTGCACGCCCCGCGGCCGGCACGAGCGGTCCGCGAGGTTCCTCGCCTGGGAGAGCATCGACAGGCTCGCCGCCTTCGACGCCTTCCACGCCGTCCCGCTGATCGGTGACCGCCCCCTGCTCCAGATCGTCGGTGAACGCGCCGTGACCTCCTGGATGGCCGTCGAGGCCCATCAGCGCGCCACCGGGCCCAGGGAGCTGCACTGGATCGAAGGCGCCAGCCATGTCGACCTGTACGACAAGAAGCAGTACATCGACCCCGCCGTCGACAAGCTCACCACCTTCTTCGCCACCCACCTCACCGCCAACGGCTGAGCTCGACGAGTGTCGGTGGGACCCTGGGAGCCGACGCGGCCGGGTCTTCCGGGCGGCCTCCGAGGGCGACGGCACCTGGGCCGACGCGGGCCTGACGCGGCGGCCGAGAACGCTCGGGGCGGCAAGATGCTCGCCGCACTGCTCCCGGCCGCTCGCTCGTCCCGGCCGCAGGAGACGACACCGACCACGGCCTGGAGATGGGCATGGTCGTCGTCGTGGCGAGCCGCCACCGGGACCGGCACCGCCTTCCGCAACGCGTACGGACAGCCCGCCGGCGTCCTCGTCGCGAGCCAGGGGGCCCGTGCGGCGACGACGACCCGCGTCGACCCGGCGACCCCGCCGCCTGACGCTTGCCGAAGAGGCGTCCATCGGCCCCGCCGCCTGACGCCTGTCGAGGCGGCGCGCCGAGGGAAGCGGCGGGATACGCTTGCCCGCATGGGAGACGTGCGTGCGACGGGGCCGACGGGCTTCAGGTAGCCCGCCAGGAGATACCTGGCGGTCGCTGCGAACGGAGCCCCGTGACACGCACCGCCCACCACCTTCCCCCAGCACACAGTCGGAGGGCGCACGACCGCTCGTCGGGAAAGCCCTGGCGTTCCGTGGTTCTCCACGACCTCAGGTACAGCGCACGGAGCCTCACCGATGCGGCACGAGAGTCCCGAAGGCCCCAGCCTCGCCCGGTCCGCCGTGCGGTGCATGTCCACTCGTTCGCTCGACACCAGCGGGACCGCTCTGTCGCCCAGTGGTCCGCGGTGGAGGAACGCCGGGCGCGACAGCGGCTGCGGGCCCAAGTGGGGGTCGTTCTGCGGCTGGTGAACGGCGCCGCCGACGAACTCGCACCCGATGCCGCGGACATGGTGGACATACCCCCGGCGCGTCATCGACGTGGCTCGCTCTGGCTCGCGTAGGGGCCATCTCACACGTGTGACGACGCTGACCTGCCGACGGTACTCACCGGTACTCGACGGTGCCCCGGAGCGGGATGTACCGGTCGGCCTCCCAAGAGGCGCGTCACACGTTGCCCGCTCGCTCCGAGGTGTCACCCGGGTGCTCCTCCCGCAGCCACCGGGAGTGGTGGCGCTCCGCCCAGGAGCGGCTGACGTATCCCGTGCGCATGCCCGACCGCGCCTCGGGATCCGCGTAGGCCTTGCGCACGTGTCCGAGCAGGACGAACGTGATCGCCCAGGCCAGCACGTCGTGCACGAAGATCGCGCTGGTCCGGGAGACGAAGTGGGCCGGCCCCGGGAACCACATCAGCAGACCGGTGGACATCATCACGAGGACGGCGCCGGCGATCCAGCCCGCGTAGAGCTTCTGGCCCGCGTTGAACTTGCCGGCCGGGCGCGCCCCGGGCGACGTGCGGCGCCCGCGCACAGCCCGCAGCCACTGCCGGTCGTACACCGCGAAGCGGTTGAGCCTGCGCAGGTCCGCGCGGAAGCCGGGGGAGAGGAGACCCAGCAGGAAGGGCAGTGGCAGCGAGATGCCCGACCACTCGTGCACGGTGACCATCAGGTGCCGCCGCCCGACGAGCTGGGCGAGCGGCCCGAGGTACAGGCAGGCGGCCGACACCAGGCACAGCAGCATCAGCCCGCCGGTGGCCCGGTGGACCAGGCGCTGGGCGGTGCCGAAACGCAGGACGCGGCCGGCGGGGTCAGGCCCCGTCGCCGTGCCGGTCGGCGTCGTCGAGCCAGCCGTCGATCGCATATCCGCGTTCCTCCCAGTAGCCGGGAACGACCTTGTCGGTGACCGAGATGCCGGACAGCCACTTGGCCGACTTGTAGAAGTACATGGGGGCCACGTAGAGGCGGACCGGGCCGCCGTGCTCGTGGGTGAGGGGCTTGTCCTGCATGGTCAGCGCCACCAGGACGTCCGGACGGCGCGCCTGTTCCAGGCTGAGGCTCTCGGAGTAGGCACCGTCGAAGCAGGTGAAGCGGACCGCCGCGCCGGGGGAACGCACTCCGGCGGCGTCGAGGACGTCCGCCAGCCGCACCCCTTCGAACGGCGTCTTCTCCACCCGCCATCCGTCCGTGCACAGCACGTCGTGCACGATCCGGGTCTGCGGCATCGCCCGCAGATCGGCGAGCGTGTACGTCCGCGGCTTCTCCACCAGCCCGCCGACCCGCAGCGCGTAGTCGGTCTCGTCCTTGTGCGGTACCGAGCCGACGACGCTGTAGTACCGGAAGCCGCCCGGGTTCGGCAGCAGTCCGGTCAGTCCCGTGGCGTCCACCTGGGAGGCGCCGCCGAGGAATCGCTCCCAGCCGCGCTGGAGCGCGGGCGCGGCGGCGAGCCCGGCCGCGCCCGCGCCGAGCATGCCCAGCATCGCCCGCCGTGCCACCGGTGCGCCCTCGGCACTCCGCTTCGGTTTTCCCGCCATGGTCCGTGTGCTCCTTCGGGTGGCGACGGCCCCGGCGCCATGTGCCGCACCGGCCGGTCGAGCCGGCGTGTGTGAACACGGGTCGAACCGTCACCACATACGTCACCGGTTAAATCGGTGACGATGCTGTCATGTGCCCTGGAGGCTGTCAACGGCCCGGCCGGACGGGACTCGGGAGCTGTTAAGATGTCCGCGACGTAGACCGTGTGACGAGGAGTCGCAGACGTGGTGGGTGACGACGACATCTCCGGGTGAGATCCGGATCTGACGGCCACCGGGCGCGCCGAGGAGCGCAGCCGAGGTGGTCCGTTTCGTCGTACCCCCTTTCCATACGTCTGCCCAGGGCAGAGGTCTCTTCCCTGCCCGTGATCCGTCCGAGGTCACCCCCATGTCCGACGTCGCCGTCGTCTGCTCGAACCTGTCCTTCGCCTGGCCCGACGACACCCCCGTCTTCCACGACCTGTCCTTCACCGTGACCGCCGGCCGTACGGGCCTGGTCGCCCCCAACGGCTCCGGCAAGAGCACCCTGCTCAGGCTGATCGCCGGTGAACTGAAGCCCGCCACCGGCTCCGTGTCGGTCAGCGGGACGCTGGGCTACCTGCCGCAGAGCCTGCCCCTGACCGGCGACCTGACCGTCGCCGAGGTCCTCGGCATCGCCGACGTGATCCGCGCCCTGGACGCCGTCGAGTCGGGGGACGTCAGCGAGGAGCACTTCACCACCATCGGCGACGACTGGGACATCGAGGAGCGCACCCGCGCCCAGCTCGACCGACTGGGTCTCGCCGACCTCACCCTGGACCGCGGCCTGAGCACACTCAGCGGCGGCCAGGTCGTCTCCCTGGGCCTCGCCGCCCAGTTGCTGAAGCGCCCGGACGTGCTGCTGCTCGACGAGCCCACCAACAACCTCGACCTCCGGGCGCGGCACAAGCTCTACGACGCGCTCTCCGACTTCACCGGCTGCCTGCTGCTGGTCAGCCACGACCGCGCGCTGCTCGACCGCATGGAACGCATCGCCGAACTCGGCAGCGACGAACTGCGCTTGTACGGCGGCAACTTCACCGAGTACGAGGAGGCCGTGCGCGCCGAGCAGGAGGTCGCCCAGAAGAACGTCCGCAACGCGGAACAGGAGCTGAAGCGGGAGAAGCGGGAGATGCAGCAGGCCCGCGAACGCGCCGAGCGCCGCGCGAGCAACGCCGCGCGCAACCTGAAGAACGCCGGTCTGCCCCGCATCTTCGCCGGCAACATGAAGCGCGGCGCCCAGGAGTCCGCGGGCCGGGCCGGCCAGACGCACGCGGCCCGGGTCAGCGAGGCCAGGGCCCGCCTCGACGAGGCCGGACGCGCGCTGCGCGAGGAGCAGCGCCTCACCCTGGAGCTGCCCGACACCCAGGTGCCCGCCGGGCGCAACGTGTTCACCGGCGCGGGGATGCAGGTCCGCCACGGCGGCCGGCCCGTGTTCGCCGACGGCGGGGTCGACCTGACCGTCCGCGGTCCCGAGCGCATCGCGCTCACCGGGCCCAACGGCGCCGGCAAGACCACGCTGCTGCGGCTGGTCACCGGCGAACTCGCCCCGGACAGCGGGGAGATCAAGCGGAACGACGGCCGCATCGCCTACCTTTCGCAACGCCTGGACCTGCTGGACCTGGACCGCACCGTGGCGCAGAACTTCGCCGCGTTCGCCCCGGAGCGGCCCGAGGCCGAGCGGATGAACCTGCTCGCCCGCTTCCTCTTCCGGGGCGCCCGGGCCCACCTGCCGGTCGGCGTCCTGTCCGGCGGCGAACGGCTGCGCGCCACCCTGGCCTGCGTGCTGTGCGCCGAGCCCGCCCCGCACCTGCTGCTGCTCGACGAGCCGACCAACAACCTCGACCTGGTCAGCGCGGGTCAGCTGGAGAGCGCGCTCCACTCCTACCAGGGCGCCTTCATCGTGGTCAGCCACGACGAGCGGTTCCTCGCCGAGATCGGGGTGAACCGCCGGCTGCGGCTGGCCGACGGAAAGCTGCTGGAGACCGGAGCGCCCGCGGTGTGACCCGCCGTCGTGTGAGAGGGCCCGCGCCCGAGGCCGTGCGCCCGGCGGGCCGACCACCGATCACGTTGGACGGATTCCCATGCCCCGACCCGCTCTGCTCGCCCACGACCTCGTCCGCGTCCTGGGAGGCCGGCGCGTCCTCGACGGTGTCTGTCTGACCGCCTCCCCGGGCCATCGCATCGGCCTGATCGGGGAGAACGGCGCCGGCAAGTCCACCCTGCTGAGGGTGCTGGCCGGCGTGGACGAACCCGACGCGGGGAGCGTCACGCGCCCCGCCGATCTCGGCTTCCTGCACCAGGAGATGCCCTTCGACGCCGGCTCGACCATCGCCGCGGTGCTCGACGTGGCGCTGCGCGAGGCCCGCGAGGACCTGGCGGAGCTCGAACGGCTCGGCGAGGAGCTGGCCCGCGTCCCGGAGGGCGACCCCGGCCATGCGGAACTCCTCGACACCTACGGCAGGCGGCTTGAGCAGGCCGAGGACCGTCAGGCCTGGGACGCCGACCGCCGCGCGGCGCTGGTGCTGGACGGTCTGGGTCTCGGCGCCCTCGGGCACGACCGCACGCTCGGCTCGCTGTCCGGCGGGCAGCGCGGCCGGCTGGCGGTGGCCGCGCTGCTCGTGCGCAGGCCGTCGGCGCTGCTGCTGGACGAGCCGACCAACCACCTCGACGACGGCGCCGCCGCCTTCCTTGAGGAGCAGATCCGCGGCCTGCCCGGGGCCGTGGTCGTCGCCAGCCACGACCGGGCGTTCCTGGACGCCGTCTGCACCGATCTGATCGACCTCGACCCCGCGGTGGACGGTCCGGTCCGCTACGGCGGCACCTACAGCGCCTATCTGGGGGAGAAGCGCGCCGAGCGGGAACGCTGGGAGCGGCGGTACGCCGAGGAGCGGCAGGAACTGGAGGAACTGCGGTACCAGGCGGGCGTGACCGCGCACCGCCTCGCGCCCGACCGGGAGCGGCGCGACAACGAGAAGATGGGCTACGGCCACCGGGCGGGCCGGGTGCAGAACCAGATCTCCCGCCGGGTGCGCAACGCCGCCCGGCGGCTGGACGAGCTGGAGCGCACCCGCGTCGCCGAGCCGCCCCGGCCGCTCAGGTTCGCGGCCGGGGAACTGTCCGCGCCCGCTTCGGAGGGCCCCCGGCCCCTGGTGTCCCTGCGGGACGTCCGGGTGCCGGGCCGGCTGGCGCTCGACGGTCTGGAGGTGACGGCGACGGACCGGCTGCTGGTCACCGGCGGCAACGGGGCCGGCAAGTCGACGCTGCTCGCCGTGCTCGCCGGACGTCTCACGGCCGAGGGCGAGGTGAGCAGGCGGCGCCGTCTCACGGTCGGGCTGCTCACCCAGGACACCGCGTTCGACCGGCCCGACCGCACGGTCCGCGACACCTACGAGCAGGCGCTGGGCGCCGAGCGGGCCGAGAAGGTGCCGCTGACCTCGCTCGGTCTGCTGCACGAGGCGGACCTGGACAGACCCGTCGGCCAGCTGTCCGTGGGGCAGCGCCGGCGGCTCGCGCTGGCCCTGCTGGTGGCCCGCCCGCCCGAGCTGCTGCTGCTCGACGAGCCCACCAACCATCTGTCCCCCACCCTGTGCGACGAGCTGGAGGCCGCGCTCGGCCCCGGTCCCGGCGCGATCGTCGTCGCCAGCCACGACCGCTGGCTGCGGAGGCGCTGGCAGGGCCGCGAACTCCGGCTGGAGCAGGGGGCACGCGCGGCGCAAGGAGGAGACGACGGCCTGTAGCCGCTGCTGACCCCGCCCGCCGGGCACACCGTTCGGGGCCTGGTCCCTGGTCCCCTGGTCCGCGCCCGGTGCGCGAGGTGCCGTAGGAGGGCGGGCACACCGCCCGGGTTCACCGGGCCGATGGTGGAGACGCCGGGCGAGTCCCGTGCGGGAAGGGCACGGGACCCGCGGTCGGGGCAGGGGCGCGTCAGGCGGCGGTGGCGTTGATGGTGACGGGGACGTTGTCGCGCGTCGCCTTGGAGTACGGGCAGATCTGGTGGGCGGCGTGCGCCAGTTCCTCGGCGGTGGCCTGGTCCACGCCGCCGAGGACCGGGGCGAGGACCGCGGAGAGGGAGAACTCCCCGTCGTCGCCGTGGGTGAGGGTGACCTCGGCCGTGATCGTGGTGCTGGTCAGCCGGATCTTCCGCAGGGTGGCGGCGCGGCGGAGGGCGCCGAGGAAGCAGGCGGCCCAGCCGGCGGCGAAGAGCTGCTCGGGGTTGGTCGCGGTACCGGCGCCGCCCAGCTCCTTCGGGAGGGCGAGGCTGGTCTCCAGCAAGCCGTCGGAGGACTGGACGCGGCCGCCGTTGCGGCCCTCTCCGTCGACGTCGACAACGGCGGTGTAGCTGACTGCCATGGCTGGGACTTCCGATCTGGATGGATGGGTCTTCGGCGTGTACCTCCTGACCAGGACGCCAATGCATCACCGGTCTAGGAGGTGACGCAAGCATGGCAGTCTCGCTCGTCACCAGTCAAGGCGGTGATGGCCTGCAGCTCCCTTCAGGCCGCCGTGAACGCCGACGACCCCTCGAATTGCAGTTCGACCACCTCCTCGCAGCCTTGACAGGTGACTGAGTGAATGACATGCTCATCACCAGTCAAGACGGTGACGTATGTCGACATCACCCCGATCCCCGCCGACACACCTTCCAGGTGTGCGCCACGAAAACGGATGACATGACCTCACACGTGGACCCCCGTGCACTGGGCACCTTCCTCAAAGCCCGCCGGGCACAGCTCACGCCACAGCAGTGCGGTCTGCCCGAGGCGGCGGCCTCCCCCCGCCGCGTCGCGGGACTGCGCCGGGAGGAAGCCGCCCGGCTCGCCGCGATCAGCGTCGACTACTACACCCGTCTCGAACAGGGCCGGGTACGCGCCTCCGCCCCCGTGCTCGCCACCCTCGCCCGAGCCCTGCGCCTCGATGACGACCAGCAGCGGTACCTGTACGAGGTGGCCGGCCGCAGCGACGCACGGACCGCTCGCCGCCGGCCCGCCCAGCACGTACGGCCCGCCATGCGACGCCTGCTCGGCCAACTCCGCGACACCCCCGCGCTGATCCTCGGCAGACGCCTGGACATCCTCGCCTGGAACCAGGCGGCCGCGGCCCTCTACACCGACTTCGCCGCCGTCCCGGCCGACCGGCGCAACTACCTGCGCCTCCTGTTCACCGACCCCGCGATCCGCGGCATGCACCAGGACTGGGAGCACGACGCCCGCGACGCCGTCGCCGCCCTGCGCATGGAGGCCGCGGCCGGCCCGGACGACACCGACCTCGCCACCCTCGTCGGCGAACTGACCGCCCAGGACCCCGACTTCCGCACCTGGTGGGCCGAACACCGCGTCAGCAGCGCCAGTCACGGCACCAAGCGCTACCGCCACCCCCTCGTCGGTGACCTCACCCTCGACTGCGACACGTGGACCGATCCCGACGGCTCCGGACAGCGCCTCATGGTCCTGACCGCCGAAACCGGCAGCCCCTCCCACGACGCGCTGGGCATCCTCGCCTCCTGGACCCACGACCCACAGCCGCACGACACGCGGGCGAGCGGCGGGAGTACGCCGCCGCGGTGAGGGGGCGACGACGTGGCTCGCCCTTGGACCTGCCGTGATCCGCCCCCACGGGCGCGGCGGCGTCCGGGCCCGGCTGGTTCAGGGCTCGGCTGGTTCAGGGCCGAGGGGAGTGGGGGACGTGGCCGAACCCGCCACCGATCAGGAGTACAGGGTGATCCGTGCGGCGGCAATGGAGGCCGAGTCGGAACTGCCGTTCGCCGGTCCGCACCGGTTCCTGTATCCGCTGATGTCCTCCACCGACCGTGTGCGCCGGCGCACTCCGCACCGTCTCACAGACCCGTGGCCGACAACCGTTCCAGCTCCGCCTGTGCGGCCAGCGTGTCCGGGTGGCTCTCGCCGAGGACCCGGGCGCGGTCGTCTCGGACCTCCCGCAGCAGCGCCGCGGCGCCCTGGACGTCCCCCTGCCGCGCGACGACCTGGGCCCGCCCGAACCTGGTCCTGATGACCTCGGGATGGAGCGGATTGCCGTAGCGGGCCAGCCGCTCCTCCAGGAGAGCGTCCAGTTCGGCGAGCGCGACGGTCGGGTCGCCCAGCTCGGACTTGAGCATGGCCATGTTGTAACGGGTGATGAGCACGGCGGGATGGGTGTCACCGAGCGCCTTCCGCTGGTCCTCCAGCAGTGCCTCGTGCAGCGCCAGGGAGCCCGCCGGGTCGCCCAGTTCCCAGGTGTAGCGGGCGATGTTGAGCCGCGCGAGCAGCGTGTTGGGGTGGTCCTCGCCGCGGATGCGCCGCACGTCCGGCAGCAGCGCGCGGAAGCCGTCGAGTGCTTCCTGCCGCCGCCCGGACTCGCCGAGGAACTTGTAGATGTTGAAGCGGCTGAAGAGCACCTGTGCGTGGTCCTCGCCGAACACGGCGATCCGGTCCCGCAGCAGCTCCTCGTGCAGCGCCAGCGCCGTGTCGTACTGGCCCAGCATCCCGTACCAGTACGCGATGTAGTGGCGGCTCTCCAGCACCGCCTGGTCCGTCGGCGCGAGCACGCGGCGCTGGTCCTCCAGCAGTTCCTCGTGCAGTCGCAGGCCGCGTGCCATGTCCCCGCCCCGGCCCGTCCAGTACGCGATGTCGTGCCGGTTCTTCAGGGTGCGGGGGTCGTCGGCGCCGAACACCCGGATCTGGTCGTCGAGCACGGCCTGGTGCAGTCGTACCGCGTCGGCGAAGTCACCGATCTCGCCGGTCGCGTACGCGATGCGGTACCGGACCTGGAGCACCCGGGGATCGTCATCGCCGAGCACGCGCCGCTGGTCCTCCAGCAGATCGCGGTACAGCTCGCGGCTGCGGCTGTAGGCCCCCGCCTTCCCCGTCCAGTAGGCGGCCCGTTCCCGGGCATGCAGGGTGACCGGTGAGTCGGCGCCCGGACGCTCCGCCAGCCGGTCCGCCCAGGCCGCCCACCGGGCCCGGTTGACCGTCGCCTCGGCCGCCGGCCGCTGCTCCAGACATTCCAGCAGCCGGTCGTACAACGCCGGTTCGTCCACGGCCGCCTGCCACAGGTGTTCCGGCTCCGCCTGCTCGGCGTAGGCGTGCAGGGGGTCCTCGGGCGCATGCTCATCCATGGGAGCCATGATCTCAAGCACCCGGCACAGGGCCCCATGGCCGGCCACCAGATCCTCCTCCTCCCGCACGTACTCGATCAGGGAAGGGTGGTGCACGCCGAACAACTCGGTTCCTGTCGGGTGCGGTGAGCGCACCACCAGCCCCGGCACCAGGTCCAGTACTTGATCCAGTGCCTCGTCGTCCACGGGACCGCCCAGCTCAGCGGACGCCCGCGCGAGCAGTGGACGGGGCAGCGTGGGGCTCGGCCCGGCGGCGGCAGCCACGACCAGGACGGTGTCGAGCCAGCCGCCGCGCCCGCCCTGGACCTGCGCCCTCTTGGTGAGCAGCGTCTCCCGGTACATCTCGGTGAAGGACACCCGGCCGGTCCGGGCCAGTGGGCCGCTCTCGCCCAGCACCCGGGTGACCTGCCAGTTTCCGTCCGCCTGCTGAAGGATGGCGTTCTGTGTCCGCCCGGACGCGTGCTGGGCCGTGCGCAGGTAGGCCCGCAGCTGCTCCTCCCCGGGGGCGGGGACCGGCGCGCGGTGCCAGTCATCGGGCAGCGGCACCCCGTCCCGGACCGTCGCGACCACGCCGAACCACTCCGGTGCCGCGTCGGCCATGGCGGCCAGTTCACGGACGAGCCCGGGGCGGTGCGGGGCGTCGACCTGATCGAGTCCGTCCACGATCACGCGCACCGGGTCGCACGGCTCCATCTGCCCGAGCGGCCCGCCGATCTCGGCCACCGCGCGCGGCAGCAGCGTCCGCCGGCTCTCCGGCACACGGGAGTTGTACGCCTTCTTCGCTCCGGCGAACCCGGGGAGGTACTTCTTCAGCTGGTCGGACAAGAGCGACCACACCGAGCCGGCGGTCCAGCGGGTGGTGTCCAGGCGGACGAGCCCGCAGACGGTCGGGGCACGGTCCGCCTCCTCCGGCGGCAGCAGCTCCGCGCGGCACAGCGCCGAGGCGAGCGTGGACTTCCCGGTGCCCATGGTGCCCAACACGGCGACCAGCCGGTTCCGGCGGACCGTCCGGACGAATTCCCCCAGTTCCGCGGGTGGCTGGAAATACCGCAGCGGCGGCATGAGCACGCCTCCGTCGACCGACCCCGCCAGCACACTCAGCTCCCGCTGGTACGCCACGTTGTGCGCGAGCCAGGTGTCCTGGGGGACCTCCGGAGCGCCCCCGCCGCCGCCCCCGCCGCCGTCGTACGAGGTGGCCTGCGGCACCTGCCGCGTCAGGCGGGCCTCCACCGCCTGCCGTACCGACCGGGTGCGCAGGATCTGTTCGAGACGGATGTCCCCCTGCCGGACGAGCCGGTTCAGAGCCCCCGAGAACTGAAGTCCGTAGGAAACCCGGCCGTCCGAGGACGTCAGCAGTTCGATCTTCCGACCGGTCTGCATGGCGGGTCTGAACCACCTCTGCGTGGCGAAGAGCCCCGCATACCCCGACAGACACGCGTCGATGACGACTGTCAGCTCACGGACGCCACCGTGGCGACGTACCAGCTCACCCAGCCCGGAGGGGAGGTCGAAGGCCGTCTCGGGACCGGGCGCATCAGGGGTGGAGCGGACCGGAAAGAGGAACTCGCCCTCACGGACGACGTGGCCGTGCCCGAGGAAGCCCAGCACCAGGGGCACTCCGTCGGCCGACGCCTCCTCGAACGCCTCGGCCAGCCCCGAGGTCACCTCGTCCACCGTCCGCGGATTCAGCAACAGGCCGTCGCCGAACGCCGGTTCGCAGTCACCGCGCAGCGGATCCAGCAGGAGCTCCCTCAGCTCCGCCGCGTACGCCTCCAGCAGGTCCAGCCGACTCTGCGGCTTCTCCTCTCGGGCGTCCCAGTGGGAGGCGATCACCAACGCTCTGCGCTCATCCGTCACGCGGGCATTATCGGGCAGGGGCCGGTCAACTCACCATGAATGCCGAGGTGTTGGGAAAGAACTTCACCGACGAGGAACTTTCTGCCCGCCGCTACGCGTCTTGGCGACGGACGCACGGACGCACGGACGCACGGACGCACGGACGCACGGACGCACGGACGCACGGACGCACGGACGCACGGACGGAACGGACGCGCACGTGCACGGCACGGCGCCGGTCGAACGGAGACACATGGCTGAGCTGGTCATGGTGCACGGCATCGGTCCCGAGGAGGAGACCGAGGAACAACTGCACGGCGACTGGATGCGCGCGCTGGCACGGACCCTGCGGGACAACGGCCGCGCCGAGCAGGCCGCCCGCCTGGAGGACGGTTCCGTCTCAGCGGCCATGGCGCACTACCGCCACCTGTACGCGCCTTACGTGCCGCGGGACGACTGGGACGTGCCGCTGCCCGCTCCGATGGCGGCGACTGGCGAGGACGTCGCCGCAGACATCATCGACAACATCCAGCAACACGCCTCCGATCCGGCGGCCCGTGCCGAAGCCGCCCGCGCCCTGGACGAACTGCGCGTCGATGTCGGCGCCGAGCAGGGTCCCACCGAGCCGCTGCGGATGTTCGTCGCGATGCTGGGGCGGCTCGGCCCCGTCGCCCGCTCCGGGTTCGCCGCGCTCAGCAGCACCGGCGTGTTCCACCTCGGACAGGTGGCGGCGTACCTGAACGACGAGACCGTCCGCGAGGGTGCGATCGAGGCCGTGCTGTCCCGGGTGACCCCGGACACCAAGGCGGTGCTCGCCCACTCCCTGGGCACCGTCGTCGCCTACGAGGCCCTGCACCGGCTCGGACAGCCGCTGCCGCTGCTGATCACCTTCGGGTCCCCGCTCGGCCTGCGCTCCATCATCCGCCGGCGGCTGCGCCCACAGCCACTGCGCTCGCCAGGCCATGTCAAGCGCTGGGTGAACGTCGCCGACCGCGATGACTTCATCGTCGCCACGCTGCGGCTGCGGACCCTGTTCCCGGACAACGACGCCGTGCTGGAGCGCACCCGGCTGGTGAAGAACCGGAACACGAACCCGCACGCGGCCGTCGAGTACCTCAAGCACTGGCAGACCGTCGAACCGCTCGCCGAGCTCCTGTGACGCGCGCCGAGGCCCTGGTTCGCCGGCGTGTCCTGACAGTCCGCGGGGCTGGGAACGTGTGCGGGACCACAAGTCCCCCGGGTGCATGAAGCACGGGCTCGCCGCATGCGTTGTCAGAGGCAGCGGTCAGGATGGCGGTCATGACGGACGGAACGACCTGGCTCGCTGACCGGCAGTCCATCGCGTTCGGGGGGTACCACGTGGTACTCGCCCGCGGACTCTCCCCGGACGAACTCGCCGCGCGTCTCGCGGCGACCCTGCTGTACGGCACGGAGCACGTCGTGGTGCCGGTCGGGGAGCACACGGGAACCTCGCTGCTGGAGCTCATGGACGACCAGTACGACGTCGGGCTGCGGCTGGGCTCCGCGGGGGTCTGGACGTACGCGGTCGCGTACGGCGGCTGGCAGGGCGAGTTCGGGCCCATGGCACCGGTGTCGCGCGGCGGCGCGCACGTCTGCCTCCTGGAGTACGAGGAGGAGAACGGCAAACCGGTGCCTCCCCAGTTCGCCTGTTTCCACGACGGTCGGCTGCTGGCCGCCTTCAACCTGCACCTGGACGGATCATGGGGCTACGAGAAGGTGGAAGGGGATCCCGCCACTGCCGCTCGACTGCAGGAGCGGCTCACGGCCGCCGGTCTCCCGGACCCGGAGCGGAACCGGAGGGAGGTCCACCGGGCCGCGCTGGGCGTCGTCGAGGAGTTCTTCGGGCTCTCGCTGCCGAGGGGGCCGATCGTGAGCGGGACACTGCCGGCCGTTCTGCTGGAACCGGCGTGACCCGCACCCGGACGGACACGTCCGTCGAGGACCGCCGCGTGACGGTTGCCAATCTTCGGCTGCCGTCAGGGCGACCGGACCCCGGACGCCCGCGCCCTTGACTCCCCGTTTGCTCCGCGCTGTCCATGCCCTGGATGTCGTCGTATCGGCGCGCTTCCGCGGTTACACCGGGCGTGGAGGAGCACTGGCTCGGGGGAGGTTCCGGCGTTTGCTCCCCGTCCTCCCGCGAAGGTCTGTGAGCCTTGCGGCATGCGTGTCTTGCTGATCGAGGACGACGACCGGGTGGCCGGACCGTTGACGGAGGGACTGCGCCGTTTCGGCTTCACCGTCGAACACGCCAGAACGGGCGCCGACGGCCTTGTCGCGGCGGAGGCGGCGATGGTGCTGCTGGACCTGGGCCTGCCCGACATGGACGGCCTCGACGTCTGCCGTGCCATCCGGTCCCGCTCGTCCGTGCCGATCATCATGATCACTGCCCGGGACGACGAGGTGGACCGGGTGCTCGGTCTGGAACTGGGTGCGGACGACTACGTCTCCAAGCCCTTCGGCGTACGGGAACTCGTCGCCCGGATCCGCGCCGTCACCCGCCGCGCCCGGCCGGCGGACGCGGACACCCGCCGTACGGAACCGGATCCCTCGGACGACCCGGCGGCGACCGGGACGCTGGGCGTCCAGCGGATCGGCCCGCCGACCATCAACCGCCGCACCCGGCAGGTACGTCTGCACCAGGCACCCGTCGCCCTGGCACCCAAGGACGTCGTCCACCTCCAGCGCGCCGGAAGCCGCGTGCACCGGGGACACCTGGGCCCCTCCACGGACGCGACGGCGCTCGCGAGGTGACGCGGAAAGGGGCCGCTCTCGCCGCGCTGGGGCGGATTCACCGGCAGCGACCGCCCGGTTGTCGCGGTCTCAGGTACGCCCGGGACCCGGGGCGCGCCCCCGCCGGGGCCGGTCCGCTGCCGGCCGACGGACCGGTGGGCGGTCGGGGCCGTTCGGTCACCGCGCTGCCGGATCTCGTCCCGCGTGGCCCGAGCGGCATGGCCGTCCGCACGCCGTGCACGGTCCGCCACGAGGGCCGGGGCGGAGGCGCCGGCCCACCGGCCGAAGCGGCGTGCCGTGCTGGTGCGGGCTGTCACCCGGGTGGTGGCCCCCGTGCGGGCTGGGCGGGACCTGCCGTTCGAGCGGTTCGGCGGGAGAACCGGTGGAGGCGCCGGCCTACCGGCCGAAGCGGCGTGCCGTGCTGGTGCGGGCTGTCACCCGGGTGGTGGCCCCCGTGCGGGCTGGGCGGGACCTGCCGTTCGAGCGGTTCGGCGGGAGAACCGGTGGAGGCGCCGGCCTACCGGCCGAAGCGGCGTGCCGTGCTGGTGCGGGCTGTCACCCGGGCGGTATCCCGTGCGGGCTGGACGGGACCTGCCGTTCGAGCGGTTCGGCGGGAGAACTCCGGCCCGGTCTCCGCCATGGCCAGCCGGCGTCCAGCGCCCCCACCCGCGGCGCGTTCGGGCGCGTGCGCGGGTTCCCGCGGGCCGGACGCCGCGTGAGCACGGTGCTGGATGCCCGGTTCAGGTGGGCTTCGCGAACCTCGCGTCGGTCGCGGACGACGTGGGGACCCACCGGCCGCGAAAACCGGCGGCGCTACCGGCTCCCCCAGGCGGGCCCGGCCTCACCGGGAGTGGGTGAGCAGGTGGTCGACGGCCTCGATGACGTCGTCGACGGTGTGGTGGGGTGTGTCGAGTCCGTCGGGCCAGGTGCGACCGCGGACCCATATGGTGCGCAGGCCGGCGTTGTAGCCGCCGGTGATGTCGGTTTCGGGGTCGTCGCCGGTCATCCAGTCGCCAGGGGTGAGTTGGGTGCCGCACCGGGCGGCCGCGAGCTCGAACAGCCTAGGGTCCGGTTTGCGTACGTCGATGTCGCCGGAGGCGGCGATGCCGTCGATCAGGTCGGCGAGCCCGGTGGCCCGTACCTTGGCGCGTTGGATGTCGCTGGCCCCGTTGGTGGCGACCCCGATGCTCCAGCCGGCGTCCTTGAGGCGGGTGAGCGCGTCGAGCACGGCGGGACGGCACGTGACGGCGGACGCCATGCGGTCGATGTAGACACGCCAGAGGTGATCGCTGCTCTCGGCGACGGGAAAGGCGGCGCGCAGGCGGTCGAAGTCGGCCCGCTCGGCGCGGTCGGCGAGTTCGGTCAGCAGCCAGCTCTCGATCTCCGGCCCGTAGCCGTGGTCGTGGCTGAGGGTGGCTATGGCGTTGGCGACGGCACTGGTGCGGTCGACCAGCGTGCCGTCCAGATCGAAGATCGCGAGTCTCACGGGCGGACCCTACCCGGCCGGGTCCGCCGGCAGCCAGAGACGACCCGGATGACGAGACGGAGCTGCCCGCCGTACCGTGGACCTCTCGAACGTGCGCCTACGCGGCCGTGGGAACCGCCGCCCCCGAAGAGCAGGTGCGGCCTCCGGGCCGAGTGCTCCCGGAGGCCGCGTCCTCGCGTGGCGGGTTCCGCTCGGTGAGCGTCGTCCGTCAGGTCGCGCTGGGCCGGTCGTGCGCCTCTTCCGGCAGTTCGACGCGCTCGATGTCCCGGACGATGACGAGGTAGCTGACCACGGCCATGGCGGCACAGGCGCTGACGAAGGCGAGGGCGAGGTCGAAGGAGCCGGTGGCGTCGAGGATGTAGCCGATGACGAGGGGGGTGACGATGCCGGCGACGGCGCCGAAGGTGTTGAACAGGCCTCCGGCGAGGCCCGCGATCTGCTTGGGGGAGACGTCCGACATGACCGCCCACCCGAGGGCGCCCATGCCCTTGCCGAAGAAGGCGAGGGACATGATCAGGACGACCAGCCAGGACGCGGTGACGTAGTTGCAGACGATGATGGTGGTCGACAGCAGCAGCCCGGTGACGATGGGGATCTTGCGGGCGGCGGTCAGCCCGGTGCCGCCCCGCGCGAGGCGGTCCGAGAGCCAGCCGCCCAGGACACCGCCGACGAAGCCGCACAGGGCGGGCAGTGACGCGACGAAGCCTGCTTCGAGGATGCTCATGTCGCGTTCCTGGACCAGGTAGACGGGGAACCAGGTCAGGAAGAACCAGGTGATGGTGTTGATGAAGTACTGGCCCACGAACACGCCCAGGGTGGTGCGGTTCTTCAGCAGCGTGGCGATGTGCCGCAGATTCCGCCTGCCGGAGGTGGCGCTCCTGGCACGCATGTCCTCCTCGGCGGTGGGGGCGTCCAGGTCGACCAGCGCTCCGCCACCGCGGATGTAGTCGAGTTCGCCGCTGCCGATGCGCGGGTGGCTGCGGGGGGCGTAGATGACCTTCGTCCACACGAGGGCCAGGACGACGCCGACGCCGCCGACCACGGTGAAGACGTGCTCCCAGCCCATGGCGGTGACCAGCCAGCCCATGAGGGGGGCGAACGCGACGGTGGCGAAGTACTGGGCGGAGTTGAACAGGGCCGATGCGAAGCCGCGCTCACGGGTGGGGAACCAGGCGGCGACGATCCGTGAGTTCCCGGGGAACGAGGGGGCTTCGGCGAAGCCGACGGCGAAGCGCAGGATGAACAGCAGGACGACCGCGGCTCCGGCGAAGAAGCCGATGGCTCCCTGGAGCATGGTGAGCACCGACCACAGGAAGATCGCGATGCCGTAGACCTTCTTGGAGCCGAAGCGGTCCAGCAGCCAGCCGCCGGGTATCTGGGCGATGAGGTAGGACCAGGAGAAGGCGGAGAAGAGCACGCCGAGCTCGCCGGAGCTGATGTGCAGATCCTTCTGCATCGAGTCGCCGGCGATGGAGAGGGTGGAGCGGTCCGCGTAGTTGATCGTGGTGACGACGAACAGCATGGCCAGAATCAGATACCTGATGCGGCCTGCCGTGGCGGTGGCCGTGGGGACGGCGATCGCCGGCTCGTCCTGCCGGTCGAGAGCGGGCATGGTCGGTCTCCTAGACCTAGGTGATGCGGCTGCGCTGCCGCGTGTGGTCCGAGCCACAGAACCGGTGGCTGAGTTGACCGTAGAGACGCTTTCGATTCACGTCCATGTCCAATTTTGTTGCTTGCAATTCATTCCTTGTATGACACGTCTGTGACGGGCGCGTGCCGAGTACATGTCGGCCGAAGGCGGGCGCCCCGGTCACAGGAGCCGCAACAGCGCATGCAGCGCGGGATTGTCATTGCTTTTGCGCCACACGTAGTCCAGTTCGACCGGCCGCGGATGACCGGGCAGGTGCAGCGGGCGGTACACGACTCCGGTGGGCCGCATCCCGGCCGCCGCCTCCGGAACCAGAGCGATGCCCCAGCCGATGTTGACCAGGGCCAGGATGCTGTGGACCTGGCTGAGGTACTGGGTGAACACCGGCCGCACCTGCGCACCGCGGAAGGTGGTGAGCAGCAACTCGTGGAAGTAACGGGCCTCTGTCGGGGAGTACATCAGGAAGTCCTGCCCGTCGAAGGCCGACAGCTCGATGGGCCCCTCGCCGGCGGCCAGGGCGTGGTCGGCGGGCAGCGCGGCCACCAGCCCTTCCCGGACCGCGGTGCGCGCGGTCAGGTCGGGGCCGACCGCGGACGGGCGGATGAGGCCGAGGTCGAGCGAGCCCTCGCTGAGCGCTTCCAACTGGTCGCGGGTGACCAGTTCGTGCAGCAGCATCTCCACCCGCGGCAGACCGCGACGGGCGCTCTCCAGCAGCTCACCGAGCGCGGAGTAGGCACTGGCGGCCGTGAACCCGATGGCGATCGAGCCCGCCTCTCCCGTGGAGACCCGCCGCACCGCCAGGGCGGCGTGCTCGGCCTGGCGCACGATACGGCGCGCTTCGGCGAGGAAGGAGCGGCCGGCCGGAGTCAGCCGCACGGTCCGGTTCGTGCGGTCCAGCAGCTTCACCCCCAACTCGCCCTCCAGGAGCTGGATCTGCCGGCTCAGCGGGGGCTGGGTCATGCTCAGACGCTCCGCGGCCCGTGTGAAGTGCAGCTCCTCCGCCACGGCCACGAAACACGTCAGCTGCGTCAATGTGAACAACGATGCTCTCCTTGTATCGCCACATCCAAAACTTATGTTGGACGTGAATCGATCGCGACCGTAGCGTCGGACCTGTCCGACACAGGCGCTCCTCGCCCCGCACGCCCGTCCGCGGCGGCGCGGAGAAGCCACAGGAGAGACGCACCATGGCACAGCACCGCCGCGACCGCCCGATCGACAGCCCGATCGATCGCCGCAGACAGCACCCCTGCGGACGCTGCCCGTAGCAGCCCCGGACTCTCCGGGCCGCACGCGGGCGGACCAGCCCTCCCCCGCCCGGCCGACCGCCCCCCACGCACGTCCGCACGCCGGGCCGCCGCGCATCCTCATCCGGCCCCGCACCTGTCCAACCCGCGCCAACCCAGGGACACGAAGTGGTGACCACGACGAACACGACAGCGCACACCAGGCCCACCGCAGGCGAAGCCACCCTCGACCGCATCGCCTGGCTGCGCCTGTCCTCCATCACGCTGCCGCTGGCCACACCGATCAGCGACGCCAAGGTCTTCACCGGCCGTCAGAAGCCGATGACGGAGGTGGCCTTCCTCTTCGTCGAGATCGTCACCGAGCAGGGACACGAGGGCATCGGCTTCAGCTACTCAAAGCGCGCCGGCGGCCCCGGCCAGTTCGCGCACGCCCGCGAGATCGCCGACAACCTGATCGGCGAGGATCCCAGCGACATCGGGAAGATCTGGACCAAGCTCGTGTGGGCGGGCGCCTCCGTGGGCCGCAGCGGCCTCGCCACCCAGGCCGTAGCAGCCTTCGACGTCGCCCTGTGGGACCTCAAAGCCAAGCGTGCCGGCCTGCCCCTGGCCAAGCTGCTCGGCGCCCACCGCGACTCCGTGCGCTGCTACAACACCTCCGGCGGCTTCCTGCACACCCCCACCGAACAGGTGCTGGACAACGCCGACGCATCCCTGAGCAGCGGCATCGGCGGCATCAAGATCAAGGTCGGACACCCGGACGGCAAGTTCGACCTGGCCCGCCTCACCGCCGTACGCGAACACATCGGCGACGACGTGCCGCTCATGGTCGACGCCAACCAGCAGTGGGACCGGCCCACCGCCCAGCGCATGGGCCGCGCCATGGAAGAGTTCGACCTGGTCTGGATCGAGGAACCCCTCGACGCATACGACGCGGCCGGCCACGCCGCGCTCGCCTCGTCCCTGGACACCCCCGTCGCCACCGGCGAGATGCTGGCCAGCGTCGCCGAACACGTCGAGCTGATCCGCCACAACGCCTGCGACGTCATCCAGCCCGATGCCCCCCGCATCGGCGGCATCACCCAGTTCCTCAAGCTCGCCACCCTCGCCGAGCACCACCAGCTCCAGCTCGCCCCCCACTTCGCCATGGAGATCCACCTCCACCTGGCCGCCGCCTACCCCATCGAACCGTGGGTGGAGCACTTCGACTGGCTGGAGCCGCTGTTCAACGAGCGCCTGGAGATCCGCGACGGACGCATGTACGTCTCCTCCCGGCCCGGCCTCGGTTTCACCCTCAGCGACCAGGCCCGCGCCTGGACGACCGACTCGCACGAAGTGGGCTCCCGCCCCTGACGGACGGGTTCCCTGTCGGCCGCAGAGTTCCGGCTGCGGCGGACGCCCAGTCCCGGCGCGGGCAGCACGCGTCACGGACAGCCGCGCTGTCCGCGCCGGCACCACCCGTCCCGGCCGGCCGGTTCACCTCCGGCCGGCACCCCCGCGGCCCACCCCACCCGACCCTGCGTCCCTCAGGAGCAGCACACCCATGACGTCCTACACCCCGGCAGAACTGCGCAGCCGCCTCGGCTCCGGACTGCTGTCCTTCCCCGTGACCCACTTCAGGGACGACCTGTCCTTCGACGAGGACGCCTACCGCGAGAACATCGTCCGGCTCGCCAAGTACGACGTCGGCGGCCTGTTCGCGGCCGGAGGCACCGGGGAGTTCTTCTCCCTCACCCCCACCGAGGTCGAGCGCGTCGTCGCCGCCGCCGCGGACAGCGCCCCCGACGACACCCCCATCCTCGCCCCGGCCGGCTACGGCACCACCACCGCCACCGAGTTCGCCGCCGCGGCCGAACGGGCCGGCGCCGACGGCCTCCTCCTCTTCCCGCCCTACCTCACCGAAGCGGGCCAGGAGGGCCTGGCCCGCCACGTCGAAGCCGTCTGCCGCTCCACGTCCCTCGGTGTCGTCGTCTACAGCCGCGCCAACGCCGTCTACTCGGCCGACACCGTCGCCCGCCTCGCCGAGACCTGCCCCAATCTGATCGGCTACAAGGACGGCGTCGGCGACATCGACACCATGACCCGCATCTACACCCGCCTCGGCGAACGCCTCACCTACATCGGCGGCCTGCCCACCGCCGAGACGTTCGCCCTGCCCTACCTGGAACTCGGCGTCACCACCTACTCCTCGGCGATCTTCAACTTCCTGCCCGACTTCGCGCTCGACTTCTACACCGCCGTCCGCGAACGCCGCCACGACGCCGTCACCCGCATGCTGACCGACTTCGTGCTCCCCTACACCGAGATCCGCAACAGGCAGCCCGGCTACGCGGTCAGCATCGTCAAGGCCGGCATGACCGCCACCGGCCACAGCGCGGGCCCCGTCCGCCCGCCCCTGACCGACCTGAGCGCACCGGAGCTCGACGAGCTCACCCGGTTGATCGCCGAACTGCCCGCCGCCACCGCCTGACCCCCGCCCGGTGCGGGCGCCGGAACACGCTCCCTCGACGCCCGCACCGGCCGGCCCCTCGACCCCTCCCACGGCACCGCACGGGTTGCCGGCGCCGGGGCCGACCGCCAGGCCGACGAGAACGCCTTCCCACTCCTCGCCGCCGACAGCCCCGGACCGGTGGGCCACCCGGCAGGAATACTGAGAGCATGACTTTCCTCGTCTTCATGACCCTGCCGGGACTGGTCATCCTGCTGACCGCGCTGGCCTTCGTCGATCAGCTCCTGTTGCGCGCGGGCAGGGCCGGGGTCCTTCCGTGGCGGAACGCAGGACGTCAGGGCCAGATCTCGGCGACCGGGTTCGAGCAACTGCACGCGAGCCTTTCGCCGGGCAAGCAGGACGAGCTGAAGGAGCGCCAGTCGGCACTGTTGCTGCGCGACGACGAGGAGGACGGGGCGCCACCGCACCGGACCACGGTGGATCTGGACGGAGGGACCGCGGTCGTCCGGATGCCACCGGCCGCTCGGTAGGACCGTACCCGCCGGACCAGGGCCGCCTTCGACACCGCCACCGTCGAACCCCTCGGCACCCACCAGGCCTGGGCCACTCCCGGCGAACGCGTCCGCCCCGACCGACCGCTCTCTCCTCAGGCCCCTTGGCGTCGATCGTCTAGGCTGGCGCGGTGACTGATGAGCAGCAGCGGGAGCGGCCGTCGGGAGTGTGGGCCACGGCGGTGGGGGTGGCCAGGGTGCGGGCGCTGGAGACCGAGCGGGAGAACGCGCTGTTCTGCGACCCACTGGCCCGGGCCTTCGCCACCGCCGGCGGCCTGTGGCCCTCCTCGCCGCCGCTGCCCGATGACGAGGCCGCGCGACGCCGCCGGCTTGCCGTGTCGTTCTCCATCGTCATCAGGACCAAGTTCCTCGACGACCTGCTGCGGCAGGCCTCCGCGTCCGGCGTCCGGCAGGTCGTGCTGCTCGGCGCCGGCATGGACAGCCGGGCCTTCCGGATGGACTGGCCCGAGGGCACCCGGCTGTTCGAGGTCGACACCGCCGCGCCACTGGACTTCAAGGCTTCGGTGCTGCGCCAGGAGCGGGCCGTCGCGCGCTGCGAGCGGATCACCGTCGCCGTGGATCTACGGGAGGACTGGCCGGGCGCGCTGGCCGCCGCAGGGCACGACCCGGCCGTGCCGACCGTGTGGATCGCCGAAGGACTCCTGATCTATCTCCCCGAGGACGCGGTGGAGCTGCTGATGGCCCGGATCAGCGCGCTGTCGGCGCCAGGCAGTCGGCTGGGGCTGACATTGGGCTCGCGCGGCGTGATCGAGCGGTTCGGCGCGGACGCCGCGCCGGGATCGGCGGCGTCCATGTGGGTCTCGGAGATGCCCGACGACCCGGTGGACTGGCTGGCCGGCCACGGCTGGGAGGCCGACTGCCACACCCTGCGCGAGCGCGCTGCCGCCTACGGCCGCCCGATCAGCTCCCCGCCACGGCCCGAGGAGCGGCCCGGCGGACTGATCTCGGCGGTCCGCCGGTAGGGCGCCTCCCGGTGAGCCGGAGGCCGGCCCCGCCACGATGGGCGGGACCGGCCTCCGAGTGGGCGTGTTCAGCGGGTGCCGAGTGCCGAGTGCCAGGAGCCGAGTGCCGTCGTCAGCCGCTCACGCCGCGGCCCAGCTCCCACAGCTGGAGCACCGAGGAGGAGTTGAGGGCGTAGGCCACGCCGGTGACGTCGTCCCGGGCGGCGACGTACTGCTTGCCCTGCCACAGCGGCAGGACCGGGACGTCGTCGGCGAGGATGTCCTGGATCTGGTTCAGGCTCTTGGACGCGGCGAGCCGGTCGGCCTCGCGGCGGGACTGCGGGATCAGCGTGCGCTGGATGGTGGTGTTGTTGTACGGCGAGCCGAGGATGTTGTCCTTGTCGAGGAAGGGCGCCAGGAAGTTGTCCGGGTCCGCGAAGTCCGGGAACCAGCCCATGCCGTAGACGTCGTACTTGCCCTTCAGCTCGTCGGGCAGGAAGGTCTTCCAGGGGTGGCCCTCGATGGAGGCGTCGAACAGGCCGCTGTCGTTGAGCTGCTTCTGCAGCACCTCGAACTCCTGCTTGGTGGCCGAGCCGTAGTGGTCGGTGGTGTAGTGCAGGGTCAGCTTCACCGGCGTGGTGATGCCGGCCTTGGTGAGCAGCGACTTGGCCCTGTCGACGCTGGGGTTGCCGTACTTGTTGAAGAACGCGTTGGAGTGGCCCGTGATGGTGGCCGGGACCAGCGAGTACAACGGCTCGGCCTGGGTGCCGTAGACCTTGGAGACCAGCTCGTCCCGGTCGATGACCTGGGCCATGGCCTGGCGCACGGCCTTGGACTTGACGGTGGGCGCGTCGGTGTCGAAGCCCAGGTAGCGGATCTCCAGGCCGGGCATGTCGACCAGGTCGACGTTCTTGTCGGTGCCGGCGTCCAGCTTCTGGATCTGCGCGGGCGACATGGTGCGGATCATGACATCGATGTCCCCCTTGTCGATCGCGGCGCCCATGGCGTCGGAGTCGGGGAAGGCACGGATCTCGACCTTGTCGTTGTTCACCTCCAGACTGCCCTTGTAGGAGGGGTTCTTGGCGTAGGTGACCTTGGTGATCGTGTTGTCCTTGACGGCGGCCTTGAGGGTGTACGGGCCGGACCCGTCGACCTCGAAGCCGTCACGCAGCTTGTCCTCGGCGTAGTTCTTGGGGTCGAGGATGCCGGCGACCGGCGTGGACAGTTTGTACGGGAAGGTCGCGTCGGCCGTCTTGAGGTGGAAGACGACCTCGCGGTCGCCCTGCGTCTCGATGGTGTCGATGGTGTTCAGCAGCGTGGAGACGCCCGTGTCGGCCTTGATGCGCAGGACCCGCTCGATGGAGTACTTGACGTCCGCGGCCGTGACCGCGTCGCCGTTGGCGAACTTCAGCCCCTTCCGCAGCGTGCACACGTAACGCTCGCTGCCGCTGTCGGTGAAGGAGCAGTTCTCGGCGGCCTCCGGCACCGGGCTGCCCTCGCCCTTGGGCACGATCATGAGGGTCTGCACCGTCGGACGCAGGAGGTTCCAGGTGCTGGTGTCGTAGGTGTAGGCGGGGTCCAGGGGCGCCGGGGCTTCCTTGGTGGCCGTGAACTGGTCCGTGGTACCGACGACGATGGCGTCACCGCTCTTGCTCCCGCTGACGGATCCGCCGCACGCGGCGAGAACCGGGGTGAGCAGGCCGGCCACCGCCGGCAGCACCAAAGTCTTGCGGTTCATGCGGGAGTTTCTCCAGAGCTGTTCGGGTCCGTGTATCCGGCATGCAGGGGTGACGCCGCGGATCACGGGGTTCTCGGCGATGTTGTCGCGACGAGATTAGTCCGCCCCCGCAGCCGCGTTCACGGTTAGGTGAGTTGACTGACCGTCACGCAGTGGAACCGGTCGCGGACACACTGAAAACCCGTCAGGGCCGGGATTAGTGCAGCTTCCCATCAATCGGGACGCAAGGTCACACGGAAACACCCCGGCCCGGGGGTGGCCAGCACACGCGGACCATGGTGTCGACCCTCTGTGGTGTGGGGAACGTCACGTGTCCAACCGTGAGACCCGTCGGCGGAATTCGGCCACACCGCTCCCGTCGAATTGCCCTGGGATCTACTTCCCCGAAAATGTGTTCAGTGCCAACAATGGCCTTATTGCGCTGGGTGAGCGGCTTGCGCATTTCCGTCATCTGACCTCGCGGAATTGATAGGGGCTGCCCAGGGCTCGTAGCAGTGTGATCACGGTACGTGCGTTCCCCTGCAACCTCCCGCCCCGTGCGCCGCATCCTCCTCGTCCGCATGAGCGACCACGTCCTCACCCCCGCCGCCCAGGCGTTCGCGGGCTTCCTGCGCGACAGCGCCGCCACGGGCACTGACTGTGGGGGGTCCCGCCAGAGGTATGCCGGGACCCCCGCGGCGCACCGCCCTCGGGGGTGTGGACGGTGCGTCACTCGTTCAACGGGCAGACGGGCTGAGCGGTTCGATGCGAGGCGGGTGAGCCACCTGTGTGTTCCACCGGATGAGCGCAGATGACCACTGAACGAGCAGTCAACCGATCTGTCAGGTGAGCACCGCTTCACCACAGCATGAGTGCGTCGTCGACCGGAGGAGATGAGAACGATGCACGTGCTGGTGATCGGAGCGGGCCCGACCGGGCTGGCCCAGGCGGTGATGCTGGCTCGTGACGGCCACCGGGTCACCGTGCTCGAAACGGGACGCCGGCCCGCCCCCGGGCGGTGCCGAGGCCGCCTGGGCGTCGTGGTCGCGTCCCGGAGTCACCCAGTTCCGTCACCCGCATCTGTTGTTGCCGGCGGTGTTCCGCACCCTGAGCACGGAGATCCCAGAGTCACGCGCGGTGCGGCACATCCGGAACGCGTCCGGCCGGCGTTCCAGCCATGCTTGCGCCAGAGCGGCCGACCCCCCGCCCTCGACCTCGGTCGCCAGTGATGCGATCGTGTGCCGGTCGTCCGCCTCGTACGGGGTCAGCCGGACCTCGCCCGTTCCCCGCCAGCTGTTGAAGTCGGACATGTACCGGTCGTCGCGGTACAGGAAGAGGAAGGAGCGCACGGCGGACAGCGTCCCGATCACGGGTTGGCTGCGGATCTGCTCGAACAGATGACGGCCGAGCCGTCCGTGCAGTTCGGCGTAGCCGTCCGGGTCGCGCCAGCGCAGGTCCTCCTCCAGCGCCTGCCGCACCACGTCGTGCGGGAAGAGGCCGTCCTGGGTGGACTCGATGAACGGGAGCTCACGCAGCCACGCGAACATGGGCGCGGCGTCACCGCCAAGGACGACCCGAAGCAGTGTCTCCGTGGTCACGTGAACGCGGGCGCACACCTCCAGGGCCCGACGGTGCAGCGGTGAGGGGACCTCACCGACCAGCCGGGTGAGCAGTGTCGCGACGACGTCCATGCTGGGTTTCCAGCGGGTGGTACGGCCGGGTTCCCGGACCGCCACCGCGGCTGCCAGCGCCAGGGCGGGCGGGTGCCCGCCGGTGAAGGCCAGCAGCTCGGCCTGGTTGTGCCGGGGCACCCCCCGGGCGTCCAGGAGAGCGGTGGGCCTCGTCCGGTGACAGATTGCGCAGTGCCATGCGGTACAGCAGGTCCGCCCACCCCGGGTCCGAGGTCCACTCCGCGTCTGGCGGCTGCCGACCGGCGATCATCGCCACCGCGCCGTCCGGCAGCCTGGGCGGGAACCTCTCCCGCAGCCACCCTTCCAGCCCCTGACAGCGCTCGAAGGTGTCGATGATCAGGACCGTGCCGTCTTCGGTGAAAGCTGCCTCGGCCTCCCGTTCGAACGCCTCCGGCGTCGGTTGAACGATGCGGCCGTCGATCTCCAGCACCGGCCGACCGGCCGTCCGTGCCTCGGCTGCGAAGCGACGCAGCAGCATCGACTTGCCGATACCCCCGGGGCCGTGCACGAAGAGCACCGCCGGGGCTCCCTCTTCGCCGGCCAAGGCGGCGCGGAAGACGGCGAGTTCCGCCGTCCGGCCGGTGAACACCCTGTCACGTCCGCGCTGCAGGCGACCCGCTATGACGTTCGAAGCGCTGTCGGTCACGTGGGAATTCTCCTACCGTCGCCGTTCACCGCACGACGATTCCTTGCTGGTCGCGGGGGCGTTTTCGCCCACTGATCTTGACAGATGCCGATACGTGCACGCCCGACCATCTCCAGTTGAGCGGCCCCGGTCTGGTTCCGTTCACCAGCCGGGGCGGGGGCGGGGTGGTGGGGCCGGCCCGGCGACACCCCGCTTCCGCCGCCCTCCTCGTGCGGGCAGGCCGGTGACGGTCAGGCGTTCCGCAGGGCCGCGAGGACTTCCTTCGCCGTCGTCACACTGGACTGCGGGTTCTGCCCGGTGATCAGGTTGCCGTCGACGACGACGGTGTCCGACCACGGTGCGCCCGCCCGGAAGTGCGCGCCGCGCTCGCTGAGACGGTCTTCGACGAGCCACGGCGCGGCGTCGCCGAGGCCGCCCTGGCGCTCTTCGTCGTTGGTGAAGCCCGTGACGCTGCGGCCCGCGAACAGGAAGGTCCCGGCGGCGTCGGTCGCGCTGAGCAGAGCGGCGACGCCGTGGCACAGTGCGGCGATGGTCCGGCCGCGCTGGTCGGCCTCGGTGAGCAGTGCGCCCAGTGCGGGGTCGTCCGCCAGGTCGGCCATGGGCGCGTGACCACCGGGCAGGTAGAGCGCGTCGTAGTCGGTGGCCTTGACCGAGCCGAGGTCGAGCGGCGCGTCGAGGCTCGCGGCGATCGAGTCCAGGTAGCCGCGGAACTCGGCGCCGTCGGCCGGCTGCACGCCGCCGCGCTCGTCCAGCGAGATGGCATCCACGGTGGGGCGGGCTCCGGCGGGGGTGGCGATGTCCACCTGGTGGCCGGCTTCGACGAGCACCTTGTGGGACGCGGCCACCTCCTCCGCCCAGTAGCCGGTGGGGTGAGCGCTGCCGTCGGCCAGCACCAGGGTGTCTGCGGCCGAAACGATCATAAGAATCTTCGCCATGGCGGTTTGCTCCTGCGAGGTCGGTGTTGGTCGGACGCCCCCTACTTTCCATCACAATCCCGTTGCCCGTCGGAACCTTCCATAAGAATTCTTATGTAGTCTTCTTGCATGAGCGATCTCGATCTGCTGGCGACCTTCCTGGAGATCTACCGCCGCGGCTCACTGACCGCCGCCGCCGCGGCCCTGGGTGTCTCCCAGCCCGCCGTCAGTGGTCAGTTGGCGCGTCTCGAAGACCAGATGGACACGGTGCTCTTCGAACGCTCCAGGCGCGGAGCCGCCCCGACGCCCGCTGCGCACGAGCTCGCCCGGCGCATCGCCTCGCCGCTGGACCAGTTGCGGGGCGCCTTGGCTCAGGGCGCCGACGACCGGGCCCATCAAGGCACGGTCCGGCTCGGCGCGGCGGGGGAGCTGACTGCTTCCCGGCTGATCCCGGCTCTGGCGCCCTTGGTCAGTGGCAGCCTGCAACTGCACATCACACTCGGACTGGCCCAGGACCTGCTGACCGGTCTCGCCGACGGCGAACTGGACCTGGTGGTGTCCTCCGTCCGGCCCTCAGCCGGCAAGCCTGGTCTCACCGCCATGCCGTTCGTCGATGAGGAGTTCGTCCTCGTGGCGACCCCCACGACGGCCCGCTCGATCGACCAGGACCGGCTGGCCGAGGATCCGTTGGCGGCCCTCGCCCATCTGCCGATCGTGGCCTACGGCCGGGAACTGCCGATCATCCGCCGATACTGGCGCAGCGAGTTCGGCCGTCGGCCACCCAACCCGGTCTCGATGATCGTGCCCGACCTGCGGGCCGTGCTGACCGCCGTCATCGCCGGTGCCGGGATCTCCGTACTGCCGCGCTACCTGGCCGACCCAGCCCTGGCCGCCGGCTCGCTTGAACTGCTGCACCATACACAGATCCAGCCACTCAACACCCTCTATCTCGTCACACGCTCCGGACCCACCCCGGCACCCATCGCACTGGTACAGCATCAACTGCTCCGACAGGCCGAGACCTGGGGGCCCCTGTGAAGCGAGCCGACTCGGTACGTCCCCTCGAAGCGGGCCACCGACGAGGCTTCTCGGGGCCACCCCGTGGCGACGGGGCCGAGACACCGCCTGTCCCGGCCCACTGAGCCGCCACCGTGCCCCGAGATCAGGCCAGTAGCCTGCGGCATGCTGCCGGCCGTACTCGTCGCCCCCTCTACCACCGGTTCCGCAAGCCGAACGGCGCCGGCCACGTTTCCCGCTGAGTGGCACTGTCGCCGGCGGTCGGGTACTCAGGTGCGGGAGAGCACGTTGAGCTGCCAGTTCTGGTAGTTGTCACCGTTGCAGGTCAGGGCGTACACCTCGTAGTGCCAGTTGCCGTCCAGGCACTCGGTCGGATCGTCGGCGCTACGGCGACGGTCGCCGTCCTTGATCCGCTCGCTGTAACTTACGGCTCCACGGGCGAAGTTCGACGAGAAGACGTGGCCGCCCGCTCCCAGGTACAGGCAGTTGCCCGTGGCGACCTGACGGATGGTGTTCGCCTGCGATCCGGAATAGGTGAAGACCCACTGCTGGTACGGGTTCTTCCTGTTCGGGTCGCAGATCGAGGTGTAGACATTGCCGTGGGCGTCGCCGTCGAGGCAGAGGCCGGTCTCCTTGTTCTGGTAGGTGCCGGTGACGGTGATGTCCGCCGCCTGCGCCGGCGACGGCATCAGGCCGAGGGCCAGTCCCTGACAGGGCGGCTGTGACGGCAGACCGGCGGACGGTCCGCATCGGTACGCCGACGAGTCCGAGGAGCTTCATTTCCCCACTCTCCACGTCCGGGCCGGACGGTGACGGTTCGGCCCCATGTCAACGGTGCATATGCGGCAACGAGCGCAAGGACCTGCGGGTTCACCGTGCGGGGCGCGCTCGAAGCCTGATCGACCGAGGCCCGGCGTCCTCTCCGGAGGGGTCCCGCACCGTCTTGGGGGCGGGCAGGCATCACCGCAAGGGCGGGCTCCCGGGGACCGCACACGTGTCCCCGGCGAGCCCCACGAGCTGCCCCGGGACGTCCGTCCCGAAGCAGCTCCGTATGTCCCGCGAGGGGAGGGTCAGCCGGCCTGTGCCGGGGTCTGCTTGATGTCGTCGACGATGGCTCGCCGGGTGATGGCGCTGGTGAAGAGGACGGTTCCGGGCTTGACGAGGGCGTCGGGGCCGGTGGCCTTGCTCACCTGGACGGTTCGCTGGCCGAGGAAGACGTGGGTGTTCTCGTCGAAGATCCATTCGTCCCGCTGGCCGCTCTTCTCGTCGAGCCGGGCGATCGCGGTGCCGTGGCGGCCGGCCGCGTCGACGGCGTCGTCGACGGTGACGACGCCGGGGATCTTCGCCGCGGCCTTGAACAGGGCCTTGGTGAGGGCGGCCGGGGGGTAGCTCTCGCCGAGCAGGTCGCCGATGGTGGTGAACGCTTCCTGGTCCGGTGAGTTCCCGTGCCCCTTGGTCTCCTTGTAGATCTTGGCGAGGAGGGTGTCAGGGTCGGTGGGCAGCTTGGTGAGGTAGTCGTAGGAGGGGTGGTTCAGGCCGGCGACGGGGGTGTTGCCCTGCTCGTCGGGGAGGCTGAGGGTCTCTCCTTCGGGGCTGTCGTTGACGGCGGGGTCGATCAGCCATCCCTTGGTGCCGTCGGGGGAGTACCACACCTGGCGCTCGTGGAGGGCGTGGCTGGCGAGGCTGCTCTTGCCGTTGACGGTCTTCACGAAGGTGTCGGCCGTCTTGGACTCGATGTAGACGTACTGGCCGGGCTTGAGGGCGGGGTGGTCGTCCTGTGCCGTGGTCAGGGAGGCCTGGTCGAGCAGCCGGGTGACTCCGTCGGGGCGGGCGGTGCCGATCTGGGTGGTCAGGGCGGGTCCGGTGGCGAGCCGGGCGGGTCGGTTCCCGTTTCCGTCTCCGTCGGTCATCGCCGTCCCGGCGATGACGGCCGCGGCCACGGCGGCGGCCAGGGCGGGCAGTGCGATCGCGGGGCGGGGCAGCCGGAGACGTCGCGTCCCGGCGGTGCCGGTGGTGGTTTCCCCGGTGCGCTGTGCCTGCTCGATGTGTGCCATCAGGCGCTCCTTGTGATGCTCGTGGCGGCCCGTTGGCAGGTCACGCGCAGTGCGGGACAGGAGCTGTGCGGCGTCCTCCCGAGCGCCCGGGCTCTGCCGGGGCGTGTTCGCGCTCATCGGTTTCCTTCCTGTGCGGGCCGGGCGGTGGTGATGCGGTCACCTGGTATCTGTCGGCCGGCCGTCCCGGCTTCCCGTCTGCTCCGCACTTTTTCGTCTCTCCCCGCACTTCTCGTCTGCGCCGCGTCCCGAACGGGGTCACTCTTCACGCGCGGGCCGTCCACCGCGGCGATGCCGTGCTGTTCCAGCTCGGCTTCCGCCAGAGTGCGCAGTTTCCTGCGGGCCCGCGACAGCCGGGAGGCGACCGTCCCCACGGGGATCCCGAGCGCTTTCGCCGCCGCCTCGTAGTCCAGCCCTTCCCCCACGCACAACGCGATGACCTCGCGTTCGGGTCTGCGCAGGGTGGCGAGCGCCCGGAGGACCACGGCCAGCTCGTGCTGCTCGTCGATCCGCTCGGACACCCCGTCCGCGTGGTCCGGCACGTCCGTTTCGGCGGCCGCGGTCGCGAGGGCCGCTCGCCGGTAACGCCGGTTGCTGCGGATCTGGTTGCGTGCGGTGTTGGTGGCGATGCCGAGCAGCCACGGCCGCAGCGAGTCGCCTTCGGCATCGATCCTGTCGCGCAGCCGCCACGCCTCCATGAAGGTGGTGGCCATGACGTCCTCGGCCGTCGACCAGTCGGCGGTCAGACGGAAAGCGTGGTTGTACACGCCGCGGGCGTAACGGTCGAACAACTCGGCGAACGCGGCCGGCTCCCCAGCCCGTAGTCGGGCACGCATGTCAATGCTCACCTCTATGAGCTGTCTGTTCCTCGGTCCGACTTCCAGTGACGTGCCTCACATACCGGGTTGTCGCGTCCGCCGTCCGCCTTCACCGAAGACGAGCGGTCGCATGCCAGTTGGGGGTGGATGCGCGAAAGGGAAGCCTCAGCCTCCCCGACGATCAGACACTTCACCGGCGTCTTAGCGGTGAGCACCAGTGAGCACCAGTGAGCACTGGTCCAGGCTGGGCGGCACGTGCACCGAGCCACATCATGGAACCAGCCGAGGCGAACGCGGCTCAGTGCAGCGCCGGACGCCGCGGTCTTCCGATGTCCCAGCCGGACACGCCTCCGCCACCGCTGCGCAGTGACGTCCCAGCGGTTCACCGCAACGGGTCGAGAAGAGAAGGAACTTCCATGAAGCCGTATCTTTCGGGGCACTACACCCCGCACGTGGATGAGATCACCGCACATGACCTCGTCGTGGAAAGGCAGCTGCCGCCTGAGCTGTCCGGGCGGCTGATACGCAACGGCCACAACCCGAAGCCCGGAGTCACTCCCACCCACTGGTTCAAGGGCAGCGGCATGGTGCACGGCATCCGCCTGCGGGACGGTCGGGCGGAGTGGTACCGCAACCGCTGGGTGCGGACGCCGGCGCTGGAGGGCGCGCCGTACCTGACAGAGAACGGCCCCGACCTGACGGCGAGCACCGCGGGCACGCACGTCATCGAGCACGCCGGGAGGCTGCTGGCCCTGTGCGAGTCCAACCTCCCGTTCGAGCTGACCGACGAGCTGGCCACCGTGGGGGCCTACGACTTCGACGGCAAGCTCACCAACGTCATGACGGCACACCCCAAGCACGACCCGGTCTCGGGCGAGCTGCACTTCTTCAGCTCCTCCCCGTTCCCGCCCTACCTGACCTACCACGTCTCCTCGGAGAAGGGCGAGCTGTTCCACAGCGAGGAGGTGCCGGGTGCCACGGCGTCCCTCAAGCACGACTTCGCCGTCACCGAGCGGTACGTCGTCTTCGTCGAGGGAACGGTGACCTTCGACCACACCGAGACGTCCGGCATCCCCTACGCCTGGAAGGACGAACAGCCCGCCCGGATCGGCGTGATGCCGCGCGGGCGGGGCGGGGCGGCGGCGATCCGCTGGTTCGACATCGAGCCCGGGTCGATGCTGCACGCCGCCAACGCGTACGAGGACGCTCAGTGCAGGATCCTCCCTGAGGGGCCGACCGTGGACCGGGAGGGCTTCCGCACCTCCTGGAACTGGTGGGTCGGGTCTCCGGACAGAGGCGCCGTCCCCAACTCGCGCTCGTTCAACCGCCAGTGGGTGATCGACCTGACGTCGGGAACCGTGCGTGAGCGGATCGTCGACGACCTGGTCGTGGAGTTCCCCACGATCAACGAGGACCTCATGGGTCGCGAGCACCGCTTCCAGTACGCGATCTCGTTCCCCGACGAGCGAGGCGTCGGCAACTTCGGCGTGGTCAAGTACGACCGGATCACCGGTGGCCGGCAGGTCCGTCACGTCGGTGACGGACAGCTCCCCAGCGAGGCGGTCTTCGTCCCGGCCGAGGGCGGCACGTCCGAGGACGACGGGTACCTGCTGACGGTGGTCAGCGACCTGCACGTCGACGCCTCAAGCCTGCTGGTCCTGGATGCCTCGGACATCCAGGGCGGCCGGCACCGCGTCCACCCGTGACGTCCAGGGCTCGTCGAAGGCGCCGGTCCTCAAGCTGTTCACCCGCCTGATGTTCTGGAACGCGCTGCCCAACGGCAAGGGCGCCCACTTCTACAACATCTGGGCCGGGCGGCGCCGGCTCGGCACCTTCCGGGCCAAGCTGCACGCCGACCTGGCCCAGGTCTTTGCCCTTCTCGCCGACGGTCGGCTGGTCCCCCAGGTCGCCGCGCGCGTCCCGCTCGCCGAGGTCGGGGAAGCGGTGCGGCTGGCGGAATCCGGCACCGTGGTCGGCAAGGTCGTCCTCGTGCCGTAGCTGCACAAGACCGCAAGGCCGCTGCCCCCGACTCCACGACGCCCGTGGGGAAGGGGGCCGGGCCTTTCAGCCGAGGACACCGCGCGCGACCAGGGCACGCTTGAGCGCACGCATCGCGTTGTAGGTGCGCGACTTCACCGTGCCCGGCGGGACGCCCAGGAGGTTCGACGCGTGGTTCACGCTGAGACCGCTGAAGTACACGATGTGCAGGATCTCGCGCTGCTGTTCGGTCAGGTCCGCCAGCGCCTCCCGCACCAACTGGACGGCCAGCACACGGTCCGTGCCGTCGGCGACCGGGATGACCACGTCGTCCAGCTGATGGGGGGCCCTGGGGCGCACGGCTCGCGCCCGGTGGTCGTCGATCACCAGGTTCTGCAGGACCCGGAACAGCCACGGCCGGATCCCGTCCGCGGAGAGGGTGAGCGACGGGCCGTGGCGCCAGGCCCTGACGGCGGTCTCCTGCACCAGGTCCTGGGCGCGGTGCCAGTCGTTGTCCAGGCGGCGGGCCGCGTAGGTCAGCAGATCCGTTCCGTGCTCGGCGTACAGTTCGCGGACGAATCGCTCGGCGTCCGCGACCGCGTACGGCGTGCCGGACCGCGGGAGCGGGGAACCGGTGCGCTCGGCGGTCAGGACAGTCGTCTGCTGGGTGCTCATGATCTCTCCCCGTGGTGGTGGACGTCCGCTCACCGGCGCCGTCGACGCCCGCCGGCGGACGCCCGCGGCGGTCATCGCCGGCTGAGTCGGAAGTGGATGCCGGAGGCCGTCCGCCGTGAAGCGTGAAGTCGGCGGCGCCGCGGCTGCGATGTGACCAAGCCTGGGGCATCTGTTGTCCCACCTGTGCCGCTCACCGCGCATTTGGGACGGCTGGAACGCCGAAACGGCCTCCTACCTGCGGAAACACTAGGAGCATGGAACGCCGGAACGGGACGGGGAACCGGCTGTTCGGTCCGGTCGGCCCGTTGCGCGCGCGGGGACGGCGCGGGACATGACGACGGGCTGCTGCGTCGCGGCGGGGCACCGCGGCCGCCCGTGGGGCACCGGCATCGGGGGACCGGTGCCGTTACAGGAGGATCAGCCAGCAGGTGAGGACCAGGAACAGACAGACCGTGAGGTGGATCCACCGGTGATGCAGGATGACGGCGGCGAACTCCCGCATGGTCGCGCTGAGCCGGAAGTAGGAGGCCGTGGGGGAGCCCACGACATGGGCGCCGATGCCCAGGCTCCGGGCGATCATCGCGGCCCGGAAGGCATGGAAGTCGTTGGTCACGATCGCGCAGCGGTAGCCGTCGCCGCGCTCGTCCATGAGTGCCTTGCTGTTGCGGAGGTTCTCCTCGGTGGTGGCGGACCTCGCCTCACGCAGCAGGCTCTCGGCCGGTACGCCACGTGCGGCCAGATAGTCCGCCATCGCATGCGCCTCGGGGACGGCCTCGTCCGGCCCCTGCCCGCCGGACGTGATCAGAACGGGCCTGCTGCCCCGGGCCAGCTCGTCCTCGAACAGTGCGTGCGCACGGTCCAGTCTGCCGGCGAGCAACGGCGGCACCCGGTCACCGCCGGTCAGACCGGACCCGAGGACGACGATGTAGTCCAGGCCGGACGGTCCGGCCAGGCGGCTGTAGGCGTAGCCGTAGACACCGAAACAGACGAAGAGGGAGACGAAGTAGTAGGTGACGAGCGCCGCGATGACGACGGCGGCGGCCAGAGAACGCAGCTCGGCCACGTACGCGACCACCGTCAGCAGCAGGAGCGACAGGAGCCCGAGACCCGCGACGAGCGTCAAGAGGTTGCCCGGACGGCTGCCCTCCCTGCGTACCATCCGCACCCCGTTGCCGAGCAGGAGGCAGCAGACCAGCAGCACGGCCAGCCCTTCCAGGACGGGTCCGGCCAGCCAGGTGCCGTCCAGAGCGTGGTGAAGGACCAGAAGCTCCCGCCCGTGGCCCACCGCGATCAGCGTGAGGAAGACGCCGAGCAGCACGGCGTTCGCGAAGCGTCTGGCGTCGGCGACGACACTGATGATGAACAGCAGCAGACTGAGGGCCGCGAATATGTCGATCAGCACCCTGGACTTCCTCGGTGGGCCGGGGCCGAACCGGCCCCGGAAGGTGGGAGACGGAGCTGTCAGATGGTCGCCCAGAGCTGCTTGTCGCCGTATCCGTCGAAATGAAACCGACAGACCCGGTGTTCCGGCCGGCGACACCGTTGTTCCGCGTGCGGATGGCGTGTGTCAGAGCGGTTCCCAGCGGTGCGCTGAGCTTCTTCCGCACGGTGACCGACTCCCTGCCCCGGGGTTCCTCACCGCCTTCAACGCCGGGCCGGACCGGACGGTTCACCCAGCGAGTGGCTTCCGTCTCGACCACCGCTCCGGTGAACGACATGCCCCGAGTCACCGTTGTCCCGGATGACACAGGCACCGCCTCACGCCACGACTGGAGAACCTCGTGAGTACTGTCGCCACGCCCGCCGCCATGTCGACCGCCGCCGTCGGAGTGCTCCTCCCGGTCGAGGCCCACTTCGACGAGCTGGACGCCATGGGACTGCTGCACAACAGCCGTTACCAGGTGCTGGTCGAACGCGCCTGGGCCGCATTCTGGTACGCGCGGGGATTCGGCGGCCCGAACGGACTGGAGAACGACGCCTTCAACGTCGTCAAAGCCTTCACCATCACCTACGACACCCCCGTGTCCGCGCCCGGTACCTACGCGGTCAAGCCCGTGGATCGACCGCCTCGGTACCACCTCGGTCACGGCCGGTCACCGGGTGTGCTCCTCCGACGGAGGGACGACGTACGCGCACGGCACCCGTACCGCCATCCGGCTCGACCCGACCACCTTCCTGCCCACGCCGTGGTCGGACCGCGCCCGCGACGTCGCGCGCACGATCATGGCGCCGCAGGAGGACTGAGTCACCCGTGGCCGCCCTGCCTGCCCGACGGCACCTCGGTCGCGGCGGCCGTTCGGGACGCAATGACGGTGCCGCCGTAGTCCTTGTGCGCGACGGCGCGTCGACACACCGTTTCCGGGAGGCCCTGGGTGGACTGCGTAGATGCGCGCCAAGATATCGCGCCGGGATTGTTCGGCGCTCTGGACGACGCCGATCGCTCGGCGTTGGCAGAGCACCTGGAGCGGTGCGGAGCCTGCCTCGCCGAGCATGACGAACTCGCCGAGTTGCTGCCGTTGATTGAGCCGGCGCGGTTCTCGGGACTGAGCCAAGCGCCGGTTGCGTGTCCGCCCGTGCCGGACCCACGGCGCGCCGTCGAAGCCGTGCGCGCCGAGGCGGCGCGGATCGCGAACGGCACACGTGACTGACCGACTCCACGGACGAGCCGCCATCCACCGCTCGCCGCCCCGGGCGACCGAGCAGAGCCTCTCTCCCGAGGCGACGACCCGGCGTTTCAGGACCGGATGCCGCGGTTGTGCAGGGCCAGCTTGAGTGCTTGCACCGCGTAGTGCGTACGCGACTTGACGGTTCCCTGGGCGATTCCGAGCACCTCCGCCGTCTCGGCGACGCTGTGGCCCTGGAAATACGTGTGGTGCAGGATCTGCCGCTGCTGAGGTGTCAGGTCGTCCAGGGCGTCGTGGACGACCCGGCGCGTGAGAGTCCGTTCGATGTCATCGTCGACGGGAACGACGAGGTCGTCGACCGGGCAGGTGCTGACGGGACGGATGAGCCGCGCCCGATGGTCGTCGATCACCAGGTTGCGCACGACGGTGAAGAGCCACGGCCGGACCCCGTCCTCCTCCTGCCGCCCCAGCAGGCCCCCATGTGCCGCCAGGCGCGGATCGCGGCCTCCTGGAGGATGTCCTCGGCCCGGATCCAGTCCCCGCCCAGCAGGCGTGCCGCGAAGCGTATGAGCGCGCTGCGGTGCCTGTCGTAGATCAGGCGGACGAAGCGCTCGCAGTCCGTGTCGTCGCCGTCGGAACGCGTCCACCGCCGTTCATGCGGCGTCTCGCTCCTCCTGGAGACGGAAGCGCCCTGCCAGGTCATCTCTGCTTGCCTCATGATGCTGGTGGTCCCCCATGTCCTGTCCCACTGACGTCCACCGCGTCCGTCGGCGGTGGCATCGCCAGCGTGGGAAGGACGGCTTGGCGGGTCCTTGTCGCCCTCTTGCCGGAGCGCCACCACGCATGGGCACGTCCCGCGTACGGCCGTGGGTCCCTCGCCCTGCCGCAACGACGGGCCGGGGCACCCGGTTCGGTCGCTGCCGGTGAACCGATGGCGGCGACTCCTCGTGGAAAGGTGCACGCACCGCTTGCCGGCCGCAGAGCCGGTGAGGTGACGGCCGCCGGATGAGCGGAAGTGAAGGGACACCGAGCAGTACCGGGCGGGTGATGAGCAACTTCCGGACTGTCGAGTGAGCACATGAGCGGGTGAGGGTGGCACCGATGCGAGAGAGGTGCCACCGTGGAGTTTCGTTTGCTGGGCCCTCTGGAAGTACGACGGGACAGCGAGGTACTGGGCCTGGGGCCGCCCATGCGACGCGCCCTGCTCCTGCGTCTGCTTCTGGAGAACGGTCACACCGTAGGAGCCGAACGGCTCTGTGACGACCTCTGGAACGGCCGTCCTCCTCCGAGCGCCGTGTCCTCGGTCCACGCGCACATCAGCAGACTGCGCGCGGCCTTGGAGCCCGGCCGTGGGCGCCGGAAGCAGTCCCAGGTGCTCCGCAGCACCCCCACCGGGTACGCCCTGTCCTTCCCGCCCGAACTGCTGGACTCCACGCGCTTCGAACGGTCCGTGCGACAGGCGCAGGCGCTGGCGGACGCCGGCCGCGTGGGCGAAGCCCTTCAGGAGACCGAGCGCGCGTTGGCCATGTGGCGGGGCACGCCGTTCGACGACGCTCGCGACCACCGCTTCGTGGAGGGTGAGAGCGGACGGCTCCAGGGTGTGAAGCTGTCGGCCGAGGAACTGCGTACCGGCTTGCTGCTCCAGGAGAGCCGGATCATCGAGGCGATCAGCAGCGCGGAACGGCTCGTCGAACGCGATCCCCTGCGCGAGGCGTCCTGGGTCGTGCTCATGCGAGCCCTGTACTTCGCGGGCCGGCCCGCGGAGGCGCTGCGCCGTTACGAGGAGGTACGTGCCCGTCTGGCCCGTGACCTCGGACTCGAACCCGGGCCCGGGTTGCGTGCGACGCAGATGGCCGTCTTGCGTCACGACACCGTGTCACTGCGCCCACCGCCTCCCCGCGTTCAGGTCGCCCCACACAGCGTGCCCCCGGACCGGCAGGCGCGGGCCCGAGCGGACCTGCCGGGCCGGGAACGTGAACTCGGACGGCTGTCCGAGCTGCTGCGGGGAGCCGCGACCGGCCGCCCCGGCTGGGCCGTGGTCTCCGGTGAACCGGGCGTGGGCAAGACCCGGATCGCCGAGGAGGTGGCGCGGCAAGCCTCCGACACCGGCTGGCAGGTGCTGCCCATCCGGTGCGCCGAGGAGAGCTACCCGGGCGCCCGGGTCCCGGACCGGCAACTGGAGCAGCTCGACGATCAGTTGAGGAAGCTGGCCGGGAACGCCCGCGACACGGGGCCCACGCTGTGCGTCGTCGAGGACGTCCACCTGGCTTCCGACGACGTACGGGGGCTGCTGGTCACGTACGCACGGACGCTGCACGAGGCGCCGCTCGCGGTGGTGTGCACCGTGGCGGACGAATCGGGACCCGCCACCGAGCGGTTCCTGGCCGAGCTGGCGGGGCGCGGTGCCGAGGTGGTACCACTCGCTCCCCTGACGGAGGCCGCGGTGCGGCGTGTCGTGTCCGCGGCCACGGACGGCCCCGTGCCCGAGGAAGCGGCACGCGGACTGCACGAACTGAGCGGCGGGAACCCCTTCCTGCTGCACCAGGTGCTCTCGCATGCCCGGTACCTCGGGGCAGCCCCGCACTCCGGCTCCTCCTGGTCACGCGTGCCGCCGGCCGTCCGGAGTCTCGTCAGGGCCCGGCTCGCCGAACTGTCGCCCGCCGCGCGGCAGGTCGTCGATCGCGCGGCCGTGCTCGGTGACCGGCCCGACATGCGCCTCGTGGCCCGGCTGGGCCGGATGCCGCTCGACGAGGCGCTCGGGCTGGCGGACCAGGCCGTCGCGGTACGGCTGCTGGCCTGGTCCGAGACGGCGTCCCCGTGCGACGGCCAGGGCTACCGCTTCCCGGCGGGCGTGCTCCGGCGTGCGGTGCTCGGTGAACTGAGCCCGGCACGCCGCCGGACCCTGCACGCCGACGCCGACGCCGTCAGGTCCCAGGCGGTGACGGCGCGGCCGGCGCTGCGGGACGGGGCGTGAAGGGCGGTCGCGAGGGTCGCTCGCCGGTGACGCCGGTTGCTGCGGATCCGGTCGCGCCGGTGGGCCGTGGATCCGGTTGCGCCGGTGGGCCGTGGACATCGGAAGGGGCTGATGCCCTCGGGCATCAGCCCCTCAGCAGACGGACGGTTACGGCTTGAGGATCTCCTGGTACGCGGCTGCCGCCATCGCGAACTGGCCGACCGAGTTGGGATGGGCGGCCAGCGTGTTCTCGCCCGGGTTCAAGGACTCGATCCACCGTGTGTCGCGCGGCCGGCACATGTCGTGCCCGACGGTCACCGCGTAGGTGTCCGCGAAGCGCACGGCCCTGTCACCGGCCGTGGCCCGGCGCTGCAACGCGCGGTTGAGCTTCTTCGTCACGTCCCGCAGGAAGGCGAAGTCACCTTTGGCAAAGGGAACTTCGGCGCATCCGACACCGCTGTCGGGGAACAGGGCCGGGTAGCCGACCACGATCACCTTCGCGTCGGGGCTGCGCCGTCTGATGTCGGTGAGAGCGTCACGAACGCGGCCCTCGACCGTGTTGATGCGTTCACCGAGCACGTCCTTGCCGCCGGCCGTGAAGTACTTCTTGCACGGACTTCCGGCTGGATCGGAGGACGCCACGAGCGCACAGGTGGTCAGCACGTCGGTGAAGCCGAGGTCGTTGCCTCCCAGCGTCAGGGTGACCAGTTTGGTGTTGGGGGTGAGGGCGTTCAGCTGCGCGGGCTCGGAGCCCTGCGCGTTCCAGAGGGCGGCCGTGGTGGCGCCGGTGCAGGTGACGTTCTTGAAGGTGCGGCCCTTGCCCGCCGACGTCCGGGAGACGACGGCGGCGTAACCGGCGGCGGTGCGGTCGCACTCGGCGTCCGTGACACCGGCAAGCCCGGCGCCGGAGGCGTAGGAGTCGCCGAGTGCCACGTAGTTGGGGCCGTCCGCCGAGGACGCGGACGGCGTCTGAGCGAAGGCCGAGGGGGCGGCTCCGGCGGACAGCAGCGCGGCCCCGGCCACGGTGATCGCCGCGAGTGTCCGGTGCGCGGACAGGAAACGGTTGGTGAAGTGCGTCATGGCGCCTCTGAGTCGTGTGGACGGTGGGGGAGCGTCACGGCTCCGAGCGGGGTGGGGCGTGCCCCGTCGGCTGTACACCCGGAGTCCCGGCGTACGTGGTCCGCCCGCGCCGGCGCTCCGTCGACCACAACGGTGAGGTGCCGGGCCTGGTTCACCGGCGGTGTGGTTGCGGCTGACCGATCCGCAGGTGGGAGGCAGCCTGGACCCGGTCGTCGCACAGGCGTGGGCCGGTGTCGCCCAACGGGGCCCGCCGCTGCCCGACCAGCACCTGCGGATGAGCCGCTTCGTGGAGGGGCCGGTTAGCGACGGTCACCGCGCCGGAGCGGGACCACCGCACGCCGGCTCCCGCTCTCCCGGCAGGCCGCAGCGCCCACCCGGCGGCATACGCGGCCGGTCAGTGGGCCGCCTGCCGCCGCTTGCGGTAGTTGGCCACCTTGTGCCGGTTGCCGCACTCGGCCATGCCGCACCAGCGGCGGTTGGCGGACCGCGAGAGGTCCACGAAGAGGCGGGTGCAGTGCTCGTTCGAGCATTCCCGTACGCGGGTGAAGTCGGCGCCGCCCAGCAGATCGACCGCGTCCCGGGCCACCGCGCCGAGCACCTCGTCGACGTCCCCGGTGCGGACGAGGTGACCGTCCTCGTCGAGCTGGTGCCTGGGGAGCGGAAGCCGGGCCGCTTCGTTCACCTCGGCGAGCGCTTCGCGTACCCCGCTGTCCGCGGCCGGCGTCGGGGGCCACGCGCGTACCAGCGTGTACACGGCTTCCCTGAGACGGCAGGTTCTCGACAGGGCGCGCGCGTCGAGCGGAGCCGGCGCGTCGAGCAGTGCGGCCTGGTGGATCCAGCGTCGCAGGTCTTCGGGGGAGCGCAGCAACTCGATGCGCCGTGTGCGTCGCCACAGCAGGGTGCCCGCGAGGTCCAGGGACAGCCGCCCGCTGACGAAGACGAAGTCATCCACCCCCTCATGGTGCCAGGTGGTCTCCGCTGCCGTCGTCACCGCTCCTGGCCGCCCAGCGCTTCGGTGACGCGGCCGAGGATCTCCTCCAGCACCTGCCGCGAGGTGGCGAAGTTCAGCCGCAGGAACCTCTCGGCCCGCGGACCGAAGGGGTCGCCGCCGTCGAGCAGGACCCGGCCGTCCCTGAGCACCTTCTCCACCGGTGGCTCGTCCAGTCCGAGCGGCCGGGTGTCCAGCCACGCCAGGTACGTGGCCTCGGGCAGGTGGTGGCGGACCCGCGGGAGCCGGTCGCGCAGCACGTCGTGGACGCGCCGGCGGTTGCGGTCCAGCACGGTCAGCAGATCGCGCCGCCAGGCGTCACCGTGTTCCCACGCGGCCAGGGTGGCGATGACACCGAGCGGTGAGACGGTGCCGTACAGGTCGGGCGGTTGTGCGTCACGTAGCGCGAGGAGGCGGTCCGGGCCGTAGTGCGTGACGGCGCAGCGGATGGCGGCCAGGTTGAACGCCTTGGTCGCCGAGGTCAGGGTCACGGTACGGCGCGCCGCGTCGTCGGACAGGCTCGCGAAGGGGATGTGCCGGTGCGGGGCGTAGGCCAGCTCGGCGTGGATCTCGTCGCTGACGACGAGCAGATCGTGCCGGCGGGCGATGGCGGCCAGCTCGGTGAGTTCGTCGTACGTCAGCACCCGGCCGGTGGGGTTGTGCGGGTTGACCAGGACGAGCGCTCTGCAGGCGGACCGCTTCACCGCGGCGTCCAGAGCGGCGAAGTCCATGCGCCAGCCGTCGTCGGTGTCTTCCATCGGGACGGGCACGATCCGCCGGTTCATCGTCCGCAAGGTCGCCAGGAACGGAGGGTAGTTGGGGACCTGCACGGCCACCGCGTCCCCGTCCGACGTCGCGAGGTGGAGGACGAGTTGCAGACACTGGATGAGGTCGGTCTGCTCGCGCACCCGGTGCGCCGCCGCGGCCCATCCATGGTGCTCGGCCATCCGTTCGGCGAAGGCGGTACGCAACGGACTGCCGTCCGGCCAGTCCGGATAACCGAGATCACGCCGGTCGACGGCCTCGTGCAGTGCGGCCACCACCGGCGGCGGGGTGGGGAAGTCCATGTCGGCCACCCACGCCGGCAGGACGTCCCGTTCCGGGCGGTGCCACTTCACGCTGCCGCGAGCGCGCAGCCAGTCGAGGCCGAGATCGTCGAAGCCGGGAACGTCCCTGGCCGGTGCGGCCTTCATGAGAGGTTCCCCGCGCGCAGCAGATCACGGCTGATCTGCACCTGCCCATGATGCTGGGCCAGTTCCTCCAGTACGTGCAGCTGTACGCCCCGCACGCTCAGGGGACGGTTGGGCCCCTCGAACTCGGCAGGCGGCGCGTTGCGCGGCGACTCGGACGGCACTGCCTCACTCAGGTCCGCCTCCAGACGCGCGAAGAGCGCTTCGACCTCCCTCCGCAGGCGCCGCACATCCCCCTTCGCCGTGAACTCGGAGGGACGGTCGCGGTCGACGCGACGTCCCGCGACGACGTGGCCCAGCCAGTAGTCGGCCACGCTGACGCAGTGGTACGCGATGGCGTAGGGGGAGTTGGCCCCGGGCAGGGCCGGCGCGGTGCTGCCGAGGTCGTCACCCAGTTCCTCCAGCGCGCCGAGCATGCCGTCGAAGGCGCGCCGAAGGAAGTACAGGTACTCGTCGTGCTCGTGCACGGTGCCTCCCTGTCGGTCGGAGACATCAGCATCATCAACGATTCAACACCTGTCAAGAAGGTGTCTTGCGATGGGAAACATCATCCTCGTGGGGGATCAACCTGGGCAAAAGGATGTTCACTGTCTGACATGTAACTCACTTGAGCGGTGTCTCTGGGTGGGTGATCGGCCAGATGGCCGACGACGAGCGCGCGGACCGACCGCGTTCTGTAACAGCCGTGTGCCGGAGCCGTCGCGAAGCCGCCACCGCATCGAACCGATCCGGGGAAGCCCCCGTCGTGCTGAACGAAGAGGCAATCACACAAGGGCGCGGCCACGCGCTCGCCGACCGAGGAGACATCTCATGAACCACCGCTTCCGCACCGCCTTCGCCGTTTCGGCCGCACTCGGCGCCGGACTGCTCATGACGGCCTGCCAGGGGAGTTCCAGCGCCCCTGACACCGCCTCGGCGAAGACCGTCGCCGACTCGACGGCAACGTCCTCCCCCGCGCCGGCGCCCAGCGCGACCAAGGCCGGCGGTCCGGGCGGCCAGGAGAGCCGGACGAGCGGGACCACGGCGGGCTCCTCCCGGAACGGCGGCACCACCGGTGGCACCACCCGGGGCGCCACCGGCGGTACGGGCTCCGGTCGGGACTCCGGCGACGGCGGTGCCGCCGACAAGACGGGGTACGGCCAGAGCTGCGGGTCGAATGACCTGCGCTGGTCGGCCAAGTCGATGACCCAGGCCGGCGGTTACATCCAGATCAGCGTCAGCGCGAAGCCCGGTATCACCTGTGTGCTGCCGGCAGGGCTGCCCGTTGTCGCCTTCGGCTCCGGGGGCACGCAGGCCCACCCCGCCGAGCAGTCGGCGGGTCCCGAGATCACCCTGAGCGGTGGCACGACGGTCTACGCCGGTGTCAACCCGAAGACCACGAACGACGACTACGGCACCGAGTACAGCACGGTCATCGTGTCGGTCAGCGACGGTGACCCCCACCCCGTCTCGCTGCCGGTGGGGAACACCCTCGTCGACAAGCCCGTCGTCACCAACTGGCACACGAACCCGGCGGACGCGGTTCCCGCGGGCTGAGCTGGCCCTGAAGCGCCACCACTCCGCCCTCGGGTGGTTGACGAGGCGTGGCCCGGTCGGGCCAGGGCCCCCTCGCGACCGCCCGTGGCGCGCGGCTCTGTGCCGCGGCACACCGGCCGTACCGGCGTGCGCTCGCCTCAGCGGCCGGCCCACACACCGCCGACACGCGCACGCCTGCCCGGTCCGCCGCACGGACGTTGCCGGCACCTTCGTGGTGACGGGCATCGATGAGTACGAGTGAGCACCGGTCCGGGCACGTTCTCAAGCGGACCGGACCACACCATGGAATCAGGGCGCTCGCCCAGCACCTTCCGTCTCCACCGGGCCCACCGCCCTGTTGCCCACCCGACACCGGTTCCTCGAACCCTTCTCAGAGGCCAGTACCATGCGCGTCACCACCGCGGCCAAGTCCGCCGCCCTGACCACTGCCCTCGTCGTCGCCGCCACCGGCACCGCCGCCGCTCTCACCGACGAGGGTCCCGCCAGGGCCGGCGCCACCGCCCCGCACACCGCCGACGTGCACATCGACGAGAGCGCGCCGGTGATCACCCGTGACAGCATCCTCATCCACGCGCCGCTCCACACCATCTGGAAGGTGCAGACCGACGTCGCCAACTGGCCGTCGTGGCAGCCGAAGGTGAACGTCGTGGTCAAGGAGACTCCCGGCCGCCTGCGTCCCGGCTCGGTGTTCCGCTGGAGCACCGAGGGCCTGGACATCACCTCCACCGTCAAGCAGGTCGACTACGGCAAGCGCCTGGCCTGGGGCGGTCCGGCCCAGGGCATCACCGCCGTCCACGTGTGGACCTTCACCCCGACCAGCGACGGCGTCCTCGTCCGCACCGAGGAGTCCTGGGCGGGCGCCCCCGTCCTCGCCAACCAGGCTGCGCTGCAGTCCGCGCTCGACAACTCCCTGCACAACTGGGTCAACAACCTCAAGCACGAAGCGGAGACCCAGGCCGCCCGGTAGCCGCGCACCGAACCAGGGCCGGCCGGTCGGGCAACGCCGACCGGCCGGCCCTCGCCATGACGGGGCCGGCAGCAACGGAAACCGCTCGCCTTCCGTATCGGCCTCCCACCGAGTGGCGCCACTTCTCCGTATAGCGCCACTTCTCCGTCATCGCCCGGGACGGAGACGGGCGGCCCCTCAGGCAGGGGCCGCAGCGTACTTCCGCGCATACCTTCGGGCGATCCGCAGGGGTCATTCGGGTGAATGGCGGGCTCCCCCCGGTACGGGCGGGTGCCACCTCGGTACAGATGCGTAGGGGCGCTCTGTCACGCGCCCCGTTCCGATCGCCGGTGCGGTGCACATGTGCCGAGCCGGCGCGAAGGGAGCGAAACCCATGCGTAAACGACCGGTGGCCGCCGCGGTCGCGGCGGTGGCACTGTGCGGTGCGGCCGCACCCCAGGCATTCGCCCGACAAGCCGCTGGCCAGGACGAAACGTTCCTGATACAGGTGCACCAGGGCAACCTCGCCGAGATCGCAGCCGGCGAAGACGCGCAGAGGCACGCCACGACCGAGTGCGTGAAGCAGGTCGGCGCCGTACTGGTACGCGACCACACCAAGCTGGACACGGACGTGAAGTCGCTGGCCGGCAAGCTGAAGGTGCAGCTGCCCGCCTCCCCGTCCGCGGAACAGAAGAGGCAGCTGGCCGCCGTGCAGGCGAAAGCCGGAACATCGGCTTACGACACCGCATGGCTCCGAGCTCAGGAAGCCGGACACAGCCAGACGCTCGCGCTGATCGACCAAGAGATCAAGGCGGGGAAGAACACCCAGGTCGTGGCCGCTGCGCGCAGTGCCCGGCCGGTGGTGGCGATGCACCTGGACATGGTCCGCGGGGGCACCTGCCACATGACCAAGCACGCCGGCACGGCAGGGGCCGGCACCTGAGGCGCCGAGGCCACGGCTGAGGACGGCACCACGGCGGCGAGCACCGCGGGCCTGGCCGGTGACGGCCTGCTCGCCGTCGGTGGGGCCGCCTGGCTCCTGCACATGCGGCACCGCTCGGCCACGAAGCGGTAGACGCCGCGGAACGCCACCGGCCGGCCGCCGTTCGCATCACACGGGGGAACTGAGCGCGGCGGCCGGCCGGCTGGCTCGGCTGCGGTCTGCGTCAGCTGGAAGACGGATGGGCCAGAACCGCGGCCTCAGGTAGGTCCAGCCGAAGGTGCCGACTTCTCACCTCGACGCAGCACAGGGCCACCTGTTCGTCGCCCTCTGGTGGGGCTGAATCAGAGCCAGTACCACGCCATAAGCTGTCGGACATGACGCGTTCCTTGGACGACACCACTGCACGAGCATCTCGGCATGCCAAGGACGTCGCAGAGATGACCGACACCGGCGGCAGCCTCCTCCTCATCCTCCTGGGGTGAACCAGTTCGGCCTCGACCCGCAGCTGTGAACCCGCCGTCCCCGCGCCGGCCCGCCGCCCACCCCACCCAGATGAAAAGAGCAAACCACTCCGTGTTCCACGAGACCCCCATCTACAACCGCCTCGTCGCCGAACGCGGTGACATCCCCGCCCAGGTGCGCGGAGAAGCCGACCGCATACACCGCCACCTGGCGCAGGTGATGCCCCGGCACGCACCGCAGAACTCCCCCGGCCCGGGGTTTCCGCTCAGCGTCCCGCAAGCTCCGGGACACGGAAGGCCGTACACCACGTCGTAACGCCAGGGTGCCGACACCGAGAGCGTGGTGACCGAGGGCTATGACGGGTCTGCCTCCGAGCGGTCGCGACGTGGCACCGGCACCCCACGCCCCCATAGAGGACATGAACTGACCTAGATCCCGCCTAACGTCACGGCTGGCAACCAACATCGGCGGAAGGGCCGTGATGTCTGAGCAGACCAACTCCACGCCGGCGGGCTACACCACCGTCGCCCCCTGGGTCGTCACCGACGACACGGGGGCTTTCCTCGACTTCGTCTCCCAGGCGTTCGGGGGTGAAGAGCTGGCGCGAGTGCACACCGAGGATGGTTTGATCGGTCACGGTGAGATCCGAGTCGGCGACACCGTCGTGCTGGCCTTCGACCGGCGCACGAACTGGCCCGCCATGCCAAGCCTGCTGCGCGTGTTCGTCACCGACGCCGATCAAGCCTTTTCACGAGCCGTCGAAGCCGGCAGCCATGTCGTCACGCCTCTGGCCTACGACGCCTTCGGACAGCGCGGGGGCCGTATCAAGGACCCGTTCGGCAACATCTGGTGGGTGACCAGCCGCGTCGAGGACGTCTCCGAAGAGGAGATGTGGAAGCGGCTGCAGGACCCCGTGTACGCCGAAGTCATGCGAGTGGCCCAGGAGACACTCGACACCGAGCTCAGCGGTCAGGACCACGGACGCAGCAGTGCTCCTGTCAGGACAACCAACTGATCAGTGCCCAACTCGGCCGGACTGGTGCCTGTATCCGGCTCCGCTGCTCGGCGGCCCAACCCCGTCTCCAGCGGCCTCAGCCAGCAGATCGGCACGGGTTCTCACCCGAACCCGTGCCGGCGGAAGCCTCCAGGCGGCCTTGGCGGACGGCCTCGGCCCGCGTCTCCCGCAGAACCGTCAGCAGCGGCTCCTCCTGCCGCGGGAACCGTTCCCCCCGGCAGCCACGGCCCCACCGTGTCGCGGGACAGCGGCAGCCAGGGGGCCTGCGCCTTGGGGGTCATCGGATCCGCCCCGTCCCGCCGAGCGGCGGCGAGCTGGAGGAGCGCTGGAACGCCCTGGGCGTCCTGGTGGTGCCGGCAGCGGGGGAGAAGGTCGTCGACAAGCTGCACACAGCGGGGCGCTCGGATGCGCCGTGCCCGAAGCAGGGATTCGGTGGTGGCGGCCGCGGGTTCCTTCACATCGAGGTGGCTCGCGGCACGGTGGACGCGAAACACCCCGCCTGACCGGCGGCGTCGAGATCCGAACGCGAGGCAGCCGGCCCCCCGACACCCTCGCCGACGGCGAACCGCGGGTCCGCCCCATACCGGGACGGCCGACCGGCCGCGGGACCGGGGAGCGCGTCGAGCAGTGGCAGCAGTGGGCTGTGCGGGACAGGATCGGTGTGAGACCGGCGTGGAAGGAGTGATGTCCGTGTCGGACCCACTGCGCGAGCCCTCCGCTCACGGCCCGGCCGTCGAGGAGAGCCTGCTGGAACAGCTGATCACGGAGGCGCAAACGGCCCTGCCGGTCGAACTGCCCGCCCTGGCCGATCGATGCGCCTCGGCCCTCGGCCTGGGTACGGCGCTGATCTACCTCGCCGATCTGCAACAACGACTGCTCCTCCCACTCGACGAAGCCCTGGAGTCGCTCCCGGTGGACCGCTCGTCGGCCGGCTGGGCCTACCGCACGGTCTCCCCACGGGTGGACGACGCCGATGACGGCTTGATCGTCTGGATGCCGCTGGTCGACGGTGCGGAGCGACTGGGCGTGCTGGCGGTGCGTGCCACCTCGCTCGACGGGCCGCTGATGCGCCGCATCCGGATGCTGGCCCATCTGTTCGCCATGCTGCTCACCTCCAAGCGTGCTTACAGCGACTGGCTCGCGGCCCGCACACGCACCGCATCCATGCGGTTGCCCACCGAGATGCTGCGAGCCTTCCTGCCGCCGCGCACCATCGGCAGCAGCAGGTGCGTGTCGACCGCGGTCCTGGAACCGGCGTACGACATCGCAGGCGACGCCTTCGACCACTCGGTGGTCAAGAACGTGCTGCACACCATGATCCTCGACGGCATGGGCCACGATCTGATCGCCGGCCTGACCACGTCGGTCGCCATGGCGGCGGCGCGCAACGCCCGCCGCGGCGGTGGCGCTCTGGCCGACATCGTCTGCTCCGTCGACCAGGCGCTCGCCCAGTGGCTGCCCGACCACTTCTCCACCGGTGTGCTGTGCCGGCTCGACGCCGAGACCGGGGTGCTGCACTGGGTCAACTGCGGTCATCCCCCACCGCTGCTGATCCGTGACGAGCGGGTGCTCTCCGGTGCGCTCGACAGCCCCCCGCAGCCGCCGCTCGGCCTCGCCGGCCCACTCGTCCCGGCGGCCCGGCAGATCCACGAGACGAAACTGGAACCGGGCGACTGCGTTCTGCTCTACACCGACGGTGTCGTGGAGGCGAGGGACGCGGACGGTGCGGAGTTCGGCCTCGACCGGTTCACCGAATTCATCATCCACTCCAACGCCGCCGGCCAGCGCCCGGCCGAGGTACTACGACTGCTCATCCACGCCATCCTGGACTACCAGCGCAACCAGCTGCGGGACGACGCGACCATCCTGCTCTTCGAATGGCGGCCGCGGTCACAGTGACGCGGACCGCGGCGAGCCCTACCGTGTCCGGCACCATGGCGATCCGCCGCGCGGTGCCGACGTCGCCTGGCCCGACGAGCGCCCACGACTGCCCCGAGGCCATCGGTGGCACGTACGCTCGACGCCGAGGACGCACCCGGTCCCGGCCCGACCTCGATGTCCGCCGTACGCACGGCACCGCGCCGGTGTCCGGGGCAGCCGGGCCTCTCGGCGCCAGCCACACCTGAGAGGCTCGGGCTGCGAACGGCAGGTGCGTGATATCCCACCAGACACGCTCGGTGTCCCACCGCAGCCGCCAGGCATGACGGCGACGCACGGCCGTCACTACGGACTCCGGTGGGGACGGCGGCACTGCGAGCAGGGGCAGGTGGCCCCCGCGCGGCGGTAGCGGCTGACCGGCGGCCTCGGCGCGGTGCGGCCGGCCACGTCGGCCGGCCCCTTTCTTGAGCAGGTCCTCGTCTCGACCGGCGATCCGCAGCAGCGCCCGTCCTGGGGCGCCCCGGGCGACGAGCGCCTGCCCGGCAGCCCCGGGCAGGCGCTGCCGAACACAGCCTGGGGCAGTTTCTTCCGAGCCCGCCCATCCCACCCGGTGGGCCGGGAGGCGCAAGGACACCCTGGCCCGCGCCGGCATCGCACGTCCACGAACGGCGACACGCCAGCCTATCGACAGAGTGGCCGGCCGTCGATGGGGCCGCCGGAGCCGGGCTCCCCTCGTCGTGCCCGAGAAGCAGACGGAATCACTGGCAACCCCATCGTTCGAACACCCCGTAGAGCGGCTTCTAGTCCGCAGGCAGCGGAACCCCCGCCCCAGCCCCCGATCGCCGCTCAGTCGGCACGAGCGTCTGCCCGTGGTGCGGCCAGGCGCCGTGTTTGTCGTTCCGGCGGGGCACCGCGGCGGCACACGCTTCGCGTAGTGGTCGTAGACCGTCCTGTACGTCCAGATGGCTGCGGCGTGGTGACCGCGTTGACACCCACGCGCTGGCTTCACCTCGTATAGCTGCCGCCCCAACGGGCCGTGAGATCAGCCGGCAGGGACGGCCGTCGCAACCGCGATCCGATGAGACTGATGAAGGAATCAGGCCGGCCTCCCGCCTACGGCTTCACGTCGAGACGCACGAGCGCGCCGATCTCCACGAGTTGGTCCGGCAGCGCCAGGTCGGAAATGCCCATGACCGTGCTGGCGGGCCGGTGCTCCCCGAAGTACTCCGCGTGGAGGCGTGCCGTCGTGTCGAAGTTCTCCCGCAAGTTCCTCACCAGCACTGTGGTTTCCACTACCTGGCTGCGTTCGGCACCGAATTGCTGCAACACCAGATCCAGATTCTCCAGCGTGGTTCTGACCTGCAGTGCGAAGTCACCTGCGCCCACGAAGTTGCCGTCACGGTCATGGGACAGCTGCCCGGAAACATAGACCGTGTCACCGACCTGGGTAGCCTGACTGTATCCGTAAAACGACTCCCAGGGCATACCAAAGCCGAACGACTTCACTTGAGCAGTCATGACGCACTCCTTGAAACGGCACGCGGAACCATCAGTTAACGACAGGCCCCCTGTCACGCAGGAACTTACACATGCAATGTGGGCGAAGCTTGTCCGGTAGCGAAGCCGAACTGTCCTGTGCGTGCACCAGTCGGTCTCGTCGGCTGCCGGCTCGCCTGCAGCCGACGCCTGCACCGCCGCTACGAACGCAGGGCCGAACAATTCATCGCCTTTGTTGCCATCGCCGCACACCTCATCGGCTGCCGTCGATTCGCCATCCGGCTCAGGGCCTGCCCTGCGATGTGTGATTTGCCGGACGATCGCCTTCCCAAACAGCCAGGTCGTAGCTTATGCCCGGAGAATCTCACAGAGCATTGACGGTGCTTTAAGTCCATCAAAAGGCACTCCTGACCAACCAAAGGGAACGACGTCCAAGAGCTCTCCCGCAATTGGCCGGCGGGGCGGCGGCACCAGGTGCTGAGCGGATACTCGCGAGACTATGGCGTGCCAACTGTGGGAACCTGCGGGTATGCCAGAGTTGCGCGTTCACGCAGGCCGCCACTACGCCGTCCAGTTCCACTACGCGTTGCCGGACGACGCCTGGTGTGTGGAGTTGAGCGAGGCAGTGCCGGCGCCAGCTGCGTGGGCTGAGATTCCCAACGCAGAGACGTACCTGCCCGGAACTGCCTTCATGGTGGCGGTGATACCCGACGAGGACCCGAGTGCGGAGCCGACCGTCCATATCCACAGCCACGACGAGCACGTCATCCCCTACGAGATCATGCGCTGGTTCATGGAGCAGGTGGCCGAGCAGGTCGAACGCTGCCGCCTCGCGTTTGAGCAGGGAGCTCCTGAAGCGGGGGAATGATCATGCAGTGACTGGTGTGATCACGGCATGACGACGCGAGGGTGCAGAACCCCGTGTGCAAGGGCCGGTCGTGGAGCCTGCCGTTGGAGGACCGGGTCCTGCTGGTCGCCGCGTACTGGCGCACCAATCTCGGCTGCGTCAGCTGGGACCGCTGTTCGGTCCCCGCCCGCGATCACACCATCGCCGAGCAGTCGAAAAACTGCCGGTACTCCACCAGCCACCAGCTCATCATTGACGCAGACACCCGACTGGTTCTCGCCGTCGGCCGACCGCCACCCGGCAACCGCAACGACTGCAAGGCATGGGAACTGTCCGGGAGCGCAAGCTGCTGTCGGCAAGACCACCGTCGTCTCGGACGGCGGCTACCGCGGCGCTGACCTGGTCATCCCGCATCGCCGAGAGGAAGGCCAGAGCGAACTACCGTCCTGGAAAGAAGAACACAACGCCTCCCACCGCAAAGTCCGCGCTCCCATCGAGCACGCCTTCGCCCGTAAGAAGACCTGGAAGATCCTCCGCGCCTGCCGCTTCAAAGGCGACGGCGTTCACCACGCCATGCTCGGCATCGCCCGCCTCCGAATCTCGCCCTCGCCACTTGACCGAGAGTCGAGCAGGTCAGCCAGTCTGCTGCAGATCCTAAGAGCTCGTAACACGATCTTGTGGATGTGTGCTGGTCGGCAGTGACCAGTCCTACGGTTCCGCCGTTCGTGACGTGTGGGGTACCGTCCGTGGACCGTGGACGATGACTTGTGGGCGCTGATCAAGCCTCTGCTGCCGCCTTGGCCGGAGAAGGCGCCCGGCCCGAAGGCAGTGGACGACCGGCTATGTCTGCAGGGCATCCTGTACGTGCTCTACAACGACATCAGCTGGCAACTGCTGCCGTTGGAGCTGGGGTTCGGCTCCGGACAGACCTGCTGGCGCCGACTGCGCCGTGGGCACATGGCCGGTGTCTTCGACCAGTTGCACCGTCTCCTGCTCGCGGAGCTGCACGCGGCCGACGCCCTGGACTGGACGCGGGCCTGCGTGGATGCCTCCCACATCCGCGCGAAAAAGGGGGCGAGGCCACCGGCCCGTCACCGGTCGACCGCGGGAAGACGGGCAGTAAACATCACCTCTGCGACGGTAGAGGCACCCCGTTCAAGGTCATCACCACCGCGGCCAACGTCAACGACGTCACCCAGCTCCTGACCCTGGTCGACGGCATCCCACCCGTGGCCGGCAAGCCGGGCCGTCCGCGCAGGCGCCCCGACGCCCTTCTGGGCGACAAGGGCTACGACAGCAACCCCAAACGGCGCGAGTTACGCAGGCGGCGCATCTTGCCGGTGATCTCCCGCAAGGCTCCCCAAACATCAAGGGCCTGGGCAAGCTCCGCTACGTCGTCGAGCAGACCTTCTCGCTCCTGCACCACTTCAAGCGCTTGGCCGTCCGCTGGGAAAGACGCCTCGACCTGCACGACGCCCTCGTCTCACTTGCTTGCGGCCTCATTTGCTGGAGACGTCGCAAGAAGGTCCGCAGCAGATCAGAAGGGCGGCGGCTCGGAGCTGAGTGACTCGGTGTATCCCAGGGACCACCGTCCAGGAACGATCTCGCAGATCGCATCCAAATCGGCGCGTGTCCGGCCCCGGACGTGAAGCCAACTGTGGACGCCCAGGCCGTCTTGGCGCAGCAGCTTGCCGGGGGCGGAGAACCACCGCACGGGAAACTCTTCCGGACCGGTCCACATCGGGTAGTCCGGCAGTTGGATCCGCTGAAAGTGTTCGGGCACCGCATCAAGCAGGTCTCCCGGCAGCTCGCAGGCGTTGTACAGCCGTCCCCCGCCGCCGAACAGCGCCTCGCTCAGTACGAGCTCGACGCAGGCCAAGGACACCCGGTCCATGAACGGCACCCAGCCGTGCCGCGCCTGGACGAGCACTGGGGGATCGTCTTGGGCAAGATCGGTAAGGCGCACGCCCCAGAAGGCGCAGCCCTGGTTCTCGCTGCGGAATACGAGGACACCGCCGCACTCGTCATGCACGAACATCTCGTGAGGTGGCAGCAGGGGGTCCTGGTTGGCGACCAGGTCGGTCCGGACTCCGGCGAGCGTATAGAACTCGTGCAGCGCAGTCGGCAGCGAGCAGCCGAGAACCGCCTCCGCCTGCGCCAGTTCCGCCCCCGGCGTGCCGTCGTCCTCGGTCAACGGATCACCCCAAGCACCAGCAAAACTGCGGATGAATGCCCAGGCCCGCGCCCGATCGGAAATCCCGCCGTCCAGAGCCTCGGCCACGTCGAAGCTGCCACTCATGCCACGCAAGGTATCGGAAGCCTGAGCCGCAGTACCAAGAAGCCATCGGGCCACCCATGGGAGAGCGACGCTCAGGAACGGTCGGCAGCTCACCAGAGCGGCCAGCATGGATCCGACGATCGCCATCCCTCGGGGTGAGGGCGCTGTTCGATTGAGTGGGTTCTCCAAACCCCGGTTGCTCGAGGTGAACGCTCACCTCGTACCCTCCGCACATGACTGATGATCCGTTCCAGTGCCGCTGTGTCCTCTGTCATGACTACGGCGACCGGGACGAAGCGGACCGCATGGACCTGACAGTCATCGAGCATGTGCAACGGCACGGGTGGCACGTCGTGATGGTTCCCGAAGACGCGCCATGCACCGCATGCTCAACACGCTCGGAGAGAAGTCTGCCGCGGGCGAAGCACTGGCGGACGGCCAAAGCCATCCCGAGGTTGTCGCCGGTCATCCAGTCGCGCTCAGGCAGGTTGATCGCGGCTGGTACCGAAACTTCTTCGGGCAGGCGATCGGGTTCTACCGGCGGCCGCCTCTCCCCGTGCTGCAAGTCGCGTGGCCTGATGCTGAGGGCCGTTTCCACTGGGATGAGCAGGCTGACGAGAGGCATCGCGAGTCACAGCCTCAGTTGTGGCTGCCTCCGAGCGACCATCATGTCGGGATCTGGACGACCGAACTCTGATCTCAAGGGGCTGGGAAGCAGCGATCCAGCACCCGAGCGGTGCACTACTGAAGCGAGATCATCAGCGTAGGAGTTCGAATGCGGCTCGGCCGTAGAGCTGTCTCATGATCTTTTTGAGGCGGTTCTCGGCGCCTGCGATGCTGCCCGAGCTCCAGCCCGGGGTGAGGCTGGCGGTCACGGCTCCGAGGTCTCGGAGCAGGTGCAGTGCGAAGCCAGTGGGCCCGGGCAGCTGGCTGGCGCCGACGGTGTCGATCCGGGCAGGGTGCGTGGCGCCGAGGCGGCCGATGAGTATCCCGCCGAAGTCGCGGACGTGTCCGGCGGCCGTGTCCAGTTCGGGGCAATGGGTCAGGAGGCCCTTCGGGCTGACGCGATCCTCCTCGCCCAGGGTGGCGGGTGGCGGGTGAGCCTCCTCGTACCCTTGACCGCCACGTGCGATCGCGACCGCGACACCTCGGCGTCTTCACACCGCGAACCTCTCAGTGCCGGATGCGCGTGCCGCCGCACGCGGGGACCTGATGGAAGCCTGCGCCGTGCGCCTGGTCGGTAGTGAACGGTGATGCCGAACCCGATGCAGAGAGTCCAGTCCGCGCGCGGTGGGCTACTCCGGCATGGTGATCACTGCTTTCGCCGGATCCCGATTGCGGGTGCACGCTGGAAGAGGCCTCGCCCACGTGCGGAACGAGACTCGGCCCTCGGGCGGAATCGCTTGTCCCTGCGCACTTCCGGGCCGGCACAAAGGCGCCCGAGGAACAGGTGACAGCAGCGCGTGAGAGCCCGATCACGATCGCATTCCCATGGCGCCGCCCCTCATATCGATCGGAAGTGTCATCACATGACCACCGAGACCTCTGCCACGTCCTCCGCCAGGCCCCTGGACGGCCGGGTGGCCGTCATCACCGGCGCGTCCAGCGGCATCGGCGAGGCGTCCGCCGAGC